>NZ_BJMK01000005.1 GCF_006539125.1 Gluconobacter sphaericus NBRC 12467
AATGCAGAGTGTCAAACAGAATTCACAAGGCACTTATCAACAGGGAAAATGCCGGTTTTCTGGGACAAAAGAGACTAACCCCCGTTATTCATTGCGAATCGCACTCGAAAAAAGGCGGTTTTTTCTCAATTTTTCTGCTCTTCTCAGAAGTCCGGCCAGTTGGGAGCCAGGTGCCCACCCATCCGCAGCGGAGCGACCTTCCGGGCCAGGCCGGTTGCGTCATCTGTCTCCACCATCAGCCCACAAACCGTCGCCTCCCCTTCTGCCGGCTGCGGCCGATCCCCGGGAATCTTGCGAACTAGTCTGTGCAATGAGGCGGGCTTCCCCATTCCGATCACGCTATCGTAGTCGCCGCACATTCCAGCATCCGTCTGATACGCCGTGCCCGCAGGCAGAATACGGTGATCGGCTGTTGGAACATGCGTATGCGTCCCCACCACGACAGAAGCCTTGCCGTCGAAATAAGCCCCGAAGCCCATTTTCTCGCTGGTGGCTTCTGCATGAACATCGATCAGGATCGCATGGACCGTCACTCCCAGACGATGCCGGGAGAGGATTTCGCTGACGACGCGGAAGGGGTCATCCAGCGGATCCATGAAGATGCGACCCATCACATTAATGACCAGTGCCCGGCGCCCACGGCTGATTTCGACGATATGACTCCCCTGCCCCGGTGTTCCGGCAGGATAATTGGCAGGTCTGACGATGTGGGGGGCCTGATTGATGTAGCCGATCATGTCCCGCCGATCCCACGCATGGTTGCCCAGCGTGATCACATCGATACCGGCATTGTGCAGGTTCTTGGCAATATCGGGAGACAGGCCATATCCGTGTGACGCGTTCTCTCCATTGGCGACCACCAGATCAAGCGAGAGTTTCTGGCGCCAGTCGGCCAGGTTCCGGATAATGGCTTCACGCCCGCTACGCCCGATAATGTCGCCAAGAAACAACAGTCTCAACAGTCAGTCTTTCATAGTGATTTTGGAAAAATCGGTCCTGATGATTCCGCGCTCGGTCACGATCGTCGGGATCGGAATATCGTAAGGACCTCTGGGAACACGATCGACCTGTTGTCCGGCAAAACCGAAACCGATTGCCGTTACATCCAGCATGGCCAGAGTACGATCATAGTAGCCGCCCCCATATCCGAGCCGATAGCCAAAAACATCGAAGGCCAGAAACGGCACCAGAACCAAATCCGGAATATCGATTTCACCCTCGGGATGCGATGTACCAAAGCGACCTGCCACCATGATGCTGGCAGGCGTCCATCGCCGGAAGATCAGGGGGGAGCCTTTGCGCGTGGTTTCCGGCAGCAAAACCTGCCGTCCGGACACAGAAAGAGCATGGCAGAGGGGGCGGAGATCCACTTCTCCGGCCAGTGGCCAGACCGCCGCGATCTTGCGAGCCGGTCGTGCCCGAATTTCTCTCAAGAGGAATTTCTGCAATACCGCCTCGTCATCAGGAGAAGCGGCCTGCCGCAACTGGGCCATTTTCAGGCGCAGGTCTTTTTTTAAAAGGTCGAGGTCAGAAATCTGTGGAGCCGCCAAAGCCGTTGGTCTTTTCAGCCCTCCTAGACCTGCAAGTGCAGGTGGGCACCGGTTAACGTGACCAGGGCCACGACAGAGCCAGTTCCCTAAGGAATGCTTATCGGCCCGGGGGATGATTTGCCTGACGCACCAGGCAGCTCCACCACCTATATTAGACTGTCCAGCCCGATATTCAATGTAAAGGTTGCAGAATTAGGGGGTGCGCTCGAGTTCCGCAGCCAGAAGCTCCGCCTGCCCCGCCAGACGTGCCAGACGGTCCTGCCTTGCCCCTTCAAGCCGAAGGAACTGCTTGGCCTGCTGGATCTGCGCCTCAGCCTGGGGTGAGATCTGCCGACGTTTCAGCTCAAAGATCTCATCGGCCATCAGCAGGGCGGCCATCATGAGCGTCTTGGATTCGCTTGCGGCCCCACCCAGAGTCCGCGCCCGCTGAAGCCAGCCTTCTACATGACGAGCCATGTCATAAAGATGCGCTTCCTCGCCATCCTGACACCCGACATTATAGACGTAGCCATTGAGACGAATGGATACCTGTCCCATCGGTCAGTCCTCCTTCCTGTCAAGCACGCCCTGAATGCGGGCGCACAACGCATCGATATTGGCCGCGAATTCCGAAAGATCCGGAGCAGAATGCAGCGCACGCTCGCAGGCTTCCTTTGCCAGCACATGACGCTCGGATGCAGCGGCGATCCGCATCATCGCTTCCTCAAGACGTTCAACCGTCTTATCGTCCTGCACACTATCTGTCTCTGTCTCGTTTACCGCCACGATCTTTCCGTTCATGCACTCATTCTGCCAGTAAATGCCCGATTAAAATGCCCAATACAGATCCGCTCCGGCAAGACCATCAGGAAAGACCCGATCCCGGCATGGGGTCAAGGACATCACTACCTGCTCACTACCCTGTTTTCATAATTCCGTCCCGTCAGGAGATGGATCAACTTCTTCTGTCCTGGGATAAACCGTTTCTTGCCCTCTCCGCTGAAAGTGCGGGTAACGCGTTCGGCATCCGATGGTGGCTTGAAGTTGTGAGATCATGGGCCGGACGATCCATTCTGGACTGCGGCGCATCACCCACAATTGCCCGGCAGGCACTGGATGCAGGAATTGGCTGGGCCATCTGCCGGGTCAGCGCTGCCCAGTTCCGGGCCTTGGAAACATATAATGATTATCGCGGACGTATCCTGCCTCTCCGTCCGCCTAGCTCCTGCCGCCACAATCTGCGAGAACGTCCCCATGACAGCTTGTGATCTCTACCCCGTTCTGCCCGCTGGTTTTAAGACGGACGCTGCCCTTGAGGTACTCCGCGACATCCTCGGGCTGCCCACAATAACGGCTCTTCGCATCCCCGCCGGATGGACCCCGGAGGCAACACAGCTTTCACAGCTCGTGGACCTACTCCATGCTAATGGTGTCGCCATGATCCTGGAAGTCGCGGGATCGCTGGCTGACACACCAAAATCTCTTCTGGGGATCTGTGACGGACTCCATGCAGCCAACGTCGAAGAGCTTGTAAACCTGCGTAAGACGGTTGGAAGCGACATGCCTGTTGGCTGTCTGTGCACCAATCGCGACGACGCCATGAAGTCTGGCGAATCGGGGGCCGATTACGTCGCATTTCCGCCCGGCGATCTGGAGCTAGTGAAATGGTGGAGCTCCGTCATGGAGCTACCAGTCATCGCCGAAAATATCCGAAATACGGAAGACGCCTCGTCTGCCATTACGGCAGGCGCCGACTTCCTTGCCATCCCACTTCAGTTCGATGGCAAGGATGCGGAGCGTTTTTCAGCGATGACCCTTCTTGCTGCCGGCTGACGCCGGTTTCAGCACCGGCACAGGCAGAAGTGTATCCTGCGTGAAGTAGAGAACGCCGTTGGATTGGGGGAAAGACCTACTCCCCAGACGATTGGTCTGACCTGCCGTATTTTCAAGGATCAATTCGCCCGTCTGCGGGGAACGCAGCACGCCCAGCAGATCACCATACAGGGTCTTCAGCCCGATAGCGCGACCATGATTGCGTTGGATGGCCTTGCGCAGAGCCGCCTCATCCCATTTCCCATATGCAATCGTATAGCCCAAAATGTGAGCGAGCTGCCCACGATTGGCGGGCGCAAGCAGTCCACCCGGCCAGCGGGCGCTCAGACGCTCCATGGCGGCGTTGGGAATGGCAAAGAGCGTGTAGGGGCCCGGACCACTGATCCAAGGATCGAGTTTCGCAACCTGCATGGCCTTGACGTAATCGGAAAGTTCCAGCGATCCCGCAATGTTTTCATTGAGCGGCCGGTCCTCATAGGACAGCATCGGCGGCGAATGATAGGCAACCGGGCTGTTGGGAGCGCCGTCCGGGCTGGGCTGATATGCTTGGACGGCGCTCCCAGGCATGAGGGCCGCGCGAGCACTGATCTGGGCCTCGAAGCTATCCTGGTAGTTCTTCGTCCAGTCGGTACCCTGCCAGTCAGGATCGCCGCAAGCGGAGAGCGAGACCCCCAAAAGAAGCCCCACGCCGAGTTTCAGTCCCTTCCCCCAGCGCGGAAACCATCCTGACGAGAAAACATCGAGTCGCACATCCATGCCTGATCGCACCATCCTGTGAGCGGGAGAAACGACCATAGAGCAGGTTGGCCGAATCAGCACCCATCCCCGCGCATGGTCCATCCGACGACCTTGCCGCTGACCAGCTCAAATGTCGTCTGACAGCTGGTGTTGTAATAGGTCGCCGGGAAACCGCCGCCCCATCCACCCATGCCACCCCAGCCGCCACCCCAGCCGCCCATACCACCCCAGCCGCCGCCCCAGCCGCCCATGCCGCCTCCCCAGCCATCCCAGCCCCAGCCACCACCGCCGGAATACTGGGTCTGGTTATCAATATAGGCGAGGAACGTATGGCCCTGGGCGTCGTAGTTACGGGTGGGCACACCGAACTGACGCAGCACGTCCACTTCGGACTTGCCAACCATGGAATCCAGAACCTTGCGCTGCTGAAGGGTGGGGACTTCACAGGCCGAAAGGCCCAGCAGCGCCAGGACGGACAGCAATCCAATTTTTTTCATCATCATTTTCCCCGACTGTGCCGCGGCAATGCGGTCATGTTCCTCTTTCGACACGTTCTAGCCCTTCTGACGCAAAAGAAGGATTAAAACTCCTGCAAGTTCTGAAAAGATCAGGCCAACCACAAAATGTCACTGATCCGCGGCGCTCCGGTTGCCAGCATGACCAACCGGTCAAACCCGAGCGCAATCCCTGAACAGGGCGGCAGATCCGGCAAAGCCGCCAGAAACGCCTCGTCCACTGCCCAGTCCTGATCCGGCGACAGTTCCATACGACGCTTACGATCCGTTGCAAAACGCTCCCGTTGTTCCACCGGATCGGTGAGCTCTTCAAAAGCGTTCGCCAACTCCAGCCCGCCCACATAAAGCTCGAACCGCAGAGCCGCACGCCCGTCTTCGGGGTCCCGGCGTGCAAGCGCCGCCTGTTCCGCAGGCCAGTGCGTCAGGAACGTCGGACGCGTGCGCCCGATCGCGGGCTCGACACGCTCCAGAAGAAGCCGGAAAAACAGGTCCTCCCAGCTCTCCCCGTTCCGCAGGCCAACACGCGCCTGCCTGGCGAGAGCTTCGGCATTTCCCGCTGTCCCCAGCAAATCCGCCCCCACATAGCGGGCGAATGCAGCCTGCATCGTCAAACGCTCGAAGGGGAGTGACAGATCAATGACATCCATCCCCCGATGCACCACGGGCGGCAGAAGCACGCGCAGGAAGGATTCGGTTTCATCCATGAGAGACGACAAATCCGCGCCCGGACGATACCATTCGAGCATCGTGAACTCCGGGGCATGCGTATTGCTGGCCTCACCGTTGCGCCAGACGCGCGCCATCTGGAACACCGGCCGCCCCGTCGCCGCGACAATCCGCTTCATCGCGAATTCCGGACTCGTATGCAGGAAACGCGCCTCACGGGAGCCGTCCGGCCCTTCAAGCTCCGTCCTAAAACAGCGCAGATGGACTTCTTCGCCCGGAACAGGAACCGCGAACGGCGTTTCCACTTCCAGGTATCCGCGCTCTTCAAAGAAGGTCCGGACCGATCTGACCATCAGCGTACGGCGCTCAAGCAGGGGCAGGCGCTCGGCAATCCGGCCCGGATCAGCAGACAATACGGTCATGACGTCTCTCGCTCCTGTTGCAAAACCGGGACCCGCACCGCTAGAGGCATCACATGGATGACATGGTCAAGACAGCCCCACAACATTCCGCGAAACGTTCTGCAAAACGTCACACACTTCGCACACCGTCCGACCTGATCGAGGCAGGGCTGGCGGCGGAAGCCGACCGCGCAACGCTCGAAGCGGTGGGCGAACGCTTCACAATGGCCATTCCCCCCGCCTTTCATGACCTGATCACGCATCCGGACGATCCCATCGCCCGACAGGTCATTCCCGATGCGCGCGAACTCGTCACGCTACCTCACGAAGACGCGGACCCGATTGGCGATGACGCCCTGTCCCCCGTCCCCGGCATCGTGCACCGCTATGCAGATCGTGCCCTGCTCAAGCCTTTGCTGGTCTGTCCACTTTACTGTCGGTTCTGTTTCAGGCGCGAACATGTCGGCCCCGGCGGTGGACTGCTTAGCGATACACAGCTTGAAGCCGCACTCGACTGGGTGCGACAGCATCCCGATATCCGCGAAATCATCCTGACAGGCGGCGATCCACTCATGCTGGCTCCACGCCGACTAAAGCATATCGTGCAGTCCCTGTCCTGCATCCCGCACATCGAAACCATCCGCATCCATTCCCGCGTTCCCGTCGCCGACCCGGCCCGTATGACAGAAGACCTTCTAGATGCGATGGAAACCGATCGCGCCATGTGGCTGGTCGTTCACGCCAACCATGCCAGCGAGCTGACTCCGCAGGCGGCAAAGGCGATCCGCGCCGTCCTGTCCCGGGCCATTCCGGTGCTCTCGCAATCCGTCCTGCTGCGCGGGGTCAACGATACGGTTGAAAGTCTGGAAGCCCTACTGCGGGCATTCCTGAAAGCGCGGGTAAAACCCTATTACCTGCACCATCTCGATGCCGCCGCAGGAACAGGACATTTCCACGTTCCCGTCGCGGAAGGGCAAGCTCTGCTGAGGCAGCTACGCGGGCGCGTGACTGGCCCAGCCTGGCCGACCTACGTCCTCGATATTCCTGGTGGCCGGGGCAAAGTTCCGATCGGGCCGGAATATCTGGACTCTGCATCTCCGGGCACGGTCTCAACGCCTGACGGAGAGGCATGCAGCTTCACCTGACACACCTCATAAAATGAAGCCGCCTTATTTGGCGTCGAACATGTGAGTGGCATGGGTGATGGCCCCACCCGCACGGATGGCGGCGGCCACAAGGGCGATCTCGGAGAGCTGCGCATCTGTTGCGCCGGCCTCGCGGGCTGCCTTGACGTGAAGCTCGATACAATAAGGGCACTGCGTCGTCAGAGCGACGGCCACGGCGGCGAGCTGCTTGGTCAGTGCGCTCACTGCACCTTCCGCGAAGGCCGCACGGTCGAACTGCCAGAACGCATCCATACCCTTCGAGGCATTGGCTTCAAGATCGGAAATACGCGAGAGGTTCTTCATATCATACATGCGGCTTCTCCTTGCCTTTCGCTCTGAGCATCAGGGCAGCGACATATTCTGACATGACCTATCCGGAGCCCGGCCCCAAGCCCCCTACCCTTCACACTTTCCTGAAGACACAAACCGTCCAGCGCCCCTTGGCCTTGCTTCCAGCCCCCGTGCAGCGCTAGAAGCCCACAAGACGTGACAGAAAATCCCTTACCCAGGGTCATCAGGACACAAGCATGAAACAGCAAGCCAACCTTATCCGGGCCGGCCAGGTCATCGAGCATGACGGTCGCCGCTGGACGGTTCTCAAGCAGCAGATCATCACCCCGGGCAAGGGTGGCGCCTTCATTCAGGTCGAAATGCGCGACCTCAAGACGGGCAACAAGACCAACGAGCGTTGGAGAACGGCTGACTCCGTCGAGCGTCTGATGACGGAAGACAAGGACTACACCTATTCCTACATGGATGGTGACAATGTCGTCCTGATGGACCCGGAGACGTTCGAGCAGCTGATCCTCGCCAAGGACATCTTCGGCGACCAGTTCGCCTTCCTTCAGGACAACATGCCGCTGAACGTCAAGCTGGTCGAAGGCGACCCGGTTGGCGTGGAACTGCCGCCTCATGTGACCCTGGAAATCACGGAAGCTGATCCGGTGGTCAAAGGTCAGACGGCCAGCTCGTCCTACAAGCCCGCCGTCCTGTCCAATGGCGTCAAGACGCTGGTCCCCCCGTTCATCGAAGCCGGTGAGCGCATTGTTGTCCGCACGGAAGACGCCTCCTACGTCGAACGCGCGAAGGACTGATCCACCATGCGTCTCTCCCCGCACATGGCCGTCATGCAGGGCGCGGCACAGAAGGCTTCACGCCGTCTGCTCCGTGATTTTGCAGAGGTCGAACAGCTTCAGGTCAGCATCAAGGGCCCAGGAGATTTCGTCTCCCAGGCTGATCTGCGCGCCGAAACCATCCTCCGCGAGGAACTGAGCCGTGCGCGGCCGGGCTACGCCTTCCTGATGGAAGAAAGCGGCGCTTCGGGCGGGGACAACTGGACCTGGCGCTGGATCGTCGACCCGCTGGACGGCACGACGAACTTCCTCCATGGCATTCCGCACTGGGCCATTTCCATCGGCCTTCAGCGCAGATTGCCGGACGGATCAGTCGAACTGGTCGCGGCGGTTGTCTACAACCCGGCTGCCAACGAAATGTTCTGGGCCGAAAAGGGCGTGGGCGCGTTCCTTAACGAGCGTCGCCTCCGCGTCTCCGGTCGCCGCAACATGCTGGAAGCCGTTTTCGCAACGGGCATTCCCTTTGCGAAGGTCCCTAGCAGCAGCCGTCTGCCGTTCGCCCGCGTTCTTGGTGCCCTGATGCCGCAAGTCGCGGGGATTCGCCGCTTCGGTGCCGCTGCCCTCGATCTCGCATGGGTGGCAGCAGGCCGCTACGAAGGCTACTGGGAATTCGGCATCAAACCATGGGACTGCGCAGCCGGTCTGCTTCTCGTCCGCGAAGCAGGTGGTTATGCGACCGACCCGGATGGCAACGAACTCCATGATTTGCCGGATGACGTGAATGTCGTTGCCGGAAACACCAACCTGCACGGCACCCTGCGCGCGCTCGTGCATGAGGCCCTGAACCGGGGTTGATCTACCGGAGCTGACGAAACTGCCCTCACGCCCCATTGCGGGAGTCGTGAGGCGTCGTCTAGGATCGGCCTGACATGAACAGGCCGATCCTCTCCTCCCTTTCTCTGGCGGCCTTTCTGGCCTGCCTCTCGCTGCCCGCCGCACAGGCACAGGTCACCAGCAATCTGGATGATCTGCCTCAGGGCAAGCCAGCTCCCACAGCAAAAAAACCGGCTGCGGCGCTACAGACGGCCCACACCTCGGCCGCACACAGCAACACGAAGCCGGTCTCGCAGAAACCTGCCCCGACAGCCACTCCGGTCAAATCTGCTCCGGCGCATGAGACGGTTCCAGGCGTTCCCCCCGCTCCGCCGCCGCCCGTCGTGCTGCCCCCGCCATTCGTTCCAGTCCAGCTCCATCCGCCCGCTCCTCCGGCGGACGTGACAGCTGTCGCCGATGCCGCAAGCCATACGGAATCGCTGCCTGACGGTGGATTGCGGGTTCTGTTCGCATCCGGAAGCGACGCGCTGAACGCCGACAGCCTCAAAACGCTGCAGACCTATGGAACCGAACTCTCCCATCACCCGGAAGAGCGGGTGGTGCTGATCGCTCATGCTACCCTGCCGGGCGATGACGTCTCCATGCCACGTCGCATCGCGCTGGCCCGTGCGCTCACCGTTCGTTCGATCTTCATTCACGCAGGCGTGGCCACGACCCGTCTCTATCCCCGCGCGCTGGGACGTCCGGACGCCGGAGACAGCGCACCTGCCGACCGGCTGGATATTGTCATCGAGACAAATCCCGCAGCCCCCTCACCTTCCGCAAACGGCCTGCCAAAATAACATCAGGAAAGACACGCCGTGACACGTCCTACGACCTATCTGCTCCGAATGGCCGTTTTCCTTGTCGCGGTCGGCCTTCTGGCCGCGACAATGGGCACGACCCTGCTTCATGCTTTCAACGCGAACCCCAAACTTGATGCCATCATCCTCGGCGTACTCCTGCTGGGCATCCTGTGGAACCTGCATGTCGTCCAACGCCTCATGCCGGAAGTGCACTGGGTTGAGCTCCTGCGTCAGCCCCGCGCCGGTCTGGCCGCTCCCAAGGCGCCGCGCCTGCTCGCCCCCATGGCCAGCATGCTGGCGGCCCGCAACCGCACGGACCGCCTGACGCTTTCCACCCAGACGACGCAGGCCATGCTCGACAGCCTATCTTCGCGTCTGGATGAAAGCCGGGAAATCTCCCGCTACATGACGCAGCTCCTGATTTTTCTGGGACTTCTGGGGACGTTCTACGGTCTTCTGCTGACGGTCAGCTCCATCGCATCCGTCATCGGCGGCATGTCCGCAGGCGGCGGCGATATGGACGTCATGTTCAACCAGCTCAAGACCGGATTGGCCGGACCGCTGGCAGGTATGTCTACAGCGTTCTCAGGTTCGATGTTCGGTCTGGCCGGCGCACTGGTTCTCGGCTTTCTGGATCTGACGGCCGGTCAGGCCCAGACACGCTTCTTCAACGAGCTGGAAGAATGGCTGGCCGGTGTAACGCGCGTCAGCGGCAGCACGGCCATCGACAGCGACGGCGCACCTGTCCCGGCCTATGTTCAGGCCCTGCTCGAACAGACCGCCGAAAATCTGGAAACGCTCCAGAACGCCGTCTCCCGCAGCGAGGAAAACCGCGTCCGCGAACTACACATGCTCGACAGCCTCCAGGAGCGCCTGCGCGGCATGACGGATCTTCTGGCTGCAAACCAGACGCTCATGACTCGCACCGCCGAAACCCAGACTGCGCTCCTGCGCCATATGGGCGATGACGGTCCGGGCTCGCAGGGCACAGCGCTCATACGAATTGAAACGCATCTCAGCCGACTGATCCAGGAACTGCATGAAGGCCGCGCCCAGACGATCGGAGAGCTCCGCAACGATCTCCGTGTTCTAGCCCGCACGATCGCCGCGGCTTCTGGCAGCGCAACGCCCCCCCCCGGCAGGCAGGACTGATCCATGGCCCGGCGCAGACGCGGATCTCACAACGCCCTCGATGCTTGGCCCGGCTATGTGGACGCTCTGTCCACCCTGCTGATGGTCGTGACATTCGTCCTGCTGGTGTTCGTCGTGGGGCAGCAGTTCCTTTCGGTCTCGCTGTCACGACGCGAACACACGCTTGACGCCCTGCAAAAGCAGCTGGCCGAGCTGTCTCACATGCTGTCGATGACAGAAGACAAAAACAAAAGCCTCTCCTCGACCGTTGCCACCCTATCGGACGAAAAGCAGCACAATCAGGTCCAGCTCCAGACTCTCTCGACCCAGATCGCCGCCCTAACAGGGCAACTTCAGTCAAAAGATCAGGCTCTGGCCTCGGCTGATGACACGAGCAAACAGCAGAATAGCAAGATCTCTGACCTGCAGGCCCAGATCGAGGAACTGACCCGTCAGCTTCAGGCGATCAGTAACGCTCTCGATATTGAAAAGAAGGCCGAACAGGGCAAGGACGCCCAGATTGCAGACCTTGGCAACAAGCTCAATCTTGCACTTGCCGACAAGGTCAATCAACTCAAGCGCTACCGCTCGGAGTTCTTCGGGCGCCTGCGCGACCTTCTGAAAAACCAGAAGGGCGTAAACGTCGTGGGAGATCGCTTCGTTTTCCAGTCGGAAATCCTGTTCCCGCAGGGCAGTGCCGATCTGACGCCGGAAGGCCGCAAGGAAATCACGACGCTTGCCCATACCTTCAAACAGGTCGCCTCAACGATTCCGACAGATCTTCCGTGGATTCTGCGTGTGGACGGTCACGCCGACCGCCAGCCGATCCACAGCGCCTTTCCCAGCAACTGGGAGCTGTCTTCCGAACGTGCCATCACCGTGGTCAAGCTGCTCATTGCCGAAGGTGTGGACCCGCACCATCTGGCCGCGACAGGCTTTGCCGACTACCAGCCTCTGGACGCTGCCAGCACACCGGCGGCCTATGCCAGAAACCGCAGGATCGAATTCCGTCTGACGGACCGCTGATCCCACTCCCGCCTGTCTTGTCACAAAGGCAGGCTTTTACGCAGATCTACTGACATTTCTGCGATAATCCCTTATGTAGCACCCATGACCGATACCCCGCTCTCTCTTATCCGCAATTTCTCGATCATCGCCCACATCGATCACGGTAAATCGACGCTGGCCGATCGCCTGATTCAGGCCTGTGGTGCCCTGACCGCGCGTGAGATGAAAAACCAGGTCCTCGATTCGATGGAACTCGAGCAGGAGCGCGGGATCACCATCAAGGCGCAGACCGTCCGCCTGACCTATCCGGCCAAGGACGGCAAGGTTTACACGCTGAATCTCATGGACACGCCGGGCCATGTCGACTTCGCCTACGAAGTCAGCCGCTCGCTCGCTGCCTGTGAAGGCTCGCTTCTGGTGGTCGATGCCTCTCAGGGCGTGGAAGCCCAGACGCTGGCGAACGTCTATCAGGCCCTCGACGCCAACCATGAAATCGTCCCGGTCCTGAACAAGATCGACCTTCCGGCTGCTGAGCCCGAGCGCGTCCGCGCCCAGATCGAAGACGTAGTTGGCATTCCTGCCGATGACGCCGTCGAAATCAGCGCCAAGACCGGCATCAATATCGAAGGCGTACTCGAAGCCCTTGTCCAGCGCCTCCCTGCCCCTACGGGTGATGCCGAAGCCCCGCTTCAGGCCCTGCTGGTCGATAGCTGGTACGATGCCTATCTTGGCGTCATCATTCTCGTCCGTATCAAGGATGGTCGCCTCAAACGTGGTGACCGCATCCGCATGATGCAGACCGGCGCAACCTATCATGTCGATCAGGTCGGCGTGTTCCTGCCCAAAATGCAGTCGGTCGATAGCCTCGGTCCGGGCGAAATGGGCTACATCAACGCTGCCATCAAGACCGTCGCGGACTGCAATGTCGGCGACACTGTCACCCTTGACCGCCGCCCAGCCGAAAAAGCTCTGCCGGGCTTCAAGCCCTCCATTCCCGTAGTGTGGTGTGGCCTGTTCCCGATTGATGCCGACGATTTCGAAAAGCTGCGCGACAGTCTTGCGAAACTGCGCCTGAACGATGCGTCATTCCACTTCGAAGCCGAGACCTCTGCGGCGCTGGGCTTCGGTTTCCGCTGCGGCTTCCTTGGTCTGCTGCATCTGGAAATCATCCAGGAGCGTCTGTCCCGCGAGTTCAATCTGGACCTGATCGCAACAGCCCCGTCCGTAGTTTACAAGATGCACATGACGGATGGCACGGTCGAAGATCTGCACAACCCGGCCGACATGCCGGAACTGAGCAAGATCGAAACCATTGATGAGCCGTGGATCAAAGCCACCATCATGGTGCAAGACGAGTATCTCGGTCCTGTCCTGACGCTGTGCTCCGAGCGCCGTGGCATCCAGGTCGATCTGACCTATGTCGGCAACCGCGCCATGGCCGTCTACCGCCTGCCGCTGAACGAAGTGGTGTTCGATTTCTACGATCGCCTAAAATCCATCAGCCGCGGCTATGCCTCGTTCGACTACCAGATGGATGGCTACGAAGAGAGCGATCTCGTCCGCATTTCCATCCTCGTAAACCACGAACCGGTCGATGCACTGTCCTTCATCTCGCACCGCACCGTCGCAGAACAGCGCGGACGCTCCATCTGTGCGAAGCTCAAGGACCTGATCCCCAAGCAGCTGTTCAAGATCGCCATTCAGGCCGCCATCGGCTCCAAGGTCATTGCCCGTGAGACCATTGGCGCGCTGTCCAAGGATGTGACGGCCAAGTGTTATGGCGGTGACATTTCCCGCAAGCGCAAACTTCTGGATAAGCAGAAGGAAGGCAAAAAGCGCATGCGCCAATTCGGTAAAGTCGAAATCCCCCAGAGCGCCTTCCTCGCTGCCCTGAAGATGGACTGATCCCTGCCTTATGTCGAAAAGCGCTGCCATCCTGTTCGTTCACAATGAAGTCGACACGATCGGATGGTGGCTCGCACATCATGCGACCATCGGATTTTCAACACTGATCGTCTGTGACGACAATTCGACTGACGGAACAGCCGCGATTTTGTCTAACGCGGCCACACTCTACGACATCCGCGTCCATTCTTCCGATACGACCCTGACCGAACGGCTGGACCGTCAGACCCGCTTCCACGCAATGGCTCTGGAACAGGGCAAAAACGAATTCGACTGGATGATGATCCTGGCGGCGGATGAATATCTGCATTTTGAAACCGCCAGGTCCGTCGCCGAGTTCACTGCCGCCGCATCTGCCACCATGCTTCCGATAAACTGGTGCCTGTTTGGCTCGTCAGGCCGCACGGTTCCATCCCCCTTCTCTCCGGTTGAAACCTTTACACGGCATGGTCTGCTGAGCCTGCCTGATCATCGCATCGTTCGGCACCTCGTTCAGCCCCGCCAAATCGGCAACAATCTGCCCGACCCGTTTTCAGCACTTGAGAAAAGTGCAACCTGGGCCGACAGTCGTATCCTTCATTTCGCCGCTGGCGATCATGAAAGCTTCCTGCGGCGCAACTCCAGCACCACGCCGGACAAAGCCTGGCAGAATTTCGACCGCAACGACGCCGAATATACAGGCGCGAGCCGCTGGCTGCCGGAAAGCCGCCGAATTGCCTCTTCCGTCGTACAGGCGTCGCTGACGGATCTTTACTGGCACCTCAAGGCCACCGTTACTCATGCAGATCGGTCCGTTTTGCAGGATCTCGGCCTAACACCGGCACAATTTTCCACGCCATCATCCCGCCAGCCCCCTCCGCAGTTCCATTTCTGCACACTCGGCCAGACGAAGCAGCTGATGAAGGACATGCAGACGGGATCTCTCGTGTCTGTCGGGGCGGGAGATATGAATTTCGGCCGTTACAACCCCCTGATCATGGCCCTCGAAGTATCGGATGGAGATGTCTGGAACGCTTGCCTCTTCACGGAGAACCCACTCCCCGGGCGCTACCTTTCCCTTCCCGGTTCGCCCACGCTTCTGCCGATGGTGCCGCTTCATGTCATGATCGCAGAAAATAAGGTCCTGTCGCCCATCAGTGGCGCAGAAATCCGGATTGCCATTCCCGACCATGCTCTGACCAAAATCGACGCCACTACGGCACTCTACACGCGGATGACATCATTCATGGTGCTGACGGCGGAAGGTCATGGTCTTGCCGATCTTTTGCGGGGGATCGACCGGCTGCCAGCGCCAGACGCCAGCGCGCTGGGCTGTGCCATTGCGATGCTTGCCCCCGACGACGCCGAACGCCTCGCGCAGGCCTTCCCTGGCCTGATCCCACGAAGCCTCATGCCGCTGCGTCCCCCTCAGCCCTGAAGCGACACTCTTCCGGAACAGCGCAAACATGATGAGGCGGCGCATGTTGTAAAATATACATGCTGGCCCGGGTGATACCGACAGTTTGGACGACCAATTCCGTCTATGATTTCTAGTCGGCAAAGACATACTCGACACGCGAGCAGATCACCAAGCTCGTTCAATCGAGCGAGCCACTCTTCAACAGCAAAAAAAACCAGAGAGCTCTTCGAACCCTCCAGAACCGAAAAAAAATCGAATCCGAAATGAAAAGATATGATCCGGCCCGTGGCAGGAACGGCTTTTTTGACTATAGCTTGGCCCAGCCATTACCTGCCCCCGGAGCGTCCGCTTGCTACTACCCAGACTCGACCGCTGGTTTCATATCACGGCCCGCGGTTCAACGATCCCACGTGAGATCATTGCCGGACTGACGGTTTTCGGGGCCATGGCCTATATCGTGGCCGTCAATCCCGCCATCCTTTCGGCAGCGGGTCTGGACCGCCATGACATGGTCATGACGACCATCGCCGGCGCAGTCGCCGGCACACTCCTGATGGCTCTCTGGGCCAGACTGCCCATCGCCCTCGCTCCCGCCATGAGCAGCAACGTCCTGTTCGCACAGGTCGTCGTCCAGCAGGCCCATGTCAGCCCGCGCACGGCCTTCACGGTCGTTCTGTTCAGCGGCCTGTGCTTCACAGCTCTTTCCCTCAGCCAGATCCGCCAGCGCATCATCCGCGGATTCCCGCCTTCAATCGTCCTCGGCATCCAGATCGCCCTCGGCGCTTTCATTGCCCGGATCGGCCTGACAACAGGCGGGATCGCCGTCCCCTCATCTGAAGGCCTGACATTTGGATCCCTGCACAACCCGTCCGTTCTACTCAGCATGGCAGGTGTTGCCCTAAGCGCCATCCTCGTGGTGCTGCGCATTCCGGCAGGTCTGCTCATCGCCATTCTGACCATCACCATGGCCGGCCTTTTCATCCAGACACCTTCCGGCCCGATCACTCATCTACCCGCCCAGCTTCTGGACTGGCCGCACTACCCGACCAACCTCTTCCTTCCATTCGATTTCCACGAATATTTTTCCCATCTCGGACTGCTCGTCCCCATCACCCTGTACTTCCTGCTAAGTGATTTCTTCGACGCAACCGCAACCATGATGAGCGTCGCCCATCGCGCCGGTCTGGACGGAACAGTCGAAAAACCCGCTCTGGACCATCGCGCCTTCGGTTCCGACGGTGCCGCAAGTATCATTGGTGCCTCGCTCGGAACATGCACAGTCTCCGCCTATGTCGAGAGCCTTGCAGGCGTTGAAGCCGGTGGTCGCACAGGCCTGAGCGCACTGGTCGTCGCCGTCCTGTTCGCCCTGTCTTCGGTATTCTGGCCGCTCATCACCGCTATTCCGGCCATTGCCACGGCCCCCGTGCTCATTCTTGTGGGCCTGAACATGCTCGGCAGCCTCAGTCGGGTCGCCGAAACACCCTCAGAAGCCATCCCGCCTCTGACCATGCTGCTCATCGCAGGTGTGACGGGGAATTTCATGCTGAGCCTGTCATGTGGCCTGCTGATCTACACCGCGCTCGCTATCGCCACGCGCCGGTTCCAACGCCTGACGCCCATCGTTCTCGGCCTGGATGCCGCCTTCGTCTTCTACATGATCCTTCAGGCCCACATGGGCGCATGACTACTTTCGAGATGCAGTTTTAACTCTTTCTTTATGACTTCCGGGCAGGCTGTCTGTCATGACTTCCTGCCCCGCCGCCCCCCGCCACGTCTTCATTGCCACACCCTGCTTCGGTGGCACCGTCACACTAAACTACATGCAGTCCCTGATCAGCTGCATGGCCGCAGCCCCAGCCCATAACCTGCAACTGACGCTCTCGACCATCGGAAGTGATGCCCTTATCACACGGGCCCGAAACACACTGCTGCATCAGTTCGTAACCATGACCGATGCGTCCCATCTTCTCTTCATCGACAGTGATATCGGCTTTTCCATCACCGATATTCTCGCCCTTCTGGATGCAGATCGTCCCCTGATCGGCGGGACTTACCCTCTGAAATCCCATTACTGGGACAATGATACGGACCGTTTCATCGCCGCTGGAGAACCCGCCGCCACGGCCAGCTTACGTTATGTCGGCGACTGCACTGCGCTTCACGACGGCAGTGCACCAAGCGAAATAGCGCCCGTCTCTTATATTGGCACCGGCTTCATGCTCATGACGCGCCAGATGGTGCGCGACATGATCACCCATTATCCGGAAACGCGTTACAGCCGCATCGACGCCAGAACCGAAGGCAGCAGTCCGGACGTCCCCTCCTCAGACGCCTACGCCCTTTTCGACTGCCTGATCGATCCTGAAACCCGTACCTATCTTTCCGAAGATTTCGCGTTCTGCCGACGCTGGATCACGATGGGCGGAAGCGTCTCTCTACACCGCCGCCTTTCCCTGACACATACCGGCAGCACGACGTTCAAGGGCAACCTGGCCATCCGAACCCTATCCCTTTCCTAACCCCCCAACCGACCCAATCCGATTTCCCACGCCCCTTGCCACTATTCGGTCATATTGAAACGATTTAAGTACTCATGCGGTGTCGGGAGCGTGATGCATACATTCCCCGACACCGCTCCCCCATATTCAGACCATAGCCGCCTGCCGGAAATACGGAATATTACTTAGCGGGTCCGCCGCACCCGCAGCCGTATTGTAATACTGCTTGTGAAAACGGCTGAGAGCGGCCGGATCACTCGTCGCCGGCAAGGCCGCTGAAACCCTATAATACCGGATACGCGCCATCGCAGACGCATATCTCAGGTTTGAAACCAACTGTGCACTCCTCGGCAGATCCTGCGAAAGCATCCCCTGTAGAATCCGTCCAAACCGCTTTCCGGCCGGATAACACAGAAAATTGACCCAGCAATCGTCATGCGTCGCGGGCTCCATCTGCCACAGTCCCAGAGCCGGTCCCCCACCAATCTGTCTTACATAAGTGCCCCGACTCTCCGCCAGAGCCGTTCCCGTCACCAGATTGACCGCAACATCCCCATCAAGCCCCAGCGCCGCCAATGCCGGAGCAACCACCAGATGCTTGAGCTGGCCCACATCAATTCCGCTCATGCCGCCCCCTCACTTCGTGCTCAGGGACAAGGCAAAATGCACCATACCCGTTCCCAGAATGGATGTTACCAACGTGATGATCCCGGTAATGACCGCCCGCCCCCCGATCAGGCGGTCCAGTTTGCCGTTGACGACACGATTCCCCTCGTCAACCTTCGCTTCCAGCAACTTCATCTGATCCCGCAACGACGAAATTTCCTGCCGCATCTCAGTACGCAGTTCCTCGTATCGATCCGACAGCCCTCCTGCGATCGTCTCCAGCCGCAGCACCCGATCCTCAAGCATCCGAAGCGTATAAGCCCGTCTCTCATTTCCATCAGCCAGACTGATTGCCAGGCCTTCCCTGTCCGACATGCCGTCCCCCAAATAAAAAAAGCGCTCCCCGAGGGGAACGCTTTTGTGGCATTAAGCCATTAATATAGAAACAAACATGCCGTTTATCAACGAAAACCTAAAACCCACCATCTGACACAGGAAAAGCCGCCTTGGCCCTCCTGCCAGATAGGCGCATAATAGTGCCCCATGAGCGTTCCCACGACAGAAACACTCCTTGATCTGCGCGGTCTGGCCTGTCCGATGCCCGTCCTTAAGGCTAACCGCGCCCTGCGCGACATGCCGCCAGGTGCGAAGCTCCGTATCCTCGCGACAGACCGCGCATCCGTGGCAGATTTCCAATCCTACTGCCGCGAAACCGGCCACGCGCTCATTGCGTTTACAGACACCGCAGGCGTTCTTTCCTTCATGATCCGGCGACGTGCAGAAACGTCACCGCCCTGAAGAAACTCCAGCGTTCCCATGCTCGGGGCTGGCAAAACCTGTCTTCTGCCTGTAATCCCCTCGCTACCTTGTTCCAAAGTGTGCCTTGAGGCTTTTCATGCCCGAACCCATTGATGCCATGTCTTTCGAGGATGCTCTCTCCGAACTGGAGCGGATTGTCCGCGGCCTTGAAGGCGGCCAGATGAAACTCGAGGACGCTATTTCCGCCTATGAACGCGGTGCTGCCCTGCGCAAACACTGTGATGCGAAGCTGGGAGAGGCCGAGATGCGTGTCCGCGCCATCGTGCAAAACGATGACGGCACGACAGGCACGGAGCCTCTTGCCGATACCGGAGAGTCCGGCCGATGAATGCCCCTACCACGTCTGTTTCCCTGAAGGACGCGCTCGCCCGCGCCTGTTCCGAGATCGAAAACACGATCGAAAACCTGCTGCCTATGGTGCCGGGAGACGAGTCCATTCTTATTGAAGCCATGCGCTACGCAGCCCTCGGCGGCGGCAAGCGTCTGCGTGGTTTCCTGGCTGTCGAAGTGGCCACTCTGTTTGGCGCCGACCGCCAGGCCGCCCTGCGTGTCGCTGCATCGGTCGAACTACTTCACGCCTACTCGTTGGTACATGATGACCTGCCGTCCATGGACGATGACGACCTGCGACGTGGACAGCCGTCCACGCACAAGCAGTTTGACGAAGCCATCGCGATTCTGGCCGGTGACGCCCTTCAAACCCGCGCTTTTGAAATTCTCGTCGAGCCTGAAACCAGCCCCAACGCGACCGTTCGCGCCAATCTGGCGCTTGCGCTTGCACAGGCTTCCGGATCGGCCGGTATGGTCGGCGGTCAGGTCATCGACATCCGTGGCGAAGGCCGTGCCCTCCCGCTGGACCAGGTCCGTCGTCTGCACGCCCTGAAGACCGGTGCCCTCATCCGCTATGCCGCCGAGTCTGGTGCCATTCTCGCCGATGTGGACGACGCCCGTCGCGCCGCCATCGTCGCCTATGGGCGTGATCTCGGGACCGCCTTCCAGGTTGCAGACGACGTACTGGATTCCACAGCAACCGCCGAGGAACTCGGCAAAACCGCGGGCAAAGACGAAGCCAGCGGCAAATCAACCTACGTCTCCCTGCTCGGCATTGATGGTGCCCGTGCCGAAGCCCGTCGCCTGAGCGACCGGGCCCGGGAGGCCCTTTCATCTTTCGGTGCACAAGCCGACGCCCTCAGGGCTCTGGCAGATTATGTCGTCGAGCGCAGGAACTGATCCCATGAGCAAGAATTCCTCTACGATTCCTACCTATGGCCGCTATCCCGAACTGGATCGCGTCCGTTTCCCTGCCGACATGCGGAACCTGTCCGTCGATCAGCTCAAGCAGCTTGCCGAAGAACTGCGCTCTGAAACCGTTGACGCCGTATCCACCACGGGTGGCCATCTCGGCGCCTCTCTCGGCGTAGTCGAGCTGACCGTCGCCCTGCACGCCGTTTTCAACACACCCGACGATCGCATCATCTGGGACGTCGGCCATCAGGCTTATCCGCACAAGATCCTGACCGGCCGTCGCGACCGGATCCGCACCCTGCGTCAGCCCGAGGGCCTATCGGGCTTTACCCGTCGTTCGGAAAGCGAATACGACCCGTTCGGCGCTGCCCACTCCTCCACCTCGATTTCAGCTGGCCTCGGCATGGCCGTTGCGCACCATCTGCGTGCGGAAGAAGACCCGAGCTATCACGAACGCAACGTCATCGCTGTCATCGGCGACGGCTCGATTTCGGCTGGCATGGCCTATGAAGCCATGAACAACGCCGCAGTCGCAGGCCCCGGCGCAAACCGCCTGATCGTGGTGCTGAACGACAACGAAATGTCGATCGCTCCCCCGGTCGGTTCGATGTCGGACTACCTGTCGCGTCTGATGTCCTCCCGCCAGTTCTTCAGCCTCCGCGATCTCGCTGGCAAGGTCGCCAAGCGCCTTCCGGGTAAAATCGAGCGCACCGCCAAGCGCGCCGAAGAGTATGCCCGCGGCCTGATTACAGGCGGCACGTTGTTTGAAGAGCTTGGCTTCTACTATGTTGGCCCGGTCAACGGCCACGACATGAGCCAGCTCGTGCCGATCCTGCGCAACCTGCGCGACGCCGACGATCAGGGTCCGATCCTGCTGCACATCATCACCGAGAAAGGCCGCGGCTACAAACCCGCCGAAGCCGCCGGTGACAAGTATCACGCCGTCAGCAAGTTTAACGTCGTCACGGGCGAGCAGAAGAAGGCCCCGGCCGGACCGCCGAGCTATACGTCCATCTTCAGCCGCGAACTGATGCGCCGTGCCAAAACCGACGATAAGCTGATCACGATCACGGCCGCCATGCCGTCCGGCACAGGCCTGAGCGCCTTCGCCAAGGCCTATCCGGACCGCTTCTTCGACGTCGGCATTGCCGAACAGCACGCTGTCACCTTCGCGGCCGGTATCGCGTCCGAAGGTCTGCGCCCATTCTGTGCAATTTACTCGACCTTCCTGCAGCGCGCCTACGATCAAGTCGTCCATGACGTCGCGCTTCAGAACCTGCCAGTCCGTTTCGCCATTGACCGCGCCGGCCTGGTCGGTGCCGATGGCGCCACCCATGCCGGTTCGTTCGACCTCAACTACCTGTGCTGCCTGCCGAACATGGTGGTAATGGCACCGTGCGACGAAATCGAACTGCTGCACGCCACAGCGACGGCCTGTGAATATGACGCCGGACCGATCGCCTTCCGCTACCCGCGTGGCAACGGCATCGGCCTTGATCTGCCTGAAAAGGGCGAAGTTCTGGAAATCGGCAAAGGGCGCATCGTCCGCGAAGCCCGTCGCGCGCCGAACGCTCGCGGTGGCGTCGCCATCCTGTCGCTTGGCCCGCGCCTGCATGAATCCCTGCGCGCCGCTGACCAACTGGCCGCACAGGGTGTTCCAGTCACGGTTGCCGATGCCCGCTTCGCCAAACCGATCGACAAGGGTCTAGTGGAAGATCTGGCAAACCAGCACGAAGTCTTCATCACGCTTGAAGAAGGTGCCATTGGTGGCTTCAGCAGCCTCGTCGTTCAGCACCTTGCCGAAACCGGTCTGCTCGACAAGGTGAAGTTCCGTCCGATGGCCCTGCCGGATCGTTACATCGATCACAACACGCAGGACGCACAGTACGAAGAAGCCGGCCTGACCGCACCGCATATCGTACGCACCGCGGCAGACGCCCTTGGCGTCGAAGTCGCCCAGCAGTCCGCCTGAACGACTGATGGCTAAACGCCGTGCCGACCAGCTCCTCGTTGACCGGGGACTGGTCGAAAGCCGGACACGGGCACAGGCCCTGATCATGGCGGGCCTCGTCTATACGAGTGACCGCCGGATCGCGAAAGCCGGCGACCAACTCCCCGAAGACGCGCCCCTCGCCCTCAAGGGGCAGGACCACCCTTGGGTGTCGCGTGGCGGGCTCAAGCTGATCCACGCGATTGAACATTTCGGGCTGGCCCCGAAAGGCCGCGTCGCCATCGACGTTGGCGCTTCGACCGGCGGCTTTACGGACGTCCTGCTCACGCATGGGGCTGCGAAGGTCTATGCCGTGGACGTCGGACATGGGCAGCTTGCCTGGAAAATCCGCTCGGACGAACGCGTCGTCGTTATGGAAAAGACGAATGCCCGCGCCCTGACGGCCGCACAGATTCCCGAACCAGTAGGGATCGTGGTCTGCGATGCCAGCTTCATCGGCCTGCGCACCGTCCTGCCTGCCGCCCTTGAGCTCACGACGCCGGATGCCTGGGCCGTAGCCCTCATCAAGCCCCAGTTCGAAGCAGGCCGCGGGGAAGTCGGCGCAAAAGGCGTCGTCCGGGACCCGGCTGTCCACGACCGTGTCTGCGAAGAAATCCGGGAGTGGTTCGCAGCCCTCCCCGGCTGGGAAATCCTCGGGATCGAAGCCAGCCCCATTACCGGTCCGGAAGGCAACCGTGAGTTTCTGATCGCAGCCAGAAAAACCGGCACGGCACAGGCTACTGCAGAATAGTTTGCTAAAATAGTTTTCCGGGGAAGACCGCGCTTTTCCTTTGGAACTGCAGGTCTCCCCCGTGCTATGGCTCCGCCGCCATGACAGCCGTAATCCATCCCGATATCCGCCCCCGAATCAATTCCGTCGCGTCCGACGATCTGAACGCTGCCGAGCGCGAGCGCATTCACGCGAAATCCGCCCTGTTCGCACCGCCCGAAGCACGTCTCACGGACGGGAGGCGCGATCTAGTAGGCCTGTCGCGCGAAGAATTGGCCGCACTCATGACGGAAATCGGCGAGAAGCCCTTCCGCGCCAAACAGCTCTGGCACTGGATCTACCATCAGGGCGCAACCGATTTCTCGGCGATGACAACCATCGCCAAGCCCATGCAGGCCAAGCTCGCGGAACATTTCGTCGTCAGCCGCCCCACGACCGCGACCGAACAAACCTCCGTGGACGAGACGCGCAAGTTCCTCTTCCGCTTCCGCGACGGCCAGGAAGCCGAAACCGTCTACATCCCGGATCGCCGGGAAGACCGGGGCGCTGTCTGCATTTCCTCGCAGGTCGGCTGCACCCTGTCCTGCACCTTCTGCCATACCGGCACCCAGAAGCTCGTCCGCAACCTCGGCCCTGCCGAGATCGTCGGCCAGTTCATGGCAGCCCGCGATAGCTACGGCGAATGGCCCAGCCCGAGCGCAGACATGCCGCGCTACCTGTCCACCATCGTACTGATGGGCATGGGCGAGCCGCTCTACAATTACGAAAACGTCGCCAAAGCCATGCGGATCATCATGGACGGCGAAGGCATCGCCCTATCTCGCCGCCGCATCACCCTTTCGACGTCCGGTGTGGTCCCGATGATGGATCGTTGCGGCGATGAACTTGGCATCAACCTGGCCATCTCGCTGCATGCCGTAACTAACGAACTGCGCGACCAGATCGTGCCGCTCAACCGCAAATACCCGATCGAGGAACTAATCGCCGCCTGCCGACGCTATCCGGCCGCATCCAACTCACGCCGCATTACTTTCGAATACATCATGCTCCGTGGCGTGAACGACAGCGAAGCCGATGCCCGCGAACTCGTGCGTCTGATCCGTGACTTACCGGCCAAGGTGAACCTGATCCCGTTCAACCCCTGGCCCGGCTCGGATTTCCAACCCTCGACCCGCCAACAGCTCACGAAATTCGCCAACATCGTGATGGGCGCCGGCTTCGCCTCGCCCATCCGCACTCCGCGCGGTCAGGACATCCTTGCGGCCTGCGGTCAGCTCAAGACCGAAAGTGAGCGCCAGCGCCGTTCCGCCCCCCCCGAAGCCTGACATTCGCCCGGTTTCCCTCTTCTCCCCGAGATGCTAGAAACGCTTCTCAAACGAAACACACCAAGGACCACGCAGTTATGAGCGCCCACCAGGACGTCAAGAAAGTTGTGCTCGCCTATTCTGGCGGCCTGGACACTTCGGTAATCCTCCGCTGGCTCCAGAAGACCTATAACTGCGAGGTCGTCACCTTCACCGCCGACCTCGGCCAGGGTGAAGAACTCGAACCTGCCCGCAAGAAGGCCGAAATGTTCGGCGTCAAGGAGATCTTCGTCGAGGATCTGCGCGAAACCTTCGTCAAGGATTTCGTGTTCCCGATGTTCCGGGCCAACACGCTCTATGAAGGCCAGTACCTGCTGGGCACCTCCATCGCCCGTCCGCTGATCGCACAGCGCCAGATCGAGATCGCCGAAGCCGTCGGCGCCGACGCCGTGGCGCATGGTGCAACCGGCAAGGGCAACGACCAGGTCCGCTTCGAACTCGGCTATTATTCGCTCAAGCCGGACGTAAAAGTCATCGCCCCCTGGCGCGAGTGGAACCTGACGTCTCGCACGAAGCTTCTTGCTTTCGCCGAAGAAAACCAGATCCCCGTCACGAAGGACAAGCGCGGCGAAGCTCCGTTCTCCGTGGACGCGAACCTCCTGCACTCCTCTTCCGAAGGCAAGCTGCTTGAGGATCCGTCGATCGGCGCGGAAGAAATCGTCTTCCAGCGTACGATTTCACCGGAAGCCGCACCCGACGTCGCAACCGAAATCACCATTGATTTCGTCAGCGGTGACCCGGTCGCCATCAACGGCGTGGAGATGACCCCGGCAACCCTGCTGACCCGCCTCAACGAACTGGGCCGTGACAACGGCATCGGCCGTCTCGATATCGTGGAAAACCGCTTCGTGGGCATGAAGTCCCGCGGCATCTACGAGACGCCGGGTGGCACGATCTTGCTGGCTGCCCACCGCTCGATCGAAAGCATCACGCTCGACCGTGAAGCTGCCCATCTCAAGGACAGCATCATGCCGCGCTATGCCGAGATCATCTATAACGGTTTCTGGTTCTCGCCCGAGCGTCGAATGCTTCAGGCCCTCATCGACACCAGCCAACATTCCGTGACCGGCCGTGTCCGCATGCGCTTGTACAAGGGCAATGTAACCTGCGTGGGTCGTGAAAGTCCGCACAGCCTGTATGATACCCGCGTCGTGACTTTCGAGGACGACGAAGGCGCCTATAATCAACAGGATGCCCAGGGCTTCATCAAGCTCAACGCCCTGCGCCTGCGGCTTGGCGGCCAGATCGGCCGTCGCGGCGGTACGCTCTGATTTCTCAACAGACTCCCCGGGGGACCATGACCAGTCTGATCCGTCTTACATCCGCTTTCGCCCTGTGTGGCGCCCTCGCCCTGACAGGGTGCGCCGGTGGCCGCAAGCAAGTGGATGATTCCGACCTGACGCCCGAACAGTTTATGGCGAAAATCCATGCTGAACCCGGCGTCAAGACCCTGCCGGACGGCCTGTCCTACAAGGTTCTCCAGTCGGGTCCCAAGGATGGTGAAAGCCCGCATCATGGCTCCACCATCATGGTCATCTATGAAGGCCGTCTCCCCGATGGTGGCATCTTCGACAGCTCTGACCAGCACGGTAACGGCGCCTATATGGAAATGCCGCTCGACGGCCTCGTACAGGGCTGGCTTGAAGCGCTGCCCATGATGCATGTCGGTGACGAATGGATGCTCTACCTTCCGCCGAACCTCGGCTACGGCAAGCGCTCCATGGGCATTATCCCGCCCAACAGCCCGCTGATTTTCAAGATCCGCCTTCTGGGCGTCAATAACGGCGGCGGTCAGCAGTAAAAGCCGTCACCTCTGCCGGAGCAGCATTCAGGACTGTTCCGGCAGAGTCCAATGCGCCTCGCAACGCGCTTCATAAAGCTCCTGGTCCCCCGTCTCCAGAAGATGACCGGTGTCATGGGTTTTCGCGGTCCAGACGGCAGGCGCGCCACAAACATGACAGCGCGCCGTCAGGACAATAACCTCGTCCGCATCTTCCCTTAGCCGCTCCATGACGTCGAACGGAACGCGCCGGTAATCGGTATCCAGCCCCCCGACGGTCACATCCACGCCCCGCGCCCGAACATCCCGGATATCCTCAACGATATCGCCCTGATAATGCGGCGCAACCCAGAATTGCCCCTCATCCAGAACGATATGACCGTACAGGTCCGCATCTTCGGGCCATGTGTTCACCGACATCGCAGCGAGATGAGATCCATCCCGGCTAACGAGCTCTGCGCCATCGCGCGTATCAAAGCCGGGCTTGAGGGCCAGAACATCCGTCTGCTTTTTCGCGGCAGCAATCAGATGCGCGGATTTCCCCGCAAACATCGGCCCCACATACAATACAAGACGGCCTCTAACGGTCATGGCTTCTCCTTCCGATAGCGCCATGAGCCCTATTACAGCCGATTTGCCAAGCCCCGGACTTGCTGAAACGGCTCTGAAAATGCGACAACGACGCTGTGATCAGAATTGACCCAGCCGTCCGACTGCCTCTGTTTCTCGCCATTTTCATGGTGGCGGTCTTCGTTGTCGGTCACGCTTGGGAAAATCGCGCTCAGGCCCCGCGCGAATACGCCAATGAATGCAGCACCTGCCACCACGGCGGTCATGGTCAGGTTTCTGAAGTCGCCCCGATTTTTGGCCGCGTTGGCCCGATCGCACAAACTCCTGCCGGGCATCACTACCTGGCCGACGTCCTGCTTTACGGACTAAACGGCCCCATTACGGCGGGAGATGGCCATTACAACAGTTCCATGCCGTCTTTTCACCGCCTCTCCAACGACGAGATCGCCCGCATCCTGACATTCGTCGCAAGTCAAGAAATACCCGCAGACGCCCCGACATTCACCGCCGCTGACGTCGCAGCCGCACGGGCTCATCCGATGTCGGCGACGGAAGTTTTGCAAGAACGGCAGAAGCTCGACCTGCAAACACCCGTTCATTGAAGCCGTTCGCTTCCCCTTTCCCAACAAATGAAGACAGAACCCATGCAGCGCGTATTTTCCGGCATTCAGCCAACCGGCATTCCCCATCTGGGCAATTATCTCGGAGCAATCCGCAACTGGGTTACGCTGCAGGAAGACCATGACTGCGTCTTCTGTCTGGTGGACCTGCATTCCATCACCATGCCCTGGGACCCGCAAACCCTGCGTGAACAGACGCTCGGTTCGACAGCCTGCCTTCTGGCGGCCGGAATCGAACCCACACGCCTGTACAACCAGTCTGCCGTCAGCGCGCATGCCCGCCTCGGTTGGATTTTCAACTGCGTCTCGCGCCTCGGCTGGCTCAACCGCATGACCCAGTTCAAGGACAAGGCCGGCAAGAACCGCGAGAACCATTCGGCGGGCCTGTATGTCTATCCGAACCTGATGGCCGCCGACATTCTGGCCTTCCACGCAACCCGCGTCCCCGTCGGCGAAGACCAGCGCCAGCATATCGAGCTCACCAACGACATCGGCCAGAAGTTCAATCACGACATGGGCGTGGAGTTCTTCCCGCAGGTGGAGGCCTTCATCCCTCCCGCCGCAGCCCGCGTCATGAGCCTGCGCGATGGCAGCAAGAAGATGTCCAAGTCCGACCCGTCAGAACAGAGCCGCATTGTCCTGACCGACACCGCAGACGACATCGCCCTGAAAATCCGCCGCGCCAAGACCGATTCCGAACCGCTCCCCAGCGAAACGGACGGTCTGAGCGAACGTCCGGAAGCCCGAAACCTCGTCTCCATCTATGCAGCTATGTCGGATGAAACACCGGCAGACATTCTGGCCCGCTTCAGCGGTCAGGGCTTTGGCCCGTTCAAGAATGCTCTCGCCGATCTTCTGGTGGAACGTCTGGCCCCGGTCGCCAGCGAAACGCAGCGCCTGCTTCAGGACGAAACGCATCTGCTCTCGGTCCTGCGTGCCGGTGCCGAACGTGCAAACAGCGTTTCGGAACCGATCGTTCAGGAAGCCGAACGCCTCGTCGGCTTCCTGCGCTAGGATTTCAAATGCTGGACGACCGGGAAACCGGCTCGTTCAGCAAATCCATGATCTCCGCAGCAGCTGCATCAGCGGGCGTCCCCACAGGCGGTGCGAGCATCTCAAGCACGTCAGCAAACGCCATACGCTGCTTTTCCACCATCTGCGGATCACTCAACAGCTTCGAGACCATCTCGGTCAGTTTCTTTGGCGTGCAATCTTCCTGAAGCAGTTCCGGCACCACTTCTCGTCCGGCCAGCAGATTGACCATCGCCACATGCGGCACTTTGATCAGACGCCGCGCAATCGTCGCCGTCACCGGGTTGACGCGATACGTCACCGCCATCGGCACATTACCCATCGCAAGCTCCAATGTGGATGTCCCTGACTTGGTCAGGGCGCACTGCGCTGCCGCAAAGGCGTCGTGCTTGTCATGGATATCCGTGACGATATGGGGCTGAACCGGCCATTTACGGATCAACTGACGGATCGTCGGCGCAATCACAGGCGCAACCGGGATCACAGGACAGATATCCGGATACTGCACCCGCAACAGATCCAACATCTTGCGAAAAACAGGCAGAAGCCGGGGGGCTTCCGAACGCCGGCTACCCGGCATCAGGATCACAACGGGCGCATTGGCCGGAATATTGTGCCTCAGCCTGAAGCGCTGCGCATTCCCCTGCCGCACGCCCGACTGAAGCACCGGATGCCCGACAAACCGCCCCTCAAGCCCGCGCTTTGCAAACCACTCAGGCTCAAAAGGCAGGAGGCAAAGCAGCCTGTCCCAGAGCCCCGGAAACTCCTTGACCCGGTTTTCGCGCCAAGCCCAGACCTGAGGCGCCACATAATGAACGCGCTTAATCCCGGAACGCTCAATCTTTTGCAACAGACGCAGAGCAAAACCTGGGCTGTCGATCGTCACAACAAGATCCGGCTTACGCAACTCAATATCCTGAACGGCCTCCAGAAGCCGCTGCGACAGATGCCGCAGACGGGGCAGCACTTCGACAAGCCCCATGACCGCCAGATCGCTCATGGGAAACAGGCTGTGCAGCCCGAGCGCTTCCATACGCCCGCCCCCGACACCAGCAAAAACCAGCGAAGGGTCCTGCGCATGGAGTGCCTGCATAAGACGTGCACCGATCACGTCTCCACTGGCCTCACCCGCCAGAATCCAGATTACCCGCCCGTAACGGGGCAAAAGCGTGGCTTTTTGGGAAGGGTCCGTCGAGGACTGTCCGTCAGATCCGGATTCTGGAAGAGAGTTCATCGACGCAGCACAGCCCCTGTTGCCTTGAGCACCGCAGCTTCCACCGATTTGGAAACCGCTTCAAGCTGCGCATCCGTAAGACTCTCGCTCTGTGGCTGCAAGACCACTTCCACCCCGAGCGAACGATGTCCTTCCGGCAGACTGCCGCCCTCAAACACATCAAACAGCCGGACATCCTGCACCAGATTGCGATCCGCCATCCGCGCGGCCTTCAGAACAGCCTGAATTTCCACATCCGATCCCGCCACGAAAGCGAAATCACGGCGGACAGGCTGCAGCGGAGACAGAACAGGCGCAGCTTTGCGCTTAGCCTTTGGCAGCGGTACCTGATCCAGATAGGCTTCGAACGCCACCACGGTTCCGCTCAGTCCCAGCGCCCGCGCGACACGCGGATGCAGTTCACCAAACGTCCCCAGCACCATCTTCGGACCCTGCCGTACCTGGCCAGACCGGCCCGGATGATAGAAACCCGGAGCATCAGCCGTGACCGACAGCGCTGCTTCCGGCACTCCCAGTGCCACCAGAGCGGCAGTCAGATCCGCCTTCGCCTCCCAAAGCGTTGCTTCATGCGCCGCAACACCAGGCTCACGCGCCGTCAGACCAGCCCGCAGACCCGCCAGGCGCAGATGCTGTCCGGTTGCATCGAAGCTCGGTCCAACCTCGAACAGCGCCCCTTCACCCGACAGACCCAGACCGCGGGCCAGATTACGTGAAAGAGCCCGCGCCAGATTGATCAGTGGGGTCGGACGGAGCTGGTCCAGATCAGTGGCAATCGGATTCAGCAGATGATGCGCTTCCGACACGTCACCGAACAGAGCCGCATCATCCTGCGCCACGAACGAGAAGCCAACCGTCTCGGTCAACCCGCGTGCCGCACAGACACGACGCAACAGGGCCGCACGCGCCTGAAGCGGCGTTACAGCCGGAGCCGGCACAACCGTCGTCTGCGGCAACGCAACCGCCGGAACATTGTCCAGCCCGTAAAGCCGCAGCACTTCCTCAAGCAGATCGCATTCCGCTTCCATTGCCTGCACATGGCTGGCAGCCCGACCCGCCACGTCTTCATCCAGCGTCGGGGCCTGCGCCAGAACCTGTCCCGAGGCAATGTCATTGCGCCAGGACGGCACCAGGAACGTCGCGGCGTCTTCCGTCCGTTCCGTCACCTCAAAGCCCAGATGCTCAAGGGAGCGGACGGCATCGTCAGCCGCGATATCTACACCGCCCAGCGTCTTCAGACGCTCGAACCGCAACGTCGCCGTCCGTTCCCAGTCCGGCAGAGCACCAGCCTCGGTGATCTCGCTGACTTCACCGCCACACAGATCGCGGATCATGATCGTAGCGGCTTCAAGTCCATTGAGAACCTGTGCCGGATCGATCCCGCGCTCGAACCGCTGCCGCGCGTCGGTGTGAATGGCCAGACGACGTCCTGTCAGAGCAATCCGTACAGGATCAAAGAGAGCGGATTCTACAAACACATCAGTCGTGTTTTCATCCACGCCACTGCTTTCACCGCCAATCAGACCGGCAAGCGACTGCACACCGGCTTCATCGACAATGACCATATCCTCGGTGCCGAGCACATATTCGCGCCCATCAAGGCCCGTAAAGGTCTCTCGAGCCGCAGGCGTCACCGTAAGCGTATCGCCTTTAAGTTTTGCAACATCAAAGACATGCAGCGGACGGCCGAGATCATAAGTGAGGTAGTTCGTAACATCGACAAGCGCCGAAATCGGCTTGACCCCGACAGCCTCCAGACGACGCTGCAGCCAATCCGGGCTCGGCCCGTTCTTCACGCCCCGGATCACACGCCCAACAATATACGTGCAAGCCGGATGTTCGGTCTTCCACGCCAGCGGAGACGGAAAATCCCCTTCCACGGCTTCCGTAAGCCAGGACTTGAGACGTCCGATGCCTCCCGCGGCCAAATCGCGCGCAATGCCACGAATGCTCAGCGCATCGCCGCGGTTGGGCGTAATCGCGATTTCGATAACCGGATCATCCAGTTCCGCATAGGCCGCATAGGACTCCCCGATCGGAGCTGCTTCGGAAAGCTCGGCAATCCCGTTACTTTCCTCACCCAGTCCCAATTCCTTCAGAGAGCACAGCATTCCGTTGCTGTCCTGCCCGCGGATTTTGCCCTTCTTGATGGTGATATCAAGCCCCGGGACATAGGTTCCCGGCGTCGCGAAAATCACATGCAGACCCGCACGCGCATTTGGTGCGCCGCACACGACCTGCACGTCTTCAAAACCAGCGCCAGCCGCCACACGACAGACCTGAAGGCGGTCTGCATCAGGATGACGATGCGCTTCGACAATCTTGGCCGTCCGGAAACCCACCAGACGGTCGGCAGGGTTCTCAACGCCTTCAACCTCAAGCCCGATGACATTCAGCCGGGCGCAGATGTCTTCAACAGAAGCTGTAAAATCAAGATGTTCACGCAGCCATGAGAGAGAGAACTTCATGTCACACGCCCTCCGTCAGCGTAGCAGGCGAAAATGCCGAAAATCCGTAATGACGCAGCCAGCGCAGATCGCTTTCGTAGAAAGACCGCAGATCGGGGATGCCGTTCTTCAGCATCGCCAGACGCTCGATCCCCATTCCAAACGCAAATCCCTGCCATTCGGCCGGATCAAGCCCACAGTTCGCCAGAACCCGTGGATGGATCATCCCCGATCCCAAAACTTCCAGCCAGTCAGAGCCAGCACCGATCTCGCCAGTCGCCTTCGACCAGCCGATATCAACTTCCATGGAAGGCTCGGTGAACGGAAAGTAAGACGCACGAAACCGCACAGGCAGGTTCGGCTTGTCGAAATAGACGCGCAGGAATTCGATCAAGCAGCCCTTAAGGTGGCCAAGCGTGATGTTGCGATCGACTACAAGACCTTCACACTGATGGAACATCGGCGAATGGGTCGCATCATGATCAGCGCGATAGGTACGGCCGGGTGCAATGATGCGGACCGGAGGCTGTGAACCGAGCATTGTACGGATCTGCACACCCGAGGTCTGTGTGCGCAGCACCCGTGGCTCCCCACCCTCATTCTTCGGAGGCAAATAGAACGTATCGTGTTCGGTCCGGGCGGGATGATGCTCGGGCGTATTCAGGGCCGAGAAATTATGCCACTGGCTTTCGATATCCGGCCCTTCGGCGACGGAGAAGCCCATTGCGCCGAAAATGGCCGTCATTTCCTCAATGGTCCGGCTGATGGGATGGATGGTGCCTGTCACAACTGCGGGCGCCGGCATCGTCACATCCACGCGCTCAGAGCGCAGACGCGCCTGAAGCGCCTCTTCCTCGATATCGCGACCACGGGCCTCAATAGCTGCCGTCAGTTCATCGCGCAGACCATTCAGCGCCTGACCGCGCTCTTTGCGCTCCTGCGGCTCCAGCTTGCCCAACTGTTTAAGCAGAGCCGTCAGCGCACCAGACTTCCCCAGCGTCCCGACGCGGATCGCGTCCCACTGGACGCGGTCCTGCGCTCCGGCCAGCGCAGCCAGCGTGTCATTCCTGAGTATATCGAGATCGTCAGCCATACCGCCCATCCCCTGCAGCACAAAACAAAACGGGCCGTCCTGATAACAGGACGGCCCGCCAGTCACCAGACCCCCGAAGGGATCAAGCCGGAAAAGCTCAGCCGAGAGCGGCCTGGGCCTTCTTCACGATTTCACCGAAAGCAGCGCTATCGTCAAAAGCGATGGCGGCGAGGACCTTACGGTCGATCTCGATGCCAGCCTTGTCCAGACCATTGATGAAGCGGCTGTACGTCAGACCATGCTCGCGGACAGCAGCGTTGATACGCTGGATCCACAGGGCGCGGAAATCACGCTTCTTGTTGCGACGGTCACGATACGCATAACGCAGCGCCTTCTCGACGCGCTCCAGAGCAATACGGTAGTTCGTGGACGAACGGCCGCGATAGCCCTTGGCGAGCTCGAGAACCTTCTTGTGACGGGCGTGCGACGTTACGCCCCGCTTGACACGTGCCATTTACCTTATCTCCTCAGAGCCCGTAGGGCGCCCACTGCTTGATTGTCTTCGCATCCATGTCCGTCATGGTCTGAGGACCGCGGTTGGTGCGCTTCATCTTCTGCGGACGGTTGATAAGGCCATGGCGCTTGTTGCCCGGGCCGCACATCACTTTGCCGGTCGCGGTGATCTTGAACCGCTTCTTGACCGACGACTTGGTCTTCATCTTGGGCATTTCGGTCTCCCTCGCCGTAAACGATTGGTCCTGCACACAGTAAGGACTCTGCACGGCCGGGCATGCCACTCGTGGCCCGGACGCGTGCGCGGAAGCGGTGTCCTTATCGGAGACCAAAGTATTCTGCAAGCGCATTATTTTCTTGAACGCTCAATCATAAGTTCCCCCTTTCCTCAAGTCACGACGACGTGAATGCCCTCACAGTGACGTGAGCGAGATGAACCTTCTGACATCTTGACCCTTGATATCCTTCCATGTGCTTTGTCCGGAAGTCACCGTGCTGCACCAGAACAACATCTTCAGGAACATCATGAGTACAACATCCCGGCCAGGGCTCTGGGCCCTGATAACGGCCGCGGTCTTCGCGCTTTGCGGCGCGATCCTTACCGTTGGCGGCGCATGGGTCGCTGCCATCGGCGGCCCTCTTTATTATGTCCTCCTCGGTCTGGCGCTCCTCGCCACGGCTTTCCTCTCATTCCGGCGCAATCCAGCTGCCCTTTACCTGTTCGCAGTTGCCGTTTTCGCAACGGTCATCTGGGAACTCACGGTTGTCGGTCTCGACATCTGGGCCCTGATCCCGCGCTCGGACATCGTCATCATCCTCGGCATCTGGCTGCTGCTGCCGTTCGTCTCCCGCCAGATCGGTGGTACGCGGACGACCGTTCTGCCGCTCGCCGGCGCCGTTGGCGTTGCGGTTCTGGCCCTATTCGCCAGCCTCTTCACCGACCCGCATGACATCAGCGGCGAACTGCCGACGCAGATCGCAAACGCCTCCCCCGCCGACCCGGACAACGTCCCGGCCAGCGAATGGCACGCCTATGGTCGTACGCAAGCCGGTGACCGCTGGTCCCCACTGAACCAGATCAACGCATCCAACGTCAGCAACCTCAAGGTCGCATGGCATATCCACACCAAGGATATGATGAACTCCAACGACCCCGGCGAAGCGACGAACGAAGCGACCCCGATCGAGTTCAACAACACGCTTTACATGTGCTCCCTGCACCAGAAGCTGTTTGCGATTGATGGTGCCACCGGCAACGTCAAGTGGGTCTACGATCCGCATCTCCAGATCAATCCGGGCTTCCAGCATCTGACCTGCCGTGGCGTCAGCTTCCACGAAACGCCGGCCAATGCCACGGATTCCGATGGCAACCCTGCTCCGACGGACTGCGCCAAGCGCATCATCCTTCCGGTCAATGATGGCCGTCTGGTTGAAGTCGATGCCGACACAGGCAAGACCTGCTCCGGCTTCGGCAACAACGGCGAAATCAATCTGCGCCTTCCAAACCAGCCTTACACGACGCCCGGCCAGTACGAGCCGACGTCTCCGCCGGTTATCACGGACAAGCTGATCATCGCCAACAGCGCCATCACCGATAACGGCTCGGTCAAGCAGGCTTCAGGCGCCACGCAGGCATTCGACGTCTACACCGGCAAGCGCGTCTGGGTGTTCGATGCGTCCAACCCGGATCCGAACCAGCTTCCGGATGACAGCCACCCTGTCTTCCACCCGAACTCCCCGAACTCCTGGATCGTGTCGTCCTACGACAAGAATCTGAACCTCGTGTACATCCCGATGGGCGTGGGTACTCCCGACCAGTGGGGCGGTGACCGCACGAAGGATTCCGAGCGTTTCGCTCCAGGTATCGTTGCGCTGAACGCAGACACGGGCAAGCTCGCCTGGTTCTATCAGACCGTTCATCATGATCTGTGGGACATGGACGTTCCGTCCCAGCCGAGCCTCGTGGACGTAACACAGAAGGACGGCACGCTTGTTCCGGCCATCTACGCTCCGACCAAGACCGGCGACATCTTCGTCCTCGACCGTCGTACCGGCAAGGAAATCGTCCCGGCTCCGGAAACCCCGGTTCCCCAGGGCGCTGCTCCGGGCGATCACACCAGCCCGACCCAGCGGATGTCTCAGCTGACCCTGCGTCCGAAGAACCCGCTGAACGATTCCGATATCTGGGGCGGCACGATCTTCGACCAGATGTTCTGCAGCATCTATTTCCACACCCTGCGCTACGAAGGCCCCTTCACGCCGCCGTCGCTCAAGGGCTCGCTCATCTTCCCGGGCGATCTGGGCATGTTCGAGTGGGGCGGTCTGTCCGTCGATCCGCAGCGTCAGGTGGCTTTCGCCAACCCGATCTCCCTGCCGTTCGTCTCCCAGCTCGTTCCCCGCGGACCGGGCAACCCGCTCTGGCCCGACGAAAACGCCAAGGGTACAGGTGGTGAAACCGGACTGCAGCACAACTATGGCATTCCGTATGCCGTCAACCTGCATCCTTTCCTGGATCCGGTGCTGCTGCCGTTCGGCATCAAGATGCCCTGCCGCACGCCGCCCTGGGGCTATGTCGCCGGTATTGACCTGAAGACCAACAAGGTCGTCTGGCAGCACCGCAACGGCACACTGCGTGACTCGATGTACGGAAGCTCCCTGCCGATCCCGCTGCCACCGATCAAGATCGGTGTCCCGAGCCTTGGTGGCCCGCTCTCCACGGCTGGCAACATCGGCATCCTGACGTCGTCCATGGATTACTACATCCGGGCTTACAACCTGACGACGGGTAAGGTCCTCTGGCAGGATCGCCTGCCGGCTGGCGCCCAGAACACTCCGATGACCTATGCCATCAACGGCAAGCAGTACATCGTAACCTATGCAGGCGGACACAACTCGTTCCCGACCCGCATGGGCGACGACATCATCGCCTACGCCCTGCCCGATCAGAAATGATCTGACAGGACCCTTTGGGCTATAGAAAAGGGGAGATGCCATTAGGCATCTCCCCTTTTTTCATTCCGGCAGACTGGCGGAAGATACAATAGTTACATATAGTAACAAATTCATTTCCCGATGAGAGACATATCTTGAGACTGTCCGTCATCCACCCACTTCTGACTCTTACCCTTTTCTTTGCGGGCAGCAGCCTGCCCGCAAAGGCCGAAGACCATCCTCTCGGCGCGATGCTGGATCCCCACCATCACAGCACCCTCATTTACCCGCCCGCCGAACTTGAATTTCACAGAAGTGGAACGGCCCATGTCCGCTGCGTCATCAGCGCTTCCGGAATAGCCACCGACTGCCAGTCTTCCGCCTCACAACCGGATTTCGGCCTCGCAGCCGAGCAGATGACCTACAGCTCAACGTTCCTGCCCGCATACCAGAACAACGTGGCCACTCCCGGCACCTGGGAGAAAACCTACACCTTCCATGCCTCGCCTGACTTAACGACACCGATGCTCGACAAGGCCCATACGCCCCCACCCCATTATCCCGAAGCCGCCGACGCTGCCGGAATTAGCGGTCACATCACTGTCCTCTGTCAGATCGACCAAATAGGCGCCGCACATGACTGCATAGTCAGCGACGGCCCACCCATCCTAAAACGCGCTTCGCTCGCCTATTTCAGCCTTGCCAGATACTACCCGGCCCTCAGGGACGGAAAACCCGTCACAGCACAGTACCGGGGGAACATCACCTGGGACACGACTCATCCCGTGGACCAGCAAGGCTTCCATTAGCCTGCCAGTACAAGACAGCTTGCACGCCGCTCTCAACATATGCATGCTTTTCCGAGAACCGGGCTTCGTTCCCCGTAACCCGGCACCGCTCTGGAGATCATACCCCATGCTGTTCCGTCGTCTCTCCGTTGCCTCACTCGCCGTTCTGGCGCTCGGTACCCAGATAGCCCATTCCAAGCCCTGTCGCGACGACAAAGGCAAATTCACAAAATGCGAAGCTCCCCAGAAGCCGAAGCCCTGCCGGGACGCAAAAGGGAAATTCACGAAGTGCCCGACGACTGCCAATGGCACAGCAGCTGCGACCAGTACCGCTCCGTCGGTAAGTCACCCGCAGTAAGATTATAATTTCTGCATAAAAAACCCCGCTGGCGTTGAGCCTGCGGGGTTTTTGCTTTCTAGTGTGATGCGCGCTTTTGAATGGCTTGCGCCATGGCCTCAACCCCATTACCGCGGTTCGTTGACAGCGCCTTAACCAGCCCCATATCATGCAAAAACACCGGTCTTGTTCCCAAAATTTCCGATTTCGGGCGGCCGGAATAAACCCTTAGCAAAAGGGCCACGAGCCCCTGAACGATCGCGGCATCCGACGCCCCGGCGAAAAACAGCTTTCCATCCCGTTCGACCGCTTCAAGCCAGACCTGGCTCTGACAGCCCGGAACACGATGGGCATCATCCTGCCATTTTTCCGGAAATGGCGGCAGCTTGCGTCCCATCTCAATGATGTACTGATACCGTTCCATCCAGTCATCAAACAGACCCAACTCAGCCTCGATCTCCTCGATAGCCGCAGCAGCCGTGTCCTCCTGGGGAACAAGATAGGCATCACTCACGTGTCACAATCTCCAATTCACAGACTCATTGCCGCCAACCCATGCAAAACCGGCTTCTTATGACGCGCCAGCGTCAACAGAACGCATGGTTTCAGCCACAGCCCTCTGCAGGCTTTCCTGCGTAAAGGGCTTCGGCAAAAGAAGCCCGTTTTCAGGGGCCGGCATATCATCTGTGTGCCCGCTGATAAACAGCACCCTCAATCCGGGCAGGGCCTTCAACAATGCTTCCGCACAGGCCAGACCATCATGATCCGGCATCCTCATATCAATGATCGCCAGCGCGAAAGGGGACGCCGGATCAACACGCTTCAGCGCATCTGCCAACGAGGCAACAGCCGTCACCTCATGGCCATCCTGGGCCAGGAATCCGGCTGTCACCATTCGCACTGGCGCTTCATCATCCAAAACCAGAACTTTCAGGCGCTGTTCAAGCTTCACACCCTGAAGCGGCCGCACAGAAACCCGCTCCTGGCTATCCCGCGCCACGGGAAGCAGCAGCGTCATGCGCGTCCCCTTGCCCACGACACTGTCAACAACGATTTCGCCATAACTCCGACTCAGAAAACCATACACACTGGACAGACCCAGCCCGGTCCCACGCCCGACATCCTTGGTCGTAAAGAAGGGATCAAAAATTCTTGCCACAACCTCCGGCGGCATACCTTCGCCTTCATCAACGATCTCCAGCGCTACGGCCCGGTCCGGACAGCATTCCGCGGGAAGACCCGTCCGCTTCTGCTCGACGACATGTGCACTGACTCGCACCGTGCCACCATCCGCCATGGCATCCCGTGCATTCACACACAGGTTCAAGAGCGCCATTTCAAGCTGGTCTGCATCAGACCAGACCAGCGGCAGATCCGACGGCACATCTTCCACACACAGCGCGCACGGAGCCGCCGATGCCGATACACCCCGCTTTTTGAGGCTCTGGCGCAAAAGATCCGTCAGCCCCGGCAGCAACTGCCCCAACGACACCGCCGACAAACGCGCCTCACGCGGGCGTCCGAACTGAAGCAACCGCCGCGTCAGAACGGCCCCGCGCTGGGCAGAATCCGTGGCATTGCGAAGCAGCGCCATAGATGCCTCATCAAACTCCGCAATATCTTCCAGAAGTTCGAGAGACCCTGAAATCGCCGCCAGCAGATTATTGAAATCATGCGCGATACCGCCAGCCAGCGTCCCAAGCGACTGCAGCTTTTCAGCCTGACGCAGTCGTGATTCCATAGCGACACGGGCCGTCACATCCCGGTCCATGCTGACCTGCCAGGCATCCGCCCTGGAAGCACCTTCCGGCCAGGCAAGAGCCAACCGCGTCAGCTCATGCCAGCGCACAACAGAACGCCCCTCTCCTTCCGTAAGAACCTCGCTGACCAAACGCTCTTCCTGCCCGGAAACACGGACATCTTCACGCATGGCGGTGATCTCGGGCCATAGCTTTTCAGGAAAATGAGCCTGCTCGTTCTCAGCCCCGCTCTCGGATTCATTCCGGACATTGCTGCGGATGCACCGCCCGTCCCTATCCGAAAAAACAAGCCCGATTGGAAGAGCTTCCATCAGTCCACGCAGCAACGCCTGCTCGGTCTTCAATGCTCGCTGCGCCAGACAGTGCTGCGTGACCTCGCCCACCAGAGAGCGCAGCGCATCCGAATCCCACGGCTTATGCACATAAGCCTGTACCTGGCCCTGATTCAGCGCAGATACGACGGCCTCCAGATCCGCATATCCCGTCAGCAGAATACTACGCGCGTCCGAAAAAGCCCGCGCCTGCATCAGCAACTGGTCCCCGGTCAGGCCAGGCATCCGCTGATCAGAAATAATGGTCGCAACATCCCGATATTCCCGCAACAGATCCAGCGCCCGCAGCGGGTCCGTCGTGGACAGGATTTCATACTGGTCTTCCAACAGATCCGTCAGGGCAACGAGGATTTCCTCCTCATCATCCACCAGCAGAATTAGAGGACGCGACGGCCCTTTTGCGCTCCAGAAAGTCATGCTGCGCGGCCAGTCGCCACCGGCCCCTCCTCGGTCATGCGAACGGGCAAACTCATCCGGAAACACGCTCCGACCCCGCGCCCGTCCGGCAGATTGGCGTCCGTTACCTCAATCACCCCGTCATGCGCCTCCATAACGCTATAAGCAATGGCCAGCCCCAGACCTGTCCCGGTTCCAACGGGCTTGGTCGTGAAGAACGGATCGAAAATTCGCGTCCGCAAGTCAGGCGGCAACCCCGATCCGTCGTCACTCACACTCATTTCGTAGCGCCCGTTTTCCAGCCGCGAGGCAATGACGATCCTGCCCCGCACGATATCTCCATCCGTAGACATGTCCGCCATCGCATCAGCCGCATTGGAAATGATGTTCATGACAGCCTGATTGAGAAACGCTGGCTGACAGACCAGTTCGGCCGGCGCCTGAAGATCTTTCTGCACGATGATCCCCGGCCCCAACTTGTGCGCCAGAAGAGCCAGCGCCGTTTCCAACGCTGCCGGAACATCGACCTTCTGGAAGGAGCTCTCATCCAGCCGTGAAAAGCGGCGCAGACTCAAAACAAGGTTCTGGATCCGCTGCAAGCCGAGCTTCATCGAGTCCAGACGCGACATACCTTTTTTCGTCAATGACATCGCCTCGTCGGACGCATTGACACCCTGCAGGCGTTTGAGCGTCCGCGCTACCGTATCGGCATGTGCAATCGTGAAAGCGAGCGGGTTGTTGATCTCATGCGCAATCCCCGCCACCAGTTCACCCAGCGAGGCCATTTTTGCCGTCTGAACGAGCTTGGACTGCGCCTGAAGAAGCCGCTCATTCGTCCGCGCCAGTTCCATGTTGGCCTGCGCCAAAGCTTCGGCCATTTCCGCCTTGGCTCGCGCCGCTTCCAATGTCAGCGCGTTCTGCTGACGCTCGATTTCCTGCTGGCGGAACTCGTCCTGCGCCATCCTGCGCTGGGCCAACGTACGGATTCGCATCGCGAGCGCTTCAAGCGCGATATCACTCGGTACCAGATCGTCGATTCCTGCTTCGAAGAACTCGCCGGAAGACTGCCGCCTGAACCGTGATGCTTCCACGATCCCAAGGGTCCGGAACGGAATGCCACCGGCCTCCAGAACAGCCTGCCGCCGCGCATCCAGAAGCCGGCAGAACTTCAGATCCTCGTCCCCGCTGCCCAGTTCCAACACCAGACAGTCCGGACTGTCCGCCCCCCGAAGCCACCCTCCCTCAATCAGATCGTCGGACCGCTCGATCGAGGTGACAGTATGCCCATCACGCCAGAGCAGTTCTCCCAAAGTAGTCTCGGGAACATCCTCGACAACTTCTTCCCCCTCTTCATCATCACGCGGAGAATTAACGATCACGATCCGCGCCCGGCGCAGACGGGATGCCTCATCGACCTGAAGGAGTTCCGGCCCTTCGCGAAGAAGAGCGCGCATCCGCAGCACCATGAGATCCGGATGGGCTGACTTGGAAATATAGGCGTCCGCACCACTCTCCAGCCCCTCACGCTCCACACCTGGTGACGCATCTTCCGTCAGCATCAGGATCGGGATGTTCCTGGTCAGCGCATCCAGACGCAACCGCCGCGCAAGCTGGCCACCACTCATGCCCGGCAGTTCGGTACAGGCAACCACCAGATCCGGCATGGCCTCCTCGATCGTGCCCAGCGCCTCTTCGCCACTCATGGCGCAGGTCAGCGCAAACCCCTCCTTAACCAGAACCTGGGCAATCTGTCTGGCATGGTCACAGTCGGGTTCCACAAGGACCACCCGAGGCATGTTGGACGTCACCATAGGCATCTCGAACTCAGGAAAAGGCATGACAGCACGGGAAAGTTTGCATTGGCGTTCTCTTGCAGCTAGTCCGAAGTGAACCATTCGTCCGTTTTCAGGGGCGAAGACTAACTCCCGTTGCCGGACCACTGGAAGCCATATCTATGGACATGCAGCCCCCATCCCATATCACGGACCGCCTTCTGGGCCGCAGCAGCCGCAGCGATTCATCGCTCACCACGTCCTCCATGATCAGGACGGGCATCTGGTCGGTCTGCTATTTCGCCTTCTACCTGGCCCAGCAGATCGCCGAACTTCTGGCGCCTCTCCTTCTGATTCTCGGAGCGGGCTGGTACATCCTGCCACATATCGTCAATGCGATCACCACGAGCGCTGCTACAGCAGATCCACAAGCGCGTGACATCATGAACCATGTCGCCGGGACTCTCCCGGACCATCTGCAGATCGGTTCTCACCTCGTTACGCCGGGCTCCCTGATTTTCGACGGTATCCTCCTCATGGCCATCGCCGCGATCGGAGCCACGGTCTCGGCCCTCGCCGCCCGCAACATGTAAGATGCGTAGGGGTCAGGAAAAATGTCCGACCCCAGGCAGAAAGCCGAAAACTCCTGCGCCCTTGCAGTACCACAGTGCAGCCACCCCAGATCCTGCCAACACAAGACTGGCGCCCCAGGCCGCAATCCAAGCTCCCGTAGACCCGATCATCGACAAAGCAGCCGTGTCCGTGGGCGTCTGTACCTCTCCGGTCGAGCGCGAATGCAGAACCGCGGAACGGCGGCCATCGCTGCGACTGGCCATCGCCCCGGTCGCCCGGAACGCGCCTTCGCCCCCTGAAGCCGGCGACTCCGCAACGAAAGGCGCAGCCTCCTCTTCGGGCACCTCGAAAGCTTCAGGCGCGGCAACAGCCCCTGAGGGCGCCTCTTCCGGTTTCGAAGCTACGGTCACGCTCAGCTCCCAGCTCTCTCCGCAGTTGGCACAACGCAGACGTTTGACTCCTTTTGTCAGCGCCTCCGGAACCTCAAAGACTGCATGGCAGTGGGGGCATTCAATGCGCATTCAATCAATCCCTTCGACAGCCGGCTCCGATCCGGCCTAGCCTGATCCGTGTGCTTGCCTGTTATGACGAAATGATCGTTATTAAATGGTTAATAAATTACCTACCTTTTCAATGAAGGCATCATGATTCGCCTCCTGAATGTCTCGATGATGCCCCCCGACGTAGGACAGCCCGTTCTGCGAAATCTGACGCTCACCGTCCCGCAGGGAGAATTCCGCTGGCTCCTCGGGGCGTCCGGAGCAGGAAAGTCGAGTCTACTGCGCCTCCTGACACTCGAAACACGCCCTTCGGCCGGTCAGATGGACCTGCTTGGCGTGTCCATCAGTCAGGCCAGCCGGACCACGTTACGAAACCTGCGGCGAAGGATCGGGTTTGTTCCCCAGGACTATCGCCTGATCGGGGAATGGACTGTGTTCGACAACGTGGCTCTCCCGCTGAGACTGCGCGGCGCCTCCGAACGCGACACCAGACGCGAGGCCTTCGCCGTTCTGGAATGGCTGGACGTTGCGCATCTCGCTGACAAGCGCCCTGGGACCCTTTCCGGCGGTGAACAGCAGCGCGCCGCCATCGCCCGCGCCCTGATTGGCCGTCCGGAAGTCCTGCTGGCTGACGAACCCACCAACGCCCTCGAGGACGCGCAGGCCCGTCGCTTGCTGGCCACGTTTCAGGAACTGGTGGAAATGGGCACGACTGTCATCGTTGCCACCCATAATGAAGCGCTGATCCGCGAAACTCCGGCCGCGTCCATCATCCTCCAGGACGGCACACTCGCAGGAACCGATATTCAGGACGGAATTGCCGCACTCCGGAGCAATAAAGCATGAGCGCGCCTGTCTCCCCCGGCCTGCGCTCCGGCAGCCTGCCGCTTCTGGTCGCACTCATGACCCTACTAGGCGGACTTTCGCTCGCCGGACTGACAGGCGTTCAAACTCTGGCCGAAGGCTGGGCCGGCGCCGCGCGCAACGCCACCACAATCGAGATCCCGTCCGATACGCCCCAGCTTGAAGACCGCACCCGCACGCTCATCCAGACGCTCCATAAGACACCAGATGTCACCACCGTTCGAGAACTTTCTCCGCAGCAGGTACAGACCCTTCTCGCCCCCTGGCTCGGGCAGATCTCGGACAGCGGACATCTCCCCGGCCTTTCCCTGCCCGTCGTTCTGATCATCGCCCATACCGGAACACCTGATTTGGGTAAGATCGTCCATGAGACCCTGCCAGAAGCCGTTGTGGAAGAAGACCGTCGCTGGGGAGAGCGCCTTAACGGTCTGGGAATCAGCCTCGTCGCCTGCGCCTGGCTTGCGGTCAGCCTTATCGCCGCCATCGCAATCCTTTCAGTCGGCATGACCGTCCGCCGCTCCGTAATGGCCCAGCGCAAGGCCGTCGAGATCGTCCATTTCCTCGGTGCCGGAGATATGATGATCTCCAGTCGCATTGCTGGCAGGGCCGCCCTTCTGAGCCTCGCCGGGGGCCTCACTGGATTGTTCTTCCTGAGCCCGGTCATCACCATGCTCGCTCGAAAACTGGCACCCTTCTCACGTGACGCTGGACCAATCGCGCTGCCTGCAACAACATGGCAGAGCATGCTGGTCAGCGAGTGGAACACCCTGCACGTCCTACCCCACCTTCTACTCGAAGAGCTTGGCGCCCTGCCTCTGATTGCCGCCTGCCTGGGCTGGCTTACCGCTCAGACCGTCGTGCTCGTCTGGCTCCGGCGGCTGCCATGAAGCGCCTGTTTCTGACATGCCTGGCTCTAGGCGGGCTCTGGCTTGCAGGATTCACTTGGTTCATTCAGGACGCGAGCAAGGCTTCCGTCACGGCCCCCGTCTGCGACGGCATCGTCGCCCTGACCGGTGGAGAGCAGCGCGTCGATACGGGCATCACGCTCCTGCGGGGCGGATACGGGCACCTGCTCCTGATCTCAGGAGTCGGCCCCCATGTCACGTTGCAGCACATCCTGCATCTCCAGCAGGAGTCTCTTTCCTCCCCCCTGGCAGAGCGAATCACGCTCGGCCGCCGTGCCACCAGCACGATCGGCAACGCCCACGAAACCGCCCAGTGGGCCCGTGACAATCACCTCCACCGCCTGCTGATCGTCACAGCCGGCTACCATATCCGCCGAGCGGTTCTCGAAATCCATCGCGTGGCTCCGGATCTAGCCCTCGTACCCTATCCGGTCGTGCCCCTTGCCCTTCAGGCGCCCCTTTCCCGCCGGATCCTGTTCTTGATGTTCCGCGAGTACAACAAATTCATCGGCGCGGAAATCTGCGTCCTCACCGGCCTTCCGGATGGCCGGGAAGGACTGGATGGCGCCTGACAGCCCTTGTGTCCGAACCGCTTTTCTGGTGTGCAGAACACCATGATGAGCATTCTTCGCGGCGTCCTTTTCAATCTCTATCTTTTCTGGATCACCCTGTTCATGGGCCTCGGCACCGTTCCGATCCGCCTCATGAAAAATCAGGATCTGGCCCTGTCCTACGCGAAACTTTGGGCACGGGCCATTCTGGCCGGATTTACTCGGATCTGCTCGGTCCGCATCGAAGTCACGGGGCGCGAGAACCTGCCTTCCGGTCCGCTGCTGATCGCCTCGCAGCACCAGTCCTTCTTCGACGGCTTCATCTGGATGACTCTTGTCGACCGGCCCGACTACATCATCAAGTCCGAACTGACCCGTATCCCCGTCGTAGGCCCGATGCTGCTCCTGACCGGCATGATCGCCATCGACCGGAAGGCCGGCTCAAAAGCCCTCCGCAACATGATGCGGGACAGCAAGGCAGCCCATGCCGACGATCGTCAGATCATCATTTTTCCCGAAGGAACCCGTACCCTTCCCGGAGAGCGTCATCCGATCCAACCCGGCATCGTCGCCCTGGCACGACAGACAGACGTTCCCATCGTGCCCGTCGCAACCGATTCAGGTCTATTCTGGGACCGCAATGCCTGGTTCAAGCGTCCGGGAACCCTGCACGTCGTCATCGGTCACCCCCTGCCGCCCCAGCAGGAGCGCAAGGCCTTCACCCAGGCTCTGGAGAGCGCGTGGGATGAACTGTGCACAACCCATACCCTTCCCCGCGATCCTGTGGATAACTCTGTGGACCCAGAAAATGCATGACCAGGCTGCAAAAAACTGAAATTTTTCAGAAGTATTCCAGACCCGACGCCTTCCTGACGCCCTACCTCTGACAGAATCTCCGAATTCCTTGATTTTCTGACACTTTCAGCATTTCACGCTTCCAGAAGCCCCGTTTAAAATCACACGTTCGTGAGCTTTTTCCAACGCTTTGGAGCTTCTTTCAATGGTTGGGGATAAAACAGATGGGACTTGACCAATCCCGCAGCCACACCTGAAAAGATATGCTCAATGGCTCGTCCATTCTTTACTGTGCGTTACGGTCGATCTGCTGTGGTATTGATTGCCGTACTCGCAATAGCTGCAGTGCTGGATACAGTCTTCTGGCTCTGTACGATCCACAGGCTGGACGTTACGGCCCAAACCACTCTGACTTCCGCGCACGAAAATGGCTGGAGGGTTGAGACGACTCCTCTGCGTAAGGGCGGCTGGCCCTTCGGGGCCTGGGTGGAAATCGACCGCCTGAACGGTACACACCCAGCCTCGGCCGCATCGCCTTATGATGCGGGATGGGCCGGTGAGAAAATCCGTCTGGGCGGATCATGGCTCTCCCTGCTCCATGCAGGGCTTCTGCTCTCCCTGACAGGACATCAGGCCGCCCGCCTCGTTGTGAATAAGAATGTTCTGACCGTGCTGACGTCTGGCCTTCAGATCGGCTTCCGCACTCCGGAACACCTGATCTTTTCGGCGCCCCGGCTTCAACTGGCCTTTTCCGGCAGATGGCCGGGCAGACAATTCTCCGTACAGACCCTCTCCGGACGCCTCATCCGGTTTCCCGCTGCCCGTCCGGATGCCACACGCCTCGGCCTCATCGCGGATGCCGCCACAGTTAATGGTTTTCCCCTGCCCTATGGCCTCTCCAGCGATCTGCGCAACGGACGTCTGGCAATCGCCCTGACAGCATCGCAGTCATCACCCAGCCTTTCACTGCTCGATCCCACCTCTTACGGACGCTTCATCCTTCAGGATGCATCCGCGTCTCCCGTTCCGGCCTCCTCAGACAACCGGATCACCCTGACAGGCGCCATCTCCCTGCCAGAACAGAATGGCACGCTCACCCTCACCATGACCCACTGGCAGGAACTGGCGGCCCGGCTGCTTAATCGTCCGGAAATAGAGTCACATCTTGCTCCTGACCTTCAGTCGGTACTGCAAAAATTGCTGCAAAAAACATCCAGTATCCCGACCATGAAGCAGCGCGCCCTTTCTCTCTCCATGCCAGTCATCAATGGTCAAATCCTTCCGGATGCGCAGACAGTTTCAGCGCTTATCAGTCATGGCTTCAGAGCCCCCTGAACGCCTTGGAAAATTCTGGATGCCGCATTGATTTTTATCAAAATAATGCTCAGCGCATCAAACTTTTCTGGCAAAATACGTTTAAAGGGTTCAAAAGACGGCAACACACGAAGAAATCACAACTTCGTTACCCTGTTGTGTGTGCGTGAGGCCCCTGAGGAGCCGACATCCTTCCTCCTGGCCTTTGCGTTTCGCCATCTACCCAGAAGGTAATCGACATGTTTGGCTTGTCGGCTCTATTCTTGGCGCGTTTCCAGTTCGCATTTACGGTCGGGTTCCATATTGTATTCCCGGCTTTCTCGATCGGTCTCGCAGCCTATCTCGCAGTCCTCGAAGGCCTGTGGCTCAAAACGGGGCGCAGCGCCTATCTGGACCTCTTCAAATACTGGCTGAAGGTCTTTTCCGTCGTCTTCGGCATGGGTGTGGTCTCCGGCCTCGTCATGTCCTACGAATTCGGAACGAATTGGTCGGCCTTCTCGCAGAAAGCCGGTCCAATCCTCGGTCCAATGCTGGCCTATGAGGTCATGACGGCCTTCTTCCTTGAAGCCGGCTTCCTCGGCGTCATGATGTTCGGCCTCAACCGCGTCGGCAAGGGCCTGCATTTCGCAGCCACCTGCATGGTCTCGATCGGCACGCTGATTTCCATGAGCTGGATCCTGTCCTCCAATTCCTGGATGCAGACACCCCGCGGCTACCGCATCGACGAGGCGACCGGCCGTTTCCTACCTGTTGACTGGTGGCAGATCGTCTTCAACCCGTCCTTTCCGTACCGCATCGTGCACATGGGCCTCGCAGCCTTCCTGTGCGTGGCCTTCATTGTGGCAGGTGTGGCCGGATGGCATCTGCTCAAGGCCCGTCGTGAAGGCCGTCAGGCGTCCGAACAAGTCCGCTTGATGTTCTCCATGGCCATGTGGATGGCCGCCATCGTCTCCCCGATCCAGGTTCTGGCGGGTGATACGCAGGGCCTGAATACGCTTGAATATCAGCCTGCCAAGATTGCCGCGCTCGAAGGGGACTGGGAATCCGAAAGCCGGGCACCAGAGATCCTGTTCGGCATTCCGGACATGGAAAACGAGACCACGCATTACAAAATTTCCATTCCCTACATGGGTTCGCTGATCCTGACGCACAGCCTGAATGGCAAGGTCCCGGGCCTGAAGGACTTCCCGAAGGAAGACCGCGCCTATTCCCCACTGCTGTTCTTCTCCTTCCGCATCATGGTCGCCCTTGGCATGCTGATGGTGCTGGTTGGTCTGTGGTCGCTGTATCTGCGTTGGAAAGGCAAGCTGTACGATACGCCGCTTCTGCACCGTATCGCGCTGTTCATGTCGCCTGCGGGCTTCCTCGCCCTGCTCTGCGGCTGGATCACGACTGAAGTCGGTCGCCAGCCCTTCACGGTCTACGGCCTGCTGCGGACCTCCGACAGCGTCTCCCCGATCGCTCTGCCGAGCATCGCAACGTCGATGATTGCCTTCATCGTCGTCTATTTCATCGTGTTCATGGGTGGCATCACCATCCTGCTGCGGACCTTCGCCGAAGAACCCCATCCAGGCGAACACGGCCCCGCTGAAGACCAGCCCCAGCGTGCCGCAGGTACAACACAGGTCTCCCATCAGCCCCCGTCCAGCCCGACGGCCGGCGCTGGCATGGCGGAGTAAGAACCATGACAGAAACAGCCGGCTTCTGGCTCCCGGTGGTCTGGGCGCTGCTCGCAGCAACCGCCATCTTCCTCTATGTCTGCCTTGATGGTTTCGACCTCGGTATCGGCATCCTGTTCCTCAAGGAAAAGGACCACGATCACCGTAACCTCATGGTCAACACCGTCGCTCCAGTCTGGGACGGCAACGAAACCTGGATGATCTTTGGCGGAGCCGCACTCTATGGCGTCTTCCCCGTCGCCTACGGCACGATCCTCCCGGCCCTTTACCTGCCGATCCTGTTCATGCTGCTGGCCCTGATCCTGCGCGGCGTGTCATTCGAGTTCCGCTTCAAGTCGGAATCGCCCATGAGCCAGTTCTTCTGGGACATTTCCTTCTGCGGCGGCTCCATCGTGGCGGCCTTCATGCAGGGCATCATTCTCGGAACGCTCGTCCAGGGCATCAAGGTCGAGAACAACGTGTTCGTCGGTTCCAGCTTCGACTGGTTCTCACCGTTCTCCCTGTTCTGCGGCCTTGCCGTGGTCATCGGCTACGCACTTCTCGGGGCGACCTGGCTGCTATGGCGCTGTGAAGGCGAACTGCACGACACGATGCGCAGGATTTCCTTCACTCTTGCCGGTCTGATGCTGGTCACGATCGCCCTGGTCTCCGTCTGGACGCCGATGCTCCACGCCACATACATGCAGCACTGGCTGGACATGCCGCAGCTCGCTCTGGTGGCGCCGGTTCCGGTTGCAGTCGTCGTTCTCGCAGCAACGCTATTCCTCGGACTGCGGAACCCGCGCTCGCACCTGCTGCCGTTCATCGCGACGCTGGGCCTGTTCTTCCTGTGCTTCAGCGGTCTGGGCATCAATGTGTGGCCCTATATCGTACCGCCGACCATCACCATCTGGCAGGCCTCCTCTCCGCCGGAGAGCCAGACCTTCCTGCTGGTCGGTACGATGTTCCTTTTGCCGCTGATCCTGTCCTACACGGCCTATTCGTACTACGTGTTCCGCGGAAAAATGTCCGCCGAGCATCACTACCACTAAGAACAGGGAGTCCGGCCCATGCGGATCGAATACGGACAGCCCGACCAAAAACCGGGTTTCCTGAACTGGATGAAACGTGTGGGCTGGTTCATAGCGATCTGGGCCGGCGGCGTTATCGTCGTCGGCCTCGGAGCCGAACTGCTCAAGAAGATCATCTTCGGCTGGTAACGGTCGGACGACCTTTCAAAAAAGCCCCGCCTCTTTCGAGCGGGGCTTTTTTTTGTGTGTGCCTTCAGAACGTATCCTTTTCCCTGCGCAAGCGCGCAAACGTCGCCACATCCGGCGCAAGCAGAAACGGATTTGTCTGGCGCTCCACTCCGAGTGTCACCGGCAACGTCGGCCGCCCGGCTTCCAGCAGACGCTCGACTTCCCCGGCCCGCGCCTTCAGGGCTGCGTTGTCCGGCTCGACATGAAGCGCAAAGGCCAGATTGGAGCGGGTATATTCATGTCCCGCACAGACAAGCGTCTGATTCGGCAGACTGTCATAACGACGCAAACTGTCGAACAACTCTTGCGCTGTCCCTTCCAGCAACCGCCCGCATCCCAGACTAAACAGCACATCCCCGCAAAAGAGCGCCGGAACCTCGGGCACGACATACGACACATGCCCTACAGCATGGCCCGGCGTGGACAGAACCCGGATCTTCACACTCTCCAACGAGAAACTGTCTCCATCTTCCAGGTCATGATCCAGCGGGGGCAGCCATTCCTTTTTCTGCCGGGGTCCATAGACCTTTGCGCCATAGCGCTCCCGCAAAGCATTCGTGCCCGCCGTATGGTCGGCGTGATGATGGGTCAGCAGGATCATGTCGAGCCGCCCTTCCCCGATTTCGTCCATGATCGGCCCCGCTTCACCGGGGTCGACGACGGCGCGCTGACCTGCTGTCGCGGTCAGAAGCCACGCATAATTGTCAGAGAGAACCGGAATCGGCTTGATATCGAGTGGCATGACTGTTCCCCTTGGAGTGTCCTGCTGATGAGGTAGCTGCATGCTGACGTCCCTGGCCCGCATCCGTTCCGATGATGCCGCCACTTTCTACGAAAGCCGACAGGGCCAGCGCACGGCGCTGCTTCTCAACGACCGCCTGCAGAGCATCATGCCCCCCATGCGCGGCCGAAGGATCCTCGGGATAGGCTATACAGCCCCCTATCTTCCGGAAAGTGCGGAATTCGCCGTTTCGGGTCGCCTCCTGCATCCACAGACGCAGAGAACCAGCCGAAGCAACATCCCCTGGGCGGACTGCATCGTCAGCAGCGGACGTCTGCCCTTCGACGACCTCTCGATGAACGCCGTCCTCGTGGTCCACGGTCTCGAATTCACCCGCTTCGCTCCAGATTTCCTCCGCGCCATCTGGCGCACCCTCAACGATGACGGGGTCCTGACGCTGGTCGTTCCCAACCGCTCCGGCTATTGGGCCCACACGGATGCCACACCCTTCGGTCATGGCATCCCATACAGCAGCGGCCAACTAACGCGCCTGCTCGATCAGGCCCTGTTCCGGATCGAACACCATTCCTCTGCGTTGATGCCTCCGCCCGCCGCGCTGTCAGTCACGCAGGGGCGCCTGATAGAACGGGCGGGCCATACACTTCGCCTCCCCTGCGGCGGAGTGCACGTCGTCACGGCCCGCAAGAACGTCTATGCGGGAACGCCTCTGATCGACGAAAAACTGCGCACCCCGCTCCCCCGACAGATAGCCAAGCCCGCCTGAAGACGGAGAAAGCAGAAAACCTGCCCGAAAAACGCCTTCTTTGTGGCGAATTCTTGACCCTCCCGCCGTGTGCCGTAAGAGTGCGTTCCATGTCGCTGATCCAGTCCTTCAAGCTTGTCCTGTCGCCGCCGCACCGTGCCGCGACTCCCTTCCTCCTCGCGGGCTCGCTCGTCGGGCTGCTCGGACGGGCCACGCCCTGGCGCGCCACCCGTCTACTGGGCAACGCAGGCATCGCCTTCACGGCTTTCTGCCTCTATTTTTTCCGCGACCCCAAGCGCACGCCGCCGCCACGCACTGATCTGGTGCTGGCCTCCGCTGACGGTCGCGTTACATCCGTCGCGCTGGTCACCCCGCCTGCCGCTCTGGAAATGGGTCACACTCCGGTCTGGCGCGTCTCAACGTTCCTCTCCGTGCTGAACGTCCACATCAACCGCATGCCCGCCGCTGGTGAAGTCACAAAGATCGCCTATCACGCCGGCAAATTCCTCAATGCCAGCCTCGACAAGGCTTCCGAGCACAACGAACGCAACGAACTGCGCCTGACGCTGCCAGACGGTCGCAACATCGGCGTTGTCCAGATCGCCGGGCTGATCGCACGCCGCATCCTGTGCTTTGTCGAAGAAGGCGACCGCGTAGAAGCCGGCGAGCGTTTCGGCCTGATCCGCTTTGGCTCGCGCACCGATGTCTACCTGCCGCCTGGCGTCGAACCCCTGGTTGTGGAAGGGCAGACCATGGTCGGTGGCGAAACTGTCCTGGCGAAGCTCTGAGCCAGACGCCGTTCATGACCACACCGCCAACGGTTGAACCCATCCGCCCCACCAAAAGACGCCGCATCCGACGCAGGCTCCGACGCATGGGGCGCAATCCCCGCACTCGCGTGCGTGGGCCGTCGTTCAACCGCCTCATCCCCAACATCATGACGATGCTCGGCCTCTGCGCCGGGCTCAGCGGCATGCGTTTCGCGCTCGAACACCAGTTTGAGCCTGCGGCCGTAGCCCTACTGATCGCCGCCTGCATCGACGGTCTGGACGGGCGGATCGCACGGTTACTCAAGGGAGCCACCCGCTTTGGCGCGGAGTTCGACAGCCTGTCCGACTTCGTATGCTTCGGTGTGGCCCCCTCCTTCGTGTTGCTGATGTGGTCGCTCGAACATGCCGGACGCTATTCTTTCGTCCCGTGCATTCTGTTCACGGTCTGCATGGCGCTGCGTCTGGCCCGCTTCAACGCGAGCCTCGATGACGACGACAAGCCAGAATATTCCTATAGCTTCTTCACAGGCGTTCCCGCCCCTGCCGGAGCCGGACTGGTGCTGTTTCCGGTTTTTTTGGGACTTGAGGCCGATCGTCTCCACGCCGAAGGTTTAGCTACCTTTGCCCGCCTGCCCCTCGTCTCAGCTGTCTGCCTGATTTTTACCGGACTACTTCTTGTCTCAACGCTGCCAGTCTGGTCGTTCAAGAACTTCAAGGTTCCGGCGCGCTACGTCCTGCCCCTGATGCTCGGAACAGGACTATATGCCGCCCTTCTGGTCGCTGACCCCTGGGGTGCCCTCGCAGGTGCGGGATTACTCTATATCGCAATCCTCCCTTTCTCCCGCCGCTCTTACCATCGCCTGAAATTGGCGGCGGAAGAAATGTCGGAAACGGTTGAAGAAGAACCTGCCTGAGAGCAGGAAATGCCAACAAAAAAGGCCGCCCGGAAAACCGGGCGGCCTTTTTCATATCCAATTACGCGACAGACTTATTCCGTCACGTCCCACAACCATGCCGCGCCACGCACGCCAGAGCTGTCACCATGCTTGTTCTTAACGATCGGCGTCGTGCAGACCGGCGTAATGACATGCTTGGCCAGAAGCGGCGGCACGCGCTCATACAGCGTATGAATATTGGAGACGCCACCACCCAGAACAATCACATCCGGATCAAGGAAGTTGATGACCATGGCACAGGCCCGGGCAAAACGCTCAGTGTAACGGCCTAAAGCCGCAATCGCCGCCTGATCACCATTGGCCGCAGCCTCTTCGATCCCGGCCGTATTACGGTTACCCGGCCCTTTCCAGTCCGCGGCAAGTGCCGGCCCCGAAAGGTAGCGCTCCATGCAGCCCTTGTTCCCACAGAAGCACTCGCGCGCCGGCGCATCTTCTTCCGTCGGCCAAGGCAGCGGCAGATGCCCCCATTCGCCAGCAATATGATGACGCCCTTCAAGAACGCGGCCGTTATTGACAATGCCCGCACCCATGCCGGTCCCGATGATGACACCAAACACCGTCAGCATACCCTTGGCCGCGCCATCGGCCGCTTCGGACAAAGCAAAGCAGTTCGCGTCATTTTCCGTCCGGACCGGGCGCGCCAGAGCGGATTCCAGATCATGACCGAAAGGCTGGTTGTTCAGCCAGGTCGCATTGGCGTTCTTGATCAGCCCGGTTTCCGGGGAGATCGATCCCGGAATGCCGATGCCCAGCGTAGACGTATGCTGCCCGGCCGACACACGGTGGCTCGGCACCGCACCCAGACGGCGGTCCACATCCGTCACCAGATCACGCATAGCCAGAACGGCTTCATTATAGATACCGGGATTGGGAATGCGTTCGCGCAGGACGAGATCGCCCGAACGGTTCAGAACGGCAATTTCGATCTTCGTGCCACCAAGATCAATTCCAAGGCGATAATCAGCCATCTCTAGCCCTGTGCTCTATACGGTGACCTGAACGACAGGCGACCGAACCTCATGGGAAACGCATCCAGTGCGTCCGTCTGCTTTAACGCGAAACCGTGTCACGACAAGCCGTCCGAAGACAAAACTTCGTTGTTTCAGGCAATTTCCAGTTTCAGAATATCGCGATCAGACCCGCGCCAGTTCCTCAAGCGCGTGCAGGATCTCCTGCGGCGCTGGTGGACAGCCCGGAATCGCACGCCGCACCGGCGTCAGGGCCTGCAAGCCTCCCAACGTCGCATAACCGGCCGGAAACGGCCCTCCATCGACTGCACAAGCCCCAACCGCAATCAGGCTCCGGCCCGGCGGCATAGCCCGCCACACCCGGTCTAACATTTCAGCACAGACCCGCGTCACCGCCCCGGTCAGCAGCAACCAGTCCGCATCCGCCGGATCGCTCACACAAACAAAACCCGCCTGCTCCAGCGCGAACGCACTGCCATTGAGGGACTCGACCTCCATGAAGCATCCCTCGCAGCCACCGGTCTCAAGAATATACAGCCCGATCGGACGCTCCCGCCGCGGAATTTCCCCGTTCACAGACGCCCGCCCACGCGTTGCATCCATGAAAGCGTAAAGCAGGCTCAGAGGCCCCGTCCGTTGTACAGCCTTCACAGCGCAATCCCCGCCGGTGAAATCCCGATCGAACCCAGAGCCGCCGGCACCCGGCTGATGGGATAACCCCGCAGCATCGCGCCCAGAACCGGCAGAAGCGATACACCCGGATCCCTCACATGCAGGCTCTCGATCCGCCCGTCTTTCAAACGCACCCAGTACCACACATCTCCGCGCGCGCCCTCGGCCACGCCAATGCCCTCATCCGTCCGGTCCGGCGCGGGCTCGTCGTCTTCCAGACCGATACTCCCCAGAATCCGCTCCAGCAGCTTGAGAGAGTCGCGGATTTCGGCAAGCCGCAGCCCTTCTCGCGCCCGAGCATCCCCCTGGCTCGATCCTGTCGCCCGCAATGCCTCCAGCCGCATCCCGGCCTCCCGCCGCCGCATGTCCATGCTGCGGCCACTCGCCCGCCCGCTCACGCCACCCACGGCAAAGCGTTCGGCCAGCCTCACATCCAGAACCGCAAATCCGTCCAGCCGCGATGCAAAAACCCGATGAAGCTCTTCCAGCGCTGCAAGACGCGGTTGCATTACCGCATGAACGGCCTGAGCCAGCGGCACGATCTCGAGCCCATCCCGAAACCCGTCACAAGTCACCATATCCATCAGACGTCGCGAAACACCCTGCTCCGCACAGGCCCGCGCGATGGCTTCCCGCGCATGATCGCAATGCGTCGCGAGCAACTCCGCATCCACACCCCGCGCCGTCCTAGCCATGTCGAACAGATGGAGCGACATCCGCTCGATCTCCAGCAACACCATCCAGACATCCCGAATGCCGGGCCCCGGAACCAGCCCGCGCGCCTGCGCCACAGCCCGCGCGAAAGCCAGAGGATGCGCCACGAATCCACCCGCCGTCATCCGAGACACCAGCGGCATGGCCTCTTCCGGCGTCCGCCCCAGCAGGCGCGACACAACTCCGCGATGCGCGCCTCCCGCACAAACCTCCACACTCCGGACTTTGCCCTTCCGAACCTCAAAGGACAGTTCCAGCGGTCCGCTCAGCCCCGTCTGCTCAGGACGCAATAGATGACTTCCCGCCAGCGGCCGCAATCCTCCTGCCGCTGGCCCCGGACGGGACGACAGCGGCCAAGTGGACGTCCAACCGCCTTCATCCAGCGCCGACGCTCCATTCCCATGGGCATCCATCGCTTCCACGCCATACAGATCATACGCCACGCGTTCGCCCCACTCGGCCCCGGCAAAACGCGAGGACGGCGCAAGATAACGCCGCTCTTCCACTGCCGTGCTCGTCAGAAGCGGACGATCCCCCTCCAACAGCAGCACGTAGGCACGGGCATCATCCGCCCAGCAGGATATTAATGGCAACGTCGCGCCCGGCGCCGACAGCATTGCGCTCCACTGTTCGGCATCAAGATGATAATGCGACAACGCAACCCGCTCGCCGCTGCGGATGATCCGTCCCATCCCCATCATGGCCGCCACCCCGTCACCGGATGCCAGGCCAAAAACAGCGGACCACACAGCCCCCCCAGAAGCAAAACTGCCTGCATTACGACCACCATGCCCCGCTCTCCCCGAGCAAACGCTGGCAGAAGCGTCCTGTGCCTCACAGACCACAAAGCAGGCAGCAGACACACCATCAGCAGAACCAGCTGCCCGGTTTCAAGCGACCGCCCGATCCCGACAAGCGCACAAAACACCGGCCAAGGCGCAGCCCCGGCCGCAATTCCATCCTCGCCCTCTGCACCGCGCAGGTCCAGAACCGCAAGCCCAAGCGCCGCAAGCAGCAGCAGGATCAGCGCCGTGCCTTCCGCAGTCGCAGCCGCCAGAGCCCCGAAGGCAGACAGCATCGGCAGGGACATATTCCGGCCTGAGGAGCGTGACGAGACGAGCATGATGATCGTCCCGAACCCCGCGATCAGCATCAGCAGATGAACCAGCGGATACGCACTCAGCCGGAACATCAGCATGAGTGCCGAAAACCGCAGCCCCGTATCCAGAAGCGCTGCCTCAGGCGCCGAAGTCGGCGAGGGCCCAAGCCCTGCCAACATGCACAGCCCCACTGTCAGCAGCACCGCACCAAGCGACGACTGTTGCATCGGCAGAAGCGAAGCCCCCAGAAGCCCCAGCACCACACCGCCCAGCCGGCTGCGCGCCATATCCCAGACAACAAGCGCCTTGCGAGGCCCACGCCCCTCACGCCAGGCCAGCAGAACCGTTCCCGCACCACACAGAACCGTCACGGCAAAAGCGGAGTGAATGTTGAGTGCCAGAAGCGCACAGCCAGTCACCAGAAACGGCAGGATGCGCCCGGTCCGGTCCTGAGCCTGCGGCAGAAGCAGCGGAATTGCCGTCACGATACAGGAACACGCTGCTGCCAGCGCATCCGTGCCCGGCATGAGCCAGACAGCCAGCGGCGTAATGACGAGCCCGGCCACAGCGAAAGTCAGACTACTGGCAGGCTGGCGGTTTTCTGGCGTCAGAAGAAGCAGCAATGCCGCCAGAAGCGGCCAGACCGTTACGGCAAACAGGGTTCCAACAGGAGCAAGCGGATGCATCAGACGTCCTCCACCCTGCGCCACGCCAAACGCGGCAGAAGCGTCACACCGAGCGCCGCCAAAACACCCCACAGGCTCAGCGCCGCTGCAAAAAGCGGCCATGAATGAAGCACGCAGGCCACGACGACCAGCCCGTCCGCAGCCCGTAAAAGTCCCGTGAACTGAACCAGCGGCGCCCCCCATGCCGCACCGCAAAGACCGGCCAGAACCGCTCCAGCCCCCAGAACAGGCGCAAGTCCCAGACCCGCACCCGATAGTCCGAGCGCGAGCAGCAACACAAGCGTCCCGACAACCGGCAGAACAGCCGCCCGATCCGGCGCTTCCGGCGCAAAGCGCCGCAGCCAGACCCAGGCAAGAAAATTCAGCCCGACCAGGGCCGCAGACGTCAGAAGCGCCATCACCCCCGAACAAACCGTCGCCCCCGCAAAGGCACAGACCGCCCCATAGAGCGGCAACCCCCGCCCGTCCTTGCCCAGACCCGCCAGCGCCAGAAGCAGCAGTAATCCAAACCCCACGATCATGTGCCAAACCTCCCCGCCAGAGCCAGAAGGAGCGCCACACCCGCAAACAACGCCGTCAGCCGCGCACTCCGCTCCTGCGCCATCAGACGCAGCCCGACCGCCACAGCAACCGTCAGCGCCAACCTTCCCCCCAATGCCAGAAACCCGAGCCACCAGCCCTGCACACCGCCCTGCGCAAGTCCGACACTCACCGGCAACGCCAGATCCGCCAGCAGCAGCAGCCAGCCACAATTCAGCACATCGGCAATACTGCGCGTGGCCTCACGTTCATGACGATCCTGAAGGCCGGACAGCATCTGCGTCACATCATCCGAGCGCAAAGGCGGACATGCAATTCCAAGCGCCAGCGCACAGGCTGCAAGCGCACCCTCCAGGCCCGGCTCAGGCTCGATATGCAGCATCGCGCACAGGCCCGACAAACCGTCCGTCCCCGGTGCGGCCAGAGCAATGAGGGCCTCGGTCAGACACAGGAGCAGAACTGCAGGCACCAGACGGCCCCCTTCACCCTGCACCAGGCCCGGCCCCAGGAATCCGCGCCCCAGCAGCACGACCAGCCCGACAACAAGCGGATCAGCCAGCGACGACAACGCCGAGCCCGTTGTAACTGTCGGCAGACACACAAGCGTCAACACACCCGCCGTCAACGCCATCGCCGGACGTCCGCCTAGTGGAGCCTGAAACAGCGCTCTCCAGACACGCGCCGCCTGTAACAGACGGAACCGCACGCTCCCGACTGACCGTCCCGCCAGCCAGAGCGGCAGGCTGTCCAAACACCAGCCCATCACCGGCGCCAGAACGAGAAGCAGCCCCACTTGAAACAGCGCTTCCAACACGGACAGCAGGATCAGTCCGATCTCATGCCCCATCACGCCATCACTCCCAGTACCGCCAGAACGAGACCAAGAAGCACAAGCCAAAGCCCCACCGCGCCCTGACGCAAATCGGGAAGAACAGGAGCCTTTACGTTTCGAAGCACTCTGAGCCGGCGCCGCCCTGCCACGATGACGCTACGCATTTTCCACCCCAGGGAGGGTGCTTCCTCAAACAGACCGTCCCCGACCGAAAGCAGATTTCCCAGCGCAGGAAGAAGCGTGGAGGCCGCCTGCACAATCCCTCCGACAACCCGCCAGGGACGCACCAGAACACACCACAGAATAGCCCCTGTAAGCACGAAAGCTGGCAACCGCAGAGAGGCGCCATCCCCACCGCCCATGCGCCAGACAGGCCAGACCCACTCTCCACTTATGAAATGCAGAACCGGACTCGCCATCCCAAACACCAACGCAGGCAACAGCAGACTTGCCGCCCCTATGAAGAGAACAGAGGTGCCCGGAACAGTCCCCTGCCACGCCCGCAAAACCCGTCCCACAATGAGAATATCCGAGAGAGACAGCAGCCCCAGCAGCAGGGCAACTACGACACCCAGCACGCTCCAGCCCTCGACCCCTGCCGCCATACCGAGCGCGGCATGAATCCCAAGCCATAGGACAACGAGTCCGGGCAAAGGTGGAAACGGCAGCCGTAACACCGACAACGCCGGAAACACGCGTCCCAGTACGGCCGTCAAAACCAGCAGTGACAGATCAAGAAGTGTGGCTTCCAGCGCAATCCGGGCACAAACCGCCAGACCTTCCGCCTGCGCTGCCACGACCAGAACCATCAGCAGAACAGGCCGCAAAAGCCCCAGATCTCCCGGACGACAGGCCCCAAGGACAGACCGGCCCAGCAATGCGATCACAGCCGCCCCAAGCCCTGCGACGAGCTCAGCCGGAACCGACACAGGCGCATGCCAGACCAGCGATACGCCCAGAATGCCCATCACGGCGGGAAATGCCCCGCCTTCCTTCTCCTCGTCAGGCTGGCGCACCAGCGCAGACCAGAACAGGACTGGCAACACTGCCAGCACCAAGAATGTCTGGGCCGGAAACAGCACAGAAAGCAGCAGAGCCGGAACACTCCACACTGCCGGACAGGCCTCCCGGTCCTGAGCCGCAATCACGCCCAGCGCGACAGCCTGAACGGCTGGCGACAGGCCCAGAACCGTAGCCAGCGCCGCCACACAGAGAACCGCGGCTCTCCCTGCACGCCCCGGCTGTATCGCCTGCACACAGGCAGGAACGACCAGAAACGCCAGGCAGAGAGAAACCGGATCAACATGAAAAAGGGAGTCGAAAATATGCAGGGCGCGGTCCGAACAAGAAGTGAAAACGGACCGCAATCATCACGACCGTCAGATCATGGCGAGAGATACCTTGCGTTTCGGCGGAGGGAAAGCACTGTCCAGCGTTTTGAGATCCGCATCCGTCAGACTGATCTCCAGACTGGCCAGATTTCCGGCAACATGCTTCGGCGATCCGGCCTTCGGAATGGCCATCACATTCGGCCGGCGCAGCACCCAGGCCAGCGCAATCTGCGCCGGATCAGCAGGCCCCAGGGACGTCTCATGGCGCGACGCCACATCCTTCAGTGCCGGATGCTCCAGCAGCGCTCCGCCCTGCCCGAGCGGCGAATATGCCATCGTGACCGTATCGGTACTCAAATCATGATCCAGAAGATCGAACTCTGTCCCGCGATGCTCAAGATTATACAACACCTGATTGACCAGACAGTTTCCCGACAGGCTCTCAACTTCCTCCATGTCATCGACATCAAAGTTCGAAACACCCCAGCCCCGGATCAACCCGTCATCCTTCAGGTCTTCGAACGCGCGGATCGTCTCCTCAAGCGGCGTGCCCCCGCGCCAGTGCAACAAGTACAGATCCAGCCAGTCCGTATCGAGATGCTTCAGTGAACGCCGGCAGGCCTTGCGCACACCATCATACGACGCATTGGACGGCACCACCTTACTGACGAGGTAAACGTCATCGCGCACATCCGAGATGGCCTCGCCCACAAGCTTTTCTGAACGACCATTGCCGTACATCTCGGCCGTATCAATAACCCGCAAACCAGCCTCAAGCCCCTTGCGCAGGCTCTCAACCTCATGCGTATGCCGGGCCGCACTGTCGCCGACATTCCAGGTCCCCATTCCAAGCGCGGGAACTGTGACACCGTTCCTGAGCGTGACTGTTTTCATGATTATTTCCTGTCTGTGTCTTCAGACAACGATAGGATCAGCCGGCTGTTCCCTCGAAACTTCAGTCTGCGCCCCCATATCCGTCTTCGGCGCTACACCATTTTGCGCCAGAAGACCCCGCAGTTTCCGCACGATCGGGAAGACCTCGACGTTATGATCACCGCCGAGTTCGCACCAGGCGTTCTGCTCCAGTTCCATGATTTCGCGGTCTTCTTCAAAGATCCGGTGCGTGAAGATACCCAGCGCAGGCCAGATTATGTCGATCAGGAACGGCGTTTTAGGCCGCAGCACCGACAGTAGGCCGAAACACTGCGTACTCATGCCATCCGCCGTATTCGGCACATAAACGCTGAACAATTCCATGATCAGGTCGCCATCCTTGTCATGGATTTTCAGGCTCTGATACGGATAGGCCGTGCGGATACTGACGATTTCCTCGACCGGCTGCTCCCGGTTCGGATCATCATGATGCTTACCAAAAATCAGACGTTCCGCCAGTGGCTGCTGATTTCCACTGCGCGCAAAGCTGTAGCGTGCCTCGATGAAGCCCTCACCGGCATCCTGCCCCAGAAAACGTGCCCTGATCTGCCCCATCTGACGGCGGTGCAGGAACTGATGGTTCATGTCCATCAGGTTCTCATGCATGAACGTGTAATGGCACTTCACGACAGGGCTGAAGCGCCGTGTTTTGAAGGCCGGATTGTCCACCTGAGCCAGAGACGGCAACGGCACGCTCTCCGCCTTTTTTGCATCGCCCGGAAAAATGAAGATCATCCCACCGGCCTCACGACAGGGATACGTCTTCACGCCATTCGGCAATTTGCCTTTACCCAGATACGGCACATCAATGCACCGCCCGGACCGGCCATAAGCCCAGCCGTGATAGCAGCACTGGACCACCTCACCGCTAACCTTCCCCAAACTGAGCGGAACCTGCCGGTGCGCACAGCGGTCCTCGAGCGCGAAGACACGTCCTTCTTCGGGCCGCACCAATGCAACAGGAAAGCGCCCGAACCGTCGTCCGATCGTCTTGCCGCGCTTGAGATCCTTTGACCAAGCCAGAGGATACCAGAAGTCGGGATTAATATCGACGCGACGAAGATCAGTCTTCAAAGGCGCAGGGGAAGAATTCGCGGGCTCTGTCACAGTCAGGTATCCTCTCCAGTGGAATGAACAGCACCCCGGTTACGGAGCGTCTTCCATCAAGGGAAACGGATACAATTTGAAACCTTACCCCGCCTTTTTCCAACCCCGCTCTTCCTGTTTCCAATACACGAGATTGTGACCGGAAGATTTCATCGCCACCCAGCGTTGTCTTGCCCGCTGAACGGATTGTGGATTTCCGCCATCGAACAGATCAAAAACCCGCGTAAAAGACGCAAACTCATCGCTCCCCGCACCATCCACACGGAACAGGAACCGAGCCTCGTTCGGCACATCCTCACCCTCGGTCAACCAGATCGGCTGCCGAGCCGCATGACTGCTCTTTGCAGTGCCATGTGGCAACCAGACCGGGTCCCGGCATGCCCACAACGCCGCATCCAGCGCCATGACCGCAGCCGCATCGGGACAACGCACAACCGCACGCTCCCCCGCATCCAGCGTCCGACCCAAAAGAGCCGGAAGCGCTTCTTCAAGCGGCGTACGAGTCAGATGATAGAACCCGACATCCACAGCGTGATCCTGCTCCTCAGGCGCTGGCTTCATGCACCTTCACGAACCGGTCCAGCAGACGCACACCAAAGCCCGTCGCACCCTTCGGCGCGATAGCGGACGCCTTGGTCTTCCAAGCCGTCCCCGCGATATCCAAGTGCGCCCAGTCCGTGTCACCCACGAAGCGCTTGAGGAATTCCGCGGCAAGGATCGCACTGCCCGGACGCCCACCGATATTCTTCATGTCGGCAATATCGGAATCGATTTCGCGGTTATAGGCCTCGCCCATCGGCATCCGCCACAGGCCTTCGCCCACCTGAGCCCCAGCCTCGGCCAGCCCCTTCGCCAGCGCATCGCTATTGCTGAACAGACCGGCATTTTCATAGCCCAAGCTGACCACGATCGCGCCTGTGAGCGTGGCGAGATTGACCATCAGCTTCGGGCTGAACCGCTTGCGCGTGTAAGACAGCACATCCGCCAGAACGAGACGCCCTTCCGCATCGGTATTGAGGACTTCGATCGTCTGCCCATCATAAGCCCGCACGATATCACCCGGACGCTGCGCCCCGCCGGACACCATGTTCTCAACCAGCCCGACCACACCGATCGCATTAACCGGTGCCTTACGACGGGCCAGCGCACTCATGAGGCCAATCACAGTCGCGGCCCCGCCCATGTCGGTCTTCATCTCGTCCATGCCAGCCGCAGGCTTGATGGAAATGCCACCGCTATCGAATGTGACACCCTTACCGATGAACGCCAGAGGCGCCTCGCTGCCACCGCCATCGTGACGGACAATCACCGTCCGGGGCTTGTGAACGCTACCCTGTGCTACGCCCAGAAGCGCGCCAAAACCCAGCTCCGTCATGGCCTTCTCGTCGAGAACCTCAACCGTGAGGCCAAGTTCCCGCAGTTCCTCAATACGCTGCGTAAAGGTCTGGGGATAAAGCACATTCGGCGGCTCGCTCACGAGGTTCCGCGTCAGGATCACACCCTGCGAGACCGCATCCAGAGCCACCCACCGCGCCTGCGCTGCCGCGACGTCGGAAACCGCAACATGCAGCGTTTTCAGAACCGGCCGGCTGTCGGATTTTTTCGTGCGATACAGGTCGAAATCATAGGATGCCAGACGCGCTCCCAAAGCCGCGTCCGGAGCAAACTGCTCCAGCCCTTCAGAAAGGGCCAGCACCGCGCTCTCAACACCATCCAGCAAACGAACGGCCCGACCGGCCGCATTTTCGATAGACACGGCATCAATCGCCGCACCACCATTGGGTTTCACGCCCGCAAGTACGACCTGCGCCAGCCCCTCGGCTGGAGCAGGGAGCACCACGCTCTGCCCGGCCTCACCCTTGAAACCTTTCAACGCAGCAGCGCGCGAAACCGCCCCGGCTGAAGCCTTGTCCAGTGCGGCAAACGTCTCGCCAGATGCCGCAGCGCACAGCAGGACAACAGCTCTGGGCGCATCCACAGAAAAAGCTGGAAGGGAATCGAAAATCACTGAAAGCATGATGGTCCTGTCGTCTGGAACATGAAGTCGTTGCCTCCGTTATCGGGAACACCAGCCGCCCATACAAGTCCTCCCCTCACCCGACATGAAGAAAGACCACGTGATGCGCCGTTCTATCCTGACGCTGATGCTCTGCTCCGGCCTCACTTTCGTACCCCCACAGGGACATGCCAGCCCTGCCAGTACCAAACCGACCTCAAAAATTACGAACATCCAACCGATCCTGATCGGCAACAGACCCGTCACAGTTCACCCCACAGGGTTTCCCCCTATGACAGTCACCCCGTTCTGGCGGGAAAACGGCAACGCATGGGGCTATACCCTGTATGCCGTCAGCATCCCCGAAGCTGAGGAACCGTACCGCACGGCCCTCGTGGATACGGAGGACGCAGACCATAATGGCCAACTTCTCGACATGTTGCAGGACATTCCACACACCGGCGAAGACGCGCTCCAGACCATCCATTTCGCGTCTGCTCGCATGGACGGAAAACCGGCCTTCCTGCTGTTCATAAGCACCCGCGACAACGGCACCAATCCAGCCCCCCAGCTGAGCCCGGCACATATCCGCGTCTATCAGTTGACGGCAGGAGACGGAGAACCGGGCAGCACGCTGTTCTATTTCGCGCTCCGCACCACGCTCCGGCCCCCCGTGACGACATGCCACGCGGATATCGCCCTGAGTGCGGCAACAAAAATCCCGTTTGCAAAATGGAACGGAGATCAGGAGCCTGTCCCGACCTGCCTGCAATAACGGGTGTATCAGCACATGACGCAAAAGCCATCTTGGAGTAGTCTGGGCAAATGACTTCTGCCTCCCCCATCATCGTCCGTGCGGACGATGACCGTGCCCTTTTGGCCCTGGCATTCCGGCTTGCATCCGAAGCCTCGGACATCATCAACGCCATCCGCGAACGCGGCTTCCGGACAGACATCAAGGACGATGCCTCCCCGGTTACGGAAGCGGACCATGCCTCCGAGCAGCATATCCTGTCCGGCCTGCGCGCGGCCTGCCCGTCCATTCCCGCCATTGGTGAAGAAGAAATGTCGGCCGGCATCCGGGTGAGCGCGGAAGACTCCTACTGGCTGGTCGACCCGTTGGACGGAACGCGCGGCTTTGCATCGGGGGGAAAGGACTTCACCGTCAATATCGGCCTGATCCGTCATGACAGGCCGATTCTGGGCGTGGTCGCCCTTCCCGGTTACGGCCTGATCTACAGCGGCGGTCAGGGCCTCGGCGCGCACCGTTCAGACGGCACCAATAGTACTCCAATCCACACCGCTACGCCCTCTGAAGAAGGCCTGCGCGTGTTGGCCTCCAGCCATCACGGCAATTCTGAACTACTGGAACGCTGGCTCGCGGGACGCAAGGTCGCCTCGATCGACAAGCTGTCGTCATCGGTAAAGTTCATGCGGGTCGCCGAAGGGGCTGCGGATTTTTATCCCCGTTTTGGTCCCACGATGGAATGGGATACGGCCGCCCCCCAGGCCATTCTTGAAGCCGCAGGCGGTGCCCTGCTCGACGAGACCGGCGCGCCCCTGCGCTACGGCAAACCCGATCGGCTGAACGGCTCCTTCTACTGCACGGGAGGTGCATTTTGAGCGACACACGCCACACCGAACGCCTGACCGCCACACCTGAAGGCATCCGCCGCGCCGCCGAACTTCTGAAAGCTGGCAAACTGGTCGCATTCGGAACCGAGACCGTCTACGGCCTTGGGGCCATCGCCTCGTCCGACACCGCTGTCGCAAGAATTTTCGCCGCCAAGGGGCGCCCGCGTTTCAACCCGCTCATCAGCCATCTCCCCGATGCTGAAAGCGCCTTCGCGCAGGCCTCGCTGAGCGGCAGGATGGAAGAAATCGCGCACGCACTGGCCAAACGTTTCTGGCCCGGCCCGCTGACCATGGTGCTTCCCCGCTCACCGAATTCAACCGTGTCCGATCTTGCTGCTGCAGGCCTGTCCACGCTGGCGCTGCGTGTTCCACGCGGCAAAACGGCTCTGGCCCTGCTCCGCGAAGTCGGCGCCCCTGTTGCTGCACCATCAGCGAATGTCTCGGGCACGGTCAGCCCGTCCGATGCGTTCCACGTCCTGCGCTCGCTGGACGGACGGATCGACGCGGTTCTGGATTCCGGGCCTTGCTCCATCGGCGTGGAAAGCACCGTGCTGGACCTGACCCGTGAGGTACCTGTTCTCCTACGTCCCGGCGGTGTAACGCTTGAAGACCTCACCGAACTGTGCGGCCCCATCCGCCATCCGGACGATTTTTCCGAAATCGCCCCGGCCTCGCCCGGCCGGCTGGCATCGCATTACGCTCCGAACCTGCCCGTCAGACTGGACGCGGCCTCAATCGCGCCCGACGAAGCCCAGCTTGCCTTCGGCACGCCTCTTCCCGGCGCCGGACTGACATGGAACCTGAGCGAAAGCGGCAATCTTGAAGAAGCCGCAGCCCGCCTCTTCGCCGGACTGCGCTTTCTGGATGCGGAAGGCACCCGTCGTGGACTGAAAGCCATCGCCGCCCAGCCGATCCCCCGTCACGGGCTTGGCCTCGCCATTCGGGACCGTCTTCGCCGCGCCGCCGAACCGCGCACCCATAACGCAACCCTAACCTGAGCATGACCCGCGCCCCGGACCCTAAGGAAATCAAGATTCTGTCGGACATTCTGGCGCTGGTGCTGGATGAACAGCCGGGGCATGCGGCGACCGCTCTGGAACGGGTCCGTCAGATGGCCCGACGCGACGGCGTTACGGGCGGCGCGCTGAAAAACCTGTTCACCACCCGCATCGGAACAATATCCGGCAACAACGAAACCGAGCGCGAAAAACGTCTCCGGGAGCAGATATCCAGGCTGGAACGCCGCCTTGGCCAAAGCGAGTCCGACACCCGCACGGCACAGGCGCGCCTGGGACGCTGCCAAACGGATCTGGGGCTGATCCAACTGGAACTGGCAACCCTGCGTATGCAACGCCCCTGGCGCTACATCGCCATCATCTTCGCTGCCGCTGCGGGTCTTCTGGTCGGTATTGCCGGAACACAATTCTATCACAGCCTGTCCGTTACAAGGGCGCCCATCGACCGGGCCTCCTATCTGCGATAGAAACTGTTTCGTTTTTTCGCCTTCCTCCCGCCACGCGCTAGGGATAGATGAAGGACCATGGCCTCATCCTCCGGAACCTCCGGGCGGCAGATCCTGCCTCTGCTCGACCGCTACATTCTCCGCCAGCTTCTCATCGCCCTGCTGGCGCTGACGGGAGGGGCAACGGCACTGATCTGGCTGACCCAGTCCCTGCACTTCGTCTCAATGGTGGTCCAGCACGGCCTTTCACTGCGGGTTTTCATCCAGCTCACCTCGCTGATGCTACCATCCTTCATCGCCGTTATCCTGCCGATCACGACCTTCCTTGTAGTACTTTTCATCTATCAGCGGATGGTCGGTGACCGGGAACTCACGGTCATGCGCGCAGCCGGCCGCTCCCCGCTGGAACTGGCAAGGCCCGGACTGCTCTGCGCGTTCTTCTCTGTGATCCTGTGCTACGTCCTGACCCTGTGGCTCGCGCCCGTCTCGTATCATGCGTTCCATCGCTACGAATTCCAGATCCGCAACCGTATGGCGGCCTTCCTGCTTCAGGACGGCGTCTTCACCAGCCTGTCCAACGACATGACGGTGTATGTGCGCGGCCGCACCAGCGACGGTCAGCTGCATGGTGTGCTGGTCGAAGACGACCGCGACCCCGTTTCCCACACCACGATCCTCGCGGAACGCGGCACTATGGTCGTAGTCAACGACCAGCCGCGCGTCGTCCTGTATGACGGCTCACGCGAGGAAATCGACCGCCATACAGGACGATTGAATGTCCTGACCTTCGGACGCAACACAATCGATCTCACCTCATCGCGCCAGCACAACCATGAAGACCGGGATCCGGACGAAATGTCCCTGCGCGAGTTGTTCCATCCTGACCCCCACGAAGTCTCAGAGCGCGACCGTGGCAAGAACATCGTCGTAGGATGGCGTCGGCTAACCTCGCCACTGACGGCATTGTCCTTTGCGATGATCGGTCTGGTCACCGTTCTCAGGGGCGCCTTCTCCCGTCACGGCAACATCACACGCCCCCTGATCGCCATCCTCACGGTCGTCGGGCTGCTGGCCGTCTCACTCATGCTCCAGAACCTGGCCGGACGGCACCTCGCGCTGGTGCCCCTCATCTGGCTTGAGGCCATTCTCCCAGCCTTCGTCTGCGCCGCCATGCTGTTTCTCGAACAATGGACAGGCACTGCGCGCCAGACCGCCCCGGCCTCCGTGCCTTCCGCAGGGTCCGCCCGATGAAAGCCATTCCGTCTACTCGCCGAAGCCCTTGGCTGACATCCCTGTTCCAGGCACTCAGCACCCGCGACGAACATGCCGGGTTTTCCACGACTCTGGCGATCTACATCGCGCGGCAGTTCATGCTCAGCACCCTGTCCATGGTGCTGGCCCTGACCGGACTGGTCTCCCTGTTCGACTTCATCGACCTGCTACGTCGCGCGGCAACACGACCCAACGTCCCGACCAGCCTCATCGTCAAGATCGCAGCCCTGCACGTTCCGTACTACATCATCTACGTCCTGCCCTTCGGCATCCTGCTGGGCGGGATTGTATGCTTCTCCCGACTGACACGCTCCTCCGAGCTCATCGTGGCGCGTGCTGCCGGCATTTCTGCCTGGCAGTTCCTCGCAAGCCCGCTGGCCTGCGCCCTGCTAACTGGCCTGCTGACGACAACCGGCATTTCGGCTCTGTCTTCAACCATGTTCCGAAGCGCAGAAATGCTCGACCAGACCTATCTGCGTACCGGCGGCGGCCCCCTGACGCTCAATGGCGGCGCGTTGTGGCTTAGACAGTCTGATGACGGGCTGGTGCCTCACGGTGTAGCAATCCTGCATGCTCAGGATGTCCATCTCATCCACGGCGAACTGAAAGTTTCAGGCGTCTCGATCTTCCGCCTTGACGACCGGGACCGCCTGATAGTCCGCGTCGAAGCCCCCGAGGGTGCGCTGGGCGATCACCAATGGATCCTGCACGGAACCTCAGTGCTCCACCCCGATCATCTACCGCAGCAGATCGGGGACATGACCCTGCCATCCGATCTGTCGGTCGGACGCGTTCAGGAAAGTTTCGCATCGCCGGATACCCTCTCCGTCTTCGCACTTCCGGGCTTTATCAACCTTCTGGAGCGCTCGGGATTCCCCTCGATCCGGCACAGACTTCACTTCCAGTCGCTACTGGCCCTTCCCATTCTGGCCGGGACCATGGCATTGGTATCTGCAGGCTTCTCGATGCGCCCCACACGGCGCGGCGGCGTAGCCCGGATGCTGGGATCGGGAATCGCCGCAGGCTTTGCGCTGTTCACCATCTCGAAAGTGGCCGAACAGTTTGGTGAATCCGGCGCCCTGCCGCCGGTTCTTGCTGCATGGGCGCCGACAGGTGCGGGGCTCTGCCTCGCGGTGGCCCTTTTGCTGCACATGGAGGATGGTTGATGACGGTGCCCCTGTGGCTTCCAATGCGCGCCCGCAGACGCGCTTCGCTCGTCAGTGCCACGCTGATGGCTGGAACCGCGCTCGTGGCACCGCAAAAGGTGTCTGCCAACACGATGCAGCGCGACAACTCTCATATCATCGTCATCGGCAAACCAACATCGCAGACCGATCCCCTGACCTATCTTGCGGATAGCGAAAGCTATGCCAAAAACGGCCTGATCACATGGGAAGGCAATGTCCGCGTCTGGCAGGGCGATCACGCCATGCGCGCCGACCGCGTGACCTATGACCGCAGCACCGGCATCCTGTCAGCCAAAGGCCATGTCGCCGTCGTCGAACCCGATGGCAGCACGACCTATGCCGATTATGTCGAATTCAGCCATGGCATGCATGATGGCATCGGCAGCGGCATCTACATCCGCATGCAAGACAATGCCAAGCTCGCCGGCAACGGCATGCGCCGCACGAACGGAATGCTTAACGATCTGACGCATGCCGTCTATACGGCATGCAAGATCTGCGAGAAGAACCCCGACCTCCCCCCCTTCTGGCAGTTTCAGGCCTTCGATGCGACACAGGACGTCCAGCACAAACGCCTCGAATTCGATCATGCCTGGCTGAAAATTCTTGGCCTTCCCGTATTCTATTTCCCGTTCTTCTCCATGACCGATCCGTCCGTCAAACGGCAGAGCGGCTTCCTGATGCCGGGCATCAGCCCGCATGACCGCTATCTCGGCACCTATTTCACGCTCCCCTATTTCTGGGCCATTGACGAGCAGCAGGACCTGACCGTCCGCGGCCTCGTCTCCACCAAGACCGGCCCTGAACTGACGGCGCAATACCGCAACCGCATGAACTTCGGCTCCGTCGATGTCACAGGCGGCGTGGCCTACGACACCAATAACGAAAGCAGGTATACCAATACCTTCGGAGACAATGTCGGCTCATCCAGCGAATATGGCGTGCAGGGCTATGTGTTCGGTCGCGCCAATTTCGCCCTGGATCGCAACTGGCAACTTGGCGCCAACATCAACGTCGCCAGTTCCGCCAACTACATGCGCGACTACCGCGTCCCCGGTTACGGTCAGGAAATACTGAATTCCAACCTGTTCCTCGAAGGATACGGCATTGGCTCCTATATGCGTCTCGACGGACAGGCCTATCAGGGCCTGAACCAGGGCACCATCCGCAACTCGGACCTGCCCTGGGCACTTCCGCGGTTGACCTATGCCTTCCAGGGACAGCCCGACATGTTCGGCGGCCGTCTCAGCGTCCAGACAACGGACTTCAACCTGTACCGCAAGAACGGCATCAACGATCAGCGCGGCGAAGCGGCCATCCAGTGGGACCGTCCGTTCCACAACAAGCTCGGCCAGCAGTTCCTGCTGACGGCCCGACTTGATTCCATGGTCTATCACGCTACCCGAGCCTACCAGCAGCCGACCTACTATACGAATGCCGGCGGCAACCATCTCGTCGGGCAGGTCCAGCCGACCATCGCCCTGAAAATGAGCTGGCCGTTCCTGCGTGGCTTCGCCAAAGGACATGGCTCGCAGCTCCTGGAACCAATCGCCCAGATCATTGCTGCTCCCAACACCGGTAACTCGCAAAACCGCAACATCCCCAACGAAGACAGCCTGGCCTACGAATTCACCGACACCACGCTGTTTTCCCTCAACCGTTATCTCGGTACGGATCGTCTCGACGGTGGCCTCCGCGCAAATGTGGGCATCCATCAGAACTGGTCCTGGAACGGCCACGCCATCGACATGCTTGTCGGCGAAAGCTTCCAGGAACATATCGACCACAACCGCCTGCCCTATTCCGGCCTCGACCATCACCTGTCGGACCCGGTGGGTCGCTTGCGCGTCAGCCCGAACCAGTATGTGGATGTCACGGCCCGAGGCCGCTTCAACCCGTGGACCCACCAGTTCGATTACGGCGAAGGCCTCATCAGCACCGGCGTTCCCATGTTCCGCCTGACCGGTGGCTACGTCTTCGCGCCCGTGACACCGTATTATTACTATGCAACGAACTTCCGCGAATCCGGTCCGAACGCGCCATATCTGGTCAAGACCAGCGAAGTGACAGGCGGATTTTCAACCCACTGGCGCAATTACCATGCGTCCGGTTTCTTCCGTCGCAGCCTGTCCAGGAAACAGTTCGTCGCAAACGGTGGCACGATCGGCTATTCCAATGACTGTTTCGGGCTGGATATCATGTATATCAAGCAATACACCCGTATCGGCGGCGAACAACGTAACGAGACGATCCTATTCAACTTCACGTTCAAGACGATCGGCACCTTCGGAATCAACGGTTGAGCATGTCCAAGACCCACTGCATCGCCTCTACGGCCCTGGCTGCCCTTCTCGCCTTCTCGGCAGCCCTCCCCGCCACGGCAGCCCCGCATCACAAGGCAGACCCGAAAGCGGCTTCGAAAACTGCGGCGACCAAGCAGGACGCTCCTCCAGCCAAGCCGCCCGAGGATCAGATCCTGGCTGTCATCAACGGACAGGTCCTCACGCAGCGTGACGTGGACAACCGTGCAAAGCTCTTCGTGCTTTCGACCGGCCTGCCCATAAGCCCGGAAATCATGAAGCGCATGCGCGGCCAGATCATCCACCAGTTGATCGACGAGCGCCTGAAAACGCAGGAAATTCTGAAGCTCCACATCAACGTGGAGCCGGATCAGATCGCAGGCGCCATCTCGAACATCGAACAGCGCAACGGCATGCCCAAGAATGCCCTGCGGAGCCGTCTGGCCTCGGATGGCGTGTCACTGACGACGCTGATCGACCAGATTCGGGTGCAGATCGGCTGGATGCAGGTCCTGCGTGAGAAGCTGGGAGAAGAAGGCCGGATCACAGCCACCCAGATCAGCCAGCGCGAGCAGGCCCTTCAGGCCGAGCAGGGTCGCCCCCAATATTTCATGAGCGAAATCTTCGTGCCCGTGGCCGACCCACGTCATGACGAAAACGAACTCGCCTTCACCAAGACGATCATTTCCCAGCTCCGTGAAGGCGCGCCATTCCCGATCGTAGCCGCCCAGTTCTCGCAGGCCCAGTCGGCTCTCGATGGCGGCTCCATGGGCTGGATGCAGGAGGACAATCTTGATCCGCAGGTCGTCAACATCGTCCGCCAGATGCCGATCGGTGCCATTTCCAACCCGATCCAGGTTGCAGGCGGGTTCGTGATCGCGACCGTTCAATCAAAGCGCGTGGTTGGAAAACAGATGGGCACCCAGCTCGACCTGCGGCAGGCTTTCTTCCCGTTCGATACGCCCCTGAACCCGCAGAACCCGACCGAACAGCAGCGTGCTGCCTTGCAGAAAGCCACAGCAGCCGTGCAGACGGTTCATAGCTGTGACGCCATGGAAGCGCTTAACAAATCTCTTGGCGAAAAACGTCCCAGCAATCCGGGTTCGCAGATCCTCGAGCGCCTGATGCCCCAGATGAAAGCAGTTCTCGACGCACTCCCCCCCAACAAGGTCAGCCGTCCCCTGGTCTCGATGGACGGTATTGCCCTGCTCATGATCTGCAACCGGCAACAGAAAAACCTGGCCCAGCAGAGCCCGAGCGAAATCGCTGATCAGCTTATGAATGAGCGTGTCGAGCAGGCCTCCCGCCAGCTTCAGCGCGACCTTCAGCGCCGTGCGATCATCGAGATGCGTCCCGCTGCCAAGACGGCCTTCAACTGACGTGTCCCTTCCTTCACTGCGTGACACCATCCAGGCCCATGGCCTTGATGCAAAGAAATCCCTCGGCCAGCACTTCCTGCTCGATCCGGGCATCTGCGCCCGGATCGCAGCTCTTGGCGGCGATCTGACAGGACGCAGCGTCGTCGAAATCGGCCCCGGTCCCGGCGGCCTGACCCGCGCCCTGCTGGACACCCCTGCCAGCCGTGTCGATGTCGTAGAAATCGACGAACGCGCCTGGCCCCTGCTGGACGAACTGGCCACCTACTACCCGGACCGCCTGCACGTCGTCCGTCAGGACGCCCTGAAGCTGGACGCTGCGGCTCTGGCCCCTGCTCCACGCCAGATCATTGCGAACCTGCCCTATAACGTTGCCACCCCCCTGCTCGTGGGCTGGTTGCGTCAGGCCTCGCAGTGGGAACGACTCTCGCTGATGTTCCAGCTCGAAGTCGCGGAACGTATTTGCGCAGCTCCGGGAAGCTCGGCTTACGGACGCCTCGCAGTACTCTCTCAATGGTGCGCCTCGTGCTCGGTTGCCCTGCGCATCCCTCCGGCCGCGTTCTCACCACCGCCCAAGGTCCATTCCGCAGTCGCCGTCATCATACCCCATGCCGAACAGCCTTCTCCGCAGTTGTTCCGCGCCATGGAGCAGGTCACGGCAGCAGCCTTCGGCCAACGTCGCAAAATGCTGCGCTCTTCACTGAAATCCATCGGCGGCGAACGCCTGCTGGAACAGGCCGAAATCGAACCAACCCGCCGGGCCGAAACGCTTTCGGTCGCCGAATTCGCGCGACTGGCGGAACTGAATCTCGCCAGCCGCTGAAGGCTCTTACGACTTCGCGCTTTCCCGTTCACGCTCGAACATGTAGTCCCGCGTGAACGGCACAGCGTCGATCGACCTGGTCAACTGAAGCTGGAAGTTCATGTGCCCCTGCACGCGGAACGCCAGCTCGGCCCCTACGAGATAGAACTCGAACATCCGGACAAATCGCTCGTCATAAAGTGACTGGATCTTATCGCGGTTGGCGTCAAAACGCTTGCGCCATTCCGCCAGCGTGCGTGCGTAATGCAGGCGCAGCACTTCGCAGTCCGTCATCCACAGCCCCGACCGCTCAATCGCCGCCAGCGTCTCGCTCAGCGCAGGCGAATATCCACCCGGGAAAATATATTTCTGGATCCAGGGATTGGTCGTCCCCGGCCCGTCCATACGCCCGATGGAATGGATCAGCGCCACGCCATCCGGCTTGAGGCAGGCTTTCAGCTGTTTGAAAAATGCCTCAAACTGTGGCGGCCCAACATGCTCAAACATTCCCACCGAGACGATCCGGTCGAACTGCTGATGCAGGTTGCGGTAGTCGATCAGTTCGAAGCGCACCTGATCCTCAAGCCCCTCGTCCTTCGCCCGCTTCCGCGCCACCTCGAGCTGCTCGCGTGACAGCGTGATACCCAGAACCTTCGCGCCATAATCCTTCGCCAGCGTCAGAGCCATGCCACCCCATCCACAGCCGATATCAAGCACCGCGAGCCCCGGACGATCCAGATTAAGCTTGGACGCAATATGCCGCTTCTTGGCGACCTGCGCTTCTTCCAGCGTCATATCCTCGCGCGCAAAATAGGCGCAGGAATACTGCCGGTCCTTGTCCAGGAACAGATCGTACAGTGCCCCGTTCAGATCATAGTGGTGAGCGACATTACTGCGGGATTTCTTGAGAGAATTGAGCGTCTTCCACGCCCGCGTCACATAGCGCAGACGGTCTTCAATTTCTTCGAAGACATGCCCGTGCCCGTTGATGTTTTCCATCAGGACCGTCAGCAGCGTCTCAAGCGTACAGCCGTCAGGCACGATACTGCCCGCCATGTATTCCTCGCCGAACGCCAGACCGGAATTGATGATCAGGGCCCGCTCCGCCTGTTTGGTGAGTAGATGAAGTCCGGCTTCAAGTCCCGGCTTGCGGCCACGATAGGTACGGACAGTCCCGTCACTGAACGTGACCCTCAGGCTTCCTGTCTGGATGAACTTCCTCAAGACAAAACCAAGAATCCGTCTCATTCCGATCTCCTGTTTCCAATACTGGGAAAAAACCCGAACAGGTCTGAAGTTGTACTCCTCCGGAAGAACAGAGACAAAAAAACCCGGCCGGGAAGAATCCCGGCCGGGTTTTTCAGGACAAGGTCCTCGGTAAAAGCCTCAGGCTTCTTCCGATGCCTCGGCAGCTTCAGCAGCAGCCTCTTCGGCGGCATTCTCAGCCTGCAGTTCGCCAAGGATATTCTCATCCTCGTCCTGCTCGCCAATGGCTTCGCCACGAGCCTGACGCTCCGCTTCTTCACCGGAACGGGCAACGTTGACCGTCAGCGGGATGGACACTTCCGGATGCAGCACGATACGTGCTTCCGTCAGGCCAAGATGCTTGATCGGGTGTGCCAGGACAACCTGCTGACGCGAAATCGTCAGACCGGCTTCCGTAGCGGCCGCCGCGATATCGCGGGTGCTTACGGAGCCGTACAGGCTTCCGCTGTCACCAGCCTGACGGATGATAACGACGGACAGTTCATGCATGCGCTCAGCAAGACGCTCGGCCTCTTCACGCTTCTTGAGGTTCTGGGCCTCAAGCTGGGCGCGCTCGGTCTCGAAACGCTTCTTGTTGGCAACCGTGGCGCGCATGGCCTTGGCCTGGGGCAGCAGGAAGTTACGGGCATAACCCGGCTTCACGTGCACCAGGTCGCCCATCTGGCCGAGATGCTCGACCCGCTGCAGCAGGATCAGTGCGGTCTGGGACATGGTGCGCTCCTCAGCTTACGACGTAGGGGAGCAGGGCGAGGAAACGGGCACGCTTGATCGCCTGTGCCAGCTCACGCTGCTTCTTGGCCGAAACGGCCGTGATGCGGCTCGGCACGATCTTGCCACGCTCCGAAAGGAAGCGGCTCAGCAGACGCACGTCCTTGTAGTCGATCTTCGGCGCGTTGGGGCCGGAGAACGGGCAGGACTTGCGACGACGGTAGAACGGACGACGTGCGCCAACTGCCGTGCGACGAGCAGCCGGGTTCACTTCGTTGACGTCGGGAGTGATGGTCTCGGACATGTTTCTTACTCCGCTCCGGCCGTCTCACGAGCATCGTCCTGCTCGCCACGTGCACGATATTCCTCACGGTCTTCGCTGCTGCGACGGGGACCGCCACGGCCGCTCTCGAAACGACCGGCCGGCTTGGAGCCGCCACGGAAGTTGCCGCGGTCACCACGGTCGTCGCTCTTGCGAGCCAGAACCGGAGACGGGTTCTCGTCGATCTCGTCAACGCGCAGCGTCAGAACGCGCAGCACGTCTTCGTTCAGGCCCAGCTGACGCTCCAGCTCGCGCAGCGTGTCAGGGGTGCAGTCAAGACCCAGCAGGACGTAATGGCCCTTGCGGTTCTTCTTGATGCGGTATGCGAGCGAACGCAGGCCCCAGAACTCACGCTTCTGGATGGAACCGCCGTTGTCCGTGAGCAGGGTTTCGATGGTCTCGACCAGGGTTTCCACCTGAGCCTGCGACACATCATTACGTGCGATAAGCACGCTTTCATACAATGGCATGAATACTCCCTTCGGATGAGGTCAACCCGAGACTGGCTCCGGCCCATGCCGGAAACAGGGCCCATGTTTCAGGGCGCGGGTATAGCCGGCGCGATGCCACATCGCCCGGCAGGGAAAGGCGGCATTAATCACACCATGCGTCTCAAGGCAAGTCCTGCCTCAGAGTCGCTTCAGCTTTTGCGGCACATATTCGTCGGGAACGTCCCAGCTTTCCGGCACGATATACCGGAGTTCAAATCCTGCCCGCCGGTAATTCGGCAGCGCGTGAGGATGATCGAGCGTGCAGGTATTAACCCGCAGACGCCAACTTCCGGCCCCAAAGGCCCGGGCCACGGCATGATCCAGAAGCGCACGCCCCAGACCGCGCCCCATCCCCTGCGACAAAAGGCCGAAATAGGCCAGATTGGCATCCCCGCCCTGCCTCAGATCCAGTTCGTAAAACCCGAGCGGCTCACCGGAGCCATCACGCAGGACCATGAACTGAACGGCAGGATCATAAAGAATTTCTGCCAGTTCAGCATCTGGCATCGACCGCCGCATCCACCAGCAGTAATCCTGCCCCACCCCCGCATACAGAACGCGATAAAGCGGCACGGCCTCATCCCCGGTTACACGGGACAGAGAATATCCTGCCGGCAAAACAGGCGACGGACGGGGCGAGCGTGTTTCCAGAAAGATGACATCCACCGCAAGACGGGTGGATGTCCCTTTCGGCTTAAGCCAGTCCGGCAGCATCGCTCCGGTCCCGCGCCCGGCGTTCAGTTGTCGTCGAGGAAGGAGCGCAGCTTGCGCGAGCGGCTCGGGTGCTTGAGCTTGCGCAGCGCCTTCGCCTCGATCTGACGGATACGCTCACGGGTCACGTTGAACTGCTGGCCCACTTCCTCAAGGGTGTGGTCCGTATTCATACCAATACCAAAGCGCATCCGCAGCACGCGCTCTTCACGCGGCGTCAAGGACGCCAGAACGCGCGTCGTGGCTTCACGCAGGTTCGTCTGAATCGCAGCATCCAGCGGAATGACGGCCGTCTTGTCCTCGATGAAATCACCGAGATGGCTGTCCTCCTCGTCACCAATCGGCGTTTCGAGAGAGATCGGCTCCTTGGCGATCTTCAGGACCTTACGGACCTTCTCCAGCGGCATGCCGAGCTTCTCGGCCAGCTCTTCCGGAGCCGGTTCACGCCCGATCTCATGCAGCATCTGGCGCGACGTCCGGACGAGCTTGTTGATCGTCTCGATCATATGGACCGGAATACGGATCGTCTTGGCCTGATCCGCGATGGAACGCGTAATCGCCTGACGGATCCACCAAGTCGCATAGGTCGAGAACTTATAACCGCGACGGTACTCAAACTTGTCCACGGCCTTCATCAGGCCGATGTTGCCTTCCTGGATCAGATCCAGAAACTGCAGTCCACGGTTCGTGTATTTCTTGGCGATCGAAATCACCAGACGCAGATTCGCCTCAATCATTTCCTTCTTGGCACGCGTGGAATCACGCTCGCCACGGGAAACGGTTGCATAAACGCGGCGGAACTCACCAACCGGAAGGCCCGTCTCGTGCGACAGAGCCGCAATCTCGCCACGCAGATTGCGCAACTGGTCCATGTGCTTGGTCGTCAAGTTCTTCCAGCCCTTGCCCGGCAGCGCAGAAATGCTGTCCAGCCAGGTCGGATCAAGTTCGCGGCTGCGATACTTGATGAGGAAGTCATCACGCGAGATCTTGCAGCTCTCGGCCAGACGCATCATCCGGCCTTCGACATTGTTCAGCTTCTGAACCTGCATCTTGATCTGCGCGACCAGCTCTTCAATCCGGTTGTTGTGCAGATGCACCTGCTCGACGATGCTAACCAGTTCATCGCGCAGCTTCTCGTAGGTCTGTTCAGACTTGTCCGAATGATCCTCACCACCCGTCAGGGCCTCGATGCGCTTGATCTGAAGCTTGCGAAGCTTGTGATACAGCGGCTCGATGGCTTCGAAACGCGCCAGGATTTCCGGCTTCAGCTTCTCTTCCAGAGCGGACAGGGACAGGCCGCTACCTTCCTGCTGGTCGCCTTCACCTTCTTCGTTCTCGTCCTCAGCCGTATCGTCCTCTTCGGACGCCTCGTCATCTTCCTCGCCCTCGACCGCCTCAGGGTCCGGACCACCGCCCTGGCTGGCCTCAAGATCCACGATGTCACGCAGGAGCATCTCGCCGTCCTTGAGGCGCTCATGCCAGGAGATGATGGCGCGAATCGTCAGCGGGCTCTCGCACAGGCCGCCGATCATCTCGTCGCGACCAGCTTCGATCCGCTTGGCAATCGCAATCTCGCCCTCGCGCGACAACAGCTCGACCGACCCCATCTCGCGCAAATACATGCGGACCGGATCATCCGTGCGGCTGGCAGCCTCGGCATCGACGTTACCGCCCTGCGGACCTTCGGCCTCCTCGGACTCGCCTTCGGCTTCCTTTTCCGCAGGAGCTTCGGCGTCATCCTGCTCTTCGTTTTCGAGGACCTGAATGCCCATTTCGGACAGCGCCGCCATAACGTCCTCGATCTGCTCGGAAGACATCTGGTCCTGCGGAAGGACAGCGTTCAGTTCGTCAAAAGTGATATGCCCGCGTTCACGCCCTTTGGCGATCAGCCGCTTGACGGCAGCGGACTGCGTATCGAGGAGAGTGGTATCCCCCTCCTGCTCCTGCGCGTTCCGATCCGTTCCAGAGGCTGTTTTCGTCGCCATTCGTCTCTCCGTCAACTCCGCCGCGAGTTAGCAATCCGGCAGCGTGCAGGTGGTCGATCCTGCGCCCGAAGTCAAGATTGGCACCCCAAAGAATACAACCTTTCGGGAATAAAATTCATTCCGGAATCATTCCTTCCCATATGACGGAGCAATCTCCGGGGCCCCTTATTCGCCAACCCTCTCTCCGCTTTTCAGGGCATCGCGAACCCGCAGACGGGTCATGAGTGCATTGGGAAAGCGAAGACCGCTCTGCCCGTTTTCATCCACGAAAGACTCCATATCCCCTTCAATCACGGCCCGGGTCACGTCCTCCTCCAGGGTCCGCTCGAAGGTCTGGAAATTGACCAGGGCATAAAAATGCCACCAGCTTTCAATGACATCCACTTTCAGGATCTCATCTTTGACCTTCCCGTCGCCCACACCGCGCGGCAACGGACCGCCTTTCACCCTTCCCGCCAGATCTGCCAGCCCATGCTCTTCCAGCCAGGACATGCAGCCCTCTTCCGTCAAGGCATCCCGCTCCTCTTCCTGACAGGACCAGTCCAGCAGCGCCGAACGCAGATGATCCAGTTCAGACGGTAGATGCAAACCGCTATACGCCTGTTCCACCTCCGGAAGGATATCGGGATGGTGAAGCAGCATCGCCGTCATGATGTTCAGCCTCTCCAGATTTCCCGACTCCACATCACGCATCGCTCCGGGCGCCTGCGTGGACAGCCGCAGGCTCTCGCCCCCCTTGCGCTGAAAGTTTTTTTTCCGCCGGAAACGCGCAAAGAACATGTCCAGCAACGTACTGCGATATTCCGACGCCAGAGCCTTGTCCGGAATAAGCCGCGACAGCGCCACCAGCTTTTCGCGCAAGGCCGCCCTCTGGTCCGGCCCCGGGTCCACCAGCCCCGCTGTCAGCAGCCCGAACAACTCCTCCGCCATCGACGTCGCGCCGGACAGTGCCTCCTGCATAGCCCGCGGCCCGCGGCTTCGGATCAAACTGTCCGGATCATCCTTCGCATCCAGCCGACAGAACCGGATCGTCCGCTCGGGCGACAGAAGCGGCAGCGAAACTTCACAGACCCGCAATGCCGCCCGCGCGCCCGCCGCATCACCATCAAGACACAGGATCGGCGACGGCGACATGCGCCACAGCAGTTCAAGCTGCTCCTCACCCATCGCCGTACCCAGAGGCGCCACAGCCCCACCAAATCCCGCCTGATCCATGGCGATGACGTCCATGTACCCTTCGACCACCACAAGATCCGCCCCGCGATGCACCGCCTCTCGCGCCAGGTCGAGATTGAACAACGTCCGCCGCTTGGAGAACAGGGCCGTCTCCGGGCCATTGAGATATTTGGGCTGCCCATCCCCGAGCGTCCGGGCGCCAAAGGACATCATGCGCCCCCGCCGGTCCCGGATCGGAAACGTCACACGATTGAAGAACAGCTCCCCTTTCGGAGCCCCCTGCTCATCCACGCGTATGACCCCAGCGCGGATCAGCATCTCGACCGTCACGCCATGCGGGCGCAATTCGTCCAGCAGCTGCCGCCCGTCGCCGGACCAGCCCAGACCGAACCGCTCGATCGTTTCTTCCGTCAGCCCGCGTCCCCGCAGATAGGCCAGCCCTTCGCGTCCTTCCGGACGATACAACCGGCGGCGATAGCTCTCCTGCACGAGGTTGAGAACGTCACCCAGCGACTGTGCTTCCCGGGCACGAGCTTCCGACCGCGGGTCGGCTTTCGGAACCTCGAGTCCCGCCTCAGACGCAAGCTGTTCAACGGCTTCAGGGAAACTGCGCCCCTCGCTCTGCATCACGTAACTGATGGCATCGCCGTGTACGCCGCAACCGAAGCAATGAAAATGATCGTCGTAAATGTAGAAAGATGGCGTTTTTTCGCCATGGAACGGACAGCAGGTTTTCCAGTTCCGACCGGACCTCACCAGCTTGTTGCGCCGCCCGATCAGCGACGGCAGCGGCGTCCGGTTCCGCAGTTCGTCGAGAAAAGCAGCATCAATTGCCATGGGCAGGAAGAGCCTTTCATGCGGGTTGGTAAGAAGGTCCACGAGCGCATACAGCGCCAGCCCTTCTGTTTAAAGGAAACTTTTTCCCGAAATCCACCATGTGCCCCTTCATGACGGAGCACAGACAAGTGACCGATAAGTCAATTCGAATAATTCCCATTTAGATATAATTTTTTCCTTTTAATATCCCATCAATGGTTTCCACCCCGAAGAAGCGTCATGGTGACGCTGAACGGGACATGGCTTCTCTTTCTCTTAACCTACCCTTGGGCAACAAGCCGCACCCGACGTACAAACACAGGGTCGCAGCCAATAACTGTTAAAACTTCAGTGCTGAAAGAACGCGGGGAAGGTGGAAAGCGCCACGTCGTCCTCATTCTTCAAGTCGCTGAGACACTGGCCTCGCCAGGGATCGCCTTCGCCATAAAGACACGTCGAGGCGTCGCATCATCCTGTCCCGACAGTACCTACAAGGACGTGGCTTTCTCGCCAGCCCCCAGCACCCTCGTCGCCGCTACCGACATCGTTCCTCATCGTCCTGCCGTTGACGCTGAAAACAGTGGAGGACATGAAACTCGGCGCCCGTCATCATCGATCGCGGCGCCGAAGGTGGCGACAACTATGAAGGCACGTAGGCCAGACAGAGCGTGCAGGTCGGCCCCACGACCATCATCGGCCCCGTCGACGTCCTGTCCACGCTCACCGAACAAGCCAGCGAACTCTATTCCAAGCACGTCATGCATCTGCTCCAGCAGATCATCACCAAAAACAAGGGGCTGGTACCTCTGCTCTTCGCCGGAATGATCGACTGACGCTACATGAACAAGGCTGGTAACGGCAAAAAATCGGGCTCTACAACTTCGACGCCGCCGCCCATATCATTACATTCGACGATGCCGCCGTATTGCTGCCCTGATCTGCGCTAAAAGCAGGTTTCAGAAAGGTGAATTTTCAGGATATATTATTACGCAGCGCGACAGAAAATATCGCGCATGGATCCTGAAACCATCGCAATACTACGCGCTACTATCAGAATAGAGATATGGGACAGACACAGACCGCCCCACCTGATATTTTCTGCACCGCCTTCGACCTGCTGCCTGATCTGATCTGCATGGAGCCTGGCAGCAGCCCAGGCACCATGCACTTCAACATGGCCTGGAAACAGCAGGCCGCTGCGCTTGGTGTGCCGCTCGCTTTTTCAGAATGGCTTCCGATCGTTGTCCCCGCCGATCAGGCGGAGATCACCCGCATCCTCCGCGATACCACCCCCTCAGATCAACTCCGGAGCATAAGCTTCCGCATTCTGAATCCTGACGGACACACCCGCTGGTTCCTCCTGCGCCTTGTCCAGCGCCTGCCCACCAACGGCGAGGACACCATTCGCCTCCTCATCCTGACCAATATCCACGAACAGAAACGCCACGAGGAAGATCTTCTCCAAAAAGCCGATATCCGTGACCGCATGCTCAATGTCAGCGTGGACTGCATCAAGGAAATTGCAAAAGACGGCACGCTGGTTCACATGAATACCGCAGGCTGCAGTGCCCTCGGCGTGGACAGCACCTCAGGCTTCGGCATGCGCTGGCTCGGCCTGCTCCCGCCGGAAGCTCATACCCCAGGCCGCGAGGCCCTGAAGGACGCCACCAAAGGACGGAACGCCCGCTTCATGGGCGTCAGTCAACTCCCCGGCCAGCCCATCCGGCATTGGGACAACATGCTGACCCCGCTTCTGAATCCCGATCAGAGCGTCGAAGCCATTCTCTGCGTCTCGCGCGATGTAACGACCCAGCACGAAAATGAGCAGCGGATCGCCCTGTTGCTCAACGAACTGAACCACCGCTCCAAAAATATGCTCGCGATCTTTCAGGCCCTGATCCGACGCACCGTCCCCGACCCCACAGCTCCTTTCGTCAAGGTTCTGGAAGAGCGCATCACCTCCATCGCCAGAAGTCAGGATCTTCTGATCCACGGCGAATGGACAGGTGCCACAGTCTGGGACGTCGTCACGTCCCAGACTGTTGTCGCCGGCGATTTTCCAGCCACACGCCTGCGGATCGAAGGCGATCCGGAGCTTCAGTTCATCCCCGACACCGCCGATCGCATCGGCCTGGCCATTTACGAGCTGACCACCAACGCCATCAAATATGGCGCCCTGTCGAACGACACCGGAACCGTGACCGTCAGCTGGGGTCTGCACGACGAAGAGGACAAGCCAATCTTCCGGATGCACTGGAAGGAGACCGGAGGCCCCACCGTCGCCAGACCCGAACGCCGCGGTTTCGGCTCGATCGTCATCGAACACAATCCCCGCTCGATCCCAGGCGCCAGTAGTGCCTGCTCCCATGAACCAGACGGCACCGTCTGGACCTTCTGCGCCCCAGCCGAAAATGTCGTACGCTGCCCCCTCCGATTGTTCTGAACGCAGGATTGGGGCATGCTCGGCTCCGTCTCTCTGCTACCGGGTGCCCCGGCAGCTTTGGAAAACAGGAAGCGTTAATGAAAAAGTACCTGATGCTTGCCGCCGCAGCCGGTCTGCTGGCGACATCGATCACAACGGCAGAAGCAGAACCGGGTGGCTGCCTTAAATACGGCGCTGCCGGCGCCGTCGGTGGACACGTCGCCAACCATCATGGTTTCCTCGGCGCCATGGGCGGCTGCGTGACCGGCATGTATGTCCGTCACCGTTACCGCAAGGAAGCCCGCGCAAAGGCTGCCCTGTACGACAAAGAACATCCTGGCGCGAAGGGCACCTACAGCGAGAAGGCCACTGCCTACGATGTCGAGCACTCAACCTCACCTGGCCAGATGAACAGCACGACCCCTGCTACGCCGGCCACCACCCCGGAAGCCACTCCGGCCCAGCCCCAGTAAGACCGGAGCCATCATCTTCCGATAATGACACCCATGCCGGGCTCCCTCACGGGAGCCCGGTTTGCGTTCAGACTTGTTTCAGATCGGAAGCGGCACACCATCCTTACGATCCTGCGCCTCGACATACATCCGCAGCACCGACGGATACCGCGCCCGCGTCACCCGCTCCAGCGCCGAAACCCCCTGCTCCACCTGCCCGGCGGTCAGCGTATCGTCCCAGTCCAGCGACACCAGGACAATGATACTCCCCGGCCCCCGCGTCTCAGTCACGACCTCGTTGACTCCGACTACACCTGACAGCTTCACCGCTTCGGCCCGCACGAAAGCGTCGATTTCCGGACTACTCTCCCCAACCAGCAGGGAGCGCGTCTCGTTCGTCAGCAGTACCGCAACAATCACCAGAACAAGCCCGATCAACAGCGATGCCACACCGTCCAGAATATGCCATCCCGTCACGACGGACAGAACGGTAAAGACCAGCGCGATCATCAGACTAACCAGCGCCGCGCCATCTTCGAACAGCACGACAAACAGTCCCGGATCAGTACTGCGGCGGATCATAGTCCACAGGGAACCCTTCCCGGACGGTAGGGACTTCATGGCCGCCAGAAACCCGTAGCCCTCCATGCTTCCCGAAATCCCAAGAATGGCGACATTCAGCCACCAGCCGGGAAAAACATGTCCCTGCACATGGATCGGCTCCATCGCCGCCGGATGCCAGACCTTTTCCCACCCCTCATGCAGCGACGCGACCCCGCCGCCAATGAACAGCGCGCCCGCTACCACCAGCGTCCAGAAATAAAGCTCCCGATGATGCCCCAGCGGATGCTCCTTCGTCGCCGGAGCCGCCGCGCGCTTCATGCCCACCAACAGCAGAATCTGGTTGCCGCAGTCGACAAAGGAATGAACCGTCTCCGCCAGCATCGCGGCCGAGCCGGTGAGCAGAGCCGCCACACCCTTCACGCAGGCAATCGCGAGATTGACCCCCAGCGCAATGAAAACGACCTTCGTTGAACCACCTGCCGACATTCTGGCCTCATCCGTAACAAGCGGATTTCAGAGTGGGGACCTCGGCGCGACCCTGTCAAACACTGCCGCACGCTATTGCCGGCTTCCAAGCGCACCATGGCCCTGCTGAACACGCGTCAGTTCATCCACAAACTAGCAATAATCGGACGTCATGAACGCAATCAACGCGTCCAGATCGGACCCCGACACCTATTTCAGCCCGCTGTCCTGCCGAGCCCGCTCCAGCAGCACGACAAAATCGCGCTCGGCATCCCCCGCACTGATCGCACTCAGCAACCGATCCCGCACTACCGAGGCATAAGGCAGCGGCACAGCATTTTCTCCACCGGCCTTAAGAAACATCTCGATATCCTTAAGCCCCAGCGTCACCGGCGCGCCCGGATGGTCGTATTCATGATCGACCATCAGTTTCCCGTAGTTCTTATGAACCGGTGCGGTGTAAAAACTGCCCGTCATGATCTCAAAAATCTTATGCGGATCCGTGCCGACCTTTTCATTCAACGCAAAAACTTCCGCCATCTGCTCAATCGTCGAATAGATCATGAAGTTCAGAGACAGCTTGGCCAGATTGGCCTGAACCGGATCCTGCCCCACTTCGAAAATGCGGGATCCGAAACACTCCAGCAAAGGCCGCAGACGCTTCAGAGCCTCTTCCGCTCCTGCCGTCACCACAAACAATTCGCCAGCCTTCGCTGCCGGAGGCCGCCCCAGCACATTGGCGCTGACATAACCCTGCCCGCGTTCTGCATGCCCGTCCCGCAAACGACGCGCCTGCTCCAGAGACAGCGTACTGCTGCACGCATGAATGGCGCCCGGCACCAAGGCCCTCGCGATGCCATGCTCTCCGAACACAGCCTCTTCCGTGCTGGCATCATCGAACAGCATAGAGAACACAACCTCCACCTGGCGCGCCACGTCCGCAGGCGTCTCGGCAAAAACCGCCCCCTGCGCCACCAGATCATCCGCCTTCGCGCGTGTCCTGTTGGTCACGACAAGCTCATGCCCTCCCTTGAGAAGACGCTCCGCCATTGCATGTCCCATGGCCCCGAGGCCGACAAAACCGACTTTCATGATCCTGATCTCCCGCTGAACACTCCGCTCAGGGCTTCAAACCCGTCCGGAGAAGACAGTTCTAGCGAAAGCAATTTTGGCGTTCTCACGCTCTCAGGCCATAGTTCGACTCATGCACGCCAATTCCTTCATAACCCCCGCCGCCGCAGACCGTCCAAACGCCGGAACGCCATGGCTTCTCGGCGGCCACATGAAACAGGACACACGCCGGGTTGCAGACCGGCACGCCCATGAACGCGGCCAGATTCTCGGCATTGAAAGCGGCGTCATGGCCATCCGCACCGAGCACGCCTACTGGTTGATCGGCCCCGGCCAGTGCCTTTGGCTCCCACCCCATATCCTGCATGAAGCCCGCTCGCACGGCGCCGTCTCAGGATGCAGCCTCTATGCCCATAAAGCGCGATGCACCACTCTGCCGGACGAACCCTTTATCGCTGGCGGAACACGTCTCCTTACCGCTTTAGCGGACCGCCTCTCCCGCGATGCCTACGAAGCCAGATGGGACGCGCATATCGCCCGCCTCGCAGAATGCTTCTGGCACGAGTTCCTCGCTGCCCCACGCGCCTCCGTGTCCCTGCCTTTCCCAAAAAGCGAACAACTCTGCCGCGTCGCCAACAGCCTGAGCGACAACCCGGCAGACCCCCGCGCCCAGAAAGACTGGGCCAGACTGGCCGCCATGTCGCTACGCTCCTTCGTCCGCCATTTTACTCTTGAGACGGGACTGCCGTTCTCAGTCTGGCGGCAACGCCTGCGCATCCTGAACGCACAGGAAAAACTGGCCCGCGGCGAAAGCGTGGCCAGCGTCGCCCTGGATGTGGGCTACGAAAGCCTCGGCGCCTTCGCCACAACCTTCCATAAAAACACCGGCTACCGGCCCAGCGATTACGCCAAACTCTGCCGGACAGCGTGAAAACAAAAAAAGCCGCCCCCGAAGGAGCGGCTTTTTATCCTGCAACTGATCGACAGATCAGGCCGAGAGATGCGCCTTCACCAGCGCACTGGCCTTCGCCGGGTCCAGATCCGCGCCGAAGCGCTCCTTCAGAGCCGCCATGACCTTGCCCATATCCTTCATACCAGCCGCTTCGGTCTTCTGCACCGCTTCGACAATCCCGGCCTTCAGCGCAGACTCATCAAGTTCCGGCGGCAGGTACGACTTGATCGTGGCGATCTCGCCTTCTTCCTTTTCCGCCAGCTCCGGACGGCCACCCTCACGATACATCGTAGCAGATTCCGTGCGGGACTTGATCATGGAACGCAGGGCGGAAATGATGTCCGTATCCGTTACCTCGGCGCTCTTGGCGCGAGCGGCAACGTCCAGATCCTTGATCTTGGCCGTGATCCCGCGGATCTGAGCCACCGTATCGGACTGACCGGCCTTCATGGCTGTCTTGAGGTCGTCCATGATCTGCTTGCGAAGCGACATCGCCGTTCTCCTTCATCGGACAGCCCGCCGGAAATTCCCTCGGCGAGCCGTCCCTCATTCTTTGAATAGCGGCAAAATCGCACAAAAGCCGGTTTGCAACAATCCGGCAGCCCCCTGTGGCCGCCAAACAAGTCATTCGGAAAAAACTTCCCACCCCTTCCGAGAACGCAAAACAGATAGTGGGAAAAAACTTCCCATTCTGTTTCTGATCCCTTATTCAGAGGTCCCAGAAGTACATCCGGCAGCCAGAAACGGGGCGACCATGGACATCGACAGAATCATTGAAAAAGCCGGAGGCGCGGACGAAATCGCCGCTCTCGCCGGTGTCGGGCTGGAAGCCGTGCGCAAGTGGCGCCAGTCCCGCATGGTCCCCACCAAACACTGGCCGGCCCTGCTGCGCGTGCCGGGAATCGCCCTTCAGGATCTGACAGCGGATCTCACCGCACCTCAAACCCCACAAGAACAAGAAAGAGAGACGGACGTGTCCAATCCCTGCCCTCCCGGCGCCAACGCCGCCCTTGTCCTTGCAGACGGGACAGTCCTGTGGGGCCGCGGCTTCGGCGCCCATACGGAAGGCGCCGTCGGTGAACTGTGCTTCTCCACCGGCATGACCGGCTACCAGGAAACCCTGACAGACCCGTCCTTCGCCGGACAGATCGTGACCTTCACCTTCCCCCATATCGGCAATGTCGGCACCAATGCCGATGACAACGAGGCCCCGAAAATGGCCGCCCTCGGTGCCGTCGTGAAGGAAGACATCACCGCCCCGGCAAGCTGGCGCTCCCACGAGCCCCTCGCGGCATGGCTCAGCAAACATGGCCGTGCAGGCATCAGCGGCGTTGACACCCGCGCCATCACCCGCACCCTGCGCGACAGCGGCCCACAGACCGCCATCCTCGCCTTCCCGGAAAACGGCCGCATCGACACGGACAGCCTGCTGAACCGTGCCCGCCAGTGGCCCGGCCTCGAAGGCATGGACCTCGCCAAAGAGGTGACGCAGCCCAAGCGGATCTGGACCGAAGGCGTGTGGGAAACCACCCGCCCGGCCCGGACCGAAAACCGTCGCCGCGTGGTCGCCATGGATTACGGCGCCAAGGACAACATCCTGCGCTGCCTCGTGACCGCCGGCTGTGACGTCACCGTCCTGCCCGCCACGGCCACCGCCGAAGAAATTCTGGAACTCAAGCCCGAAGGCGTGTTCCTCTCCAACGGCCCCGGCGATCCGGCCGCAACCGGCACCTATGCCGTCCCCGCCATTCGCACAGTGCTCGACGCGAACGTCCCCGTCTTCGGCATCTGCCTCGGCCACCAGCTTCTCGCACAGGCGCTGGGCGGCAAGACCTACAAGCTGGAGCGTGGCCATCGCGGCGCCAACCAGCCGGTCAAGGACGTCGAAACCGGCCGCGTGGAAATCACCAGCCAGAATCACGGCTTCGCCGTGGACGAAAAGTCCCTGCCCGCCGACGTAAAAGTGACGCATGTGAGCCTGTTCGACGGCTCCAACGAAGGCATCGCTTCGACCACGAAGGACGCCTTCTCCGTCCAGTACCACCCCGAGGCGAGCCCCGGCCCGTCCGACAGTTTCTATCTTTTTGAGCGTTTCGTCGCGATCATGGACCGTCGCGCTAAAGCAGGAGCCTGAGCCATGCCAAAACGGACAGACATCAAGTCCATCCTGATCATCGGCGCTGGCCCGATCGTCATCGGACAGGCCTGCGAATTCGACTATTCCGGCGCACAGGCCTGCAAGGCCCTGCGTGAGGAAGGCTATCGCGTCATCCTGATCAACTCGAACCCCGCCACCATCATGACCGACCCCGGTCTGGCGGATGCGACCTATATCGAGCCGATCACCCCGGAATTCGTCGAACGCATCATCCTCAAGGAAAAGCCCGACGCCGTCCTGCCGACGATGGGCGGCCAGACAGCCCTGAACGCCGCCATGGCGCTCGACAAGTCCGGCTTCCTCAAAAAGCACAACGTGGAACTGATCGGCGCCGACGCAGAGGTCATCGACCGCGCGGAAGACCGCCAGAAATTCCGTGAAGCCATGGACGAGATCGGGATCGAAAGCCCCCGCAGCACCATCGCACACACGTTGGAAGAAGCCCGCGCGGCGCTGGCCGATGTCGGTCTGCCCGCCATCATCCGCCCGTCCTTCACCATGGGCGGCGCAGGTGGCGGCATCGCGTATAACCGCGAGGAATTCGACCAGATCGTCACGGGCGGCCTCGATGCCTCCCCCACGACAGAAGTCCTGATCGAAGAGTCCGTTCTCGGCTGGAAAGAATACGAGATGGAAGTGGTCCGCGACACTGCGGATAACTGCATCATCATCTGCTCCATCGAAAACATCGACCCAATGGGCGTCCATACCGGTGACTCCATCACCGTTGCTCCCGCCCTGACGCTGACCGACAAGGAATACCAGCGCATGCGGGACGCCTCGATCGCGTGCTTGCGCAAAATCGGCGTCGAGACCGGCGGCTCCAACGTGCAGTTCGGCGTCAATCCCGCCGATGGCCGTCTGGTCGTCATCGAGATGAACCCGCGCGTGTCGCGTTCCTCCGCACTTGCCTCGAAAGCCACCGGCTTCCCGATCGCCAAGATCGCTGCCAAACTGGCCGTCGGCTACACGCTGGACGAACTCAAAAACGACATCACCAAAACGACCCCGGCCTCCTTCGAACCGACGATCGACTATGTCGTCGCCAAGATCCCCCGCTTCACCTTCGAGAAGTTCCCCGGCTCCCCGGCGCTCCTCTCGACATCCATGAAGTCGGTCGGTGAAGCCATGTCGGTGGGCCGCTCCTTCGCCGAAGCCATCCAGAAGGGCCTGCGCTCGATGGAGACGGGCCTCACCGGGCTCGACCCGGTCGAAGCTCCCGGCGACGGTTCGCACAACGCCTATCTCGCCGCTCTGGCCGAACCGCGCCCCGAGCGCATCCTGATGGCCGCACAGGCCCTGCGCGCCGGACTTTCGGTCGAACAGGTCAACGCAGCCTGCAAGTTCGAGCCGTGGTTCCTCCGCCAACTTGAAGACATCGTGGCCTCCGAGCGCGAGATCGAAAAGAACGGCCTGCCCACGGACGCCTACAACCTGCGCCGCCTCAAGGCCCAGGGCTTCTCCGACGCCCAACTTGCCCGCCTTTCCGGCCAGAGCATCACGGATGTCGCAGCTCTACGTGAAAAACTGGCTGTAACGCCGGCCTACCGCCGCATCGACACCTGCGCCGCCGAATTCGCTTCCGACACGCCCTATCTGTACTCCACCTATGAAGGCGGCTTCGGCACGCCGGAATGCGAAAGCCGTCCGACGAACCGCGACAAGATCATCATTCTTGGTGGTGGCCCGAACCGCATCGGTCAGGGCATCGAGTTCGACTATTGCTGCGTCCACGCCGCCTACGCCCTGCGCGAAGCCGGTTTCGAGACGGTCATGGTCAACTGCAACCCCGAGACAGTCTCCACCGATTACGACACCTCGGACCGCCTGTATTTCGAGCCCCTGACCGCCGAGGACGTGATCGCTCTGATCCGCACAGAAGCAAAAGGCGGCAAGGTGCTGGGCTGCATCGTTCAGTATGGCGGCCAGACCCCGCTCAAGCTGTCCCGCGCCTTGGAAGACGCTGGCATCCCCCTGCTCGGCACACCTGCGGACGCGATCGACCGCGCCGAAGACCGCGAGCGCTTCCAGACCATGCTCCGCAAGCTCGGCCTGCGCCAGCCCCGCAACGGCATCGCCCGCAGCCCGGCGGAAGCCGAGAAGATCGCAGAAGAAGTCGGCTACCCGGTCGTCGCCCGCCCGTCCTACGTTCTGGGCGGCCGTGCGATGGAAATCGTCTATGACAAGCCGGGCCTCAAGCGCTACCTCAACGAAGTCCTGCGCGCCGCCGGTCCGGAAGTCTCAACCGGCCCCGTCCTGCTCGACCACTACCTCAACGACGCCATCGAAGCGGACGTGGACTGCATCTGCGATGGCGAGAACGTCTATGTCGCAGGTGTCATGGAGCACATCGAGGAAGCCGGCATCCATTCCGGTGACTCCGCCTGCTCCCTGCCGCCCTATACGCTCTCCCCGGCACTGGTGACGGAACTGCGCTCACAGACCGAAGCCATGGCCCGCGAACTGGGCATCCGCGGCCTGATGAACGTCCAGTACGCCATCAAGGATCAGGAAGTCTTCGTTCTCGAAGTGAACCCGCGCGCATCGCGGACCGTACCGTTCGTCGCCAAGGCCACTGGTGTTCCGGTTGCCAAGATCGGCGCGCGCGTCATGGCGGGTGCGAAGCTAACCGAGTTCCAGCTTGATGGCGGTGCGGTTTCTCCGCATGTCGCGGTCAAGGAAGCCGTGTTCCCCTTCCATCGCTTCGCCAATGCCGACACGATCCTTGGTCCGGAAATGCGGTCCACGGGTGAAGTCATGGGGCTGGATTCCAGCTTCGAGCGCGCCTTTGCCAAGTCGCAGCTTGCAGCCGGTGTGACACTGCCACTTTCGGGTACGGTGTTCCTCTCCGTCCGCGACAGCGACAAGGCGCATGTCCAGCTGCTGGCCCGCAAGCTGGTCGCCATGGGCTTCACGATCCTTGCCACCAGTGGCACGGCCTCCCGCCTGGAAGACGCAGACATTCCCGTAAAGCGCGTGAACAAGGTGATGCAGGGTCGTCCGAACTGCGTGGATTCCATCCGTTCAGGCGACGTGCAGATGGTCATCAACACGTCACAGGGCGGTCAGGCCGCGCAGGACAGCTATGAGATCCGTCGCAGTGCCCTGACCATGGGCATCCCGCATTACACCACAATCGCAGGTGCCCGTGCGGCGACCTACGCCATCGCGGTCCTCAAGGAAGACGATCTGGGCGTCGCCCCGCTCCAGTCCTACTTCAAGGGTAAGTTCTGACCTTATCAAGACTCTTCCGGTTAGGCTGTCCCGCAAAAGGATCACAGCCTAACCGGAAAGGAGCATCGGACTTGTCGCACAAAGGAGAGAGCGGATAGTCTGGATGCCCCGGAACTCCACTCTCCATGCAGGACATCACGATGCTCAGGCGCGCCATCAGCGGTTTTCCGCTTCGGATCGATCTTATGGTCTATCTAGCGGTTGCGGCCCTGGCGGCCATCGAGATCGGGCTGTGGCTGACGCTGCCCACACCGATGCTCTGGATCTTCTTTATCGGCGCCCTCTTCATCCAGTTCAGACTGCTGAAGCGCTGCCTTACAGGCGACCATTTCGTCGCTGGTCCCGCCGGACTGTCGTTTCTGGTCATCGTCCTGATCCTCAATCATTTTCATCAGGGCGTGATTTCGTCGCATGAACTGATGCGACACTATCTGTCTCATGGCGTCATCCACAGCAACAATCCCCATGCTTATGGCGTTCCCGACCTGTGGGATACCGATGAGACATCCGTACATATCGGGATGGGACAGCGGTTTCTCATCAGCCTGAAAATGGCCGCTTTCTTTGCAGCCGGGCTCACAACCTGCTTTGGCTGGCTTGTCCTGAGCGAACGCCAGAAGAAAGCCTAATCTTACACAGGCTACCTCCTACCAAACCTGCATTTTCACGCAGCTCAGCCCATGAGCCGCCCCGGCTTGCGGGAACAGCACCAAGCCTGACACACACAGGCCTCATGCCGCCCCACCTTGCAAAAAACCCCGGCAAACCCTAGGCTGTCTGGCTTCATCATAATTTCAGTCACGCTTTTTCGAGGATTTCAGAGTGCAGAAGATCCCCATGACCGCGAAGGGACAGCAGCGTCTCGAAGACGAGCTGCGGACCCTCAAGAGCGTTGACCGCCCGGCCGTCATCCGTGCCATTGCAGAAGCCCGCGAACATGGTGACCTGTCCGAAAACGCCGAGTATCATGCCGCCCGTGACCGCCAGTCATTCATCGAAGGCCGCGTCCTGGAGCTGGAAGGCATCATCTCCAATGCCGAGGTAATCGATCCGTCGGCGCTGACCGGAACGCGCGTCCGTTTTGGCGCACATATCGAACTCGTCGACGAAGAGACCGACAAGGAAGCCCTGTACCAGATCGTTGGCGTTCATGAGGCCGACATCAAGCAGGGTCTGATCTCGATTTCCTCGCCTCTGGCCAAGGCCCTGATTGGCAAGGATGTCGGTGACTCCGTTTCCGTTCCCGCCCCTGGCGGAGACCGGACCTATGAAATCCTCAAGGTCACATATCGCTGATGTCTGACGTCCTGACGTCCCTCCCCCCTGTCGTGACCATCGCGGATATCGAGAGCGCCCATGAGCGCATCGCGTCCACGGTGGTTCGCACGCCGACCATCGCCTGCCCAGCCCTTTCCCGGCTGACGGGCGCGGAGATTACGCTCAAGCTCGAAAACCTTCAGGCGATCGGCTCCTTCAAGGAGCGCGGAGCGGCCAACAAGATGGCCCTCCTGACACCTGAAGAGCGGGCGCGCGGCGTGATTACCGTCTCGGCTGGCAATCACGCACAGGGTGTAGCCCGTCAGGCCAGCCTTCTCGGCATTGACGCAACCATCGTCATGCCCCGCTTCACGCCAGCCACCAAGGTCGCGGCGACGCGGGCCTGGGGTGCGACTGTTGTGCTCGCAGGAGACGATTTTGCACAGGCCAGCGAGACTGCAGCCGAGCTTCAGAAGCAGGACGGGCGCGTCCTCGTGCATCCATTCAATGATCCGGCCGTCATCGCCGGCCAGGGTACGGCAGCACTTGAGCTCCTGCAGGACGCCCCGGATATCGACACAGTCGTCGTGCCCGTCGGTGGCGGTGGACTGATCGGCGGATTTGCGACCGTCATGTCGGCCCTTCGCCCGGACGTCGAGGTTATTGGCGTGCAGGTCGAGGCCTATGCTTCACTGTCAAACTATCCGCAGGAAGACGGCCCGACTAAGGGCGGCTCAACCATCGCGGAAGGCATTGCCGTCACTCAGCTTGGCGATCACTGCCTGAGCGCATTCCGCAACAAGATTTCAAAGATCCTTGTCGTCAGTGAACTTCAGGTCGAAAGCGCTGTCACGACACTGGCTGAAAAGGCCAAGCAGATCTGTGAGGGCGCTGGGGCCACGGGTCTGGCTGCCGTTCTTGCTTATCCGGATTTGTTCAAGGGACGACGCGTAGCCCTCCCCCTTTCGGGCGGGAACATCAACGCGCGCATTCTTGCAAACACGATCCTGCGCTCTCTTCTACGGGATGGGCGTATTCTGCGGTTGATCTTCCAGATCCCCGACCGTCCGGGCATGCTGGCGGACATCTCCACGCGCATCGGCAATTACGGCGGGAACATCATCGAAGTCTCCCATCACCGCTTGTTCGCCTCCCCGTCTGTCCAGACGGCCGAGCTTCTGGTGATGGTGGAAGCCCGCGACACCGAGCATGCCCACCAGATCGAGACCGATCTGGCACGGCATTACATCGTCCGGCGCGACTGACGCTCAGACCCCGTCTACGATCACGACATTGTAAGGTCCGGCTTTCCAGCGATGCTCGGCAGCCTTCTGATAGGCCGGACTTTCATACCAGGCCCGGGCTGAAGCCGCGTCCGGGAACTCAATGATCACCACACCATCAGGCTCGGTGCCTTCGAGTTTTTGCTGCTTGCCATAAGCAGCCAGGATTTTGGCCGGAAATCCCTTGAAGGTTTCCCCAACCACTTCCGAATATTTTTTGAATTCGGCCGGATCGGCCAGCTTTTCACGAATAAACAGGGCATAGGCAGGCATGGAACGCTCTCCTCAGAATAAGCCTCCATACCCGCCACAAAACCACTAAAATTTCAGCACACAAGAGCGTGTGCCGCAGCCTTAGCGCGTGCCGAACAGACGATCGCCCGCATCGCCAAGGCCGGGAACGATATAACCATGCTCGTCCAGATGACTGTCGATGGAGCAGGTTACGATCTGCACATCGGGATGCAGCTCAGCCATATGGGCGATGCCTTCGGGAACCGCCAGTAGGCAGGCAAAAATCGGGTTCGTGGCCCCGGCAGCCTTCACACGGGTCAGTGCGGCAGCGGCGGAGTGTCCCGTCGCCAGCATCGGGTCGAGCACAATGCAGGTCCGTCCCGGAATGTCGCTTGGCATATTGAAATAGTATTCACTGACTTCCAGCGTCTCGTGGTCCCGGCGCAGGCCGATATGGCCAACACGCGCGGACGGCACCAGATCCAGCATGCCATCCAACAGACCATTACCGGCGCGCAGGATAGAGACGAAACAAAGCTTCTTACCGTCCAGTTCCTCGCCTTCCATCGAGCCGCTCGGTGCCTCGATATGCCGCGGTGCCAGCGACAGATTGCGCGTGGCTTCATAGGCCAGAAGCAGACTAAGCTCACGCGTCAGGCGGCGGAAACCGGCCGTGGATGTATTACGGTCACGCAGACGGGTCAGCTTGTGGCGCACCAGCGGATGGTCGAGAACGATAGGCGGCAGCGCCTGACTCATGCTTTTTCTCCTTCGGCCGGGCGAAAATCGAGCGCCAGACCGTTCATACAATAACGAAGCCCCGTAGGCGGCGGACCATCGGGAAAGACGTGCCCCAGATGACCCTTGCAGTTCGCGCAGTGGACTTCGGTGCGGACCATGCCATAGCGGCTGTCCTGCGTAGTTTCGACACCATCCGGCAGAGCCTGGAAAAACGAAGGCCAACCACTGCCGCTATTATATTTCGTTTCCGAGTCAAAAAGCGGCCGCCCGCAGGCCGCACAGGCATAAATCCCCGCGCGTTTTTCATCGTTGAGGGGGCTGGAGCCAGGACGTTCGGTTCCGTGTTCATGAAGGATACGCCGCTGCTCCGGTGTCAGGCCAACACCGCAACCGCCACCGGTCTGCCCGTTCGGGTCGCAACTCTGGGTCATGCTGGTTCTCCGGAAAATCTGAAAGGCGTCTTCTGACGATGTATGAAAGCGCGGCCGTATTTTGTCACGCATCTTAAGCTGTCATGACGCAACCCAACAGAGAGACGCCCGTTAGGGATTGCACAACATCAAGACGGAAGGAGCCGGTCATGAGTTCCATCGAAGACAAGATCAAGGGCGTTGCCAATCAGGTTGTCGGCAAGGTCAAGGAAGAAGTCGGCCACATAACGAACGACAAAAAACTTGAAGGCGAAGGCGTAGCCCAGAACCTCAAAGGCAAGGTCCAGAAGGCAACAGGCGATGCCAAGGATGCAGTCAAAAGCGGCATCGATAAGCTCTGAATCCTGTTCCCCGGATCACAATGCAACGCCCGCCACATGGCGGGCGTTCGCATTTGTGGGGAATGATGGCATGATGGGAAACAGTCCCATTCCTCCTTTCCTGCAGGAGACATCCCATGTCCACATCCTCAACACCCCGCCCCGTCATGCTCGTCATTCTCGACGGCTTCGGCTGGCGCGAGGATGAATCCGACAATGCGGTCCGTCTTGCAAACACTCCGACTTTCGACACCCTCTGGGCTACGAGCCCCCACGCCTTCTTGAAAACCTCGGGCGAGGATGTCGGGCTCCCGGACGGGCAGATGGGCAATTCCGAAGTCGGACATCTGAATATCGGCGCCGGTCGTGTCGTGATGCAGGAACTCCCCCGCATCTCCCGCAGCGCCCGGGACGGCTCCCTGTCACAGAACCCCGCTCTGCTGGAATTCATCGCAGCCCTGAAAGCATCAGGCGGAACCTGCCATCTCATGGGCCTGATCTCACCTGGCGGTGTGCATGCCCATCAGGATCATGTGGTCGCATTGGCAAAAATCGTCAGCGCGACGGGTGTGCCCGTAGCCGTTCACATTTTCAGCGATGGCCGCGATACAGCGCCGCGCTCGGGTGAGGACTTCATCGGGAAATTCCTGAAGGACCTGCCTGACAGCGTGCAAATCGCCACTCTGAGCGGTCGCTATTATGCCATGGACAGGGATCACCGCTGGGAGCGCGTCGCCCTCGCCGTCGAGGCCATACGCGACGCAAAAGGCCCCCATGCGAAGGATGCCCTCTCGGCCCTTCAGGCCAGCTACGCCAACGACAAGGGAGACGAATTCGTTCTTCCGACCGTTCTGGGCGATTATGCCGGCATGAAAGACGGAGACGGTATTCTGGCCTGCAACTTCCGCGCAGATCGCATCCGCCAGCTTCTGGACGTCCTAGTCCTGCCGGATTTTGCGGAGTATGACAGCGGCCGGAAAGTGAAATTCGCAACCGTCTGCGGCATGTCTCGCTATTCCGATCATCTGGCACCTTACATGAGTATCCTGTTCCCCAAGGTGCCGCTTGATGATCTGCTGGGAGACGTGGTGGCCAAGGCCGGCAGGACCCAGCTCCGCATGGCCGAAACAGAAAAATATCCGCACGTCACCTACTTCCTGAACGGTGGCCGCGAAGTGCAGTTTGACGGTGAAGATCGCATTCTGGTTCCCTCACCCAAAGTCGCGACTTACGATCTTCAACCCGAAATGTCCGCCCCTGAACTGACGGACAAGGCGGTCACCGCCATCGAAAGCGGCAAATTCGACATGATTGTCCTGAACTTCGCCAATCCGGACATGGTCGGCCATACCGGCTCCCTGTCCGCGGCCATCAAAGCCTGCGAGACAGTCGATCAGGGGCTGGGCCGCATCAATGACGCCATCATCAAAGCGGGTGGCGTTCTGCTCGTCACCGCCGATCACGGCAACTGCGAAACCATGCGTGACCCCGTAACGGGCGGCGCGCATACGTCCCACACGCTCAACGTGGTGCCCGTCATCCTGGCGCATGCCAAAGGGGAGACCATCCATGACGGCCGTCTGGCCGATCTGGCACCGACCATGCTGGCGCTGATGGGCGTGAAACAGCCTGACGCGATGACGGGTGTCTCCCTGCTTGAAAGCGCCTGATCCGCTTTATCTCCTGCCGCTCGCCCTGCTCCTGTCGCCTGCCTGGGCGACAGCACGGCATGCGTCTCATCATCACCTCCCGCATACGGGAAAACCGGCGGCAGCCGCGCCCAGCGAGGGCCAGAAAGCCCTCGCTCGTGCTCAGGCCGCGCGACGATCTCTGGAAAAACGGCAGGCGGATGAAGCAGCAGCGCTGAAAGCAAAACAGCTCGCCTCGGCACAGGCCGAAGCAAAGGCGCGGCAGGACAGTGTACGCACTCTCGCCTTCACGGCCCAGACCCACACGGCACAGTCCGCCGTAGATACGACCCAGAACCACATTCTGGCACTCAAGACCAGTATTGCGGAGCTGATGGACAAGCGGACGGCTGTCGAAGCGGATATCCGCCAGCAGAATGCCGCCCTGCAACCTCTACTTCCCATCGCAGCACGCCTGTCCATCGCGCCGGATGCCGCGCTGCTGGCCTCTCCGGAAACAGCGTCCGAAAGCGTCACCGCCCTCTCCGTCCTCGGAGGTTTCTCCCGTTTGACGCAGCAACGCGCCCAAGCGCTTCAGTCCCGCGAAGACGAACTGCATGCAATCGGCACTGATCTGGACAACCGACAAAAAGAACTCGCGAACCTGCTCGCACAGCAGACGCGGCAGCGCAATGCCGCCGCCGCCCGGACCCGGGTTGCGGCACGGCAGGAAGCCGTCGCGGATCAAGGCGCCCAGAAAGCCCGCAAGGCCGTGGCTGACGCCATGCAGGCCGCAGCGGATCTGTCTGCTGAAATCAACGCACTTGTCCAGCAAGAAACCCAGGCCCGCGCCGAGCTGGAAAAGGAAGCCGCCGCCCTGACCCGTCAGCACCAGCTCAAACGCGCCCGCCATGCACGCTCGCAGGCCCAGGCGCTCGCCTCGGCCGGACAGGGTGTCTCCAGTGGCAGTGGCCACGCCCCCGTCTCAGGCCATATCGCCGTCCGCTGGGGCCAGACGACCGAAGCCGGCCCTGCAACCGGCATCACCTATGCCGCCCTCTCTTCTGCTCCCGTACAGGCCCCCTGCTCGGGCCGAGTCGAATTTGCAGGCCCCTTCCGCTCCTTCGGACAGATGCTGATCCTCGACTGCGGACGCAATTACCGCTTTGTGCTTTCCGGACTGGGACAGCTGAATGTTTCGGGTGGCCAAAGCATCAGGAAAGCTGCCACACTGGGCCAGATGCCCGCTTCCGATGGGATGCTTTTTGTCCAGTTGCGGCATGGTACGCAGGTTGTCAGTCCCGCTCCTTTCCTCTGATCCTTTGCCGAGCGCGTCTGACCTTGTAGGATCGTTTCTTAATAATTTGGCAACCCGAACCGGCCTAGTCTGCCTCCGAGGCGACGACGGTCAGTACGTTCCTTCGTTCCCGAGGATGGAGATCACATGAAGTTTCGCAGTGGCCTGTTGCTGGGCACCGCCTTTCTGGCCGGACTGGCCGTCGGACCGGGAGCCCTGCGTCTTGCTGGCTCCGGCGACTTTCCGGGTGCAGCCCTCGCCCGTGAAATCTCCCATGACAACAGTGCGGAAACCGTCCGTCTGCTGACGCTGCTGGGAACGGTCATGGACGTGGTGAAGGCGGAATACGTCCACCCTGTCTCCGACAAGGACCTGATCAATAACGCGCTTGACGGGATGGTCGGCAATCTCGATCCACATTCGTCCTACATGACGGCGGCGCAGTTCCACGACATGCAGACCGAGATTTCCGGCAAGTTCGGCGGTCTGGGCCTTCAGGTTCAGGGTGAGTCCGGACATGTCCGCGTGGTCTCCCCGATCGATGGCACTCCTGCCGCGCGCGCTGGCATCCAGCCCGGCGATTTCATCACGATGGTCGACCACAAGAGCATCGATGACCTGACGCTCGATCAGGCCGTCCGCAAGATGCGTGGTGATCCGGGCACGAAAATCAGCCTGACGATCGTCCGCCCCAAGACCGGCAAGACGCTCACCTTCGACCTGACACGCGAAATCGTGCACGTCCAGATCGTGAAGTCTGCGCTGTATGGCAGCACGGGCTATATCCGCCTGACCGAGTTCGATGACGATCTCGAAAGCGCCATGCATGCCGCATTTGACAAGCTCAAGGCACAGGCCACCAAAGCGCCGGGCGGAAAGCTGACCGGTATCATCCTTGACCTGCGCTCCAATCCGGGCGGCAAGCTCGATCAGGCCATTGCCGTTTCGGACGATTTCATCAAGGAAGGTGAAATCGTCTCGATCCGTGGCCGTCATGCGGAGAACAACCAGCGCTGGGATGCAAAGGGCACGGACATCACCAATGGCCTGCCGATTGTCGTCCTGACAAATGGCGGCTCAGCCTCGGCCAGTGAAATCGTGGCTGGTGCCCTGAAGGATCATCGCCGCGCAATTATTCTTGGCGAAAAGACCTTCGGAAAAGGCTCGGTCCAGACTCTTATCCCCATCGGCGATCAAGGGGCGGTGCGCCTGACGACAGCGCGCTATTACACGCCGTCCGGCCGCTCCATTCAGGGTCTGGGCATTACGCCTGATATTCCCGTTGCCGAGACGAAGGATGACGATGCCTATGGTTATCGTGAAGCCGACCTCTCTCACATTCTGACAAATATCGGCGGCAACCGAACGAACGAAACCCCGCGCACCGATATCCCGCCGATCGCAAAATCCATTCCAAAGATGCCGGATGCCAGCTGGCCCGCGTTCGATGCCACGAAGCCCGCAACCGATTTCCAGCTTCAGCAGGCGATCAAAGTGATCAATGCCATGGCGGGCCTCTCAAATCCTGCGCCGGCCACCACTCCGGCAACAGAGGTCAAAGCTGCCGCGCCGACTGCTCCCAAACCGCCTGAAGCCCACCACTGACAAGGACATCCCGGATCGTGCAGAACCGTCCAGCCTCCAGCCGACCAGGGCTCTGGCAACGACTCCCCGTTATTGGACGCCTTCTGATCGCGTTCTGGGCCGTTCTGCTGGCCGCTGGAGCCGGCGCGACGGCATTTCTGTTGCACCAGCAGAAACCCATTGTCGTCGCTACAGTCAGTCCGCAGTCCAAACCGCATCTGCCTGCGCAGCCCACTTCCCCGGCCAATTCTTCGATTGTTTCTACTCCGGCACAAAAAGAGACAACCGTAACAGCTGCTGGGGCGCAGACGGCCGCAGCGCCGGTTCCGGCAAAGCCAGCTGACGTGACGTTACCGACGGCGGCGACCACCATTTCCGCCAAGGCTGCCCCGCCTTCACCAGCGGGATCTTCAGCCGCTGTGACACAACAGACCCTGCCCCCGATCGTATCCTCTGCTGCTTCATCTTCTCCACCAGCATCGGCGCCCCTCCCGACCGACAAAACCGCCATCGCAATCGTGCTGCAGGGATTTGGCTATTCCGATGCTCTGACCTACGATGTTCTTTCGCGTATTCCCGCGCCTGTCGCGGTTGGGATTTCGCCTTATGTCAGCAATATCCGCGACATTATTGCGCGGGCCCATGCCAGCCACAGGGAAGTTTATGTCACCCTTCCCATGCAAAGCGCCCATCCCGAGCGGGCCGATGAAGGCCCACATGCGCTGGGATATGGAAATTCGGCTGCTGACGATCAGCGTGAACTGGAATGGTGCCTCACCCGTGCCGCGGGCGCGGAAGGACTGACGGATGCGTCTGAAAACGGGGACGACCAGCCGGGCGGTGGCTATGCGACTTCTCCCGATTTCTCCCCGATTGCGAGTGCCATCAGCAGCCGGGGCCTGCTCTATCTGACGGGATCCGCGCAGGATGGCCGTCGCACCCGCGGAATGACGGCAACTGCCTGGATCGACGGAGATGCGGACGCCGCCACTCTGGACAGCCGTCTCGCCGCACTACTGCCTCAGGATGGAAAGCCGGCAAAAATTCTGCTGATGGTCGGGCCGATCACGCCTGTCATGATCGACCGTCTCGCAAATTGGCTTAAAGGTCCGGCAGCGCAGAACTTTGTCGTTGTACCACCATCGGCTTTTGCGGATAGCGGCGTCAGCAATGATCAGGCCGCCAATCTTTCACCTTCCAATCCAATAGCGCCCCTATGACTAATCCCATGACCCTTCCCTACCGCCCGAATGTGGGACTTGCGCTCTTCAACCGTGACGGCAAACTGTTCATCGCCCGGCGCACAGACCTTCCGGGAGACGTCTGGCAGTGCCCACAGGGCGGCATTGATGAAGATGAGACACCACAGGTCGCCGCCCTGCGCGAAATGGAAGAAGAAATTGGAACCCGGAACGCGAAAATTCTTGCCGAACGGAGTGGCTGGCTTTCCTATGATCTGCCGTCCGACCTGATCGGAAAGGCCCTGGGAGGACGTTTCCGGGGGCAGACCCAGAAATGGTTCGTGATGGGTTACGAAGGACAGGATTCCGATATTCAACTGGATCTTCATGACCCGGCCGAATTCGACGCCTGGGAATGGGTCGAGCCGCAGGAGCTTCTGAAACGCAATCTGGGCTTCAAGAAAACCCTCTACACCGATCTGATTCCCGAACTGGCAGCACTTTTTCAGGCTGCTGCCAGAGACTGGGTTCGCACCAACCGAGCATAAAGGCCGTCCTTGCGGAGAAGTTCAGCATGGGTGCCGGCTTCGGCGACAGCACCCTGATCCATCACAACGATCAGATCAGCAGCCTGCACGGTGGAAAGACGGTGCGCGACAATAACCGTCGTACGGCCTGAACGCAGATTTGCCAGCGCATTCTGAACCCGCGCCTCACTTTCAGAATCAAGCGCACTCGTTGCTTCATCCAGCAGCAGGATGCGTGGATTACGAAGCAGAGCGCGGGCCAGAGCCACGCGCTGGCGCTGACCGCCGGACAGTCGACGTCCTCCCGGCCCGACCCGGGTTTCCAGACCGGCCGGCAGGTTATCGAGGAAATCGACCGCAGCCATGGCGCAGGTTTTTTCGACTTCGCTGCGTGAGGCTGAAGGCCTCCCGATCCAGATATTTTCAAGCACGGACATGTCGAACAGGGTCGTATCCTGACTGACATATGCAATGGCGTCCCGAAGGGAAGACAGGGTCAGATCCCGCAGATCCACGCCTTCAAGACGGATGCTGCCCGCGCTGACATCGTGCAGACGTGGGATCAAGGAAAGTGCCGTGGATTTTCCGGCGCCACTCGGCCCCACGAGCGCGACGGTTTTTCCAGGTTGAACTTCGAAGGTCAGGTTCTGCAGACCGACCCTGCCATCTTCGTATCGATAACTGGCCTGCTGAAACGCCAGATGTCCTTTTCCGGACGGAAGGGGTTTCGCGTTCGGACGTTCCACAACGGCCGGGGGTTCATCGATCACGGCAAAGACCCGCGACAGACCGGCCAGCCCTTCCTGCAGAGCCGTATTGAGCGAACCCAGCGCCCGGATCGGCCGGGCGGCAGTCAGAAGAGCAGCAATAAAGGCAGTAAAGTCCCCTAGTGTCGCACCGCCCTGGGCCGCGCGCCAGCCTGCAAAGCCCAGCACCGCAGCCACAGCAGCGCCACCCAGAACCTCCAAAACCGGATCGACACGCGCACGCCCTTTAGCAATTCGCAGGAAGGCCGAATGCAGCAAATCCAGCGAATGATCGACGCGCGTACTTTCCCGCTCTTCCATCCGGTAGATGCGGACCTGCCGAGCTAGGGCAAAACTTTCGTTAAGCATGGCGGAGGTCTCGCCGATCTGCTCCTGCATGCCACCCGAGGCCCGGCGCACTTTCTTGCCCAGCTTCTGGATAGGCACCGCCGCAACCGGGTAAAGCACGAGCGCGATCAGGCTCAGTTCCCAGTCCGTGACGATCATGGAAATAACAAGCCCCACCACCGTCACCGCATCACCGAGCGCGTTGACCACACGGATCATGGCCTCGCGGATCGAAATGGCATCCGTGGTAAAACGGGCAGCCCATTTGGCGGGTGCGTCCTTTTCAATAGTCGAGACGTCCGCCTGAAGCGCATGGGCGAACATACGCGACTGCAACCCACGGATCACGGCCAGAACCAGTCCCTGCACGGCAATCGTCTGCCCGTACTGGGACGCAGCCTTCAGGCCAGTCACAATTACGACCAGAGCCGGCACCTGATAGAGGATCCGGGAATCATGCGCCGCGAACATGTCCACGGCCCGCTTGATGACCGCAGGATAAAGCGCGGTAAGCCCTGCCATCAGGACCGTCAGAACAATGACGGAGATGATCCGTCCCACATGCTGACGCATTTCCTCGCGCCAGATGCGTTTCATCAGGACGCGGCTGTCCGTATCAAGAGCTGTCGTTTTCGTCATACTGGGGGTTTAGCAGGCCTTGCGAAAAGGGCGAAACCACCGCTTCATTTCTGCGTGGCAAGATAGGCCAGACATGCGCTCCGGTCTGGCAGGCATCCCTGCGCCATCCACCAGTCCCGCCCCGTTTTCAGCCATTCCCCCATACCCGGCCCCGGCCGAACACCCTGTACAATGGCATCTTTGCCCGATAGCGGGAATTCGGGCCGCGGCATGACCCGCAACCGTGAACGGAACCGGTCCCACGCGCTGTCAGGCTTGCCCACAAGCTGGGCCTGAAGCAACCAGCTCCGCTCTACAAGCCGCTCCATATCCTGCAATACCCGCAGGCGACGGAGGTCATCATCGGACAGTTCCGGATGCAAGACCGGCTGAGCTGACGCCCAGGCCTCGATCTTCATGCCATCCGCGTTGGACAGTTTCAGGCGACCAGCCAGTTCCAAACTGTTCCGGTGACACAGCGCAAACAACCTGAGCAAGGAGGACACCGGGGCCTCACAGGCCAGAAGACGGTTCAGGAAATTCTGGTCCGGTTCTGGCAGAAGTACCTGCAGCAGACCGACCGATACCATTGCCTCGATCGTTTTATTCAGGCGCGGGCCGGACAAAATTCTCAGCAGCTCTGAGGCGACCCGCTCGGCCGAGAGCGTGCCAATCAGTCCAAGCTGCTCCGAGACGGCCTGACACGCCTCCCGATCGGGGACGCCATGCCCGTATCGCGCATTGAACCGAAAGAAACGAAGGGCTCTCAGCGCATCTTCCGCAATCCGACGCGAGGCGTCTCCGACGAACCGCACCCGATGATCCCGAAGATCTTCCCGACCGCCGAAATAGTCATGCAGGCCATCATGGCGATCCAGCGACATCGCATTGATCGTGAAATCCCGCCGGGCCGCATCTTCCGCCCAGTCCTGCGTCCAGGCCACGATCGCGTGGCGCCCGTCCGTTTCCTCGTCGCGACGCAGGGTCGTGATTTCGTAGGGCACATTGTCCAGCAATGCCGTGACGGTCCCATGAGCCAAGCCCGTGGGAATCACGCGGATGCCGACTTCTTTTAAGTGACGCTGCACATCGTCTGGCGGTTCCGGAGTCGCGAGATCCAGATCATGGACGGCAACATTGGCGAGCAGATCTCGCACCGATCCGCCCACAAGTCGTGCCTCAGGCAGGACAGACCAGATGCGATCCAGCCCCGTACGATCTGGCAACCGCTCCAGCAGACCGGAGATCTGCATCATGCAGGACGCGAAAGCGGGAAGAAACAGTCCTGGCTCCAGACGCCTAGACAGGTCTGACCCTTCACATGCCCAGGAACCGCAAGTGCGGCGAGTTCGTAATGCACCGAACGTGTCACCCGTGCGAGGATAGGGAAAGCCCCCTCACCATCACGAACATGAACATAAGGTACGCTGGCGCACTCCTCCGACGGACGGTCCCAGTCACAAGAGAGGGGATGTTCGGGGCCGATACAGATCAACTCATCCATATTGGTGCGGAAACAGAGATTCTGCTGCCGACCGCAAGTGCCACGGAAGTCCAGCTCGACCGCCACGAACGGCACATCCTCGACCTGAATGATCCCCTGTTCCATCTGCGTTTTCAGCCAGTAGGTTCCTTCAGGATCGCGGGTCAGCATCGAAGAGAAAATGCATAGCATAGCTTTGCGTTTGATCTCCGAGCCCCGGTAGAGCCAGGTTCCATCGCGCTGAATAAGAAAAGGCAGCAGCCGGGGGGCTGCATCAGGTGTTCCGGGAAAGGAAGACGGAGGAATCAGGGAATCTGGAGACAGGGCGGCGTCAGGTCGGGCCGCCTGCCGGAACTGATGATCGCTCAATTTTCCCTCCAACTGCATAAAAACTCTCTTCTCACACCAACTTGGGTGCAATCGAGCCTTGATGAAACCCCCACACCTGTCAGACTGGCGTCATGAGCGAGCTGCAATATTCTTCCGGCATTTCCGCCGGCACCCTGCAAGGCGAGGCGGACGTGGCTGAAGCCGACCGCCTCGCCCCGGTTCTCCGTCATGTCCGCCAGGCTATCGGCGGAATTGTTCTGGGCCAGGACAGCGTCATTGAACAGGTTCTGGTCACGATCCTGTCCGGTGGTCACGCGCTTCTGATGGGCGCGCCCGGTCTGGGCAAGACGCTTCTGGTCAACACGGCATCGCGCGTGTTGGGCCTGGATGCCACACGCATTCAGTTCACACCCGATCTGATGCCGTCAGACATCACAGGCGCCGAGATCCTCGATCAGGATGCCGACGGGCGACGGGCCTTTCGCTTCCTGCCCGGCCCGATTTTCGGTCAGCTTGTTCTGGCGGATGAAATCAACCGTGCCAGCCCCCGCACCCAGTCCGCCCTTCTGCAGGCCATGGCAGAGCATCGCGTGACGCAGGGCGGCAAGGACTATGCGCTTCCACGCCCCTTCCATGTGCTCGCAACCCAGAACCCGATCGAGCAGGAAGGCACCTACCCCCTGCCCGAAGCCCAACTCGACCGCTTCATGCTCCAGATCAGCCTCGGCTTTCCGAACCGGGACGCGGAACGGCAGATGCTGCTTCAGACGACAGGCGCCATGACCCCGACGGTCTCTGCCCTGATGGATGCCGAAAGTCTGCTCGCGGCCCAGAACCTCGTCCGGCGCCTGCCAGTCGGCGATCAGATCGTGGATGCAATCCTGACGCTGACACGCTCTCTGCGTCCGGAAGATCCATCCGCCTCACCGGAAGTACGGGAAACGGTCTCCTACGGTCCGGGCCCCCGTGCAGCACAGGCCCTGATGGTCGCAACCCGTGCCCGTGCGCTGCTGGACGGTCGTCTGGCTCCGAGCCTTGATGACGTCGTGGCTCTTGCGGGCCCGGTCCTGTCCCATCGTATCGGCCTGGGCTTTGGCGCCCGCGCATCGGGGACGGATCGGGAAGTCCTGATCCGCAAACAGGCACAGACCCTCCTCTGATCGCCGTGAAAAGTCCGTCCGATACCCTGCGCAGCCTCTTCCGCCGCAATCGGGGGGCTGCTTCCAGCGCTCCGGCCGTGCAGGCAGAAAGCCTGGCCCTGCCCGCACTTCTTCTTGAAGCCGAAAAGATTGCCGCGAGCCTGCAAAGCGGCGCTCATGGCCGCAGGCGTTCAGGCCCAGGTGAGGATTTCTGGCAGTTCCGTCCCTATCACGCTGGCGAACCCGCAACGTCCATCGACTGGCGGCAGTCTGCCCGTTCTCCGGTCGAGGACACGTTTTGGGTCCGCGAGCGCGAGCGGGAAAATGCCCAGTCGCTGATGTTGTGGTGCGACCCGTCGCCCTCCATGCAGTGGCGCTCGTCCGATACCCTGCCAACCAAGGCAGAACGGGCACAGCTCTGCACGCTGGCACTGGCTTCCGCGTCCCTGCGAGGCGGTGAACGCGCCGGGTTACTGACCGGGATCGAAGCGGGGCGCGCACTAGCCGGTCGGCAGGTCCTGCCGCGGCTGGCCGCCTCCCTTCTGCATCCCGCTACGGACGAACCCGAGTTCCCTCACATGGCACTCGTTCCCGCCCGGTCCGATCTGGTCGTGATTAGCGATTTCCTGTGGGACGAAAAGCGGATCGACACATTTCTCAAGACCTGCGCCAGCCGCCCCGTGCGAACGCATCTTCTCTGCGTTCTCGATCCTGCGGAGCGGGAACTGAAACGCTCCGGACGAATCCGGTTTGAAGGGCTGGAAGGGGGCGTTCTGACTCTTCCCGCTATGGAAAGTCTTGGTCCAGCCTATGCACAGGCCATGAATGCCCATCTGGCAGCCCTGAAGCAAAGTGCGACCTCGCTACGTGCCGACTGCATCTTGCAGGACACGTCGCAGAACCCGCTTCCGGCCCTGTTGGCACTTCACATGGCGTTGGGAGGCGGCCGATGATCCTTCTCGCCCCGCTCCTGCTGCTTGGCCTTCTCACGCTACCCGCCCTGTGGTGGCTGGTCCGTGCCACTCCGCCTGCCCCCCAGGATCAGCGCTTTCCGTCCCTGCTGATCCTGAACCGGCTGACCGCCCGGCGTGAAGATGCGGCCCGCTCCCCGCTCTGGCTCCTGCTTCTGCGCACGGCCGCCGTGGCCCTCGTCATTTTCGGACTGGCCCGGCCTGTCCTGACCCCGCGTCAGGCCGAAACCGGAAACGGCCCACTGACGCTCGTTCTTGATGACGGCTGGGCCGCCATTCCGCACTGGAACGAGCGTATTTCCGCGGCTCTGGCGCTTGGTGAAACTGCGATCCGCAATGGTCAGGACGTGACGCTGCTTCATACTGCCCGCGCGCCTGATGGCGCGATGCCCGAAGCGTTCACGACACATGATGCGCATGCTTTGTCAGAGCATCTCTCCCGCCTGCGGCCTCAGCCCTGGCCAACGGACCGTCAGGCTCTGGCAAACCTGCTCCAGCACCGGGACATGTCTGATCAGCGCGTGATGATGCTGTCTGACGGCTTGGCGGCGGACGGTGACACAGCCCTGCATGACGCGCTCGCAAAAGCCCGTTCCGTGCAAGACATGCGCTGGAATGACTGTGACATTCTGCGTCTTGCCGCATCTACCGGTCAGGACGGCGCTCTTCATGCCCGAGTGGACACGCCGTCCTGCCCGACCCGGACCGTGACGCTGCATGCTGCCAATGCCAATGGCGGAACGCTCGCGGCCTATCCCATCAGAACCGGGCAGGATCAGACCATTTCGCTCCCAGCTCTGCTGCGGAACCAACTCGATCATCTGACGCTGGAAGGCGCCACCGGTCCCGCTGCGATCCATCTGATGGGACAGGCCGATCACCGCCGCCCCGTTGGCATTCTTCAGACGCCCGGCGATGCGACACCGCTCGTCGGTTCGGCGTTCTTCCTGAACCGCGCATTGCAACCCATTTCAGACCTGCATAGCGGGGATGCGACGGCCCTGCTGGGTGCTCCCCTGTCTGTCCTGATCGCAACGGATGGCGCGCTTTCCGGCGATCAGACGCGCAGCCGTGTCCTGAACTGGGTCCGTCATGGCGGCATGCTCGTCCGCTTTGCCGGTCCCGGCCTCGCCGCCGATCAGGAGGCGGCTTCCGACACCACATCTGACGCGCTCCTGCCCGTCCATCTCACGAGCGGCATGCGACAGCTCGGCGGTCCCATGTCCTGGGGCAAGCCGCAGACGCTGGCGCCCTTCCCCGAGACTTCGCCCTTCTCCGACCTGACGATCCCACCCGATGTCACGGTCTCCCGGCAGGTTCTGGCCAAGCCCGAAACGGGCCTCACGGATCACGTCTGGGCGGCCCTGAGCGACGGCACGCCCCTTGTGACCGCCCGGGCGGAAGGCAATGGCGAAATCGTCCTGTTCCATGTCACGGCCTCGCCGGACTGGTCCAATGTCCCGCTGTCGGGGCTGTTCCCCGACATGCTGGAGCGCCTGATCGAACGTTCGGCCGGCGTTGCGGGCGGTGGACCTTCGGAGCTTGCCCCTTGGCGTATTGTTGGAAGTGACGGTGGGCTCATCATGCCGCCACAGGCTGCACGCTCCATCCGCGTCTCGGATCTGACGCATACAGCCGTGTCCGTTGCCCATCCCGCCGGGCTTTACGGTCCGGCCCACGGAACGCATGCCCTGAACCTTTCCGATTCTGCGCCTGCAATGAAGGAAGAACCCCTGCTCGGAACCCGGATTTCACCGGACGGTGCCCATGCGGACCGTCCGCTTGGACCTGCGTTGATGACAGCGGGCCTGATCCTTTTGCTGCTGGATCTGATCCTGTCTCTGCGGCGTCGTGGGCTACTGGGAGCTCTGGGCGTGGCCTGCCTGCTGATCCTGCCCGTGGCCCATGCCCAGCCCCCGACGCAGCTGCCTCCTCTACCGGCAACAGTGCCTCAGGCTGCGCTCGATACACGGCTGGCCTATGTCATCACCGGCCATGACGATATCGATACCGTCTCCCGCGAGGGGCTTCAGGGCCTGTCCGACTTTACGACTGCACGCAGTTCCGCAACACTCGGCCACCCGGATGGTGTCGTTCCGGGCAAGGACGATCTGGCGTTCTATCCACTTCTGTACTGGCCGATTACACCCGATGCCCAGCCCGATCCCGAGCGCACGAAAGCCCTCAATGCGTTCATGGATCACGGCGGCATCCTGCTGATCGACGAACAGGGCGCGGGCACCGATACGGATTCCGGAACCAGTTCCGCTGCCCGGGCCGCGCTTCAGCGCGTGACTGATGGTCTCGTCATCCCGCCGCTCACCAAGCTGACGGAAAAGCACGTTCTGGCTCACACTTTCTATCTGCTGCACAGCGGCTTTCCCGGCCGCGTTGCCGGGCAGCCGGTCTATGTCGCGCGCAATGGCGATGAGGCAAATGATGACGTCAGTCCGGTCATCATCGGTAATGGCGACTGGGCGCATGCCTGGGCCGTGGACGGATCGGGCAACCATCCCTTCGCCGTCATTCCCGGTGGCGAGGAACAGCGCACACAGGCCTATCGTTTTGGCATGAACATGGTGCTGTACGCCCTGACCGGAAACTACAAGAACGATCAGGCGCAGTACCCGGAAATGCTCCGCCGCCTCGGCACACCACACTCCGGAGCCTCCACAACCCGTCCCGACAGCGTTGACGAGGAGGACGCACCATGATGTTCGACCTGTCTCCCATGCTGCCGGTCTGGCTGCTGGCGACGCTGGCAATCCTGACTGTTGCCGGCGCGATTTACGGTACTATCCGTGGCGCACGCGGCATGCTCTGGCGGGCTCTCGCTGTGCTGGCCCTGCTGGGCTGGCTGTCCGGACCACGTTCACTGCATCCGGTGCTGCGCCCCGTGCCACAGGATGCACTTCTGGTCGTGGACCGCTCGGCCTCCATGCAGGTCGGCCACCGGACTGCCATCGCTGACCACGCTGCCGAACAGATCATGCAGGACGCCGCCCATCTTCCTGGCCTGACTCTGCACCGTGTCGATGTCCCGGGCGGTACCGGTCACGGAACGCGCCTGTTCGAAGCTCTCGACCACGCCGATCTGCCGCAGGGTCGCTTCGCGGGCGCCATTGTCGTGACGGATGGCATGGATCATGACGTTCCACCCCATCTGCCGCCCCGCTTTCATGGCGCAAACGGCCAGACACTTCCTCTGCATCTTCTGCTGACGGCGCATGGCGAAGAACAGGACCGGCGCCTGCGTATCCTGAGCACACCGCCCTATGCGATCGTCGGGCAGAACGCCACGATCCGCGTGCAGGTGGACGATCTGGGCACCACGAGTGCTTCAAACGCCATTCTCACAATTCGCTCCGGTGACGCCCCGCCGCAGACACGCTCCATCCAGACCGGCACGCCGCAGGACATCACGTTGCCCGTCCAGCATCCCGGCGAGACGCTGGTTGGGTTGTCCGTATCCCCTCTGGCCGGAGAAGCGTCCACCGAGAATAACAGTGAAGTCGTCCGCATTCGGGGTGTTCGCGACCGGTTGCGCGTCCTTCTGGTTTCGGGTGTCCCCAATCAGGGTGAACGCGTCTGGCGCCGCCTGCTAAAGGCCGATCCGTCCGTCGATCTCGTACACTTCACCATCCTGCGCTCCCCCAATACCGATGACGGCACGCCGCTGTCGGATCTGGCGCTGATCCCGTTCCCGATCCGCGAACTGTTTCAGGAGAAAATCCGCAGCTTCGACCTCATTATTCTGGACGGCTTTCGCAACAGCAACATTCTCCCCGATGAATACCTGACCAATATCGCCGATTATGTCCGTAACGGCGGCGGACTGTTGGTAACGGCCGGTCCTGAATTCACGCAGGACGGCACGCTTCAGGATACAAGCCTCGCGCAGGTTCTCCCCGCGCATGTCAGCACAGACGGAATCGTCACCCACGCCTTCCGCCCTGCCCTGACAGATCTTGGCAAAACCCACCCCGTAACTGCAGGCCTGACAGAAGACTGGGGGCCCTGGTACCGGGCCCTTCGTCCGGACCAGTCACACGGCGAAGACCTGATGCATGGCCCCGATGGCGCGCCGCTTCTGCTGCTGGACCGGGTAGGTCAGGGACGCGTGGCCATGCTGCTATCGGACCAGCTCTGGCTCTGGTCGCGTGGTGAAGGTGGCGGCGGACCGCAGGCCGAGCTTCTGCGTCGCCTGTCACACTGGCTGATGAAGGAGCCGGACCTTGAAGAAAACCGCCTCACCGCCCGGATCGAAAGCGGTCAGTTGGATATCGAGCGCCACGCCGCGGGACAGGCCGTTTCGCCTGAGGCTTTCGTCACGGCGCCGGACGGAAAACGCACGCCCGTTACCCTGAAACAGACGGATGGCGTCTGGCACGCCACGCTCGCCGCCACGATGCCCGGAATCTGGAGCGTCCGGCAGGATGGTCTCGTCGCCTTTGCCAGCCCGGTCTCGCATGATCCGATCGAACGGCAGGACCTGCGCGCCACCGCGACCGTCATGGACGGCAGTGCCAAAGCCTCCGGCGGGTCAGTCTCCTGGATCGCGGATCATACGCCGCATCTGAAACAGGTTCCCACCGGTTCGGCCATGAGCGGTTCGGACTGGATGGGCCTGCCCGTCACGACCGCCGCCGTCGCGGGTGAGACACGCACCAAAGACCTCATTCCCGCTTGGGCAGCCCTGATTGCGGCGCTGATTTTCCTCGCAGTCGGCTGGTGGCGGGAAGGTCATTGAAAAAATGTCACAATCCGGCACGCCCAAGAGGCATCTGCAGACTCGCACAGGACGCTCGATCACAGTATATTGGCATTATGCGACTGCTCCCCACCCTGCCCCGCCTGCTGCTCATTGCTGCTCTGGCAATGACGCCGACGATTCTCGTACCTTGGCATCATGCCCAGGCTCAGGATGCCGACGACGCCGAGGCTGAACAGGAAGCCGAAGCCAACCAGAAGAAGGCCGAGGCCCGCAAAGCCGCCCGCCGCGCCGCGCCGCCTTCCGCCCTCCCCGGAGCAGAAGCATCCGATGACGATGCCGGTCATGCCCGTTCCGACGTAAATCCGACCACCGCGCTGTTCGATGCCATCAACCGTGGCTCGCTCAACGCTGCGAAAGAGGCCCTCAATCGCGGTGCAGATATGGGCGGTCACAACGTTTTGGATCAGACCCCGCTGGACATGGCCATCGACCTAAACCGCAAGGATATCATGTTCCTGCTCCTGTCGATGCGGACCTACAACCCGGATGGCAAGATCGAGAACAGCGTCTCTGACGGGGGCGTCGAAATGAAGAACGGCAGCGGCCATCTCACGATCGGCGGCAAATCCGTCACCCCGAAGCGCTCTCTCGTCGCAGCATCATCGCATTTCGATACGAGCGGCGGAAAACCGGACCCATCAGTCGGCTTCCTTGGTTTTGCAGGCCACTAATACTTCTGCACACCAAACACAAAAAAAGCCGGAGACCAGTCTCCGGCTTTTTTTATGAGCACTACCCCAGGCGTCAGCCGACGTTGCGGAGCGCCTGGCCTTCCTGACGCAGCACATCGATCTGGACGTACTGGCCGTCCCGCTCGAAATACCAGAATGTCCAGCCATTGCAGGATGGCGCATTGGTCAGCATCGCACCAAGCTTGTGGATCGACCCGCGCTGATTGCCCGACACGAGTGTGCCATCAGGCGTGACGGTTGCTTTGAGGCGCTTCTGCCGGTCATAGAGCAGCGTCCCGGCCGGCAGAATGCCGGTTTCCACGAAACTGCCGAACGGAATGCGCGGCATTTCGCGCTTGGCGGGCGTTGTTGCCAGCTGCTCGGAGGTCAGGCGTTCTTCACCCGCCACACGTTCCCGGGCTGCCTTGACGTAGTCAGGGTGACGTTCAATGGCGATGTAATGACGCCCAAGGCGCTTGGCCATCGCTGGCGTCGTACCACTTCCACAGAACGGATCAAGCACCACATCATTGGCATTGGTCGAAGCCACCAGCACACGATGCAGCAGGCTTTCCGGCTTCTGCGTCGGATGAAGTTTCAGGCCATGTTCGTTTTTCAGACGTTCATTGCCCGTGCACAGCGGCAGGTACCAGTCCGAACGCATCTGAAGATCGTCGTTCAGGGCCTTCATGGCCTGATAGTTGAAGCGATACTTGCTCTGCGGACCGCGCGCCGCCCAGATCAGAGTTTCATGCGCATTCGTAAAGCGACGTCCGCGGAAATTGGGCATCGGGTTGGACTTGCGCCAGACGATGTCATTCAGGATCCAGAACCCCAGATCCTGCATGATCGCGCCCAGGCGGAAGACGTTGTGATACGATCCGATAACCCAGATCGTGCCGTCCTTGTGCAGGATACGGCGCGCTTCACTTAGCCATTCGCGCGTAAAATTATCGTAGGTCGCGTAATCCGCGAACTTGTCCCAGTCATCGTCCACACCATCCACTACAGTTTCGTCTGGACGGCGCAGCTCACCACGCAGCTGAAGGTTGTACGGAGGGTCGGCGAAAATGCAGTCCACACTCCCATCAGGAAGCGTCTTCATCGTTTCGATGCACTCTCCACGCAGGATCTGGTCGACGGGAAATTCACCGCTCATGCTGCGTGTGCCTCTGCTTCAATCATGTTTCGTATCGGCGCAAACCCGCGCCTGTGATGGGGGGTCACTCCCCGGAGCCTCAGTCCCTGCATGTGCGCGGCCGTGCCGTAACCGGCATTGCGCTCCCACCCATAAGCATCATGCCGCATGGCCAGACGGGTCATCAGTCGATCCCGCGTCACTTTTGCGATGATAGAGGCTGCGGCAATGGACAGGCTGATACCGTCTCCACCGATCACCATTTTTATGGGGCATGGCAGCTTCGGAGCATGTTTGCCGTCCACAAGCGCCAAATCGGGAGTGCGTCCCAGACGGGACAGCGCACGCCGCATGGCCAGATAGCAGGCCTGGGCGATGTTGATCCGTTCGATTTCCGCGACCGAGGCGGCACCAATACCGATCAGCGCCTGCTCATCGGCCATCAGGGCCTCATAGGCCAGCATCCGGCGACGAGCCGTCAGTTTCTTGGAATCATCAAGGAGGGAAGATAGGGTTTCTGACGGGGGAGCAGTAAATGCTACGGCAGAAGCCACTACCGGCCCTGCCAGAGGACCACGCCCAACCTCGTCGATCCCGACGACCAGCCCCCCATGGGCAGCTTCCAGGGCGTAATCCGGCATTTCTGAGCATTCTCCCCGACAGACACCCCGAAATCAGGTGACCGAATCGGTTTTGAATCATGGCGACTCGAAAGGGAAGCCCCAAAATGCATGTTCTCTAAGTTTAATCTGTCAAGTGTGGTGGGAAAGACTCTTTCCCACTACCGTCAGAGTTCTTCCTGTTCGTTGTTCTGACCCGAGGCTGGCGGGGTTGAGGGAGCAGACTGATTCAGCTGTCCCTGCCGGGTTTGAAGCTCGGTTTCGATCTGTGGCAACTGGTAGATTTTTTCTGTCACGTTGGCCACCAACAGCACGAGACTCACGATCAGGAGCGACAGCCCGCGTCCGACAATCTGCCGGCGCCGCCAGAAATATCCAGGCAGGAACAGCCACCACCAGAAGCCCGGCGGCGTCTGTCCGCTTTCACGGATGGAGTTCCGGTCCAGCATAAATGCCGTAAAGAACAGGACCAGCGACATCATTCCGACAATGGAGAAAGTCCCTACCCGCTCGCTGTCAGGGATCTGGCGCCAGTCCAGAACGAGAAGCACCAGACGCTGGATCAGCCACGGCCCAACCAGCAGAACCCAGGCCCAGTGCTCCGAGATCCCAGCCGACATACGCAGCAGCCCCGTCAGCGGAGACACCAGTCCCGCCGCGCTGGCTGGCTTCCAGACGTCACCAAATTCCGACGTCCAGACAAGCGTCTCAGGTCTGATGCGCTGCTGCATGATCAGACGCAGAATTTCCTCACGGGAGACGGGACCGGCCTGCTGCCCGTTATTCTCGTAAAACCATTCCATGCAAAAAGCCTCTCGGATTACTCCGGGAGGCTTCTAGCACAAAGACGCTGCTGTGGTCGAAGCGCCTCTTGCTCCCTCAGGAGCTTTTGCGACCGAACATCAGCCCGCCCACGATCATTCCCACAACCGTCGCGATCACCAGCGAGATCAGAGGGCGGTCCTGAACGAATGCCGTCGCGGCTTCGAGCTTGGTTTCACCCTCGTCGTACAGGTCAGCGAAGTCCTGCTGCGCCATGCCGGAAAGCTGATCGAACTTGCCTTCGGCCTGCAGCTTCGCATCGCCCGTCAGACCGCCGAAACCATCCTTAACCTTCCCCTTGGCTTCGTCCAGGAGGCCCTCGGCCTTCATCTCAGTTGTATCAGCCATCTTGTTCTCCTCTTTCCGGATAGACCTGTGCCCGCATTCAAACGCGCGACAGGAGCATCCGGTTCCTGTTCGATATGATCCCTGAGCGCAGAAGAGACAAGCCCCGGGGATAAGGTAACGAAGGGTATCATTTACCCTGTTTTTGATTTTCGTTGTCAAAACTGAACAGGATTTAAGGTCGTGTCATGGCAGGCGCTGGTTTCCTGCCGTATAGTTATAGAAACACACAGCATCGCCGCCTGAGAGCCCTGTGCTCTGGTATACGGGAAAGACAGAACCATCATGGATCAGCAGACGGCCGGCCCAAACGACCGCCTTACGAACAGCACAGCTCAGTCCTCCTCCCCCCCCGCACGCGCCCGTCGGCGCTGGATCCTGTGGGGAATTGTGCTTCTGGTCGCTCTTCTGGTCCTGTTCGCAGTTTTCCGCCCCCATGGCGCAACGCACAAGCATAGCCGCGGGGCAGCAGCTGACGGAAGCGTGCAGCCCGTCGCAGTCGCAACCGCCCATATCGGCGACATGCCTGTCATTTTCCAGGAAATCGGCACGGTCGTCCCGGTCACCAACGTAACGATCACACCGCGCGTCAACGGCCATATCGCCGCCGTCTATTATCAGGAAGGCCAGCACGTTCATAAGGGGGACGAGCTCGAACTGATCGATCCACGTCCCTACGAGGCCACGCTCGCGCAGTATCGTGGCACGCTTGCCGCCGACATTGCGCAGCTTGAAAAGGCCCGCGTGGACAATGCCCGTTACCAGCGCCTGATCAAGCAGAACTCGACCTCGGCCATGACTGCCCGGGATCAGGAATTCACGGTACAGCAGCTTGAAGGACAGGTCGAATACGATCGCGCGAATGTCCGCAATGCCGAACTGAACGTGATGTACTGCCACATCACCGCGCCGGTCGATGGCCGCGTCGGTATCCGCGTGCTCGACATGGGCAACTATGTCACCGCAGGTCAGTCCGGCGGCCTGACGATCCTGACACAGATGCAACCGATCTCCGTGATTTTCACGGTCCCGCAGAACCAGCTTGACGAAGTCGCAACCCATCTGCGGGAATCCGGCGAACTGACAGTTGAAGCCTGGAACAGCGACAACACCCAGAAACTCGCTACCGGCACGGTGAAGGCTCTCGACAGCCAGATCGACACCTCGACCGGAACGGTCCGGATGCGTGGCATTTTCCCGAACGAGGATGAACGCCTCTTCCCGAACCAGTTCGTCAATCCGCATCTGCTGGTCACGACGCTGCATAATGCCCTGCTCATCCCCGGCAATGCGCTACAGACCGGCCCGGACGGACGCTTCGTCTATCGCGTCAAGTCTGACATGACTGTAGAAACCGTCCCCGTCACCGTGGGGGCCACCAACAACGCGAACGCCGTGATCCAGAAAGGCCTGAACGACGGTGACCGTGTCGTGACAGATGGCGTCAGCCATCTGCGTCCCGGCCAGAAGGTCTCGATCCCCGACACGTCTTCGGCAGCAAAGCAGACCTCGGAAGCCGAGCAGCAGACCGCAGGTCAGCACCGCCGTCACCGCAACGGGCAGCAGAGCTCCGACGCACCGCAGAAAACCAACGATCCGTCCTCGCCCGCCGATACCGGCAACCACTGATCGCCGCCCAGAACAGCAAGATTAGGGAACAGCAAGACCGTGAATCCGTCCCGCCTGTTCATCGAGCGCCCGGTTGCCACCAGCCTCCTGATGTTCGCCATTCTGCTGAGCGGTCTGCTCGGCTATCACTTCCTGGCCGTGTCAGCCCTGCCGCAGGTCGAATATCCAACGATCACGGTCTCGACATTCTATCCGGGCGCTGGCCCGGACGTGATGAGTACGTCCGTCACCGCCCCTCTGGAAACACAGCTTGGCCAGATGGCCGGACTGGACCAGATGACGTCCCAGTCCTCGGGTGGCGCGTCGGTCGTGACATTGCGCTTCGGGCTCGACATGTCGATGGACGTGGCCGAGCAGGAAGTCCAGGCCGCGATCAACAACGCCACCTCCCTGCTGCCGAGCGATCTGCCCGCGCCCCCGATCTATGCGAAGGTCAATCCGGCGGACACACCCGTCCTGACGCTCGGCATTACGTCGAAAACGCTGCCGCTTCCTGAAGTCGAAGATTACGTCAACACGCGGCTTGAGCAGAAGATCAGCCAGATTTCCGGCGTCGGTCTTGTCACCCTATCGGGCGGCAACCGCAAGGCGTACCGGATTCAGGTCAACATCCCGAAGCTGACATCTTACGGCATCGCGATCGACACCCTGCGCACCATCATCAGCACAGTGAACGTTAATTCCCCGACCGGTACGTTCGACGGCCCCAAACGCTCCACCTCCCTGCGCATCGATGGTCAGATCCAGTCCGTCGAACAGCTCATGAACCAGGTGATCGCGTACCAGAACAACGGTCCGATCCGCGTGCGCGACATCGCGACCGTCATCGAAGGCGCAGAAAACGCACAGCTCGCCGCCTGGGCCAACCGCACACCTGCGCTGATCCTGAACGTGCAGCGCCAGCCCGGCGCGAACGTCATCGGCGTTGTGGACAACGTGCTGCGTGTCCTGCCGCAACTCAAACTCGACCTTCCGCCTGGCATCGACGTCACTCCTTTGACTGACCGGACCACAACGATCCGCGCCTCGGTCAATGACGTGGAATACGAACTCGCACTGGCCATGCTGCTGGTCGTGGGCGTAATCTTCGTGTTCCTACGGAATGTTCCAGCGACGATCATTCCCAGCCTCTCCGTTCCGCTGTCGCTGATCGGTACTCTGGCGGCGATGTATCTGCTGGGCTTCTCGCTCGACAATCTGTCGCTGATGTCCCTGACCATCGCGACCGGCTTCGTCGTCGATGACGCCATCGTCGTGATCGAGAACATCGCGCGTTACGTTGAGGCCGGCGAGGACCGCTACACCGCCGCTCTCAAAGGTGCAGGCGAAATCGGCTTTACCATCATCTCACTGACGGTCTCGCTGATCGCTGTGCTGATCCCGCTGCTGTTCATGAAGGATGTCGTCGGGCGTCTCTTCCATGAATTCGCGATGACGTTGTCCATCACCATCATCATTTCCGCCATTGTCGCCCTGACGCTGGTGCCGATGATGTGTGCGCGACTGCTCTCCGATACGCACGCGCCCTCCACGAAAAATACGGTTTGGAGCCGCCTGTCCAACAGCACTGAGCATGGCCTCAATGCGCTGATCGCGGGCTATGGCCGCTGGCTCGATGTCGTGCTGCGCTTCCGTGTCACAACCCTTCTGGTCACACTCGGCACGATCGTCCTGACGGGCGTTCTTGCCTGGACCATTCCCAAGGGCTTTTTCCCGACACAGGATACCGGCGTCATCCAGGGCATTTCCGTGATGTCGCAGGCGATTTCCTTCGAAGGCATGAAAGATCGTCAGGCCGCCCTTGGAAACGTCATCCTCAAGGACCCGGACGTCGCCAGCATCTCGTCCTTCGTCGGCATCGACGGCCAGAACATGACGCTGAATGTCGGTCGCTTCCTGATCAACCTCAAGCCGCGTGAACAACGGACGAGCGACCTTCAGACGATCCTGCGCCGCCTGTCGTCCGTCGGGCAGCAGGTGACCGGTACCGAACTTTATGTTCAGCCGATCCAGGATCTGTCGCTGGATTCCTCGATTTCTGCCACGCAATACCAGTTCATGCTGGAAAACCCGGATTACAACACCTTCAAAACCTGGGTGCCGAAATTCGTGGACGCTCTGCGCAAGGAGCCGTCCCTGACGGATGTAACGTCCGATCTTCAGGCCGAGGGACTGGTCGCCCAGCTTTCGCTCGACCGTCCGACCGGCGCGCGATACTCCATCACGCCGCAGACGATCGACAATCTTCTGTATGACAGCTACGGCCAGCGTCAGATCACCACGATCTACACGCAGTCCAACCAGTACCGCGTCATTCTGGAAGCCGATCCGAAACTCCAGACCGATCTGACATCCCTGAGCCAGCTTTACCTGCCGGGCATCTCCTCCGAAGCCGGCGCCAGCACATCCGGCCCGACACGACAGCCGACGTCCGGTCTCGTACCACTGTCGCAGGTGACAACGATCACCCACGCGCTTTCTCCCCTGCTGATCAGCCATTACGGACAATTCCCCGCCACGACCGTCTCGTTCAACGTGGCCAATGGCTATTCGCTGGGCACCGCGACCAACGCGATCGAACGCGTGGAAAAGCAGATCGGCCTGCCGCCCGAGTTCCAGACTGCCTTCCAGGGCACAGCCGCAGCCTTCCGCTCGTCACTGTCGAACGAGGTCTGGCTGGTCATGGCGGCTGTGATCGCAGTCTATATCGTGCTGGGCATTCTCTATGAGAGCTATATCCACCCGATCACGATCCTCTCCACCCTGCCTTCCGCCGCCATCGGTGCGCTGATCGGTCTCTATCTGTTCGGGATGGATCTCGACATCATGGGCATCATCGGCATCGTGCTGCTGATCGGTATCGTGAAGAAGAACGCCATCATGATGATCGACTTCGCGCTCGAAGCCGAACGTCTGGAAGGCCATACGCCCCTTGAGTCCATCAAGCGCGCGGCCATGCTCCGTTTCCGTCCGATCCTGATGACCACGCTGGCCGCCCTGTTCGGCGCCCTACCCCTGCTGCTTGGCACGGGTGTCGGTTCCGAACTGCGCCGTCCGCTGGGTGTGGCCATCGTCTTCGGCCTGATGATGTCGCAGCTCCTGACCCTGTTCACCACGCCTGTCATCTATCTGTTCATGGATGAACTCGGCACGAAAACCCGCGCCTTCCTCAAGCGCCACCGTCGCAGCGGTCCACCTTCGAAGCCCCAGACCTCCAACCCTCAGACAGGCGCTCCGTGAATCTGGTTCGCCTCTTCGTCCTGAGGCCCGTCGGCACGACGCTGCTGGCCGTCGCTCTCGTGATAGGCGGCATCATGGGGTATTTCGCCCTGCCAGTCGCCGATCTTCCGAACGTGGATTTCCCGGTCATCATGGTGACCGCGAACCAGCCCGGCGGCTCCCCGTCCGAAATCGCAAGCACGATCGCCGGACCTCTGGAGCGGCATCTGGGCGCGATTTCCGGCGTGACCGAAATGACGTCGGAATCCACGGTCAACCAGACGCGCATCACGCTGCAGTTCGACTTGTCGCGGAACATCAATGGCGCAGCACGTGACGTGGAAGCAGCATTGCAGGGTGCGCGACAGGATCTGCCCACGACCCTGCGCAGCAATCCGACCTACATGAAGGCCAACTCGAACGGCCCCCCCGTTCTTGCGCTGACACTAACATCCAGCACCCGAACGCCGCAGGAACTCTACGACTTCGCCAGTAATATCCTGATCCCGCAGCTCAGCCAGATCGAAGGCGTGGGCGATGTGGACATCCGGGGCGCCTCCCTGCCGGCCGTGCGCGTCGAAATCAATCCGCTTCGACTGTTCCGTTACGGGATCGGATTCGAGGATCTTCGCGCGGCCCTGGCGTCTGCCAACGCACACACCCCCAAGGGCTTTCTGGACGCCAATGGAGCGCGCATGATGCTCTCCACCAACGACCAGGCCACGAAGGCCGAAGAATACCGCGACCTGATCATCGCCTACCGTAATAGCCAGCCCGTCCGTCTCACAGACGTTGCGGAGGTCAATGACAGCGTCGAGGATCTCCGTCAGGCTGGCTACCTGAATGGTCAGGCGGCCATCATCTGTACCGTGTTCACCCAGGGCGGGGCCAATGTCATCAAAACAATCGACGGCATCCGCAGCCGCCTGCCTGTCCTGCAGTCCGCCCTGCCCGGCAACACCAATATCTCGATCCTGATCGATCGCTCCAAGACAATCCGGGCCTCGCTGGACGACACGAAACAGACGCTCATCATTGCCGTTGTGCTCGTGGTGGCGGTCGTCCTGCTATTCCTGCGCAGCCTGTCGGCCATCATGGTGCCGGCCATCGTAGTTCCGGTCTCGATCATTGGCACTTTCGGCGCGATGTCGCTGATGGGATACCAGCTCGACAACATGTCGCTGATGGCCCTGACAATCTCAACCGGCTTCGTGGTCGATGATGCCATCGTCGTTCTGGAAAACATCGCCCGCTACATGGAAATGGGGTACGAACGGCAGGAAGCCGCCATTAAGGGCACGACGGAAGTGGCTTTCACCGTCGTCTCGATCACCGTCTCGCTGATTGTCGTCTTCGCGCCGATCATGCTGATGGGCGGCATTGCCGGGCGCCTGTTCCATGAATTCGCGATGACCATGGTCATCACGCTCTGCATCTCGCTGATCCTGTCCCTGACGCTGACGCCCATGATCAGCGCCCAACTCCTGACCCATACGGACGATCAGGGTCCGGGCCTGTGGAAAAAAATCGGCCGCTTCCTCGAACGCGTCATCAGCGGCATTACCGCAGGTTACGGGCGCTCCCTCGATTGGGCGCTGAGGCACCAGTTCCTGATCGCGATGTCTCTGCCCGCCACGCTGGTTCTTGCAGGTGTGTTGTATGTGAAGATGCCCAAGGGCTTCTTTCCGTCCGAAGATACCGGACAGATCATGGGTCGCGTCGTCGCCGACCAGTCGATTTCGTTTCAGGCGCTCCAGAAAATCGTAGTCAAGGCCATGAAAACCGTCGCATCCGATCGTGATGTCGTGGGCGTCATGGGCGGTGTAGGCGGGCGTTCGGCCAACTCCGCCAACATGTTCGTCGCCCTCAAGCCCAAATCAGAACGCACGGACGATCTCGCCACGACCATCCAGCGCCTGACCCGCCGGTTCTCCCACATCCCTGGCGCGCAACTCCGCCTGATGGCACCGGGCAGCGTCCGGACGGGTGCGCGTCCCGGCGATGCCGCCTATCAGTATTCTCTGGAAGGGCCTTCGGCCGAGGACCTGTTCGAATGGACGCCGAAGATCGTGGCTGCACTCTCGAAGCTACCGGAACTCATGGACGTTACCTCGGACGTGGAACAGGGGGGACAGGGCATCAACATCGCGATCAACCGCGATACGGAAGCCCGCTACTCCGTCACTCCACAGCTGATTTCCAACACGCTCTATGATGCATTCGGCCAGCGCTCGGCCTCCATCATCTACGGCAATCTCAACCAGTACCGCGTCGTCATGGAAGCGGCCCCCCGCTACTGGCAGGACCCGTCGATGCTGGATCAGATGTGGATCAGCATTTCAGGCGGGACAGCCGCAGGCGGAACGGCGTCCAACAACATCCGCGTCAAAGTTACAAATACGACGACGACCTTGTCCGAGAGCGAAATCTCCTATCAGAACTCGGTGGCCAACGCGCTCGCCGGCGGCAAATCAGCCTCAAGCGGTTCTGCCGTGACCACAAGCGCATCTACGATGGTGCCGCTCTCCGTCGTCTCACGCCAGCGCAACACCAACACGGCCCTGACCGTCAGCCATGAAGGACAATCCGTCGCGACGACCATCTCCTTCAATCTTGCCCCGGGTGTCTCACTTGGTCCCGCTGTCGATGCCGTTCAGGCCGCCATGGTCAAGCTGCATGTTCCTGCGGACATTCATGGCGGGTTTGCCGGTAACGCGGCGGCCTTCCAGAAGTCCGTCGGCAGCGAGGCCCTACTGATCCTCGCGGCACTCGCGGCCGTCTATATCGTGCTGGGCATTCTCTATGAGAGCCTGATCCACCCCCTGACGATCCTTTCGACCCTGCCATCTGCGGGTGTGGGCGCCATCCTGGCCCTTCAGGTCTGCGGTGAAGAGTTTTCTCTCATGGCGATGATCGGCGTGATCCTGCTGATCGGTATCGTCAAGAAGAATGCGATCATGCTGATCGACTTCGCCCTGGTGGCACAGCGTGAAGGCCTGTCCCCCACAAATGCCATTCGCCAGGCGAGCCATCTTCGCTTCCGTCCGATCCTCATGACATCGCTGGCAGCCGCGTTCGGCGCCGTACCCCTGATCATCGGCAACGGGTATGGTTGTGAACTGCGGCGCCCGCTGGGCATCGCCATCCTGGGCGGCCTCGTGGTCAGCCAGCTTCTGACGCTCTACAGCACGCCCGTCATTTTCCTGTATCTCGACCGGTTCGGGCGCGCCATGGGCCGTCTGCGGGCCCATATTGCCTCCTTCTTCCATCTTTCTTCCCGGGAAACACAGTCCTGATGACCGCCCTCCGTAAGTCTACCCTGCGCACTGCCCTGCTGGGGGCAGCGACCCTGCCTTTCCTGAGCGGCTGCATCGGCGGCATGGTCGGGCCGAACTATCATCGCCCGAAGGCCATCATCTCTGCCAAATTCAAAGAAGCGCCCCCGCCTCCCGGTTGGCAGGCTGCCGCGCCGGATCTTGCAAAGATGCCCAAAGGAGACTGGTGGACGATCTTCAACGATCCCGTCCTGAACGACCTAGAAGAGCGGGTTGCCAAATCCAATCAAAGCCTGAAGGAATACGAGGCGCAGTACCGCAAGGCTGCTGCCACGATTGACTCGATCCGTGCCCAGCTTTTCCCGACCCTGAGCGGCAAGTTCAGCTTCAGCCGCAACTCGGAGGGCAGCAGCACTTCGAATACCAGCAGCGGCGTCGCCTACTCGGTCAGCCGGTCCTATACGTCCAACACATGGACGACCGGCCCCTCGGCAAGCTGGACCGTGGACGTCTGGGGCATGATCCGCCGTCAGGTGCAGGAACAGGTCGCAGCAACCCAGGCCGACGCCGCACTGGTTGCGAACATGCGCCTGTCTTATCAGCTCCAGCTGGCTCAGGATTATTTCGATCTGCGTTATCAGGACAGCCTGATTGCGCTCTACGCCCGCAACGTGGACCTGTATCGCCACAACCTGGAGATCCTCCAGAACCAGCTCGATGCCGGTGTCGCCGACCCCACAAGTGTGCTTCAGGCACGGTATCTCCTGCAATCGACACAGGCCAGCCTTTCCAACGCGCATATTGCCCGTTCGCAATATGAGCATGCCATCGCAATGCTGACGGGCCGCGCTCCGGCAGAGCTCACGCTGGCGCCCTCTCCTCTACCAGAGACGATTCCCTCAGCGCCTGTGGCGGTCCCGTCTATGCTGCTTCAGCGCCGTCCGGACGTGGCGGAGGCCGAGCGGAACATGGAAGCCTATAATGCCGAAATCGGATACGAGATCGGGGCTTTCTTCCCGCAGGTCACCCTCTCCGCATCCTACGGCTACAGCGGCAATCCGCTCCAGCAGCTGATCCAGACCGCTACCCGAACCTGGAGCCTTGGTGCTGCGGCATCGGAAACCATCTTCGAGGGCGGCTCGCGCTCCGCTGCAGTTCGCAGTGCGGAAGCCGATTACGACAACGCTGTTGCCACTTACCGTCAGACAGTCCTGGCCGCACTGCAGGATACCGAGGATCAGATGTCAGGCCTGCATTATCTTGATCAGCAGTTGGCACTGCAGAATGCTGCCGTCAAATCCGCCGAGACTGCGGTTCAGGTTTCGATGAACGAATATCTTGCCGGGACGCAGATCTATACGACGGTCATCACAGCCGAGCAAAACGCCCTGCAGTATCAGGAGACCCAGCTCAGCGTACGGCAGCAACAGTTCCTTGCCGAAGTAAAGCTCATAACGGATCTTGGCGGCGGCTGGACCACACAGCAACTTCCCAGCAAAAATTCGCTCCAGACGGACAATCCACTGCTTCCGTCTTTCATCCAGAAGGACAAGAACGGAAACTGAAGCACAGAAAAAGGGCGGGGCCATCGGCACCCGCCCTTTTCATATCCGCCTCGCCTTACGGAATCAGAGAGCCTGCAGTCCCGCAACACCTGCGAGAATGGCCAGAACTGCCAGCACAAGGAAGATGATGAAGAACAGCTTGGCGATCCCAGCCGTTGCGGCCGAAATACCAGAAAAGCCAAAAACACCGGCAATGATGGAAATGATAAAGAAAACAATCGCATAGTGCAGCATGACGCAGGCTCCTCGCCCAAGAGTTCGTGGTCATGTCGTAACGTGATGAGCTTGCGGAAGTTTAATTTTTCCGAAAAAGACCTTTTCCCAACAAAATCCCTATAAAAAACGAGACCATCAACCAGAACACTGGCTGATCCACCATCAAATCACTGACAAGTGCCTCAGTTTCTCTTGCAGCACTGGAAACTTTTTTCTCAAAACCGTTCATCCAGGGACAGGCGCTGGCATCGTCCTGCAACCGCCCTACTCCTGCCTCCAGATACTGTTCCAGATCGGCGTCCATAATTCTTCTCCTTGACATGACGAGCTCCCAACGCGGAAGGGGGCAGCCCGCCCCCGGACTGCCCCCTTCTTTTACAGCGTCAGGGCGATGACGGAATGCCCTGAACTCAGTGCCCAACCACTGGAGCGCTCTCGCCCCGTGCTGCAGCTTCTTCGCTATAGCGACGTGCTTCCGGCGAGATGGTCAGAGCCATCGTCATGCCAGCAGAGGCCAGGTAAATCACGGCAAAGGTCCAGATCACATACTGCATCCCCGGACCAAAGACAGCTTCACAGCCGGCCACGACTGCCGGACCAACCCAGGTAGACGCGCCAGCACCCAGACCCAGAATGGAGAGGGCAGCCGCTTTCTCGCGCGGGCAGATCTGCGGCATCAGGCCGGAGAGCGGAACGAAGGCCGCAACGGTCGCACCATAAAAAATGCCTGCAGCGGCCACAGCCCAGAAGTTTCCGGGGAACCACAGCGGCACATAATAGAACAACGGAATGGCGATAAAGCCGCCGATACCACCGAACACGGAGACAACCAAACGGTGCCCAAGGCTATCGGCAACCATCCCCGAAACGAGATTGAACAGGATGTTGCTCAGAAAAATAAGCGACAGCAGGTTCAGCCACTGCCCAAGAGAAAAGCCGAGATGGTCGACAAAAAACGCCGGCATGATCGCCAGGAACGCATATTCCGAAGACGTATCGATCACACGGACGATACCGGCAATCAGTGTCTTGGGCTCACGCCACATGATGCTCATGGAGCCAAAGAAAATGTCCTTGGTCGGAACATGGTCGGGCAGAAGGCGCTTCTTGCCGGTCGGCTCATGCGTAAACAACAGAGCAACAAGACCACCGATGATTACCAGCCCGAGGGAGCACCAGAAGGTTCGAAGCTCACCGATTTGCGGAATGGCAAAACGTGCGAACTGTGAACCAAGCGTCGGCAGGCCAGCGGAGAAGGAAAACCAAAACCAGCCTGCAGCTGAACCCAACATGGCGGTCGGCGTGGCGGCGGCGATCCAGACAAGGAAACCATACGCAAAGAGCGGATAGGCAAAACCACGAAGTGTATAGAAAAGCAGGATCATCGGTCCGCTGTTGGGTCCAAGACCCAGAGACAGGAAGCCCACTTCAAGAATGGTCCACAGGATGAGACCAAGCCACATGACTTTCTTCGGCCCCATGAGATCGGAAAGAGGCCCGGAGAACCAGGCGGCGATCATCACGGTAATGCCGTAGAAAGTAAACATTTCGTTCACGAAACCCTGCGTATGGCCGTGATGAAGCATGTAGGTATCGAGATACCCCGCCTCCACGCCATCACCGACCATAAACAGGAGCTGTCCCACAAATGCCCAGAACAGAGCTCTGGGTATCCCAAGGGCTTCCGCAAGCCCGTGCTTGGGGGGGGAAGATTCGGACATTATAACGCTCTCCAAACGCTTGACGCATCACGAACCCATCCAGGCCTCATTGCCAGGATACATATTCGATGCGTCGTGGCAGGCCCTACGAGAGTGCTCGGACCTGTTTCTCAGAATTGTGCAGCCCCACCGCAAAGAACGACGAACGTTCTCCAAAAAGGGCGGGAACCATTCCCGTAAGGAAACGGAATTTCACGCTGTCCCGACAAAGGACAGGAATGGGTCTGCAAAGAGTGAGGACTGCATATCACACAACATCGCGGGAAAGAAACCACGAATCAAAAAAGGCCGGGGCATTCCTGCCCCGGCCTTTTTTCAAAGCTTCGAAAACAGGAGCCTTAGGCGGCTTCCTGCTCCTCTGCAACGTTCTGTTTCGGTCCGCTATCCTGGCCCTTTGCAGCGACATCACGATCAATCAGTTCGATCACGGCCATATCGGCATTGTCGCCATAACGAACGCCAGCCTTCAGAACGCGGGAGTAACCACCGGCACGTCCCTTGTAGCGCTCAGCAACAGCCGAGAACAGCTTCGTCACTACAGCGTCGTCACGAAGCTGTGCGAAAGCCTGACGACGGGCGTGCAGATCGCCACGCTTGCCGAGCGTGATCAGCTTCTCGACCACCGGGCGAAGTTCCTTCGCCTTCGGCAGCGTCGTCGTGATCTGCTCGTGCTTGATGAGAGCCACGGCCATGTTGCGGAACATGGCAGCGCGGTGAGAAGAGGTGACATTGAGCTTACGCCCGCTCACACCATGACGCATTGCTAGTTTTCCTTACCTTGAAAGTTCTCAGAACGTCTCGTCGAGACGCTTGGCCAGATCCTCGATGTTCTCGGGCGGCCAGGCCGGGACGCTCATGCCGAGCGACAGCCCCATACCGGTGAGAACTTCCTTGATCTCGTTGAGCGACTTGCGCCCGAAATTAGGCGTGCGGAGCATTTCCTGTTCGGACTTCTGCACCAGATCGCCAATATAGACAATGTTGTCGTTCTTGAGGCAGTTGGCGCTACGCACCGACAGCTCGAGCTCGTCAACCTTGCGAAGAAGATTGCGGTTGAACGGCAGGTCATCCTGCGGCTCTTCATGCTGGACCGGACGCGGCTCATCGAAGTTGATGAACAGCTGCAGCTGGTCCTGAAGAATCCGGGCTGCGAGAGCCAGGCTGTCTTCCGGAGTCACCGCACCGTTGGTCTCGACCGTCAGCAGCAGCTTGTCATAGTCAGTAACCTGACCGACACGCGTCTGCTCGATCTTGTAGGAAACCCGACGCACCGGCGAATAGATCGCGTCGATGGGAATCAGGCCAATCGGGGCATCTTCCGGACGGTTTGCTGCTGCTGCAACATAGCCCTTGCCCATATTGACTGTGAATTCCATGCCGAGCTTCACACCGTCATCAAGCGTGCAGATCACGAGATCAGGATTCATGATCTCGATGTCATGACCCGCCTGGATCTGGCCAGCCGTCACTTCACCTGGGCCCGTAGCCGTCAGGATCATGCGCTTGGGGCCTTCACCATGCATGCGCAGAGCAAGCTGCTTGACGTTCAGGACGATGTCCGTGACGTCTTCGCGAACACCCGGCACGGCAGAGAACTCGTGCAGCACGCCATCGATCTGAATGGCGGTCACGGCAGCGCCCTGCAGCGACGACAGCAGAATACGACGCAATGCGTTACCGAGCGTCATGCCGAAGCCGCGTTCCAGAGGCTCGGCCACGACAGTGGCGATGCGCGAGGCAACCGGTCCGGGCTCGACTTCAAGCTTCTCCGGCTTGATGAGGGACTGCCAGTTTTTCTGGAGAACCAAGGTCGTGGCCTTTCAAACAACGAAGCACGCCAAGGGAAATTGGCGGCACCTGGGCCCGCACCAGAGGTGCGGCAAAAGATGCAATCACTTACAAATGCTGCGTATCGCGCGCGATACGCAGCAAAGCATCACTCAGACGCGACGACGCTTCCGGGGACGGCAGCCATTGTGCGGCACGGGCGTCATGTCGCGGATGGACGTAATGTTGAACCCTACGGCCTGAAGGGCACGGAGAGCGCTTTCACGCCCCGAACCCGGACCGGAGACCTCGATCTCAAGCGTTTCCATGCCATGCTCGCGTGCCTTGCGGCCGGCGTCTTCTGCAGCAACCTGAGCAGCATACGGCGTGGACTTACGGGAGCCTTTGAAGCCCTGCGCACCCGACGACGACCAGGCAATCGCGTTGCCCTGTGCGTCAGAAATGGTGATCATGGTATTGTTGAACGTGGAAAGCACGTGAGCAACACCGGAAATGATATTTTTGCGTTCCTTTTTACGGATACGCGGAGCAGCGGCCTTGGCCATGAGAGAGGTCGTCCTAAAAGTTTAACGAAAAACGTCGATAAAGATGTCAGACGCAGATTAGCGTGTGACCTTCTTCTTGCCGGCAATCGCCACTGCCTTGCCCTTGCGGGTACGGGCATTGGTGTGCGTGCGCTGACCGCGGACCGGCAGGCCACGACGGTGACGAAGGCCACGGTAGCAACCGAGGTCCATCAGACGCTTGATGTTCATTGCGGTCTCGCGACGGAGGTCGCCTTCAACGCGCAGTTCGGAATCGATCAGCTCGCGGATCTTCACGATTTCATCGTCAGACAGCTCGTTGACGCGCTTAGCATCGGGGATTTCGAGCTTGCTGCAGATGGACTGCGCTGTCGACGGGCCGATGCCGTAGACATAACGCAGGGCAATGACGACCCGCTTGTTGGTCGGAATGTTTACGCCGGCAATACGTGCCACGCCTGTTACTCCCATTGGAACGGCTCAAGGCCGTACCAGACTGTTACGTGCCCGGCCATGGCCAGGTCGATTATCTCGCAGCCGGACCTGTCACCTGCCGATTCCGGCAAGCTCACAGACGGTCTGACTGCACCTGTGTCGAGGGCGCGCAATATACTGCCCACCCTACCTGAGTCAAATGATAGGGATCACTTTTTCGTGATTCTATCAGAATGGTCAGTGTTTCTGTACTGTCGCGACGATGGCATCGATCTCTTTACCAACGCTCTCAACATCTTTCATGCCGTCGACATGCAACAGGCGCCCGGCCTTCTCATAATAAGGAAGGATGGGAGCGGTCTGCTTGCGATAGACATCCAGCCGGGCACGGACCACATCGGGATTGTCATCCGGACGTCTCGTACCATCTTCGCCGCGACGGCTGGCGATCCGCTCCACGAGTTCTTCTTCGTTGACGTCTAGAAGGATAACGGCATCGATCGTCAGACCGCGCTGAGACAGCATGGCATCCAGCGCCTCAGCCTGACTTTCGGTTCGCGGGAAACCATCGAGAATAAAGCCCTGCTCGCAGTCCGGCTGTGCAATCCGGTTCTCGATCATGGCGACAATAATCGGATCTGGAACAAACTGCCCCTTCTCCATGATTGCCTTGGCTTCGTTGCCAATCGCCGAACCCGCAGCAACTTCCGCCCGCAGCATATCGCCAGTGGAAATCTGCTTAAAGCCATAGAAAGCTTCAAGACGTTTGGCCTGGGTTCCCTTGCCTGCTCCCGGGGGACCAAGAAGAATGATGTTCATCGACGCTTTGAGCCTCCCGGAATGCCACCACGGGAACCGCGGCTACGCTGTTTGCGGATCAAGCCCGAATACTGGTGTGCCACCAGATGGGACTGAACCTGTGTTACCGTATCAATCGTGACTGACACGATAATGATCAGACTGGTTCCACCAAAATAGAACGGCACGTTATATTTGCTGATCAAAATCTGCGGCAACAGACAGACCACCACGAGGTACATTGCACCGATCGCCGTCAGACGGGACAAGATCTTGTCGAAATACGTTGCGGTGCTTGCGCCTGGGCGAATACCTGGAATGAAGCCTCCTTGCTTGCGCAGGTTTTCCGCCGTTTCCTCGGGATTGAACGTGATCGCCGCATAGAAATAAGAGAAGAACAGGATCATCGCTGCATAGAACAGCATGTACAGAGGCTGTCCCTGCCCCAGCTGCTGACCAAGAACCGAAAGCCATCCCGGCATCGAATGCCCGTTCATGAAGCCGGAGATAGTCACCGGAATCAGAAGAACGGAAGACGCAAAAATCGGTGGAATGACACCGGCCGTATTGACCTTCAGTGGCATGTGAGTGGAGTCACCACCAAAAATACGGTTTCCAACCTGGCGTTTCGGATACTGGATCACGACGCGACGCTGTGCCTGTTCCATAAAGACGATGAAGCCAATAACAGCAATCGCCAGAACAAGGAAGATCACAACGAAAATGGGCGAAAGCGCCCCCGTCCGGCCAAGCTCAAAAAGACTGGCAAGAGCATGCGGCAGATTCGCCACGATACCGGCGAAAATGATGAGGGAAATCCCGTTCCCAACACCTCGGGACGTGATCTGCTCTCCAAGCCACATCAGGAACATCGTGCCGCCCACAAGCGTCACGACACAGGATGCAATAAAGAACATCCCCGGGGCCACCACAGCATTCGCACCATGCGCCGTCATATTCTCAAGCCCTACGGCAATGCCATAGGCCTGAAAAAGAGCGATGAAAACCGTAAGATAGCGCGTGTACTGATTGAGCTTCTTACGACCCGCCTCACCTTCCTTCTTCATTGCTTCCATGGACGGAAGCGCCGTGGAAAGAAGCTGGATGATGATCGAGGCACTGATATACGGCATAATGTTCAGCGCGAACACGGTCATACGCCCAAGCGCACCACCCGTGAACATGTCAAACATTCCTAGGATACCACCCTGATGCTGGGCCAGAAGCTGCCCCATCACAGTCGCATCAACGCCAGGAACCGGAATATACGTACCAAGCCGATAGACGATCAGCGCACCCAAGGTAAACCAGATGCGCTTCTTGAGTTCGATCGCCTTGGAAAACGAACTCATATTGAGATTGGCGGCGAGCTGCTCTGCTGCGGAAGCCATCCACCTGTCCTTTCATGAAAACAGCGTCGCCGCACGAGAGCACGGGACGCTGTTCACTATCCAACCCTATTCCAGGCCGAAGCCCGGAGAAGAAATATCAGGCGTCAGCCTGAGCTTCCTTCTTGGTTTCGAGCACCTTGACGGTACCGCCAGCCTTCTCAACCGCAGCCAAAGCCGCAGCGGAAGCGCTAGCCACTTCGATGGTCACGCCATGCGAAAGCTCACCATGGGCAAGAAGACGGACACCGGCCAGCTTGCTGCCGTTAACGAGACCAGCCTTGCGCAGGGCCTCCTCATTGACGGTTGCAGCCTTGTCCAGCTTTCCGCTTTCGATGGCCTTGGAGATCGCACCGAGGTTCACCGGAGCATATTCCTTGCGGAAAATGTTCACGAAGCCACGCTTCGGCATACGACGATACAGCGGAAGCTGACCACCCTCGAAGCCGTTGAGGGAGACACCCTCACGAGCTTTCTGACCCTTGACGCCACGGCCAGACGTCTTGCCCTTACCGGACCCGATGCCGCGTCCGAGACGCTTCTTGCGGTAACGAGAGCCCTCGTTATCGCGCAGTTCGTTGAGGTTCATTTCAACCCTCCACCTTGATGAGGTGGGCAACCTTGCGGATCATTCCACGCACGGCCGGAGTATCCTCCAGCGTACGCGTGGAACCAATTCCACGCAGGCCAAGACCGGTGATGGTCTCAGCCTGGCCCGGTTTACGACCGATGACCGATGCGATCTGCGTAACCTGGACGGTCTTGCCATTCTCAGCCATTTGTCACCTCCGCTTCTGTCTGACCCTGCTCGCGCTTGCCAAACAGTTCTGCAGCCTTCTTGCCGCGACGGGAAGCAACATGACGCGGGCTACTGGCCTTCTCAAGCGCAGCGAAGGTCGCCTTGATCATATTGTGCGGGTTCCGCGTGCCGAGGCTCTTGGCCACAACGTCGTTGACGCCGAGGCTTTCAAACACTGCACGCATCGGGCCACCAGCAATGATACCCGTACCAGCTTCAGCCGCACGAACAACAACCTTGCCGGCACCGTAGTGACCGAACGTATCATGATGAAGGGTACGCCCTTCCTTCATCGGTACGCGGATCATCGTGCGCTTTGCGCGCTCGGTTGCCTTGCGGATTGCCTCGGGAACTTCACGGGCTTTGCCCGCACCGTAACCAACGCGCCCCTTCTGGTCACCAACAACCACGAGGGCGGCGAACGCAAAACGGCGACCACCCTTCACAACTTTGGCGACACGGTTGATGGTTACGAGCTTATCGACCAGATCATCGCCCTGCTCGCGCTCACGACCACCACGGCCGCCTTCTCTTGGCTCACGTGCCATGTGTGATCCTCCTTAGAACGAGAGTCCGCCCTCACGGGCAGCCTCTGCCAGGGCTTTGACCCGGCCATGATACAGATAAGAGCCGCGGTCGAACACGACGGTCTTGACGCCAGCTGCAACGCCGCGCTCGGCAATCAGCTTACCGATAACCGTAGCCGCAGACACGTCGGCGCCGGTCTTGCCAGCGTCGCGGAGCGTCTTTTCCAGCGTGGAAGCACTGGCAAGTGTGCGGCCCTGTGCATCGTCGATGATCTGGGCGTGAATGTGCTTGCTAGAACGGAAGACCGACAAACGCGGCCGGCCGCCGCTCTTGCGACGAAGCTGGAAGCGAAGCCGCTGACGGCGACGTTCCTGCAATCCTTGCTGCGATGCCATTACTTCTTCTTACCTTCCTTACGACGCAGAACCTCGGTCTCGTACCGAACACCCTTGCCCTTGTAAGGCTCGGGCTTGCGGAAGCTGCGGATATCGAGCGCAACCTGACCAACGCGCTGCTTATCGTTACCTTCAACAACGATTGCGGTCGGACGCGGAGTGGTGATCTTGATGCCTGCCGGAATCGGATAGACAACATCGTGTGAGAAACCGAGATTCATCACCAGGTTAGAGCCCTGAACAGCAGCACGGAAACCCGTACCCTGAATTTCAAGCCCCTTGGAGAAGCCATCGGACACGCCCTTGACCGTATTGGCGATCAGAGCGCGGGTCGTTCCCCACATGGTCCAGTTTTCACGAGAGCGACGACCGATAGGAGCAACGGAAACGTTGCTGCCCTCAATCTTGACTTCCACGTGACGGGACACCGGAACGGTCAGTTCGCCGAGCTTACCCTTGGCCTTAAAAAAGCCATCAGCCACGGAAACCTGCACGCCAGCCGGAACTTCGACGGGATATTTACCTACGCGAGACATGCGACCCTCCTTAGAAGACGCGGCAGAGGACCTCGCCGCCAACGTTGGCAGCGCGAGCCTCGACGTCCGACAGGACGCCACGCGGGGTGGACAGGATCGACACACCAAGGCCGGCATAAACGCGCGGAAGTTCCTTGATCTTCGAGTAGACGCGACGGCCGGGCTTGGAAACGCGATGGATTTCCTTAATGACCGGCTGGCCTTCTACATACTTCAGCTCGATACGGAGCTGCGCAACACCCTTGCGGAGCTCTTCAGCAGCGAAGCCACGGATGTAGCCTTCACGCTTCAGTGCCTCCAAAACGCTTGCGCGCAGCTTGGATGCAGGCGCAACGCAGACAGCATGACGGGCACGCTGCGCATTGCGGATCCGGGTCAGCATATCGCCCAGTGGATCAGACAAAGACATTCGATCTACCCTTTACCAGCTCGACTTAACCATGCCAGGAATCTGGCCGGCGGAGGCAAGATCACGCAGAGCAATACGGCTCAGTTCGAACTTGCGATAGTTGGCACGAGGGCGACCAGAAAGCTTACAACGCAAACGGACGCGGGTCGCAGATCCATTCCGCGGCATCTGGGCCAGCTTAAGAGTCGCATCAAAGCGGTCTTCAACCGACAGTGTACGATCCTTGATGATGTTCTTGAGAGCGGTCCGCTTTTCCTTATCGCGCTTCACCAGGGCAGCGCGATGGTTATTACGGTTTACCGCTGAGACCTTCGCCATCTCGAATTTTCTCCCGGAACCTGTCAGGCCTATCCCGACGGTTTTCCAATCAGCGTGTCTATAAAGGAAAGCGGCCTTCCAATGGAAGGCCGAATCCTGATTTTAACCGTGATCGGTCTGAAAAATTATGGATCAGCCGTTGAACGGCAGATCAAAGGCCTTCAGCAGGGCCTTTGCTTCAGCATCAGACTTGGCGCTGGTCACGAAAATGATGTCCATACCGCGAACGGCATCGATCTTGTCATACTCGATCTCAGGAAACACGATCTGTTCCTTGATGCCCATGGCAAAATTGCCATGCCCATCAAAGCCCTTGTTTGCCGGCAGGCCGCGGAAATCGCGGATACGCGGCATAGCGATCGTCACCAGACGGTCAAGAAACTCGTACATGCGGGCACGACGAAGCGTGACCTTGCAGCCAATGGGGAGACCTTCACGGATCTTGAAGCCGGCAATAGCCTTGCGAGCAAGGGTCTTGACAGGCTTCTGACCCGAAATCACGGTCATTTCCGCAAAAGCAGCATCAAGCTTCTTCTGGTCACCAGCGGCTTCACCAACACCCATGTTCAGCACGATCTTCTCGAGCTTAGGAACCTGGAGTTCATTGGCATAGCCAAACTGCTCACGAAGCTGCTTCTTCAGCACTTCTTCGTAGCGCTGGTGCAGACGCGGCAAGGCGTTCTTCTGTTCGCTCATTGTTGCGTTCCTCAGCCTTCGATCACTTCGCCGGTTGCCTTGGCAACACGAACCTTGCGACCGTCTTCCAGAATACGGAAGCCAACACGCGTCGGCTTGCCGCTCTTCGGATCAACCAGCTTCAGGTTCGAAAGATGAATCGGCATTTCACGCTCGACGATTCCACCTTCTCCGCCAGCACGGTTGGGCTTCGTGTGACGCTTTGCAATAGCTACGCCGCGCACAACAGCCTTCTCGGCCTTCGGCATAACAGCGAGAACTTCACCACGAACACCACGGGACTTGCCGGAGAGGACCAGAACCTGGTCACCCTTCTTGATACGAGCAGCCATTACAGCACCTCCGGAGCCAGCGAGATGATCTTCATGAACTTGCGCGCACGCAGCTCACGAACCACCGGGCCAAAGATACGCGTACCAATCGGCTCCTGCTGCTTGTTCAGAAGAACAGCGGCATTCTTGTCGAAACGAATGGCGGAGCCATCTGCGCGACGAACCGGGTAAGAGGTGCGGACGATAACGGCCTGATGGACGTCACCCTTCTTCACCTTGCCGCGGGGAATTGCTTCCTTGACGGACACGACAATGACGTCGCCGACCGAGGCAGTCTTCCGCTTGGAGCCGCCCAGCACCTTGATGCACTGCACCCGACGTGCCCCCGAATTATCGGCGACGTCCAGGTTGGTCTCGGGATGAATCATGTGCCTACCCCCTTATGCGCTAACGGAAGAGGATGCTGAAGCCAGCTCCTCACCGTTGCGCGACACGACAGACCACGTCTTGCGCTTAGAGATCGGTGCGCATTCTTCGATGCGAACCAGATCACCCGTCTGGCAGACGTTTTCTTCGTCATGAGCCGCGTACTTCTTGGAGCGGCGAATAAACTTTTTGTAGAGCGGGTGCATGATGCGACGATCAACAAGAACGGTAACCGTCTTGTCCATCTTGTCGCTCGTGACCCGACCCGTCAGGACGCGCCTTGGCATCGTCCGTCTCCTCTCAGGACTTAGCGGCGGACGTTTTGGCGCCCGCACGGTTCTTCGATGTGTGAGCCAGTGTCTTGATACGTGCAACTGCACGACGCACGACCTTGACGCGGCTTGTGTTCTCCGACTGCCCGGTGGCAGCTGAAAAACGATAGTTGATCTGTTCGCGCTTGAGATCGAGCAGAAGAGCGTTCAGCTCGTCCTCGCTCTTCGCGCGCAGATCGGCAGGCTTGTACGTGTCGGCCATTACGCGTCTCCGATACGCTGAACGAACTTGGTCTTGATCGGAAGCTTTGCAGCACCCAGGCTCAGGGCCAACTTAGCGACCTCAGGCGGAACGCCTTCGATCTCGAACAGGATACGACCCGGCTTGACACGTGCGGCCCAGTACTCGGGGTTACCCTTACCGGAGCCCATACGCACTTCTGCAGGCTTTGTCGAGACCGGAGTATCCGGAAAAATACGAATCCACACACGACCAGCACGCTTCATGGCACGCGTGATCGCACGACGGGAGGCTTCGATCTGGCGAGCGGTGATCCGCTCCGGCTCCAGCGCCTTCAGGCCGAAGGCACCGAAGTTGAGCTGGGTTCCGCTTTTCGCCAGACCGTGAATGCGGCCCTTGTGGGCCTTACGAAACTTTGTCCGCTTCGGGGAAAGCATGTTGTTAAATCCTCAAATCAGCACCAGCAATGAAACTGTGAGCTTTCGCTCACAGTCTCTTAGCGCTGGGGAGCCTGCTCCGCAGCACGACGATCCTGTGCCAGCGGGTCATGAGCCAGGATCTCACCCTTGAAGATCCATACCTTCACACCGCAGGTACCATACGTTGTCTTGGCAGTTGCCGTACCGTAATCGATGTCGGCGCGAAGCGTATGCAGGGGAACGCGTCCCTCACGATACTTTTCGGCACGAGCAATTTCAGCACCACCCAGACGACCACCACAGGTGATCCGAATGCCCTGGGCACCAAGACGCATTGCCGACTGAATTGCGCGCTTCATGGCACGACGGAAAGCAACACGACGTTCCAGCTGCTGAGCGATGTTCTCGGCAACGAGAGTCGCATCGATTTCGGGCTTGCGGATCTCGACGATGTTCAGCGCCACATCGGTCTTCGCCATACGGCTCAGTTCCTTGCGGAGCGCGTCGATGTCTTGACCCTTCTTGCCGATCACGACGCCCGGACGGGCGGCGTAGATGGTCACGCGGGGCTTCTTGGCCGGACGCTCGATAACAACGCGGGACACGCCTGCGCCGGAGAGCTTGCGACGCAGGAATGCACGAAGCTTCAGGTCTTCATGCAGCAGACGTGCGTAATCTTGACCGGCGTACCAGCGGCTGTCCCAGGTACGGTTGACGCCGAGCCGAAGCCCGATCGGATTGACCTTGTGTCCCATGGATCAGGCTGCCTTCTGCTCTTTGTTGGTTCCGCGAGACGGCTTCGTCTCTTCCGGTGCTTCTGCACGCTCGGCAACAACAATCTTCAGGTGGCTGAAGAACTTCTCGACGCGAGCGGAACGGCCACGGCCACGGGCGTGGAAACGCTTCATGACGATGGACTTGCCCACTTCTGCCGTCTTGACCACCAGCTGATCGACATCGAGCTGGTGGTTATTCTCAGCGTTGGCCACAGCGCTCTCAAGAGTCTTCTTGACCTGCTGCGCGATACGACGACGCGAGAAGGTCAGAGCGGCGATAGCCTTGTCAGCCGGCTGGTTGCGGATCATTGCGGCGACCAGGTTCAGCTTACGCGGGCTGACGCGGATATTGCGGGCAACTGCCTGCGCTTCCGTATCAGCGAGCGTGCGGATGTGCTTCGGCTTGCTCATTTTCAGCCCCGCTTCGACTTCTTGTCAGAGCCATGACCGGTGTAGGTCCGCGTAGGTGAAAACTCACCAAACTTGTGACCGACCATGTTCTCCGTGACCTGCACTGGCAGGAACTTGTGACCATTATAGACGCCGAACGTAAGTCCAACGAACTGCGGAAGGATCGTCGAACGACGCGACCAGATTTTGATCACTTCATTACGACCAGAAGCGCGGGACGCTTCAGCCTTACCGAACAGATACCCGTCAACGAACGGGCCCTTCCAGACGGAACGTGCCATCTCTGTTTGCCCCCTCTTACTTGCCGGACTTACGGCGACGGATGATCAAACTATCCGTCTTTTTGTTAACACGCGTCTTGTAACCCTTGGTCGGAACACCCCACGGGGTAACCGGATGGCGGCCACCAGAGGTACGACCTTCACCACCACCATGCGGATGGTCGACCGGGTTCATGACAACGCCACGGTTGTGCGGACGACGCCCAAGCCAGCGGGAACGACCGGCCTTGCCCATGTGCTGGTTCATGTTGTCCGGGTTGGACACCGCACCAACAGTTGCCATACATTCACCGCGAACAAGACGCAGCTCACCAGACTGCAGCTTGATCTGAGCGTAACCGGCGTCTTTGCCAACCAGCTGGGCATAGGTGCCCGCGGAGCGTGCCAGCTTGCCACCAGCGCCCTGCTTCAGCTCGATGTTATGCACGATCGTTCCGACCGGCATTGCACCCAGCGGCATGGCGTTGCCGGGCTTGACGTCGGTGTGAGCGCCGGAGATGACGCGATCGCCAACCTTCACGCGCTGCGGAGCAAGAATGTAGGCGAGTTCGCCATCTTCATACTTGATCAGCGCGATAAACGCCGTGCGGTTCGGGTCGTATTCGAGACGCTCGACCGTTGCGGCCACATCGAACTTGCGACGCTTGAAGTCAACATAACGATAGGACTGCTTGTGCCCGCCGCCACGGAAACGAACCGTGGTACGACCATGATTGTTACGGCCGCCAGACTTATTCTTGCCTTCCGTAAGCTGCTTGACCGGCTTGCCCTTGAAGAGTTCGCTGCGATCAATCAGCACGGTGCCGCGTGTGCTTGGCGTCGTGGGATTAAAGTGCTTGAGTGCCATGGTATCCTACCCCGCGTCAGCCCAGCTTGGCTGTAAGGTCAATGGATTGACCTTCAGCAAGCTGTACATACGCCTTCTTGATGTCCGAGCGACGGCCGGGACGACCCTTGACGCGCTTGACCTTACCCTTCTGGACCAGCGTGTTCACGCCGGCAACCTTTACATTGAAGAGCTTTTCAACCGCAGCCTTGATCTGAGGCTTCGTCGCACCGAGAGCGACCTTGAACACCACCTGGTTACGCTCGGAAAGAAGCGTCGCCTTTTCGGTGATCAGCGGTGCACGGACCACGTCGTACAGGGCTTCCTGCGACATGTTCTGTGCCGTCTTGTGTGCGTTCATGACGGTATTGGTGGTCATGCCAGACGCTCCTTAAGACCCTCAAGACCTGCGCGGGTGATGACCAGCACGTCGTGGTTGAGGATGTCATAGACGTTTGCACCAATGGTCGGCAGAACGTCGATCTTAGGCAGATTAGCGATTGCGCGAGCGAACTGCTCATCAACAGCGCCATCAACGATCAGCGCGGACGTCCAACCCAGGGCCTTGATCTTCGCTGCGGCTTCACGGGTCTTGGTGACACCGTTGGCTGCATCGAGAACGATCAGCTTGCCCTCGGCTGCCTTCTGCGACAGGGCACAGATCAGGCCAAGACGACGGACCTTCTTGGGAAGATCATAGCCGTGGTCGCGAACGACCGGGCCATGGACAACACCGCCCGTACGGAACTGCGGCGCACGCAGGGAGCCCTGACGGGCAGAACCCGTGCCCTTCTGGCGATAAGGCTTCTTGGTCGTGCCAGAAATCTCACCCATGCCCTTCGTACGGTGCGTACCGGCGCGGCGCTTTGCGAGCTGCCAGTGCACAACACGTGCCATGATGTCAGAGCGCGGAGTGACCGCGAAAATCTCTTCCGGAAGCGCGACAGAGCCTGCGCTACCGTTATCGAGGGTCTTGATATCGTATTCCATGCCCCTCGTCCTCAACCGGCGGCCGCCACTGTTGCTGCCGGGTACGGCGCATCAGCATGGCGAGCCTTCTTGATTGCATCGCGAATCAGCACAAGGCCGTTCTTCGCACCAGGAATTGCACCCCTGACCATGATCAGGTTGCGCTCTTCATCCACGGCAGCGATCTCAAGGTTCAGCGTGGTAACACGCTCGTCACCCATGTGACCTGCCATCTTCTTTCCCTTGAAGACCTTGCCAGGATCCTGGCGCTGGCCCGTAGAACCATGGGAACGGTGGCTGATGGAGACGCCGTGGGACGCTTCAAGACCTGCGAAGTTATGACGCTTCATAACACCCGCAAAACCCTTGCCCTTGCTCTGGCCCGTGACGTCAACTTTCTGCCCCACAACGAAGTGAGCAGCGGACAGCTTGGTTCCAGCTTCCAGCAGGGCGTCTTCAGAGACGCGGAACTCTGCCAGATGCTTCTTTGGCTCGACCTTGGTCCGGGCGAAATGGCCACGGTTCGCCTTGGTGACATTCTTCACCTTGGCATTACCAAGTCCGAGCTGAATGGCGGTATAGCCATCACGCTCGTTCGTGCGGGCATCCACAACCTCGACATTGTCAAGGTGAAGGACCGTCACAGGCACATGCGTGCCATCTTCCTTAAACAGCCGGGTCATTCCCAGCTTCTTTGCAATCAATCCGGTTCGCATCGTCTGGACCTTAGAGTTTGATCTCGACGTCCACGCCAGCGGCGAGGTCGAGCTTCATGAGGGCGTCCACGGTCTGCGGGGTCGGCTCGACGATGTCGAGCAGCCGGCGGTGAGTCCGAATTTCGAACTGTTCGCGGCTTTTCTTATCCACGTGTGGCGAGCGGTTCACCGTGAACCGTTCGATATGCGTCGGCAGCGGGATCGGACCCCGAACCCGCGCACCCGTACGCTTCGCCGTGTTTACGATTTCCTTCGTGCTGTTGTCGAGCACGCGATGATCGTACGCCTTAAGGCGAATGCGGATGTTCTGGTTGTCCATGTTCTTAATCGTCCAACTCAAAAATTCGGGTGTCGTCCTACTACCATTGCCCCTGAAAGGGAACCCCGGCCAGATAAAATCTGACCGGGGCTGTCAAAGCCAACGGCTAAACGCAGGACTTAGGCGGTGATGGCGGAAACCACACCTGCACCCACGGTACGGCCACCTTCGCGAATAGCGAAGCGCAGGCCTTCGTCCATGGCGATCGGAGCAATCAGCTCGACGTCCATAGCGATGTTATCACCCGGCATGACCATTTCCGTACCTTCCGGCAGGGTGACAACACCCGTGACGTCTGTCGTACGGAAATAGAACTGAGGGCGATAGTTCGTGAAGAACGGCGTGTGACGACCGCCCTCTTCCTTCGTGAGGATATAAGCCTCAGCCTTGAAGTTTTTGTGCGGCGTAATGGAGCCGGGCTTTGCCAGAACCTGACCACGCTCGACTTCTTCACGCTTCGTACCACGGATCAGCGCACCAATGTTGTCGCCAGCCTCACCGCGATCAAGAAGCTTACGGAACATCTCAACGCCCGTGCAGGTCGTCTTAATGGTGTCCTTAAGACCAACAATCTCAACTTCGTCACCGACGTTGATCACGCCGCGCTCAACACGCCCCGTGACCACCGTACCACGACCCGAGATCGAGAACACGTCTTCGATCGGCATCAGGAACGGACGATCAACCGGACGCTCCGGCTGCGGGATGTAAGCGTCGACCTGCGTCATCAGCTCGAGAACGCGATCTTCACCAATTGCTGCGTCGCCATCTTCCAGCGTAACAAGGGCGGAACCCTTGACGATGGGGATATCGTCACCCGGGAACTGATAGGAAGACAGGAGCTCACGAACTTCCATCTCCACGAGCTCAAGCAGCTCCGGATCATCAACCTGGTCAACCTTGTTCAGGAACACAACCAGAGCCGGAACGCCGACCTGACGAGCAAGCAGGATATGCTCACGCGTCTGCGGCATCGGGCCATCAGCAGCGGAAACGACGAGAATCGCGCCGTCCATCTGTGCTGCACCCGTGATCATGTTCTTCACGTAGTCAGCATGACCCGGGCAGTCGACGTGAGCATAGTGACGGTTGGCCGTCTCATACTCAACGTGAGCCGTAGAAATGGTAATGCCACGAGCACGCTCTTCAGGAGCCTTGTCGATCTGATCGTAGGCGCTGAACGTTGCGCCACCGGACTTTGCCAGCACCTTGGTGATTGCAGCAGTCAGCGAGGTCTTGCCGTGATCGACGTGACCGATGGTGCCGATGTTGCAGTGCGGCTTCGTCCGCTCGAATTTAGCCTTTGCCATCGTCTTTCTCCAAAACCCCGCCCCACCTGGAACGGGAGTAAGACTGAAAGTTCAAACCAGTCAGTGCACGATCCTGAGATCGACACACCGCCGGAAGCCCTTTAACCGGTTCTGATTACCAGCGATAGTGGCTGAATGCCTTGTTGGCTTCAGCCATGCGATGCGTGTCTTCGCGCTTCTTGACAGCGGAGCCACGGTTGTTGACCGCATCCATCAGTTCGTTAGACAGACGCTCCTGCATCGTGTTCTCGCCACGCTTGCGGGAGGCATCGATCAGCCAGCGGATCGCAAGAGCCTGACGGCGCTCGGCGCGGACCTCAACCGGAACCTGATAGGTTGCACCACCGACGCGACGCGAGCGGACTTCAACCGCAGGCTTCACGTTGTCCAGAGCCGAGTGGAACATGGCCACCGGATCTGCAGTCGTGCCACCGCGACGGCGCATGACTTCGAGAGCACCGTAAACGATGCCCTCGGCAGTGGATTTTTTACCATCGTACATCAGCGCATTCATGAAGCGCGTAATAACGACGTCTCCGAACTTCGGATCGGGAAGGATCTCGCGCTTTACAGCGCGGTGACGGCGACTCATTCCAAATACCTCTTACTTCGGACGCTTCGCGCCATACAGCGAACGGCGCTGACGACGCTTGGCGAGACCCTGTGTATCAAGCACACCACGTAGGATGTGATAACGGACACCAGGAAGATCCTTCACGCGGCCACCACGGATCAGAACAACACTGTGCTCCTGAAGGTTGTGGCCTTCACCCGGAATGTAGCTCACGACCTCATACCCGTTGGTCAGACGCACCTTGGCGACCTTACGCAGAGCGGAGTTCGGCTTCTTCGGCGTTACGGTATACACACGCGTGCAAACGCCGCGCTTCTGCGGGCAGCCCTGCAGTGCGGGGACCTTGTTCCGCTTTGCGGCCGGCTCACGGCCGTTCGCGATCAACTGGTTGATGGTCGGCATGCGCCCTTCCCAATCCTTGTCCTATTTCAGACAGCAACATTACTGTTTCTGTCGTGACATTTGTTCCAACCGACATGCGGTAGGACCGCCTGCCATTTCCACATCGTGAAAAAGAAACAGCGTAAACTGCTCCCTTCTCTCTTTAGCGTGCGGCCTTGGCATTTCCTCCTAAAGAGGATAGCGGCACCGCATGCGATTCTTTAAACTTCGACGGCTTTTTCAGCCTTCCAAGAAGGCAGGAGCCGAGGGCGCGGAACCTACGAAGGGTTCGACGCTAAGTCAAGTGGTTCAGCCGAAATGACCCGATTCTGCAAAGAAAGTTTCCGGAATCGGGCGGCTCGAATCCCCGCTTCATTCAAAAGCGGGGATTCCTTTCTCATTCCGCTGCGTCTTCGACGGCCTTCGGAGACGCTCCACCAACACGCTGACGGTCCTGACTGGCAGCAATGCTCCGGAGACGGTTCATCACACTGCCGGTTCCTGCCGGGATCAAACGTCCGACAATCACGTTCTCCTTAAGACCATTGAGCGTATCCACCTTACCTGACGTTGCCGCATCCGTAAGGACACGCGTTGTCTCCTGGAAGGAGGCCGCCGAGATGAAGGACTGCGTCTGCAGGGACGCCTTGGTGATACCTTGCAGAACCGGCATAGCCTTTGCCGGCGTATCCCCGTTCTCCATGAGACGCTGGTTTTCACCCTCGTACTCGATACGGTCCACCGTCTCACCGATCAGGTAGGTTGAGTCACCCGGCTCAAGGATTTCCACCTTCTGCAGCATCTGGCGAACAATGACTTCGATGTGCTTGTCATTAATTTTCACGCCCTGCAGTCGATAGACATCCTGGATCTCGTTGACGAGATAGTCGGACAGCGCCTCGACGCCCATGACCTTGAGAATGTCATGCGGCACGCGCGGACCATCGACCAGCGGATCGCCCTTCTGGACAAAGTCGCCTTCCTGAACAGAAACGTGCTTGCCCTTCGGAATGAGATACTGGGTCTCTTCACCCGTCTCGTCGTTCTTGACGATGACGCAGCGCTTGGACTTGTAATCCTTCCCGAATTCGATACGGCCTTCGCCTTCGGCGATGATCGCATGATCCTTCGGACGACGTGCTTCAAACAGTTCTGCCACGCGCGGCAGACCACCTGTAATATCACGCGTCTTGGAGCCTTCACGAGGAATACGAGCCAGAACGTCACCGGCGTTGACCTCCGCTCCGTTCTCCACCGACAGAATACTGTCCGGAGAGAGGAAGTAACGGGCGTCATTGCCATTGGCCAGCTTGACCACGTTGCCGGAAGCATCCTTGAGCTGCAGGCGCGGACGCAGATCTACACCCTTTGCAGCCTGCTTGTAGTCAACAACGACCTTCGAGCTCAAGCCCGTGACTTCATCCATGCGCTCCACGAGCGTGATGCTATCGATCAGGTCGAGATACTCGACGGTACCAGCCTGCTCAGTGATGATCGGCAGGGTGTACGGGTCCCACTCGGCCATCTTTTGTGCCCGCGTCACCGCTTCGCCTTCCGAGACCATCAGACGCGCACCGTAAGGCACACGGTAGCGGGCACGTTCCACACCGTTTTCGTCGGTCAGCAGGATCTCGCAGTTACGCGACATCACGACCAGAACCTTCTGCGAGTTCTCAACGACGTTGCGGTTCTTGATCGTCACGATGCCATCGCGTGACGCTTCGACCATAGACTGCTCGGCACCACGCGTTGCCGCACCACCAATATGGAAGGTACGCATTGTCAGCTGGGTACCCGGCTCACCGATGGACTGGGCAGCGATAACGCCGACAGCCTCACCGATGTTAACCGGAGTACCTCGGGCCAGATCACGCCCATAGCAGTGACCGCAGATGCCGACACGACTATCACAAGTCAGGACAGAGCGGATATCGACACTTTCCACACCAGCCTTTTCGATGAGCTCGGCCTCGGCTTCCTCGATCAGCGTATTACGCGGCAGGATGACATCCTGCGTCACCGGATGGACCACATCCTTGGACAAGGTACGACCCAGAATACGCTCGGACAGAGAAGCAACGACTTCGCCGCTATCCATAACTGCACGGACTGTCAGACCACGTTCCGTACCGCAATCCGGCTCCACAATGATGCAGTCCTGAGCCACATCGACGAGACGACGCGTCAGATAACCCGAATTCGCGGTCTTCAGCGCCGTATCGGCGAGGCCCTTACGGGCACCATGGCTGGACGTAAAGTAATCAAGAACCGACAGACCTTCCTTGAAGTTCGCGATAATCGGCTGCTCGATGATCTCGCCCGAAGGCTTCACCATCAGACCGCGCATACCGGCGAGCTGCTTCATCTGGGCCGGCGACCCACGAGCACCGGAGTGGCTCATCATCCAGACCGAGTTCGTCGGCTTACCGATAACCTGCTTGGAGATCTCCTTGAGCATCGCAGCCTGAACTTCGTCCGTGCAGCGTGACCAGGCATCAACCACCTTGTTGTAGCGCTCACCAGCCGTGATCAGACCATCCTGATACTGCTGCTCGAACTCCTTGACCTCCTCCGAAGTCTTGCCAACCAGAGTTGCCTTAGCTTCAGGAATGATCATGTCATCCTTGCCAAAGGAAATGCCGGCGCGAGCCGCGTGACGGAAACCAAGCCCCATCAGGCGGTCACAGAAAATCACGGCTTCCTTCTGACCACAGTGACGATAGACCGTGTCAATCACGTCGGACACGTTCTTCTTCGTCAACTGCTTGTTGATCAGGCTGAAAGGAATGGCCTGGTGTTTCGGCAAAATCTGCGCAATCAACGCGCGACCCGGCGTCGTCACGATCGTCTGACGGACCGACTTGCCGTCTGCATCGATCGTCTGCAGACGCAGACGGATCTTGTCATGCAGCTTCAACGAATCCGAAAGCATAGCGCTCTCGATTTCAGCAACATCCGAGTAAGCCGGCGGAGCTGCCGTGACGATCTTACCATCCTTGATGACAGCTTCGTCAGGTGCCTCGCGATATTCCGGCACTTCGAGGCTTAGGTAATACAGACCCAGAACAATATCCTGAGACGGCACGATGATCGGCTTACCGTTCGCCGGGCTGAGGATGTTGTTCGTGGACATCATCAACACGCGGGCTTCAAGCTGAGCTTCAAGCGACAGCGGCACGTGAACGGCCATCTGGTCACCATCGAAGTCGGCGTTAAACGCGGTGCAGACCAGCGGATGAAGCTGGATGGCCTTGCCTTCGATCAGCGTCGGCTCAAACGCCTGAATACCGAGACGGTGGAGCGTCGGCGCACGGTTCAGCATGACCGGATGCTCGCGGATCACCTCTTCGAGGATATCCCAGACTTCCGGACGCTCTTTCTCCACCATGCGCTTTGCAGCCTTAATGGTGGTGGCGTGACCATACTTTTCGAGCTTCGAATAGATGAACGGCTTGAACAGCTCCAGCGCCATCTTCTTCGGAAGACCACACTGATGCAGCTTCAGTTCCGGACCGACCACGATCACCGAACGGCCAGAATAGTCGACGCGCTTTCCGAGCAGGTTCTGACGGAAACGTCCCTGCTTGCCCTTCAGCATGTCGGACAGCGACTTCAACGGACGCTTGTTGGCACCCGTGATGGCGCGGCCACGACGGCCGTTATCGAACAGGGCGTCAACAGCTTCCTGCAGCATGCGCTTTTCATTGCGAACAATGATGTCCGGCGCACGCAACTCGATCAGCCGCTTGAGACGGTTGTTACGGTTGATGACACGACGATACAGGTCGTTCAGATCGGACGTCGCGAAACGACCGCCATCCAGTGGCACCAGCGGACGCAGCTCCGGCGGGATGACCGGAACGATGTCCATGATCATCCAGTCCGGACGCGAACCGCTTTCCACGAAGGCTTCAACCAACTTCAGACGCTTGACGAGCTTCTTGCGCGCAGCTTCCGAAGTGGCTTTGCGCAGCTTCTTGCGCATCATGGTCTTTTCGGAATCGCCCTCCATGACGTCAGCATCATAGTCGAACGGATCCGGCAGGCCCTTTTCCTTTGCTGCGAGGCTCAGGTCGCGTTCCTGGTCGTTCGGAATACCCCAGTCATAGCTGGACAGAGCACGCTTGATGGCTTCCGCACCGATTCCAACATCGATACCCGCGTCGGGATATTCATCAAGCAAGTCTTCGCAGCGGATTTCATCCAGCAGGTACTGATCGCGCTTCTTGCCGTTCTTGTACGAGTCGATCTGATCGGATTCACAGACACCCTTGTCGAGCACCAGGAACTTCTCGAAATATAGAACCGGCTCTACGTCCTTGAGCGGCAAATCCAGCATCGTGGCGATGCGGCTCGGCAGGGACTTCAGGAACCAGATATGTGCAACAGGGGAAGCCAGTTCGATATGGCCCATGCGCTCACGGCGCACCTTCGCCAGCGTGACTTCCACACCGCATTTTTCGCAAACAATACCACGGAACTTCATCCGCTTGTACTTGCCGCAAAGGCACTCGTAATCCTTGATCGGACCAAAGATACGAGCACAGAACAGACCGTCACGCTCAGGTTTGAACGTCCGGTAGTTGATGGTCTCCGGCTTCTTGATTTCGCCGTAAGACCATGACCGCACCTGCTCGCTGGAGGCAAGCTGGATCTTGATCTGGTCGAAGGTCACCGACTGGCCGGTCTGACCCAGGATCTTCATGAGTTCGTTCATGCGCCGAAACCCCAATGTGTACCGCGGCGTACCGCGGACACCTTAAAAATGAACCGTGACGAATAAGGAGGGAGCAGGCAATTAAAGCCCGCTCTGCTCGAGTTCGACGTTCAGGCCGAGCGACTTCAGTTCCTTGATCAGAACATTGAAGCTCTCCGGAATGCCGGCTTCGAAATCATCCTGCTCGCGAACGATTGCCTCGTAGACCTTGGTACGGCCGGACACGTCATCCGACTTTACCGTCAGCATTTCCTGCAGCGTATAGGCTGCACCGTATGCCTCAAGCGCCCACACTTCCATTTCACCAAAGCGCTGACCACCGAACTGCGCCTTACCACCCAGCGGCTGCTGCGTGACTAGCGAGTAAGGACCAATCGAACGAGCATGAATCTTGTCGTCGACAAGGTGATGCAGCTTCAGCATGTAGATGTAGCCAACCGTCGTCTGGCGCTCGAACACCTCACCTGTACGACCGTCGATCAGCTGCGACTGGCCCGACTTGTTGACGCCAGCCTTCTCGAGCATCTCTTCGATATCCGGGATGGAGGCACCGTCGAACACCGGCGTTGCGATCGGCAATCCCTTGCGAAGGTTGTTCGCAAGCTCGATCAGTTGTTCGTTCGGCAGGGTCGCCACATCTTCGTTGAAGACAACATCGCCATAGACTTCATGAAGGCGATCCAGCAATTCCTGCTTGCGCTCACCGGTCCGCTGATACTCGTCCACCATATCGCCGATGCTTGCGCCGATATTGGCACAGGCCCAGCCCAGATGAGTCTCAAGAATCTGACCGATGTTCATGCGCGACGGCACACCCAGCGGATTCAACACGATGTCGACAGCCTGACCATTTTCAAGGAACGGCATGTCCTCGACAGGAACGACGCGGGAAACCACACCCTTGTTACCGTGACGACCAGCCATCTTGTCACCCGGCTGAAGCTTACGCTTCACGGCAACGAAGACCTTGACCATTTTCATCACGCCAGGCGGCAGTTCATCACCGCGCTGCAGCTTCTCGACCTTGCTGTCGAAACGCGCATCGATCCGGCGGGTCGCTTCCTTGAACTCACCGCGCAGCTTTTCAAGCTCCGCCATGACTTCGTCGGACGTGACCGTGATGCTTGCCCAGGTTGCGCGATGATGCTCGTCCAGAACCTCTTCCGTGATCGGCGTGCCGGAGCGGATGCCCTTGAAGCCGGCACCGGCCGTCTGGCCAACCAGACGCTCACGAAGGCGGTTGTAGAAGCTGCGCTCCTGGATGCCACGCTCGTCGTCACGGTCCTTGGTGAGACGCTCGATTTCGGCGCGCTCGATGGCCATGGCACGCTCGTCCTTGTCCACGCCGCGGCGGGAGAAAACGCGAACGTCGACGATCGTACCCGTTGTACCGGGCGGCAGCTTCAGGGACGTGTCACGGACATCGGATGCCTTTTCACCGAAGATGGCGCGCAGAAGCTTCTCTTCTGGCGTCATCGGGCTTTCACCCTTCGGCGTCACCTTGCCAACGAGAATATCCCCCGGATTCACCTCGGCACCGACATAGACGATACCGGCTTCGTCGAGGTTACGCAGGGCTTCCTCACCGACATTCGGAATGTCGCGCGTGATTTCTTCCTGACCCAGCTTCGTATCACGGGCCATGACTTCGAACTCTTCGATATGGATCGAAGTGAACACGTCATCACGGGCAATACGCTCGGAGATCAAAATGGAATCTTCAAAGTTGTAACCGTTCCAGGGCATGAACGCGACGAGCACGTTACGACCCAGAGCCAGTTCACCCAGCTCGGTGGACGGACCGTCGGCGATGATGTCACCGGCATGAACCGTGTCACCGACCTTCACTAGCGGACGCTGGTTGATGCAGGTGGACTGGTTGGAGCGCATATACTTGCGCAGACGATAGATATCCACGCCCTGCGTGGCACCGGCCTCGTCCGTCGCACGAACCACGATACGGGCACCATCGATCTGGTCGATGACACCACTGCGTTTGGCAACGATAGTCGCACCGGAATCATGCGCAACAGCGGCTTCCATGCCGGTACCAACCAGCGGGGCATCAGCCTTCACCAGTGGCACAGCCTGACGCTGCATGTTCGCCCCCATCAGGGCGCGGTTGGCGTCATCGTTCTCAAGGAACGGAATGAGCGCGGCAGCGACAGACACGAGCTGCTTCGGCGAAACGTCACAGGCCGTGACCTGTTCCGGCGGAACAACACGGAAGTCACCGGAACGACGGACGGAAACAAGTTCATCCGTCAGGCGGCCCTGATCATCCTGCTTGGCATCAGCCTGGGCAACGACAAGCTTCTCTTCTTCCATGGCAGAAAGATATTTCCAGCCATCTTGAAGAACGCCCTCTTCTACCAGACGATACGGCGTCTCGATGAAGCCATACTTATTCACCTTGGCATAGGTCGACAGCGAGTTGATCAGACCAATGTTCGGACCTTCCGGCGTCTCGATCGGGCAGATACGGCCGTAATGCGTCGGATGAACGTCACGGACTTCAAAGCCTGCACGTTCGCGCGTCAAACCACCCGGGCCAAGCGCCGAAAGACGACGCTTGTGCGTCACTTCGGAGAGCGGGTTGGTCTGGTCCATGAACTGGCTGAGCTGCGAAGATCCGAAGAACTCACGCACAGCAGCAGCAGCCGGCTTCGCGTTAATCAGATCATGCGGCATGACTGTGTCGATGTCGACGGAACCCATACGCTCACGGATGGCACGCTCCATGCGGAGCAGGCCGACGCGATACTGATTCTCCATCAGTTCGCCGACAGAGCGGACACGACGGTTACCAAGGTTGTCGATATCGTCGATCTGGCCGCGACCGTCCTTGAGTTCGCACATAATCTTGATCGTGCGCAGGATATCTTCCTTACGCAGGACACGCAGGGTATCCGGCGCATCGACATCAAGACGCATATTCATCTTCACACGGCCGACCGCAGATAGATCGTAACGACCCTGGTCGAAGAAGAGACCATGGAACATGGCTTCCGCCGTTTCCTTGGTCGGCGGCTCACCCGGACGCATGATGCGATAAATATCGATCAGGGCTTCATCACGGCAGCTGTTCTTGTCGGCAGCCAGCGTATTACGGATCCAAGGGCCATGTGAGCCATCCACAGACAACAGCGGAAGCTCTGTGATACCCATTTCCTCAAGCGCAGCGAGACGATCTTCCGTCAGCTCCTCACCCGCTTCGCCATAAATCTCACCCGTGTTCTCGTTGACGAGATCATAGGCCAGGAAACGACCGAGGATATCGAGACGACCAACCTGCACGACACGGGTCTTCTCAGCGATCTTGCGAACCATGCGCGCAGTCAGCTTCGCATCGGCTTCGGCAACCACCTCACCCGTATCGGCATCAACCAGCGGGCTGAGCAGCTTCAAACCACGGAACGCATCGGGGTCGAACGGACGGGCCCATTCGCCACCCAGGCGAGTGAACGGAACCGTCTGATAGAAGTAGGACAGGATTTCATCCTGATCCATACCACGAACATCAAGACTGTCGACGTCGCCGCCTTCTGCAATTTTCTGGGCACGCTGAGCCAGATAATTAGCCCCTTCCAACGCATACAGAAGCGTCGTAACGGGCAGCTTGCGCTTGCGGTCAATACGGACATAGATCAAGTCCTTGGCATCGAATTCGAAATCGAGCCAGGAACCACGATACGGAATAACACGGGCAGCAAAGAGATATTTACCCGAAGAATGCGTCTTGCCCTTATCGTGATCGAAGAACACGCCCGGGCTACGATGCATCTGCGAGACAATGACACGCTCGGTACCATTAATGATGAAGGTGCCGTTATCAGTCATGAGCGGCATGTCGCCCATGTAAACCGGCTGCTCCTTCATGTCGTGAATCGAGCGCGAGCCTGTATCCTCGTCAATATCCCACGTCGTCAGACGAAGAATGACCTTCAGCGGCGCTGCATAGGTCAGACCGCGCTGGATGCACTCTTCGACATCATATTTCGGATCTTCGAATTCGTAGGACATGAAGTCCAGACGACCGCGACCCGCAAAATCGTTGATCGGAAAAACCGAACGGAAGACTTCCTGCAACCCGGCATCCTGCCGACTGTCAGGGCTCACGTTCATCTGCAGGAATGCCTCATAGGAGGCGCGCTGCACGTCGATCAAATTGGGCATCGGCGCAATTTCGGGAATACGCCCGAAACTTTTGCGGATCCTTTTGCGTCCCGTGAACGATTTGGTGATCGCGTTCATCTCTTCTGCCCTCTGCACCAGACCTTCGAGTCGCCCGTAAACGGCACTGGGAAACTAACCCCAGCATTGCGGACGACCGGAACGACCGGCCATTATGAAATTTTCAGTACGTGGCGAGCCGCGCACTATACGCCCGTTTTGCTCCAACGGCAAATCGGGCGGGAACCGCATGCGATCCCCGCCCCATCTGTCTGCCAGGCAGAAGCCACTTCGCGAGCGAAGCAGCCTGAAGTCAGTAAATTACTTGACTTCGACCTTGGCGCCGGCGTCTTCAAGAGCCTTCTTGATCTTGGCGGCTTCGTCCTTAGACACGCCTTCCTTGACAGTCTTCGGCGCACCTTCGACCAGGTCCTTGGCTTCCTTCAGACCCAGGCCCGTGATGCCACGGACTTCCTTAATCACGTTGATCTTCTTGTCGCCAGCGTCAGCCAGGACAACCGTGAATTCGGTCTGCTCTTCAGCAGGTGCAGCAGCAGCGCCACCGGCAGCAGCAGCAACCGCAACCGGAGCAGCAGCAGAAACGCCCCACTTCTCTTCGAGCATCTTGGAGAGTTCTGCAGCTTCCAGAACGGTCAGAGCGGACAGCTCTTCAACAATCTTTGCCAGATCGGCCATGGTTTTATCCTAAATTGATGTACTGTTGATCAGATTCAAGGCCTACGCCGCAGCGCGGACCCTCATTCTCAGGCAGCTTCTGCTTCGCCGGCCTTGGCATAGGCACCCAAGACGCGAGCAAGCTGGCCAGCCGGCGCCTGGACAACACCTGCGATACGCGTGGCCGGGGTATTGATCATACCCACCAGCTTTGCGCGCAGCTCGTCCAGCGACGGCAGCTCGGCAAGGGCCTTGATTCCGTCGACGCCAAGCGTCTGGGAACCGAGGGCGCCACCAAGCACCACCAGTTTGTCGTTCGTCTTGGCGAACTCGACGATCACCTTTGCCACCGATGCCGGGTCCTCGGACCACGCAAGCGCGGTCGGCCCCTTGAGCAGCGGCGCGATGCCGTCGAATTGGGTCCCATCCAGAGCGCGGCTGGCCAGCCGGTTCTTCGCAACCTTGTATGTCGCTCCTGCCGCACGAATGCGTCGACGCAGTTCCGTCACATCAGCAACCGTCAGACCCTTGTTCTGGGTGACGACAACCATGGACGTGCTGCCAAACACATCGGCGAGGAACTCAACAAAGGCCCGTTTTTCCGTACGGTCCAAAACCTGTCTCCTCGTCAGCCCGGCTCTCACCGGACCAGGTTACCCATGGAGCCACTTCTTTCGAAATAACTCCGCTCGCCTGTCCACAGAAGTGAGCGAACCCAGTACATCGCAGCAGAGCCACTTAATACCGCCGCCCCGTCTGACGCCCGCGATCCCGAAGGATCCTTAAAGACCCAAAGGCCCACGTGCGGTCTTGGACAGGTTTGGAAGCGACCTGCAAGCAGGCCACCCCTCAGCCATCACCCCCGAAGGCGTGACGTCATTTCGTGGCGGTCTTTCCCAGAAGGAAGACCGCCTGTCAATCAGGCTTCGAAGCTCGAAACATCAACGCGAACGCCCGGCCCCATCGTGGAAGACAAAGCCGCCTTCTTCAGATACGTACCCTTGGCACCCGTCGGACGAGCCTTCTGCACAGCATCGACCAGAGCATTGATGTTCTCGACCAGCTTGGCTTCATCGAAAGAAGCCTTACCAACACCTGCATGGATGATACCAGCCTTCTCAGCGCGGTATTCAACCTGACCGGACTTGGCTGCCGTGATGGCACCCTTGACATCCATGGTCACCGTCCCGAGACGCGGGTTCGGCATCAGACCGCGCGGGCCGAGGATCTTACCCAGGCGGCCCACGAGAGCCATCATGTCCGGCGTCGCGATGCAACGGTCGAAGTTGATTTCGCCAGCCTGGATCTTTTCAGCCAGATCTTCCGCACCGACGACTTCCGCACCAGCAGCCAGGGCCTCTTCAGCCTTCGGACCACGGGCGAACACGCCGACACGCAGAGTCTTGCCTGTGCCGTTCGGCAGGGAGATCAGACCACGGACCATCTGGTCAGCGTGACGCGGGTCGATGCCGAGGTTCAGCGAGATTTCGATCGTCTCGTCGAACTTTGCCTTGGCGTTGCTCTTCACGAGTGCCACAGCCTCGGTCAGACCATAGGGCTTGTTACGCTCGACAGTTGCCTGTGCGGCGTTCAGACGCTTGTTCTTAGCCATGGGATCAGCCCTCCACCACGTTCAGGCCCATCGACTTGGCAGAACCGGCGAGCATGCGCACGGCGCCATCAATGTCGTTGGCGTTCATGTCCTTGAACTTCGTCTCAGCGATTTCGCGAAGCTGAGCCGTCGTCACAGAACCAACCGCAGCAGACTTACCAACCGTCTGGCTACCCTTGGAAATCTTGGCGGCCTTCAGGAGGAAGTACGTGTTCGGCGGCGTCTTCGTGATGAAGGAGAACGTGCGATCCGCATAGGCGGTGATGACCACCGGGATCGGCATACCGGGCTCGAGCTGCTGCGTCTTGGCGTTGAACTCCTTGCAGAACTGCATGATGTTCAGGCCGCGCTGACCCAGAGCCGGACCAACCGGCGGAGAAGGATTGGCTTTACCAGCCGGAATCTGAAGCTTGATGTAGCCAACAACTTTTTTGGCCATATCCGGGACTCCCCTGTTTGTAGTTCCCGAACCGCGGTTCTACGGAGTCGGCTAAGCCTCCCCCTCCCGCGTCCGAAGTGAGGCGGACCCCTAGACCAGTCAGGGGCGCCCCGTCAAGCCTTGCGAGACATTATCCGACACGTGATCGCCACGAAGATCATTGTCCAGCGGGGACGCATGATTGTCGATACCGTTCACGGCCTTCGGCGTTCGCAGATCCCCATACTGAAGCGGGCCAAACGGATCGATCTGCTTGATGCCTGGCAAATCACTGGCATTCCAGCCGCCGCCCAGAGCACGCACCAGACGCACGGAGGACTGGACCTGTGCCGTCTGCACCTCGACCTCTGCCAGACGCGCCTGCAGGGCATCCTGCTGGGCCACAAGAGCATCAAGATAGTTCGACAGGCCACCCGTATAGAGCGCCATAGTCATGCTCTGCGTGCGCAGCGCCGCATCCACGGCCTTCTGCTGCTGATCCTGCGCGACTTTAAACTGACGTGTCTGCGTCAGCCCATCTTCGACATCCTGGAACGCGGACAGGACAACAGAGCGATAGTTGTCCACCATACCCCGGTATTGCGACCAGGAGCGCTGCAGCGCTGCACGCCGCAGACCACCGGTAAAGGCCGGCTCGACCGCCTGAACCGCAATTTTCCAGAATGCCCGGGAGATGCTGGCGAGATCGAAGCCACCATCCTCGAAACCACCGTCGGCACTGAAAGTGATATGCGGGTAGAAGGCGGCGCGTGACACACCGATGGCCCGGGCCGAAGCAGCCATCTGCCGCTCGGCAATGGCGATATCCGGACGGCGCTCCAGAAGCGATGCAGGCAATCCCGCATTGATCTTCAAGACCCCGAAATGCATTTTCACGTCCTTGACGGGCGCAATATGAAAACCTGCGGGGGCCGTATTGAGCAGGACCGCAATCGCATGCTCCATGACGTTGCGACTGGCGATCAGATTGCTCTTGCTCGCCTGCGCAGAATAGAGCTGTGTCTCGGCGCGCGAGACATCCAAACCAGCACCGATCGAACCCGCCTGACGCAGTTCCGTGATCTCAACAGCAGCCCGGAAGTAGCGGATGGAATCATCATAAACTGCGTTCTGAGCATCAAGCCCACGCAAGGCAATATAGTCGGACGCCAGTTCCGCTTCCAGACTCAGCCTGGCGAGTGCGTACTGACCTGCCGAAGCCTGCGCCAGGTTTTTCTGCATCCGCGTAGTGTTACGGATCGAGTTCCAGAAATCCGGCTCCCAGGTCGCAGCACCACTATAGGCCTGATTAGACTCATAAACGAGACTGGTGCTCCTGGCCGGGTTGTTATAGAGCCGGCCGATGGAGCCCTTATTGTCGCTCATATGAGCCCCGCCAGTCACCTGCGGGTACAGACGGCTTTCCGTCTCGCGGGCCACATCACGGGCCTGCGTGAAGGCTTCCGCCTCGGCCTGCAGATCGGGATTGACGGCCAACATACGCTTTTCGAGCCCATCGAGAATGGGATCGTTGAACATGGTCCACCAGTCACTGCGGACAACGCCATCCGCAGGCTGCGCATTGCCCATCATCCCCTGTCCTTCCCACCCTTTCGGATAGAGGAACTTCTGGGGGTGATATTCAGGCGACAGATCACATGACGCCAGCCCGATCGAGAGCACACCAGCCAGAGCCGTCGTGATCCGCCACCTGGAACGGTTACGTCTGGAAGGAACCGTTACGGACGGAGATGACGGGAGCGGGGATGACTGAGAACATTCCGGTTTCATCAGCGAGATCCGGCCTCTTCAGGGTTTGCATCATGCTGACGGACAGGTTTCTGATCCGAATCCTGCTGCACTTTGCTCGGCGTGTTGTATCCCGGTGTAGTCGGGACGATCTTGACTTCGTCCCCTTCCAGCAGATCAGCAGTAGGGTTGGCAACCACACGGTCGTCTTGTGTAAGGCCGCTGAGAATCTGGACCGTCGTGCCAAAGTTGATGCCGACTTTCACATTCACCAGATGGGCGTGGTTATTAATAACCTTGGCCACCTGCGTCCCTTCGGCCCGAAAGATGATCGCGCCTACCGGCAGGATCAGGATATTCGGATTTCCAGGAGCCGAAATATGCGCCGTCGCATAGGAGTTCGGCCACAGCAGATTATCGCTGTTATCCAGTGTCAGCTCAGTCGTGACCGTACGGGTCGCGGCATTAAAGGCGTTAGCTGTTGCAAGGAACGTCGCGCGAAAACGGCTCCCCGGATACTGCGGCACCGTCAGCTCAGCTTCAATTTTCGGAGAAATGACGCTGGCGAAATCCTGCGGAACCGACACAAACACGCGCATGCGGTGCACATCAGCGACCGAGAACAGTTCGGACGCCGCACCCCGTGAATTAAGATTGCCTCCACCCGCGTTCACATAGTCACCCACGTTCACCAGACGCGACGTCACGATCCCGTCGAACGGCGCAACGATCCTCTTGAAGTCCTCCAGGGCCTGAAAACGGTCCACGTCATGGAGCGCAGCTTCGAGCTCGGCTTTCTGGGCGGCGGCATTGGCGGCCTGCACGTCCACTTCCTGACGCGACACAGCCTGCGTTCCCTTCAGGGCCGTCCAACGCTTGGTCGTGATCAGAGCCAGATTGTACCGCGCCAGAATGACGTTGTAATGCGCCTTGGCCGCCTCGTACTGGGCGTCGATGCTGGGGGTACTGATTTCCGCCAGAACATCACCGCGCTTCACATGCGCGCCATAGTCCTTGTACCACATTTTCACATAGCCCGAGACCTGCGCGTAGATCGGCGCTTCATACCAGGCTGCTAGATTGGCAGGCAGATCGACCTGACGCGTCTTCGGACCTGGCTGCGGTGCAATCAGAGTGACAGGCGGAATGGCCGCTTCATCTGTCGCGCCAGCCAGGGAATGATAATGCGCTCCCCGCTGCACAATCCCCCAGGCTGCCAGGGCGATCGCCAGCAGGATCACTACCAGCAGGACAAGCTTGCCGCGTGTTCCAGACCCCGTGCGTGCCGGATGGTTTGTCGGAGGCACCTGCCCCTGATCCGTAGAATGGCTCACGCGCGGTCTCCTTCAGGCCCAGCAGGCCGCTTGTAATGAATAAGGGCAAAAACGCAGGGAACAAAAAGCAGGGTGGCAACGGTTGCCACAAGAAGCCCGCCGATCACCGCCTTGCCCAGCGGCGCATTGTCGGAATTGCTGATGGACATCGGGATCATGCCGATCATCATCGCCAGCGCTGTCATCAGAACCGGACGGATACGTTCATAACCCGCTTCCAGCGCTGCCGTGATAGCATCACCATGATGATCCATCCGTTCACGGGCAAACGACACCACGAGGATAGCATTAGCCGTAGCCGTACCCATACACATGATCGCACCCGTCAAAGCCGGGACCGACATAGAGGTATGGGTCAGGAACAGGCTCCAGGAGATACCCCCCAAGGCACCCGGCAGAGCGGTAATGATGACGAAAGGATCAAGCCAGGACTGAAAGTTCACGACGATGATCAGATAGACCAGAATGATTGAGAGCGCGAGGCCACCAATCAGCTGGACATAGGCGTCATTCATCGTCACGGCCTGACCTCGGACCACCATGCTCGATCCATGCGGTAGCAGCTTGCGCTCATTGTTCACGATCCGGTTCACCGCCCTCGAGAGAGTTCCCAGATCTATGTCTTCAGGCGCTGCATAGATATCAAAGACCGGCATGATGTTATAATGCGCGACTTCCGCCGGCGTCCCGGTCTGCACGAGTTCACTCAGACCACCCAGGAGCTGCGGAGCTTGGTTGGTCGGGTTTCCGTCCCCCTTATCGATCGGGAGGATCTCCAGATCGTTCATGGTCTGCAGATAGTTCGCAGGCGTCTGAACGTCGATCAGCTGCGACGTACCCTGCGCATTCAGGTAATAAGTCTGGCCGACCTGGCCACTACCGGACAGCGTAACCAGCGCATTCAGCGCTACGTCCCGCTCGGTGATTCCAGTTCCCAGCGCAAAGCTTCGGCGGTTATTCACCATGATGGTCGGCTGCGTCATCGGCTCCTGGATGGAGACATCCGTAATACCCGGAATACGGCGCAGTTTCTTGGCGAGCTGTCTGGCAAAGCGGAAGTTATCATTCAGATTACGCCCCACCACCTGCACGTCAATCGGTGACGGCAGACCGAAATTCAGGATCTTGGCCGTGAGATCACCCGGCTGGAACGTGAAGATGGTTCCCGGGAAATCATTGGTCAGCCCCTTGCGGAGAGTCCTGCGATATTCGGCGATCGGACTTTCGGAATTGCGAAGCTGAAGCGTGATGTCGCAGTCCTGTGCCCCCACGGTCGGAGATGGGATCATGGCCTGGTTCAACTGACTGAACGGCAAACCACAGTTGTTCACCACATTGACTACCTGACCAGGCAACAGGCTGCGTATCCGGCGCTCGACCAGTCCGGCGATCTTGCCGCTTTCTTCAAGCCGGGTACCGATCGGGGCACGCATATGCATCTGCAGCGTACCGGATTTGATTTCCGGGAAGAAGTCCTGCCCGATGAACAGCAGCAGCGCCATGGACGAAACCGCCGCAAGCAGGAACAGTGTCACGAAACGGCCACGGATCGAGATCAGGGTCTCGAGAATCACTTTGTAGTGCTCGCGGAAGCTGGTGAACCGCGCCTCGAAACCCCTCTGGAAACGGCCAAAAATGCTTAGCTTGCGGTTATGCCATTCCGGGTCGCGATGCATCCGGACCTGCGCTGCCAGCATCCAGTTCGCCATGGTTGGAACCAGTGTTCGCGACAGAATAAAAGACGCGATCATCGCGAAAATGATGGCTTCGGCCATCGGCATGAACAGCCAGCCAGAAATACCCGTCAACTCGAACAGCGGCAGCCACACGATGCAGATACAGGTTGTGGATACGAAGGTCGGAATGACGATCTGGTTCGCCGCATCGATAATAGCATCCTCGAGGTCCTTGCCGGTCTCGAGATGAGCATCGATATTCTCGATCATGACGGTCGCGTCATCCACGAGAATACCGACCGCCAGCGCCAGACCGCCCAGCGTCATCACATTAATGGACTGTCCGGCAATACTCAGCCCGATGATCGAGCACAGCATCGCCAACGGAATGGAGGTCGCTACGATCACGGTCGAGCGCCACGAACCCAGGAACAACATGACCGTCAGACTGGTCAGGATCGCGGCGGTGATCATCTCACGCACCACATCCACGACTGATTCCTTCACGAAGCTCGACGCATCGGTCAGGACATTCACCGTCGTTCCGGCCGGCAGCGTCGCCTCGATCTGTGGCAGGAGTTTCTTGATGCCACTCACAACGGAAAGCGTGGAGGCGTCACCGCTCTTGAGAACAACGATCAGGACCGCCTGCTGCCCCTTCACAAGGACTGCATTAATCTGCGGAGGGCCTCCACGGTGCACCCATGCGACGTCGCGCAGATAAATCACGGAATTACCAACCTGTTTGATCGGCATTTTATTGAAATTCGCCAGATCAAGAGGTGCTGAGTTCGTCTTCACCATCCAGTCCAGCTGCCCGATGCGCTGATCACCTGCCGGAAGAACAATATTTTGCAGGTTCAGCGCTGTCGCCACATCTTCTGGAGAGAGTCTGTGAGCCAGCAACTTGATCGGATCAATATCCACCATGATGTCCGGAGCCAGACCACCATAGGGATTGGGGATCGCCGCCCCAGGCACAGAAATCAGTTCCGGCCGGATCAGGTTGGACGCCATGTTGTAGATTTCCGACCCGGACATAGTCGGGTTGTTCACCTGCAACGTCAGAACCGGAACCGACGACGCATCCATTGCCAGAATTAAGGGTGGCGTCGAGCCGGTCGGCAACTGCTTGATAACAGTCTGGGACACTGACGTGATCTGCGTCTGCGCAACCGCCGTATTGGTTCCAGGCTGAAAGAACACCTTCACAATACCACGGCCATAATAGGACGAGCTTTCGATATGCTCGATATTGCTGACCGTTGCTGTCAGGGAACGCTCGTAATAGTAGACAATACGCCCCGACATGTCTTCGGGCATTAAACCCGTATAGGACCAGACGATAGCCACGATCGGAATCTTGATCGATGGAAACACGTCCGTAGGCGTCGCAACAATGGCCCGTATCCCGAAGATCAGGATCATGATCGACAGAACCACGAAAGTATAAGGCCGCTTCAGCGCGGTAACGACAATGGCATTCATACGGTCAGACAACCCCTTGGGGCTCTTCCTGGTCCGGTCATTCTCAACGGGTGTCCCCTTGCAAACTGATCCGATTCATATCCATCGAGCCTCAGACGACAAGGAAAATTCTGTTTAAATATCAAGATACACGGAAAATATTGACACAATGCGACACATATGGGCGCTTTTCAGACAGCGACGGACGGCGCGAAGTGAATGGTGAAAACTGCTCCGGGCAACGTCTGGCCTGGATGGGCGGACACGATATCCACTGACGCTCCGTGCAGCCGCAGGATCGCCGAGACAAGACTTAGTCCCAGTCCGCTGCCCGGAACATGCCGGCTTTTATCCGAACGATAGAAGCGGCCCATGACGGCTTTGCGCTCATCCTCGGCAATGCCGATGCCCGTATCTGCAACCTGAAGCCATGTCGCCCCGTCAGCCCCCTGCCCCGCACTCAGCCGGACGGTTCCCGGATCAGGTGTAAACTTGATCGCATTGTCTACGAGATTGACCAGAACCTCGTTCAGCAGATCCTTATCTCCAAAAAGCGGTAACGGCTCATCCGAATCCACAACTTCCAGCATGACCCCTTCGGTCTCGGCGATGGGCTCATACAGATCCACCACACCGGCCATTAGTTCGCGCAGATCCAACATGGCAAATCCCGCCCGGCGGCGACCATTCTCGATTTCGCCAATCCGCAGCAGAGCCGTAATGACGGAAAAACACTGTTCCAGATCCAAAATCGCCCGCTCGATCGCCCCCTGCAGCGCGGCCGGGTCATTCGTAATGGCCGAAACACGCTCCAGCCTGGCCTTCACCCGTGCCAAAGGGGTCCGCAGGTCATGGGCGATATCATTACCCACATCCCGGATCTCGTCGAGCAGATGTTCCAGCCGGTCCAACATCCGGTTGACCGATACCGCAAGACGCTCGATGTCGTCCCGCTCGCGACCAGCCGGCAGACGCTCGTGCAGATCACCATCCATAATGCGATCGATCGCCTCATGCATGTCCTTGATCCGCCCCAGGGCACGATGGCTCAGGAAAATCCCAGCCATAAGGGCAAACACCACAACCGGTACCACGGACATCAGGGCCGCACGCTTGGTGATGTAACGCAGTTCATTGGCCATATGCAGCGACCGAGCCAGAACGAGAATACGGTCGCGGTTGCCGTTCGTCCCCTCAACCTCGACGGCCAGATAGCGCATTTCGTAAGGAGTATCCCCCAACGGCGCATCCCACAGACGCTGCGTCTGGGGAGAGACCTCAAGCCCGACCGGCCATTTCTTGATGTCACCCGCGATCCGATTGCGGCTCATATCGAACAGAGCTGCGCCGTTCAGGATCACGCGCAGATCGGTCTTGCTGCGCTCCCGGACTTCATATTCAAGCTGGGCCGGTGTTTCATGAACCAGCAGCGCCGCCTCACGCTGAAGCAGATCGGTCGACCGCTGCTGTTCGTATCCGCTCATCTGGCCGTAAACGAGCCCGAACTGCAGCGCCATCCCCGCGATAATCGCCACAACAAAGGCCAGTGTCAGCCGGAACGTGGCCGTTCGGAAAAGATCAGCCCGGAAGGGTTCGGAAAAGCGCAGGTCAGCCCGGGACACGCAGACTGAACCCAGCACCGCGAATGCTGTGAATGAGCGGCGGCTCGCCGGGCACGTCGATCTTGCGACGCAGTTTCCCGATATGAACATCCACCAGGTTCGTCTGAGGAACGAACCGGTAATTCCACACATCCTCAAGCAGCATGGTACGCGTCAACACGGTGTCGGGACGGCGCATCATGTATTCCAGCAGCCGGAATTCGCGCGGCAGGAGATCGATTTCCTGCCCACTGCGAAACACCCGCCGCTCGATCAGGTCCATTTCAAGCGGACCGACCCTGAGCATCGTCACACGACTGTCCGTCGGGCGACGCAGCAGCGCTTCCAGACGGGCCGCCAGTTCTTCCATGGCAAAGGGCTTTGTCAGGTAGTCATCCCCCCCTGCCTTGAGGCCGCTCACCCGATCATCCACCGCAGAAAGCGCGGAGAGCACCAGAACGGGAATGTTGATCCGCTGGGTCCGCACGCTTTCAATGACGGTCAGCCCGTCCAGTTCTGGCAGCATGCGGTCCACGATCATCAGATCGAACTGGCCCGTGCAGGCATGATCCAGCCCTTCGACACCTGTCGCGGCGCGCGTGACCTCATAGCCACGGGTCGTGAGTTCTTCGGCGACCTCGGCCGCAATACTCTCATCATCCTCAATCAGCAGGAGCCGGAGAGAGGATCCGACAGTGCGCTCGGGCGCCCCATGTTCTTGTACGGACGTCATGGTCATGATCCTCACATGAGATACTCCCCGATGTCATCCCATTAAAATCGGTCTTAAAGGAGTAAAATGTTCAAAGGCCCGCTGGTTCGTCCAGAGCTTCTTCCATTTCATCGGCGGTTCCGTCCAGCGCCCGCAACCGCCGCCCAAGCACGCGGGTGCGACGCCGGGCCTCCTCAATCGTGTTGCCCATGGTCCCGGCATTGCGATGCAGCTTTTCAAGAACCTGGTCCATTCGCAGCATCTCCTGCCGCGTCGCCCCCAACAGCCCGGCAATCGCCTCCGTCCGCTCCTCAAGTGTCAACGTGACATACCCCAGATGCACGGTCCGAAGCATCGCAGGCAACAGCGACGGCCCCATCACCATAACCCGGTACAGCCGGCCAATCTCATCAATCACGCCAGGCATCCGGGCAATTTCGGCATAAAGCCCGTCCGTCGGCAGATAGAGTACGGCAAATTCGACCGTCAGCGGCGGCAGGATATATTTGGACGCAATCTTCTTCGCCTCAAAGCGGATGACGTTTTCCAGCTCCCGCCTGGCCTGACGTTCAGCCAGTGCATCACCTGCTTCGGCGGCATTCAGCAAGCGCTCATAGGCTTCGGTCGGAAACTTGCTATCGATCGCAAGCCGCGGCGGCACCTCCGTTCCACGTACCGGCATCTTCACCGCAAATTCGACATTCTCGCCTGCCACCCCGAGGCGGAAATTCGTATCGTAACTGCCTTCGGGAAGAATATCGTCCAGAATGGCCCGGCACTGCGCTTCGCCCCAGCCGCCACGCGTCTTCACATTAGAAAACAGACGCTTCAGATCTCCGATCTGCGCCGTAACGCTCGTAACCTCGCCCAGCGCCTTCTGCATGGCGCTGAACTGCTCCACCACGCGCTGAAAGCTGGTCTGCATCTGCTTTTCGACAGCGCCATGAAGCTGTTCGTTCACAGTCGCACGAATACGCTCGATCTGTTCGTTCTGACTCTGCGCCATTTCCCGCAAGGCATCGGACAGCAGGAGCCGTCCCTCGACCTGATCCTGACCCAGATTTCGCGCCAGCGTGCTCAAACGCTCACTGGTCTCCAGCCGGAACTGATCCAGCCGCCCCGACAGCACCCGCTCGACTTCCGACAGATGCGCCCGGTGATATTCAACGTCCTGTGAGCGCTCCTGCGCCTCACGCTCCAACAGACGCTCGAACCGGCCACTGCCATTGCCGCCTCGCAGAACAGTCAGAGCTGCGACCAGCAGCGCTACAACCGCCACGATCCAGGGAAGAAACTGCACCATTCCGGAAATATTCTCCTGCATGGCGCAGTCCTACCCCCTCAGCACAACTGGGCCAATGGCCAGCGCCTCAGGGTTGATGGATATTGCCGTAAGACGCAGCACCAAGACCCGGGCACGAGCATGGCGCACCAAGCGGAACCTGCGTCGGCATCTTGCAGGTATAGATCCCCGCCTTGCAGGTATAGCCATACCCCGCGATCGGCGTTCCCGGCGGAACAGGACCAGACGCCGCGGTACCGACGCAGGCGCCAAGCCCCAGAAAGGACAGGCCGGCAGCAGCACGCAGAACATGACGGAAAACGGAACGAGACATTTTGATGTGTCCTTAATCGGCCAGTTTCAGAAAACCGGAATTGGAAAAGCAGAAACGGATCGCCACCTCATCGGTTGCCGCGTGATCGGACGTCAGGATGGCAATCCTGTGGCAAAGACACGCTGACGCCCCAAACTGGCTGGTGAGCGACTAGGAATGGCCAGCCGCCGCCTGCCCTGCGGCAACACCACTCGCCCAGGCCCACTGGAAATTATGGCCACCCAGCCAACCCGTCACATCCACGGCCTCACCAATCGCATAAAGCCCCGGAACATCACGGGCTCCGAGTGTCTGGGATGACAGGTCCCGCGTATCAATCCCGCCCCGCATGACCTCCGCCTTGGCATAACCTTCCGTACCGGCGGGGCGAAGCTGCCAGTTGGACACACGCTCGGCCAATGCCTTGATTGCGCGGTCCGACTGGTTCGCCAGCATCGTATCCCCCAGCCCGGCAGCCAGAACACGGGCCAGCCGCTGGGGCAGCGCTTCCAGCAGGCTCGGCGGCAGGGCCTTCGGACGGTCTTTCTTGACCTTCAGAAGCACATTCAGCGCATTCTGCCCGGGCAGAAGATCGATCTGCGCCGCATCCCCGGCTTCAAGATAGGATGAAATCTGCAGGATCGCCGGGCCGGATACACCCCGATGAGTAAAAACCATTCCGTCTTCAAAGCGCGGGCCCTTCTTGCCCACGCGCGCCACGATCGGCAGCGACACGCCAGCGAGCTCCGGATCGGCATCCGCCAAAACCAGCGGCACGAGTGCCGGGGCTGGCGGCACGACCCGCAGACCAAATTTCCGCGCCAGTCGCAACGACAGGTCGGATGCTCCGAGCTTGGGAATGGACAGGCCGCCCGTTGCAAGGATCACCGCCCCGGCCCGGATCTCGCCCCCATCCGTGACGACGATGAAGCCGTGTTCCGCCTGCCGCACATCCAGAATACGGGTCTGCATCCGCAGCTCACAGCCAACGGTCCGGCACTCCGAGACCAGCATGTCCACGATCTGCCCGGCTGAACCATCACAGAACAGCTGACCCCGCGCCTTCTCATGCCAGGCAATGCCGTAGCGGTTCACCAGCTTGAGAAAATCCTGCGGTGTGTATCGCGCCAGTGCGGAACGCGCGAAATGGCGGTTCTGCGAGATGAAACAGTTAGGCCCGGTCTCAAGATGCGTAAAATTGCATCGTCCCCCGCCTGATATCAGGATCTTGCGCCCCGGCTCCGGACCGTGATCCAGAACCAGGACCCGTGCCCCGTTCTGACCGGCCGTCGCCGCAGCCATCAGCCCCGCTGCACCAGCTCCGAGCACAATCACATCGGGGTTCATCATGGCGGCTCTCAGAAATCCAGATTGGCGTAATGCGCCGGCGGCGTGATGCCGCTGACCTTGTCTGACAGCAGCCCCCGGAAACAGGGGCGCGACTTCACCCGCGCATACCAGTCCTTCGCCGCAGGCGCCTTGGACCAGTTCACATCCCCGATAAAATCGAGCGCCGACAGATGGGCTGCGGCCGCGAAATCGGCGAGCGACAGCGCAGGCCCCGCAAGCCAGGAGCGCGTCTCCGCAAGCCAGCCGATATAATCAAGGTGAAAGCGCATGTTCGCATAACCGGCCCGCAGCGCATTGCCATCCGGATGACCACGTCCGAACTGGCGCTTGTCGACCTTTTCGCCAAGCAGGTTCCGGGTGACCTCCTGCGCGAAGCGGGTGTCGAACCAGTCCACGAGCCGTCGCGTCTCGACACGATCAGCGAAAGTACGCCCCAGAAGCGGGGTATCCGGATAGGCGTCCTCGAGATATTCGCAAATGACGCGTCCGCCCGGCACGGCCAGACCATTTTCCTCAACCAGCACGGGAACCTCGCCCGCGGGATTGAGATGCAAAAATTCCTCACGCTGTTCCCAGACCCGCTCAATGACGGGTTCGAACGGGAGTCGCTTCTCGCTGAGGGCAAGCCTCACGAGACGGCATTGCGGAGAAAGTGGAAGGTGATGCAGGATACGCATTACCACTTTCTAAGTCAGCCGATACCCGCTCACAAGAGCCTCACCGACTGCCCGACACAGGTCCAACGATTTTCACGATGCCCGATCTCGTTTCCGCTACCTCTTCGAACACGCCCATGCGCATCCGTGCGCGCGGCCGTTCCTTCCTGGCGCTCGTCCTGTCCCCCGAAGCGCCCCTCCCCCTCTGGCTGGACGGTCTCGACCATCAGATCGCCCGTTCAGGCGGACTTTTTACCGGAAAACCGGTCATTTTGGACCTCGGCCTCCTCAGCGAAACCACACCAAGCCTGGCAACGCTACTGGACGATATCCGCAAAAGAGGTGTCCGGATCATCGGCATCGAGGGCGGCAGCCGTCACTGGCCGGCCGTCGCGCACTGGGACTGGCCGGAGACGCTCGACGGTGGGCGTCCGGCTGGGGAAGTCGAGATTCCGGAAGATCCTGCTGCCCGTGCGGCAGAACCGGTATCAGGTGGGGGGACGCTCATTATCGAACAGACCGTCCGTTCAGGGCAAAGCATCCAGCACATGCAGGGCGACGTGATCATCCTCGGATCGGTCTCGTCCGGCGCAGAGATCGTGGCCGCGGGGTCCATCCATGTGTACGGAACGTTGCGAGGCCGGGCGATCGCCGGAGTGGGTGGACAGTCCCAGAGCCGGATTTTCGCAAGCCGAATGCTGGCTGAGCTACTGGCCCTGGACGGGTATTATGCCGTGACGGAAGACATCGATCCCGCGATCCTCGGGCAGGCCGCACAGGCCACTTTGAACGAAGACCGCGTCCGGGTCCTGCCCCTGACGCCGTGAACTGAACTGCAAATTGATGGAGTCTGCCACAAAAGCGCCCCTATTCGCAGGTTGCCGCAGGGTATAAAACGTTCATAGAATGGGAAACCGGTTGCGGTGACCCGTCACAGGCAGACGCGTTCCGCAGAGACGTTTTTTGGAGTATTCATGGCCAAGGTTCTGGTTGTCACTTCCGGCAAGGGTGGCGTCGGCAAGACGACATCGACCGCCGCACTCGGCGCCGCTCTCGCTCAGAGCGGACAGAATGTGGTTGTGGTTGATTTCGATGTCGGGCTTCGGAACCTCGACCTGGTCATGGGTGCCGAGCGCCGGGTGGTTTTCGATCTCATCAATGTTGTGCAGGGCGATGCCCGCCTGTCGCAGGCCCTGATCCGCGACAAGCGCTGCGAGACTCTGTCGATCCTTCCGGCCTCCCAGACACGAGACAAGGATGCTCTGACCTCCGAGGGTGTTGCCCGCGTGATGGACGAGCTTCGCGAGAAGTTTGACTGGGTGATCTGCGACAGCCCGGCTGGAATCGAACGTGGTGCGCAGCTTGCCATGTATCACGCCGATATGGCCGTGATTGTCACCAATCCCGAAGTCAGCTCAGTCCGTGACTCCGACCGGATCATCGGCCTGCTCGACAGCAAGACCAAAAAGGCCGAACAGGGCGAGAAGGTCGACAAGCACCTGCTTCTTACACGTTATGACCCTGCCCGCGCTGCGCGCAAGGAAATGCTGAGTGTCGAAGACGTTCTCGAAATCCTGTCTATCCCGCTGCTCGGCATCGTGCCCGAAAGCGAGGATGTGCTGAAGTCCTCCAATGTCGGTGCGCCCGTCACACTGGCTGCGCCTGCAAGCCTTCCCGCCCGCGCCTATTTTGAAGCAGCCCGCCGCCTGAGCGGCGAGAAGCTCGAAGTCTCGGTCCCAGTCGAGAAGCGCGGTTTCTTTGACTGGCTCTTCAAGAGGGACGCATGAGTTCATGAGTTTTCTCTCAAATATCTTCGCCCGGCGCCAACAGTCCAGCAGTGTCGCCAAGGACCGTCTGCAGATCCTGCTGGCGCATGAGCGCAGTGCGGGCGAGGGCGGCGAGTCCGATCTGATCCGCCAGCTTCATAAGGAAATCATGGAAGTGATTGCCCGTCATGTCGCCGTTGATCAGGACAAGGTCCAGATCAAGGTCGACCGTGGCAGCGGATGCTCCATGCTCGAAATCGACGTCGAGGTTCCGCAGGAACTCAACGGCAAGCGGGGTGCGTGATCCAGAGCCTTTTCCGGACACAATCCAGTTTTAGAGATATTTGATGCGGCTCTGATGCCGCATCTACAAGAGACGGAACAATACGGATGAGCGGCTTTCTCGGAAACCTCATGAATCAGGCTGTCGGTGCCATCGGCGGGCAGCTGGGTGAAAAATTTGGCGGCAGTATTGGCGATTTCCTCAAAGGAGATGGCCTGAACATGCTGCTCAGCCAGGCTCAAAGCGCTGGCCTGACCGACAAGATTCATTCCTGGATCGGTAATGGCGAGAACCTGCCCATCACGGCGGATGAAGTGCGCAGCCTCCTGACGGACCAGCAGATCCAGATGATCGTCAGCAAAACAGGTCTGCCCGCCAACACCATCCTGCCGGCACTGGCACAGCTGCTTCCCGCCGCCGTGGACAAGCACACGCCGGACGGTCAGGCACCGTCTACGACGGCCTGAAGCACAGTTTTACACAGAAGCTACAGAAAGCCCCGGTGGAGTAATCCACCGGGGCTTTTTCATATCCTCGGTCAGGTTTTCTGCCCCTCCGACAAAGCATTGTAAGGCTGTGGCTGTTCGATCGGAAAGCGGATCAGAAGATAAGGCGCTACCCTGCGATCGGTCCCCCCATTAAATGATGCGAGGCGGTTCCACTGCCCGAACGTGCAATAGACATGATCCGCTGTCGCAAAGATCCCGTCCGGAGACAGGGCACGAGGATCGCGGAGCATCATTTTGAACGATCCATCCGGATCGCGCCGCAGAATACAGTCATGCTCATAATTCGTCGTATAGAGCCGGTTCTGGTCATCCAAGGTCAGACCATCCGCCACTCCCTTTTCGCCTTCATCGCGGATTGCAGGGCCAAGAACGACATCATCCGACGCCGGATCTGCGAGAAGATCCACCGACAGGCTGTAAAGCCGACGGCTGGTCAGAGGCGCGAAATAAAGGCGTTTTTCGTCTTTCGTCAGCGCGATCGCATCCACGCCGCCCGAGACCAATTGCGGATGGCCGGGGATATAGCGGCGGGGTTCGCCTTCCACGATGGCCAGAAATCCGGTTTCCGGAAGGATTGCGGGATGCTTCGTCAGCACACGACGGGCTTGCTGGGTCGCGACATCAACAATCACCAGTCCGGGGCTTGTTCCGAACGATGAATCGGTCACGAAGACAGTCCCCTGTGCACCATGCGACAACGACACCCGCAGATCGTTCATGTGGCTGTCCGGCAGAAGCACTGGCTCTTTGAGGATAATCTTATGCGCGACCCGGTTCGTTGCCGGATCAATGCAGACGATCTTTGCTGCTCCTGGCTGCAGGGGATGCCCGGCGCGCTTGCCGTCATCGATCATCCAGAGCCTACCGCTCCGGTCCATGGTCATGCCGTGAACGGAAACAAGACACTCCTCCGGAACATTCCCGGGTAGACTCATTTCGGAACTAGGATAAGGTACAACCTTTCCATGCACCAGTTCACCGAGAGTTGCTCCCTTATGATCCACGGCATGACGTGGAAAACCGACAAAGGTTCTACCATTCGGCAAAACAACGATCCCTGAGGGGCCAGGACCGTCGAATTCGGCAACAATATCTAGCTCTCCGTAGGGACCTGTGCCGTTATCCTCGTTTCCGGCTGCGCGCGCCCGAGCAACCGGCAGCGCCGCAGAAGCCACAAGAGAGGCTGGAGCCGCCGAGGCCGCCCGCAGGAAATGACGTCGCTTCATTCACAAACTCCCGAAATTCATTTGCAAAACATACCATTTCCATAACGCCCCAACCGTGTAAGGATCGCCACAGCCCCTTACAAAATGTGATCGGAATTTTCCCGAACCGGAAAATGATGTTGACGTTTCGCAAATACGAAACGATTTTGTATTTCGTATAAAATACTAACTTATCGCGTGGTAACAGTGCTGACCCAGTTTTCTCTTCGTCATGTAACCCTTCTGGGGACTTCTCTTCTTGGCTCTGCATTTGTCCTGATGATGGACGAGGGCCGGGCTGCAACAACGCAATCGGTCCCAGTTCAGCATAAACAGGCCCATGCAACCCCTGCGTCCCGGAAGACCATTTCCCGACCGGCTCCGAAACTGCCCGTAGAAGTGTCAGGGGGCAGTGAAGCGGTCGTTGTGACGGGAACGCGTGAGTTCGGAAAGAAGGCGCGAGACTCGATTGCTCCTGTCGACGTCGTGACGAATCGTCAGCTAACAGGCACAGGCCAGCCCACACTCCGCGACTCTCTGGCGCTGTTGCTGCCATCCCTCACTGTTCCCACAGGCGGTTTTGATGCGGGCGCTCTGACTGACAGCATTTCGCTCCGTGGGCTCAACCCTAACGAAACGCTCGTTCTGGTGGACGGCAAGCGGCGCCATACCACGGCGAATATCTATGCAGATGGCGGACCGTCGCAGGGGGCCACGCCTGTCGATATCGACATGATTCCCATGTCCATGATCGACCATATCGAGGTCCTGCGTGACGGTGCGTCCGCCCAGTATGGTTCGGACGCCATTGCGGGGGTGGTCAATATCATTCTCAAGAAACAGAATCATGGTCTGACCATGCGTTCAAACACCGGGATCACAAGCGAAGGCGATGGTTTCCAGCAGGGCGTGTTCATCGATGGCGGCCTGAACCTGAACAATCGCGGCTTTGTTCACATCGGCGGCGATTTCGTTCATCAGGACCATACCTTCCGCTCGGGGAACGACAACCGCACCAACACCAATGTCAACCAGCTTCTGGGACAGCCTGAACAGACGCGCGAGAGCGTCGCCATCAATGCGGGCTATGACATCACTGATAATATCCAGGCCTATGCCGGTGCGACCTATGCGCATCGTCATGCGGAATCCTATCAGAACTACCGCTTGCCCTCTTCGCTCGCCAAATATCCCGGCTACGCGGCGATCTACCCTTATGGCTATTCCCCCATCGAGGCTCTGGAAGAAAACGACTACGAATTGACGGCTGGCCTAAAAGGCACACTGGCGGGCTGGCACTGGGACGTATCGTCAGTTTTCGGTCGGGATTATGATGCTGTAAACGCCGACAGCACCACGAATGTGGGGCTGTACACAGCTACAGGCGAAACCCCGACATCATTTGCCGCGCAGTCCTATAACAACACGCAGTGGACAAACAGCGTGGATCTAAGCCGCAAGTTCCGTACGTCGTTCTGGCCCTATGCCATCAACGTCGCAGGTGGTGCGTCCTATCGCTACGAAGCCTATGCAATCGGAACCGGCTCTCCGGCCAGCTATAGCTATTCCAGCTCAGACGGCTTTCCCGGCACCAACCCGGCCAATGCCGGAAAGTGGTCTCGTGACGTTGCGGCAGGATATCTCGACATCTCCACGAACCTGATGAAGCACTGGCAGGTCGATCTGGCCGGACGGATCGAGCATTACACGGATGTCGGCAACACGAAGACCGGCAAGATCTCGACTCGTTACGATTTCAGCCCACGCTTTGCGGTCCGCGGTACGTTCAGCAATGGCTTCCACGCCCCGACGCTGGCGCAGGAACATTACTCCGCGCTGTCCGTCTCGCCGACCGCTGCCAGTGGCATCATTGCGGCGAATTCCGCCGGCGCACTCGCCAACGGCGCCTCGGCCCTGAAGCCGGAATCTTCCACGAGCGCCGAAGGTGGCATCATCGTTGAACCGATCAAGAAGCTGCATGTCACCGTCGACGTATATCAGATAGACCTGCGTGACCGGATCATGCCAGGGGGTACGATTTATGGCTCGCAGGCTTACAGCGCGCTCCAGGCGGATGGCTTCAACCTACCCACAGGATCTGAAAACTGGACTGGAAGCCAGCTCGCCACGCACTGGTTTGCCAATGTCGCTAACACCCGCACGCAGGGCCTCGATCTGACGGCGACCTATCCGACCGATTTCGGGCGTTATGGTCATGCGGACTGGGATGTTGCGATCAACCTTAACCGCACGCGCCTGCGCCATCAGGCCACCAGCTCGAATGGCACGCCGCTTCTGACGGCCCAGTCCATCGCTTACATCACCACGGCGTATCCGCGTAGCAAGATCATCTTCGGCGGTACCTGGCATTCCGCGCGCAACAAATGGGCCGTCTCCGTCCACGAGATCCGTTATGGCGAAACGACGTCCCAGCTCACCTATTATACGGGACCTTACGCCTACTCCACGAGCCACTATCTGGAGTTCCAGAATGTGCCGAAATGGACGACGAACGCTTCCGTTACCTATAACATCACGCCCAAGTGGAGCGCCACGATCGGGGGCAACAACATCTTCGCCAAGTTCCCGTCCGTTGTTCCTGAAGGGAACCGCTATCTTGGCGTACCCAAATATTACATGAGCACGTCCCAGCTCGGCATGAATGGCGGATATTATTATCTGGACGTTTCAGCCCGCTTTTGAGGCATCAAAACGGCAAGGTGGAGGAGAACTCCTGCACCTTGCTTCCCAAAACCTACAACTGTTACGATAAAAACAGCATTTTTCGTCCTGTCGCGCCAGGATGAAAAAATACTATTCTTAAAGCAGTGAGTTTTTTGGTGTCCGCGAGAGGATTCGAACCTCCGGCCCCAGGATTCATACCACTTCGGCTTTCACCGCCATGCCCGCAAGCATGTTCGTGGTCTGGACTGTCTCTTCACCACGGCTCGGAAGCCAAGGTGTCGCCCGTACAGTCTCTACACCTTCTTGCCGGCACGCCGGAAAGCTTGGCTCGGGATTGGCACGATCAAGATGATCAGAGCGTTCCCCGAATTTGAGCGAATCCACCATGCAGTTTCCCATCATGGCGCCCAATTCAAAACCTTAGGAATCCTGTGCTCTATCCTGCTGAGCTACGCGGACAAACAAGTTGACCGTATCTCAGTTACGGTGCCGCTGCAACCGTACCCCCGCCATATCAGATAGTGTAAAGATACCGGGAATTCCCCATACAAACCAGTGCGCCCAGGGAAAAGCCAGGAAAACGGGGCCTCTCGACGGACATATCATCGAGGATAAAGATTACCTGCCCTGTTTATGCTATCTCAACTTTTTCCGGTTAGTCTTTTAAGCGAGACTTCTGCTAAGGCCTTGCATGACACCTCTTTTCCATCAAAAGGTGATCTGTTTTTTCTGGTAGTACCAAATCCTGAGTAGGATAGAGCGCGTTCACAGCTGGCATCCTACACAATACCTCTTTGTGGGGGGTTTTGCAGGTTTGACTGGATTGAGAATTGCCATGATCTACGTTGCGGACAAAGATTTACTGGAACAGTCTGAAATTTACATGCCTGTCGGCAGGGTATCCTGATCGTGGAGGCAGCGAAGATTGTGGACTGTTCACCCCGTCATATCCGCGAAACCGATCCCACCCTTCTGCGCGTGCGACTGATCGGACAGATGGAAGCAAGAACCCTTACAGGTGAAAGTGTGCTTCCGGTAGGAGGTAAAACACGGGCTCTTCTTGCTATTCTGGCTCTTTCCGACCGAAAACCTGTCCTGCGATCACGGCTGGCAGAACTGCTGTGGAGCCAGCGACCTGAAGAAATGGCACGCGCATCCCTCCGCCAGGAAATTCATCGCCTCTTGGATGCGCTAAGTCCTCTGGGCGCGGACGTCATCGATGTTCAGCGACACGCGCTGGCCCTGAAACCGGCCCTCACTTCGGTAGACGCCGAGAGGCTGCTTACCATCAGCGTCCGGACGATCGACAGCGTAACCCTGCCTGACGAACTGCTCCTCGGTGAGCTGACAGGAGTGGATCCGGCGCTGGACGAGTGGCTTATTCAGCAGAGGGAACGCCTATCAACGCATCTCCGGCAGGTTTATGAAAGTGCCGTCCGGGAATTGACCGATCCGGATCAGGTCGACAACGTAGCCGAGCGGCTGCTGAAATTTGACGACCTGAACGAAGTTGCCTGGCAGGCCAGGGTTCAGATGGCCCTGCATCGTGGTGACACGGGGCGGGCAATCGCACTCGCTGAGCAGATGACAAATCTTTTCAGAGACGCCGAAAGACACACACTTACTCCGGCCACACAAGCGCTCATCAGAAGTATTCCGACTGAAAACAACTGCAAGGATCTGGCTCACGACTTGTCTCAGGCGCCACCGGCTGCGGGAACTCCTGAAGCGTCTTTCACAGCGCCAGTACAGCGCCCCGATCCGATGCTTGCCCTGCCGCTGCATTACGCATCGCAACACGCAGCTGCGGCAGAACCACGGAAAATCTCACTGGTTTTTCTGACCCCGTCATCCACGGATGAAACGCTTGCCGAACACGGCCAAAACTTACGGGATCAGCTGGAACTCCTGTTCGTCAACATGGGGATTTTCGACATTCTTGCACTTCCCGAAACGTCCCTACCCGACCCTGTGAGCGCGACTGCGGCTTACCGGGCCTGGGGCATGGACTATATCATTTCCGCCAATCTGCGGGCAGGGCCTGAGGGGAGTGAAAACCGGCTGATCCTCCGGGTTCTGGACGCTCGGCACGGGGGCGTCATCATCTGGGGAACGCATTATGATTTCCCGCGCTCCGGGCCGGATACGGCAAAAAACAGCCTCCTCGCGCCCGCCCAGGCAATGCAGTGGAGCATCTTCGTCACCGAAGCCCGGCGCATTGCAGCTCGCCCAGATACAGAACTTTCAGCGCTCGGAATGGCGCTGCGGGCTTTCACCCTGCTCATGCGGCATGATTCTTCGCTTTTCAGCCGCATTGGATTTCTACTGGAACAGGCCGACGCACTGGACAGAGACGACGGTGCGATTGCACTTATTGATGCCCTGCACTGCTATATTCGCTTCCTGAATGAATGGAGCCCTGAAACCGAAGCTGTTTTTGCCCGAGGTCTTCGCAGCGTTAGAGCCGCCATTTCGCTGATGCCAGATCTGCATGCTGTCGAAGTTCTTCTCGCTGCCTACCTGATGTACGAGCCTACCATGCACAGTACGGCTCTCTCGGTTGCCCAGTCCGCGGCCGAGGGAATCTTGCGGATCGAGGGATATCACAAGGATTCTCCTGATCTTCTGATGGCAGAGATTGTTCTGGCCCTGCTAGACGAAAAGATGACGACAGCAGCAGAAAAGGTAAAGATTCTGCTGAAAAACGGGTATCGCTCACAGTTGCTTGAACTCCTGCGTCCGGTTTTCATGATGATCCTGCTACTGGGAGAAGACTATCAGGAAGTCATCTCGATGGGGCGGTTGATGTCCGGCCTTTATCCGTCCTGCCCAAGTTCGCTGCTTTATTATCTCATTGCCCTGGTTGAAGTGGGTGACTGCACCGAAGAGATGCATCAGGTCTGTCGCCACCTTCTTCGTCTGGTGCCAGATCTGACCATTTCCAAAGCTGTCAGCCGCTTTCCTTACGCGGGAAAAACACGACTGACGAGGCTGGCTGAAGCGTTGGGCAAGGCTGGCTTGGCCGAAGGATAAGAACATCTTCCTTCAGGTGCTTGGCCTCTTGCCGCCGGCACGATATGAACACTTAAACAGAAGTTGCCGGCTGCAGGCCTCGCCAGTCTGCATCCTTGCTTGTGACCGGCCCTGGCGCGGCCCGCAGGACCACACATGATGTCTCGCATCCAGTTGACCGTTCTTCGCCCCCCTCACCGACCGACAATCCGGCTTGCCTTGGGTTTTCTGGCGCTCGGCGCTCTTGCCGCCTGTGGCAGCGGACGTGACCCCAGCACCCTGACCGCACCCCGCAATCATCTTCTTGGGGTGGATCGCGGTGCCGAAGGTGGCGCTGACGAGCTTCGCGGCGGTGTGAACGCATATCTGTGGCGTGGAGCGATCGACACCCTGTCCTTCATGCCGCTGGCCTCTGCCGATGCCGTGGGCGGTGTCATTCTGACGGACTGGTATCAGCCATCCACCAGCCAGAACGAGCGGTTCAAGATCGCGGCCTATGTGCTGGACCGTCGCCTGCGTTCGGACGCCCTGCGGGTCTCTGTGTTCCGGCAGGTTCTACAGGACGGGCAGTGGGAAGACACTCCCGTTTCCGCCACCACCACTTCCGATATCACCACCCGTATCCTGACACGCGCACGTCAGCTGCGTGCTGAAAATGGCGAGCGGGACAACTGAGTCAGACATGAGCGATACCACAGCCCCCGCATTCGATTTCCAGAACCGCGAACCGTTCTGGCAGAACGAATGGAAGCGGCGGAATACCTTTGCGGTTCCGGATGTTCCCCCGGCCGATCGTCCGAAATACTATGTGCTGGAAATGTTCCCGTACCCGTCGGGGCAGCTTCATGTCGGACATGTCCGAAACTATACGCTCGGGGATGTGGTCGCGCGCTACAAGCGGGCCCGTGGTTTCGCAGTCATGCACCCCATGGGGTGGGACGCGTTCGGTCTGCCGGCGGAAAATGCCGCCCGTGAACGCAATGTCCATCCTGGCAAGTGGACTATGGACAACATTGCCACCATGCGGGGCACGCTGCAGCGCCTGGGTTTCTCGCTGGACTGGGACCGCGAGATCGCAACCTGCCTGCCAGAATATTACGGCAAGCAGCAGAAGCTGTTCACCGACATGCTGGCCGCCGGTCTCGTCGAGCGGCGGGATTCTCTGGTCAACTGGGATCCTGTCGACGAGACGGTTCTTGCGAACGAGCAGGTCGTGGACGGGCGCGGCTGGCGTTCGGGAGCGCTGATCGAGAAGAAGAAGCTCTCCCAGTGGTTCCTAAAAATCACGAAGTTCGCTCAGCCCCTGCTTGATGATCTGAAGACACTTGATCGTTGGCCCGAACGCGTCCGGACGATGCAGGAACGCTGGATCGGCCGTTCGGAAGGTGCACGGGTCCGCTTTGCACTACATCAACCGCCCGCAGGCTACGACGAGGATCTCGATAGCGTCGAAGTTTTCACGACGCGTCCCGATACCCTGTTCGGCCTGAGCTTCATCGGGATTTCAGCGGAACATCCGCTGGCCCGCAAGGTGGCGGAAAGCAACCCCGAGGCTGCTGCTTTCATTGAGGAATGTCGCCGTCTCGGAACATCCGAGGAGGTGATCGAAGCTGCCGAAAAGCGCGGATTCGACACGGGTCTGCGGGTGGCCAATCCACTTGATCCCGAAAAGACTGCGCCTGTCTGGATCGCCAATTTCGTGCTGATGGATTACGGCACAGGCGCCGTTTTTGGCTGCCCGTGCGGCGATCAACGCGACCTCGACTTTGCCCGCAAGTACGACCTGCCGGTTCCGCAGGTTCTGCTGCCCCCAGGCCAGGATGCCGAGACTTTTGTCTTGGGCAAAAAAGCAGTTTCAGGGGATGCGACCCTGTTCAATTCGGGTTTCCTGGATGGGCTGGATCCTGCTGCTGCGCGAACGAAAGTCATTGAGCGTCTTGAGGGTCTGGGGGCTGGCAAGGGCGTCGTGAACTGGCGTCTGCGCGACTGGGGCATTTCCCGGCAGCGCTACTGGGGCTGCCCTATTCCCATCATCCATTGCGACGCCTGCGGCCCTGTTCCGGTGCCTGATGAGCAGCTTCCCGTCATCCTACCGGAAGACGTAACATTCGATCGCCCCGGTAATCCGCTCGATCACCATCCGACCTGGAAACACGTCAACTGCCCGCATTGCGGCAAGCCTGCGGTTCGTGAGACCGATACGTTCGACACGTTCGTTGACAGTTCCTGGTATTTCGCCCGTTTCACCAGTCCACACGCCGAGACCCCGACGGTTCCGGCGGCTGCCAATGGCTGGCTGCCGGTGGACCAGTATATCGGCGGCATCGAGCACGCGATCCTGCATCTGCTCTATGCGCGTTTCTTCACCCGGGCGATGCACGAAACCGGACATCTGGATGTCGACGAGCCGTTTGCCGGCCTCTTCACCCAGGGTATGGTGACGCACGAGAGCTACCGCGACGACAGCGGCTGGCTGTACCCCGAAGAGGTCGAGCGGCAGGGTGATCAAGTCGTACGCCGTGAGACGGGAACGCCGGTTCAGGTCGGCCGCTCGGAAAAGATGTCCAAGTCCAAGCGCAACACGGTGTCTCCGGTCGACATCATCGAGCGTTATGGCGCGGATACGGCCCGTTGGTTCGTTCTCTCCGACAGCCCGCCCGAGCGGGACATGGAATGGACAGCCGCAGGCGTTACCGCGGCTGCCCGCTTTGGCCAGAGACTGCATCGTCTCGTGGCCTCCGTAGCTGCACGGGATACAGCCGACAGTGCGCATGGTTCGGCGGGGGATGACCTGCGTCGCGTCACGCACCGAACCATTGCCGCCGTCGGTGAGGCTCTCGAGGCCTTCACACCGAATGTCGCCGTGGCCCGTCTGCACGAGTTGACCTCGGCTCTGGCAGAGGCTGAACGCATCGAAGGCGCCGGCATTGCCGCTGCGCGCCGTGAGGCGGCCCGCGTGCTGTGTCTGCTGACTGCTCCGATGATGCCCCATCTTGCTGAAGACATGATGGCGGTTCTGGAACCGGGCAGTGCGCTGGTTGTGGAACGTCCCTGGCCGGAAGCCGAAGAAGAGTGGCTGGCCGTGCAGAGTGTGACGATCGGTGTGCAGATTCTTGGCAAACTGCGCGGAACCATTGAGGTTCCGCCCAATGCGCCGAGGGAAGAGGTGCTGGCCGCAGCGAAAAGCGAGCCGAACGTGGCCCGTCTGCTTGAAGGAAAACGGCTGGTGAAGGAAATCCATGTTCCGAACCGGATCGTCAATTTCGTGGTGGCAGGCTGATGTCTGACCGGCGCGGCGCCTTTCTGCTCACGGCTTTCCTTCTGCTGGGGGGGTGTGGTTTTTCCCCCCTCTATGGAAAGCTGACCCCGAAAACCGACATGTCGGAAGAGTTGGCACAGATTTATGTGGATAACATTCCGGGGCGTTATGGCCAGGAACTTCGTCTGGCTCTGCAGAAAAACCTGGCTGGCGCCGGGCCGGAAGATCCTCATAAATACATGCTGAAAGTTTCTTCCGGCATGAATGAAGAAGCGGTCGACATCCATCAGGACAATACGTCCGGCCGCACCCGGAGCACGGGATCGGCGCACTGGATGCTCATCACGGTCGAACAGAATCCGCGTCTTCTGGCGCAGGGGGATGCAACGACGCTGGATGGTTTCAACACCACATTCGAGCAGTATTTCGCCCAAACGCTGAATGATGAAACGCTTCAGGCGCGCGTCTCGGACACGCTGGCGCAAACCATGACACAGCAGATCGCGATCTGGTTCCGCAATCACAACATGCCCGAGAAAGCCGCGCCTGATGAACTGCCGCGCTATCTGAACACGGACCGCATGCCGGATGACAACGGCAATGCTGCAACTGACCGGACGGGTGTCGATGGCTTCCCGGCTTCCGCAACAGGCCGTCTGTCCAGAAGCACGACCAGCACATCTGCGCAGTAAAGTGGTGAAGATCGACGCACGAAGCATCAGTCGGACACTGTCTGATGCCGGGTCCTGGCGGGCCATCGTGCTTCATGGCGAAGATACGGGCCTTATTCGTGAGCGTGCCGCGCGGGCAGTCAAACTGGTTGCCGGGACGACCGATGATCCGTTCCAGGTGGCACAGCTGGATCGGGAAACGCAGGACCGGCTCGAAGAAGAGGCCACCGCGCTGTCCCTGATCGGCGGGCGACGGGTGGTCTGGGTGCGTGAGGGACAGGATAGTCTGGCCCCCCTGTTCAAACGGGCGCTTGAAACCGACACAGAAACCCTGATCGTTATCGAGGCTCCGGGAATTACGGCACGCTCGAAACTACGTACGCTGGCCGAAGCCCACAAGCAGGTCGCGTCCATCGCCTGTTATCCCGAAGAAGGACGCGTCCTTTCCCAAACCGTGACGGATGCTCTCGGCCAGGCCGGTGTGACGATCGACCGCGATGCCCTGACCTGGCTGATGGGCGTGCTTGGCTCCGACCGTAGTGGCGTACGCGGCGAAATCGAAAAGCTTGTTCTATATGCGGGCGAAAATAGCCGCCTCGATCTGCAGGCCGTTCAGGACTGTGTTGGCGATGCGGGCGGTAATTCCTTGGAAGATGCCGCTTTTGCCGCACTGTGCGGAAACCGCCTGATGGCCGATCAGGCGCTTGAACGGGCTCTGGCCGATGGTGCCAACCCCGTAGCCGTGGCACGGACCGTTCTGGGCATCCTGGTACGGCTCCAGAAGGTCGCCCAGGGCGTGCAGGATGGTCAGGGACGAGCAGAATCCATAAAGACTCTCCGGCCGCCTGTATTCTTCAAGCGGACAGCGGCTTTCAATCAGGCGCTTGACCGCTGGCCTCTTGCGGCCCTGAATACCGCGGCCCGGGAAACGCAAGCGTTTGAGCTGGCCTGCAAGCAAAGCGCGTCCCCAGACATGGCGCTGTGCAGACGACACATCGCCTCTCTCTGCACCGTCAGAAAAGCCTGAACGGTTCCAGTCAAGCGGGGATAAGAGCAATTTACCTCTGTTTCCGATCCTGCAAGCCAAATATAACAATGCCCCGCTATATGGCGTTCGTCTTTCGTGCGTAAGGTTTCAGGCCCATGTCTCTTTCCTCCCAACCTCATACATTTCACCTGAATCCGGAGGACTATGGCCATCTGGTGGAACAGGCCACTATCGCACCCGAACAATACTGGGAACGCGAAAGCACACGGCTAACTTGGAATACAACGCCCCATCAGCCTTATTGCACTAAACGCGGCTGGTTTCCGGATGGGGTGCTCAATGCGAGCGTCAACTGCCTGGACCGGCATCTTGAGACACGCGGCGATCAGAATGCCCTGGTCTGGCAAGCTGAAGAGAGCGATCGTGTTTTGGCCTTCACCTACCGGACACTCCACGAGCGCGTCTGTCGCATGGCGAATGTTCTGCGTGAACAGGGCGTGCAGACCGGGGACCGGGTTGCCATTCACCTGCCGTCCGTTCCGGAGGGCCTGATTGCCATGCTCGCCTGCGCGCGGATCGGAGCCATCCACGTGGTTCTTTTCGGCGGATTTTCTCCGGAAGCGATTGCCGACCGGCTGGCTGACAGTAGCGCAGTGCTGGTCATTACCGCCAATATGGGACGCCGCGGCCCCAAACTGATCCCGTTCAAGACAACGCTGGACGCCGCTCTAAACCTCCGTCCGGAAGCTCTCGCTGTCAGGCATGTCCTGATTGTGAGCGTGACGCAGGACGAGGTTGATCTGACGGAGGGACGGGACCTGTGGCTGACACCCCTTCTGAATGAGGCATCCGCCGACTGCGCTGCGCAGGACATGCCGGCCTCAGCCCCACTGTTCCTGCTGTACACATCGGGCAGCACCGGCAAGCCCAAGGGGGTCGTGCATGGCACGGGCGGCTATCTGGTCTGGGCATCCTACACCCATGAACTGGTTTTCGATCATCAGGAAGGCGATATTTTCTGGTGCACCGCCGATATCGGCTGGATCACCGGGCATACCTATGGCGTTTACGGCCCCCTGCTGAATGGTGGGACGATTCTGCTGTTCGAGGGCATGCCGTCCTATCCCGGCCCCGGCCGCTGGTGGAGCGTCATACAGGACCATAAGGTCACGACATTCTATACCTCCCCTACCGCGATCCGGGCCCTCATGCGCGAAGGCGATGAGGTTGTGCAGCGTCATGATCTCTCCTCCCTGCGGGTTCTGGGGACTGTCGGCGAGCCTATCAGCCAGGAGGCCTGGTCCTGGTTCAACGACCATGTCGGTGGCGGGCGCTGCGCTTTCGTTGATACATGGTGGCAGACGGAAAGCGGCGGGATCATAATTTCGCCCGTTCCCGGCGCCGTCCGGGAGAAGCCTGCTTCTGCCACGCTCCCCCTGCCCGGTGTCCATCCGGTTCTTCTGGACGAACGCGGCGCTCCTAAAGAAGGCGCAACGGAAGGTGTACTCTGCCTCAAAGGGTCCTGGCCCGGCCGGGCCCTCACGATCTGGAATGATGCCGCCCTTTTCGAGCGCACCTATCTTCAGCCCTATCCCGGCTACTATTTCACGGGTGACGGGGCGCGACGTGACGAAGACGGGTATTACTGGATTACCGGGCGAGTTGACGACGTGATCAACGTCTCCGGACACCGGATCGGTTCTGCCGAAATCGAAGACGCTCTGGCGACTGAGCCTGCTATCGCGGAAAGTGCAGCAATCGGCGTGCCGCATGACCTCAAGGGGCAGGGAATCGTCGTCTATGTCGTCCCGCGTGATAACGCACCAGAGGATCTTCACGTCCGAGCTGCAAAGGCCATTACGTCAAAAGTGGGCCGCTATGCGGTGCCGGAACGCATCCATGTCGTACCGGACCTTCCCAAGACCCGCTCAGGGAAAAGCGTTCGTCGCCTGCTTCGCAAGATTGCCTGCGGAGAGACCGAAGGGTTTGGTGATCTCTCCACCCTCGCTGATCCTGAAATCGTCGCGACGCTGATTACACTGATCCAGGTGCAAAAAAACTGACCTGTCAGCCCTGACAGGGTTCAGACATCGGTCGTGCCACCCGATGTCTGAACCGGGATAAGAGCATCGCTCAGGAACCCGAAGACGACATGCATGAAATAGACGGAAAAAGCCGCAACCAGCAGCACGGCAAACAACCGCCCAAAAATCCTGAACGACGCCACAATCAACGCTCCCAGAAGCAGGAAAAGCAACACCGTCTGTGAATTTCCCTGTATCCCGAGGCTGGCCAAAACGCTGCGGGCCATGACCTCGATGATCGCCACACCGGCCACAACCACGCCCAGCAGTCCGAGGATCAGACCCCACAACGTATCGAGTATGGATTGCATCACGTGGTCTGACACCAATTAAAAGAGGACAAGATCGCTCCACAAAGCCATTCTCCGCAGCTCCGGTCAACTGTCATCTGGCATGGGGATAGACGAATGTAGGAGCGGCCGTTACGAAAGGTGATCCTTTCCTGACCGGATTTTCTGACATGGATCATAAATGACGAATTCGCCTGCCCTGCTGCTGACGATCGTGCAGTCCATTCTCCCGATTCTCGTAACGCTGGGATTTGGATATTTCGCGGCATACCGAAAGGATTTCGATGCACAGCAGGCTGGTGTTCTGACACGTCTAGTCATGCTCTACGCTCTGCCGCTAGAACTGCTGGCGTCCATCCTCAGTACGCCCCGCAACCAGGTTCTGGCAGCAGGTCCGGTTGCAGCTCTGATCCTGCTGGCCATGATCGGTGGCTACGGCCTGATCTTCGCCATTCTTCGCGTACTGCTCAAACGCCGTCTGGGCGAGGCAGCACTGATCGCAATGACCATCACGGGGCCATCCGTTCCCTTCATTGGTATTCCTGTGTTGGGACAGATCTTCGGGCCGGCCAGTTCGGTGCCGATTTCAATCGCGTCCTTGGCCATGAATCTGGTTCAGCTTCCCATTACCCTGATCCTGATGGGACATGACCGTGGCACCCGCCATCGGGTCGAGAGTGACGGGGAAAACCGGAACGAACTCCGCGAACTTCTGGGGCACCTGATGCATTCCTGTCGGGAGCCGGTCGTCTGGGTTCCGATGATGGCCCTTGTCTTGGTTAGTGCCGGCGCCTTCCTGCCACAGTTTCTGAAGGGCTCACTTCAACTGCTTGGCCGCACGACAGGTGGCGCGGCACTGTTCGCGTCGGGTGTGGTGCTCTTCACGCGCCAGGTGAAATTCAGCCCTCTGGTCGGCGTGATCGTCAGCGTGCGAAATATCATTATTCCCGGAATCATCTATACGCTGGCCCGTCTGTGGCATCTTCCCCTGCCTGCACTTCAGGAGAGCGTCCTGACGATGGCGATTCCCAGTGCGTCGATCAACGTCATCCTTGCCATGCGCTATCATGTGCTGGAACGTGAAATTGCATCCGTTCTGTTCTTTGGAACGTTAAGTTCAATCTTCACGATGGCATTTTTCATTTGGCTGACAGGCGCATGACCAGTTTTCTTTTTGTGTGTACAGGCAATATCTGCCGCTCACCTCTGGCCGAACTGGCCATGCGCCGCGAGGCCAGCCTTCGCGGAATGACCCTCGATATCGACTCTGCGGCAACTGGACGCTGGAACCTCGGCGAGGCTCCTGACCCGCGTGCCCGTGTTGTCGCGTCCAGACAGGGTCTGGATGCATCACTGCTTCGGGCACGCCTGGTCACCAAAGAAGACTTCGATCGGTTTGATCACATCATTGCGATGGACCGTTCCCATCTCGCCATCCTCAAGCAGATGCGTCCTCACCACTCAAAAGCACGTCTTTCCCTGATGCTGGACCATATTCCCACCCGTACCGGACAGGATGTCATCGACCCCTATTACGGACCGGATGAAGGATTCATCAAAACATGGGAGGACGTCGAGGGCGCCTGCGCTGCCCTTGCGAGAACAGTTCTTGGTCCCCGCCCCTGAAGCTTCTAACTTGAGCGGAACAGAAATGGAGAATTTCATGTCATCCAAACCTGATATTCTAACGATTGATCCCCTCGTGCCGCTCATGAAGGAAAGGCTGGAGAAGTCATTTACACTCCACCCCTATACATCACTGGAAAATCTGAAAAACATTGCTCCTGCCATCCGCGGGATCACCACAGGTGGCGGCTCCGGGGTTCCTTCGGAAATCATGGACGCCCTACCCAATCTTGAAGTCATATCGGTTAACGGTGTGGGTACGGACCGCATCAATCTGGATGAGGCAAGACGCCGCGACATCAGGGTCGCCACAACCCAAAACACCCTGACGGACGATGTGGCCGACATGGCCGTGGCGCTAATGATGGGTGTAATGCGGGGCATCGTGACGAATGATGCCTTCGTGCGTGCTGAAGAATGGCCGTCCACCACGCCTTCCCTCGGACGAAGCCTGACCCGGAAAAAAGTGGGCATCGCAGGATTTGGACATATCGGCCAAGCAATTGCCAAACGCGTCTCGGCATTCGGAATGGAAGTGGCATACTTCAACTCACACTCCCGGCCTGAAAGTACTTATCACTTCGAGCCTGATCTGAAGACGCTGGCAACCTGGTGCGACGTCCTGATCCTGGCAGTCTCAGGCGGTCCACGCTCCGCAAATATGATCGACAGGGACATCCTAGATGCTTTGGGCAAAGACGGTTTCCTGATCAATATCGCCCGCGGAACAGTGGTGGACGAGCCAGAACTGTTGAGCGCCTTGCAGGAAAAACGTATCGCTGGCGCCGGCCTGGACGTTTTCCAGAACGAGCCCAATATCAATCCGGCTTTTCTAAGCCTGCCAAACACCGTTCTGCAGGCCCATCAGGCGTCGTCCACAGTCGAAACCAGAACGGCCATGGCTAATCTGGTTGTGGACAACCTGATCGCCTATTTCACTGACAAAACCCTGCTGACACCCGTAATCTAAGACCTATGCCACGAACTGTTCGGCAATAATCCGCTCTGAAAGACCGTGATCGGGATCGAACAGGATCGTGGCCTTACGGGAGCGATCTTCCCGGACAACTACCTCCGCCACATCACGAATTTCTGTAAAATCCGCTACCGCGGCTGTTGCTCTCTTTTCGGTATCAAGCAGTGTTAATTTCACGACTGCACTCGACGGCAGCAGAGCCCCCCGCCAACGACGAGGCCGAAAAGCGGAAATCGGAGTCAGAGGAAGAATATTAGCGCTCAAAGGTACAATAGGTCCATGAGCCGAAAGGTTGTAAGCTGTTGAACCGGCCGGCGTGGAGACAATTATTCCGTCGCAGATCAGTTCCTCAAGCCTCAAGCGGCCATCTATTTCTATCTGGATACGGGACGTCTGCCGTGTCTGACGGAAAAGAAACACATCATTGAATGCCAGTGCGCTCTTGACTTTCCCACCTACTGTCGTGGCAGTCATATGCAGCGGATGAAGAACCGAAGGCTGGGCATTTTCGAGACGCTGAAAAAGGTCCCCCTCATCAACAGCATTCATCAAGAACCCAACCGTCCCATAATTCATACCGTAAATGGCAATGCTTTTATCCAGAACCTTGTGCAGGGCCTCAAGCATAAAGCCGTCCCCCCCCAAACAGACAACAACATCTGCCTCGTAAAGCCGTACATTTCCGTATTTCTGTGAAAGTCTTACCAGCGCAGCCTGTGCGCTGTCAGTGGAAGAGGCAACAAAATGAATTTTCATAAAAATCGCATCAGCCTGAAATCAGCAGAGATCATTTTTCCCTATTTCCGGCCTCCTTAGCAGATGAACAGCTTAAGAGAGCATTATTTTTTTGAACCAAAAGAGGCTCAAAAATCGAATACCAGACCTGAGAACGCTAACACACACGCCATTGATCGCACTTTACAGTCGAGTGACAACAGAAGTGTATATATTTTCCGAAAGCAGATCGACGGCGGAAATTCCGGAGACCATAAAAAAAATTCAAACCTAAAGGAATAAAAGAAATTTTTACGGATTTTGGAGCAGTCGGCTAGGATCAAAGTTCTGGATGATGATTTT
>NZ_BJMK01000006.1 GCF_006539125.1 Gluconobacter sphaericus NBRC 12467
AAATCGCGACCAGAAGACCAATGATGAGCGCGCTGGAGTTCGCCTGTGGCGCCTGCGTATTGTACTGGCAGGTAATCGCGAAGATCCCGAAGACCAAAGCTGCTGTCAGAACCAGTTCGTCCCAGAACGCATGCGCCACCGTCACGAAATCACCCGGATGAGTGAAGAACACGCCAGCCGAGCCACCATCGACGGCGCGCGTCAGGTTATGCGTTATGTTGAAGTGGTCGATAACCGGCACGTAAAGCGAGTACACCAGCGCGGCACCAGCAAATCCACCGAGCACTTGAGCGCTCATGTAAGGAATCACTTTCTTCCACGAGAAACCACGGAACATGGCTAGCGAAAGGGTGACCGCCGGGTTTGCATGAGTACCGCTGATCGCGCCGGTGGCATAGATCGCCACCGTCACGCCCAGACCCCAGACAATGCACACGCCCCAGTAGGCCGATTTGTACGGACTGGGATCGTAGAGCGAATACATTGCCGCAACCCCATCTCCGAAGAGGATGATGATTGCGACGGCGAAGAACTCCGAAAGGAGTTCACCAAGGTAACGCCTGTTTTCTGACATGACTGGCATCCGCCATGAAAAAGGAAGCGATAAGACTCAGGCGACGTTCTGACGTGCGACCTGACCTGGGTTAGAAAGAGAGGTGACATCCCCTTTCAGACGACCGTCTATATAGGTCTGAAGGGCTGCGCGATCGGCATCACTAACAAACAGACCAAGCCGCGAGCGGCGCCACAGGATGTCCTCAGCAGTACGGGCCCATTCGTTGCCGATGAGATAGTCCACTTCACGGGCACTGAGCGTGTCGCCGAACATCTGCCCCATCTCTTCAGGCGTGGACGTAGCGATAATATAGGCGCGCAGGCCGTAATTGCGCATCAGGCGCCAGGACGTGCGTTCGGACAGATGCGGCGCGTGAGCCCGGAAACGGCTGAGCTGGGCGTCGAAATCCTTCGGCGCGAACTCGCCGCCCGGAAGCGGTGTGCCGTCCGTCCAGCCCGGATTGCGTAGGACCGGAAGATGGGGCGCGAGCTTCTCAACTGCGTGTTCGGCCAGCTTGCGGAAGGTTGTGATCTTTCCACCAAAGACCGACAGGATCGGCGCGGCAGTCGCATCCACATCCAGAACGTAATCGCGTGTGACAGCCGAAGCATTGCCCGAATTGTCATCATAAAGCGGACGTACGCCCGCATACGTCCAAACGACATCTTCAGGACGGATAGTCTTCGTGAAATAGCGATTCACGCTCTCGCACAGATAAGTAATTTCGTCAGGCGAAATCTCGACATGACCCGGATCCTGCTCCCACGGAACATCCGTGGTGCCAATCAGGGTAAAATCCTGTTCGTAAGGGATGGCAAAGACGATCCGCTTGTCCGGGTTCTGGAAAATGTAAGCCTGCGAACCTTCGAAAACGCGCGGAACCACGATGTGGCTGCCCTTGACCAGACGCACGCGATTGCGGCTCGGCACATTCAGGCGATCCTTCAGCAGTTCCGCAACCCACGGACCTGCCGCATTAACGAGAACCTTGGCCTGAACCGTGCTCTGCTCACCCGTGCGGGTGTTTTCAAGCGTGGCGGTCCAACCCTGCGGTCCACGCACGGCTTTGACGAGGCGGGTCCGCGTTTCGATCTTCGCGCCAACGCGGACGGCGTCCATGGCATTGAGAACCACGAGCCGGCTGTCCTGCACCCAGCCATCCGAATATTCGAACCCACGCACATATTCCGAACGCAACGACTTCCCTGCGAGAGCTGTTCGCAGGTTCAGCGCCTTCGTTCGCGGCAACGTCATGTTCGGGCACAGATGATCGTACAGGAACAATCCCGTCCGCAGCAGCCAGGCCGGCCGCAGCATTTTGGAATGCGGCAGCACGAAGCGCATCGGCCAGATGATGTGCGGTGCGATCTTCAGCAGACGCTCGCGCTCCATCAGCGCCTCACGGACCAGCCGGAATTCATAATATTCGAGATAACGCAGGCCGCCGTGAATCAGCTTGGTGCTTGCGGAGGACGTATGGCTGGCAAGGTCATCCTGCTCGACGAGAAGCACACTTGCCCCCCTGCCCGCGGCATCCCTCGCAATTCCACAGCCGTTGATCCCGCCGCCCACAACCAGCAGGTCGTAAGACGCGGATGCGCCGGCTGGGGATGAAACCTCGTGAATCGATGACATCACACTCTCCTGTCATCACGCTCCAAAACGAGCGGTCGATGTTCGTTTTGGAGCATGTTGAACGATAAAGAAAGTATTTTATGTGATTCGTAACGCAATAGTGTGGAGCTAAAAGGAATTAGACGTTATTTTCAGCCACATGGAGCGTGACACCTGCCGCGTCCAGATAGCGCTGAAACGCCTCGGAGACCGGCCGGTCGGTAATCAGGTCGTCAATATCCTCAAGATTACCAACCCTCCCCATCGGGCGGCGACTGAACTTGGTGTGATCGGCCAAAAGCAGGACGCGGCGCGAATGCCGGATGATGGTCCGCGCGCACTGGATCTCGCTCAAATCGAAATCCAGCAGAGTTCCGCCTTCCTCGATTCCGCTGATCCCGATCACGCCGAATTCCGTGCGAAACGACGAAAGCGTCTCAATGGCGGTCGCCCCAAGAATGGCCCCGTCCCGTGGTCGCAACTGTCCGCCGGCAAGAACGGTATGAAAATCTGCCCGCCCCGAAACCAGCGATGCGACATGCAGATTGTTCGTCACAATCCGCAGATCTCTATGATTTGTCAGCGCGCGGGCGAAGGCTTCCGTCGTAGTGCCAATATTGATGAACAGCGAAGACCGGTCTGGAATCAGGGCGGCAGCATAACGCCCGATTGCAGTCTTTGACGCAGAATTCAGAATCTGACGCGCGTCATAATCCAGGTTCTCAACCGTCGAAACTGGTGTCGCACCGCCATGATGCCGGGACAGAAGACCCAACCCGGCGAGATAGGTCACATCCCGGCGAATGGTCTGGACCGCCACACCGAAATGCTGGGCCATGTCCTCATTGGCCATATATAACCCTGGCTACGAACCAGACGCACGATCTGCTCCTGTCGGGGGCTTGTCTGAAGGGTCTCATGAGACATGGTGCGCTCCGGACAGCGAATGTGAGAAAACGAACATAAGCGCACATTGTATCACACAGAAACCCGATGAAGACCCTCCCGCCTTTTCATCATACAAAAAAAGCCTGAGCTCTTCCGGGCCGTCATATCGCCCGGTCCAGAAGCCATATTCCAGCCATGCTTGAAGGGCTTTATGATAGCTCAGAGCATGCCCCGGCCATTTCACCCGGGAGATCATGACTGGGTTTGAAGGTGCGTTATGAAGACAAGACTCTTTGCGGGACTGATGGCGACCTGCTTCCTCGCCGCGACTCCTCTCGCCTCTGCTGATCCGCGTAGCGGTGGCCCGGGTGGCCCAGGCGGCCGTCATGGAGATTTCCGTGGTGGTGGCCATGGAGGCGGACAAAACCGCATCTGGCGTCGTGGCGACCGTTATGACGGTCCGCGTGGTGACCGCTGGGCCGTGAACAACTGGCGCAGTTATCGTGGCCTTTATGCTCCGCCCCGCGGCTATTACTGGATGCGCTACGGCAACCAGTTCCTGCTGACGGCCCTGGCAACCGGCCTCATCGCCGGCGTCGTAACGGCCAACAGCGGAGTGATGCAGCCGGGCGTTCCCGTAGCACCCCCGCCGCCCCCGCCAGGTACCGTAGCTCCGGGATATGGTCCCGGACCATACTGATCACGCCCCGTTCCCGATAAAAAAAGCAGGACTCCCACGGGGTCCTGCTTTTTTTGTGCCGAAGCACCTCCACCAAAAAACAGACGGCGCAAGCAGGGTTTTTTCAAACCCGGATCAGAGCTTCAACCTCATTCCATTCCGGCGCAGCATCGGCCGCGCCACGACGTGTCGTAGCGAGAGCTCCGCAGGCGGACGCAATCCGTGCAGCATCGGGCAGACTTTCTCCACTGGCCAATGCCACGGCCAACCCAGCGTTGAAGCAGTCTCCGGCCGCCACGGTATCGATCGGAACAACCCGGAATGGCGGTAGATGACCTGATCCGGTCCCATCATGCCAAAACACGCCCTTCGCCCCCATCTTCACCAAAACCGCCCGAACACCTTTCGCCAGCAGAATTTCCGCAGCCTTGCGCGCCTCTTCCACTGTTGTGGGACGGATGCCGGTCAGGCTAAAGGTTTCGCTTTCATTGGGCGTGAGAATATCGATCTCGGACCACAGCGCTTCGGGCAGTCCATGCTCCGGCGCAGGAGCCGGGTCCAGCACGACAAGGCCACCCGCGCTCCGGGTCCGACGCGCCGCAGCCAAAACGGCAGACTGGGGGATTTCAAGCTGAAGCAGCAGGACTTTCGCCCGATCTAGCCAGGGCGCCGCGGCCACGATATCCGTTTCATCCACCGCCATGTTCGCGCCACCCGCAACAGTGATGCAGTTTTCGGCCGCGGCATCTATCCCGATCAGGGCAATCCCCGTCGGGTGGTCCGCATCATCCCGCAGGGGCGACAGATCCACCCCGAACCCCGCAAGACTGGCCTGGGCCTGAGCCCCGAACGCATCGCACCCCACACGCCCTGCCAATGCAACGTCCACGTCGAATGCCTGCGCCAGTCTCGCCGCCGCGGCAGCCTGGTTGCTCCCCTTGCCGCCCAGACCGATCGCATAGCTATCGGCATGAACGGTCTCGCCCGGACGCGGAAGCCGCTGACACCGGGCCGTCAGATCAATATTGATGCTACCGAAGGAAAGAATCAGGGGCGTCCGCAAGGTCATGTCCAAAGGGCCAGAAGCTGGAGAAACAGGGATTTTTCCAATCCTGCTTATCGAATGGTCCGCAGCCCTTCAAGCATGACGCAGATTACTTCATGAGGATCACGGTCTCGACACGGACCATGGGATCCACCGAATGAAGAAGCGTGCTCATACCCCATTGCCGCTGATCAAAACTACCATGACTGACAATGCGCATCAGGGTATTGCCCTGGAACTGAAGCTCCGTCGTCAAAAGCAGCGGGTGCGTCTGTCCGCGCATCGTCAGTTTTCCCGCAAGCTCCATCCGGAGTTGCCCCCTGACGACCCTAGGACGGCAGTCTCCCACATATTTCATGACGGGATGGGCATCGCTGTCGAGCATAATTCCCGAAAGCATGACCTGCTTCAGAACAGCACTACCGACCTTGAGGGAACCGACATTCATGGTCATATCCACATGGCAGCTCTGTTGGTCCAGATCGTAAGTCAGTGCTCCGGAGACGTCTCCAAAGTTTCCATCAATATCCGTCAGGGCCGAGCGCGCATGCAGAAGAGCCTGAGTATTGACCGGCGACAGGACAAGGTCCTGCCGGGCCGCGAAAGCCGGCCCACTTGCCAGCAGCCCCAAAAGAAACATTGCAGAGAAAAACCTGTCCGTCATTGTTCCACACCATTGTCTTCACAGTATCCTGTCTACTGAAACTTCCGCGCGACACTCCGGTTTTCTTTTCCGACTCCCCCTCCGCTGAACTGTGGTTTTCGGAAAAGGATGTGATAGGCTCCGAATCCCTGTTATGGCCGCGCGAAAGTTTTCATTCCCTCATGCGACCTACCCGCCTTAGCCCCTGCCTTTCCGGCCTCGTCTTTCTGGCAACAGCGGGATGTTCTCTTCGTGGCGCTCCGTCCTTTCCAATTGCCGGCGCCTATTTTCCGGACTGGATGGTCTGCGGACTCGTTGGTGTCGCCACATCCATTGGGCTGCGAGTCCTCTTTCTGCTGACGGGGCTCGATGCCCTGCTCAGTTTCCGTCTCTTCACCTATGTCGCCCTGGGCGTCATCGCCGCACTGAGCGTGTGGACCCTGGTATTCGGACCCTGACCGTGCAGCGCATTCAAGCCTCCAGCAAAAAGCCGATCGGCATTGTCATAGTGGTTGTCTGCGTGGGGGTGGCCGTCCTGTTCGGCGTTCACGTCTCCCACGAAGACAGCACCCACCCCTCCTCCGACAGCGGAAGCATCGACGCGGAAATGGTGCATGTCGCCTCAACCGTAGGCGGGCGGCTCAGGGAACTGGACGTTTCAGTCAACCAACATGTCCACAAAGGCGACGTGCTGTACCAGCTGGATCCTGAACCCTACGAACTGATCGTCCGGCAGGCGCAGGCCAATCTGGATCTGGCCAGCGCGGAAGTCGAAAACCAGACACGCCTGCTGAGCATCAAGACATCCAATGCTGCTACTGCCGACGATCAGGTCGTCCGGGCCCAGACCAACCGTGATCTTGCAGCCCGCACGGTGCAGCGGCTTCAGCCTCTGGCAGGGAAATCCTACATCCCCTGGCAGCAGTATGATCAGGCCCGTGTTGCTCTGCATGATGCCGAAGTTTCTCTGGCCCAGTCCCGCAACCAGTCGGCTGCCGCGACCACCGCAATCGGGGATCTGAAAAGCTCGATCGCCGCGCGCGATGCGAGTCAGGCGGCACTCGATCATGCACGTTATGAACTGCGACAGACCACGGTGATCGCTCCGGTTGACGGTTACGTCACCAGCCTGCGGGTTAAACCGGGCGAAGTCCTGGCGCCGTCGCAGGTCCTGTTCACGCTGATTGCGGATGATGAATGGTACGCAACAGCCAATATCCGCGAGATCAATCTCAACGCCGTGCAGATTGGGGACTGCGTGACGGTCCATTCCATGATCGACCGGCGCACACCGCTTCGGGGACGTGTCGAGAGCATTGGATGGGGTGTGCTCTCGGCGGATTCCGCTGGAATTGCGCGCTCCCTGCCCATCGTGCCACGACAGATGGACTGGGTGCATGTCGCGCAGCGTTTCCCGGTTCGAATCCGACTGGAAAAGGCAAATCCCCTTCTGCTGCGGCTTGGCGCCACCGCGACGGTTGAGATCCGGCATGGCGCTGCCTGTCCCTGAAACCGCCCATTCAATGGAGGACCCACGTCCGGACCTGATGCGCCCCGGGCTGAGTCTTTCGCGCATCTGGCATCTGGTATGCAATCCCGCTCCGGGACGCATGGGCTATGCGCTTTGCATGGCGGCCGGATGTACAACGACGGTGCTGGTTGGGGAAATCTGGCAGGTTCCAGAACTCTCCGTCCCGGCCCTCACGACGATGGCACTGTGGCAAAAAGACCGCGTTACCAATGCGCTTACCGGCGTAGGGGTAAATATCGCGATTCTGATCCTGCTGGCCATCATCTACGGGCTGATCCGCCTGACGCTGGATCATCCGATGGGACTGGTGATCGTCATCGCCCTGCTATCCTTCATGTTTTTCTTTCTGGGCTCGGCCAGCAAGCTTAAGCCTGTGGCCTATATGCTTGGGCTGGTCACGGTGTACGGCCTGATTGCGATCGACGAGGTCCCGGTCGGCGAAGTCGTGACGCGCGCGCTGCTTTATACGGACCTGTTTCTCGCGGTTCCAGGCGCGGTCATGGTCGTGCTTGGCCTGCTGATCTGCCCGTCACCGCGCCGGATCCTGACTGATAGCATTGCCGCGCGTCTTCGCATGGCATGCCGTCTCCTGAGCAATCCGGACGAGCGCATCCGCGAACAGGCTACGGACATGCTACGCGCCGGCACGGCAGACATGATGAAATCGGCGAAAATGGCCGGGCTGGAAAAAATCTGGTCCCCCCACGATCTGGCTTGCCTCAGACAGGCCGCCAATAGCAGCGTGGCCGTCCTCGCCCTGGCCGACGAAGCCAGCCGAAGCGGCCTATCGCAGCCCGATGCCGCCTGCCTGATCCAGCCCCTTGAAGACATGGCCGTTATTTTCACGGATGGGGACTATCCGGCCGCCATAGAGCGCCCCGCCATCAGCAAGGCATCCCTCACCGCCTGCGCTCTCGCGGATCTGCTGCCGGATTTTGCTACGCCTCCTGCGGATGATGCAAAAGCACCCCCACAGGAGAAAAAATCCGGATTCCTGGCCGATGATGCCTTCAGCAATCCGGACCATGTCCGCTTTGCCGTCAAAGGCACGGCGGCGGTCATGCTAAGCTATCTGACTTTCAAGGTTTTGGACTGGCCGGGCATTCATACCTGCATCATCACCTGCTTTATCGTCGCCCTTCCGACGATGGGGGAAATGATCTCCAAGCTGACCCTTCGCATTTCAGGTGCTCTCGTGGGGGGCGCGCTCGGGATTTCTGCCATCGTTTTCGTCATGCCACACCTGAATGGCATCACTGGATTTCTGGTGCTGGTCTTCTTGGTTTCCCTGATCGCAGCCTGGGTCAAGACCGGCGATGAACGCATTGCCTATGCCGGTTTCCAGATCGGGCTGGCTTTCTACTTAACGGACCTGAAAGGCTACGGCCCCACCGCCGACATGGCGACTGCCCGGGACCGGATCGTGGGAATCATGCTGGGGAATTTCATCACTTACGCCATGTTCACGAGCTTCTGGCCCGCCAGCGCCTTCGACAGGATTGGAGAGGGATTACGCAAGCTTGTGGAAGCTCTGAACGGACAGGCAAACGCCTCAACGCCACAGGCCCGATCAGAAGCCGTCGCTCGTACTCAGTCCGCCCTTCTGGAAAGCGAACGCACACTGGAATATGCCATGTCAGAACCCGTTCATATGCGCGCCGACCTACCCCGGCTTGAAGCAACGCGCCGCGCGCTCGACGACGCCGCAGAACTTTCAGAAGAACTGCTCGTCACGCCTGACCGAGCCGATGTTTCTGGCCGCATGGCACGACTGGAACAGATTGCCCGATGACCCGCCCTGTCCGTCCTTTTCCAGGCCTGATCCGGGTCACACTGTATTCGGCCCCTCTGCTACTTTCGGCCTGCGCCACACAGGCTCTGGACAGCGCGCCCGCAGCACCCGACCGACCGTGGCAGCCCAATATCGCGGCCAATGGTGAAATTCTGCCCGGCAAACACAATCCGCATGCCCTGAACCTACCGGCCGGATACACCTTGCCATCAAATACGCAAATCCGCGTGCGTCCCCCTGCCCCGAAAATTACGGTGCAGAACGGGCATGCCTATTCGCTGGCGGAACTGATCGATATTGCGCAGTCCGCTAATCCGGAAACACGCCGGGCCTGGAACCTTGCCCGGGATTCTGCTCTGGCAGTTGGCATTGCCCGTAGCGCCTACCTGCCCCGCCTGACCGCAACCGTGGTGGGCGGCTATAGTCACAGTCGCAATGACGGCGCAAACCCGACAATCAGCAATGCAGGCGCGGCCGAAGGGATCGTCAATTCGGGCCTGAGCGGGCTGGAAAATGCGCTGGGCGGCGTGCGCAACAACACTTCGGGCGCAGGTGAAGTTCAGACGCTTGGCATGGAGTGGCTGCTGTTCGATTTCGGTAAGCGCGAAGCCGTCATCGAGGCCACGAAACAGGCACAGATCGCCAGCAACGTTCTGTTTACCGCCGCCCATCAGAAGATCATCTACGGCGTGACAACGGCCTATTACACCCACGCTGCCGCCGCAGGCCGGGTGCGGCTCCTGCGTCAGGCGCGGGACAATGCGCGTTTTGTGGAAGCCTCCGCGGAAGCCCGACTGCATCAGGGCCAGGGTACGATCGTCGATGTCTCACAGGCACGGCAGGCGACGGCCCAGACGGAACTACGGCTCGTCCAGGCTGAAGGTGACGAGGAAAATACCCGGCTGGAATTACTCAACGCCATCGGCATTTCTCCTGCCACGAATCTGGAAACGCTGGATATTTCCGGCCGCCCCCTCGCTTTGGATGACATGCGCCTGACAGATGCGTTCGTACAGCAGGCTGTCTCGCGCAGGCCGGACGTTCTGGCCGCCTATGCCAATGCCAAGGCCGCAAAAAGTCGGGTTCAGGCAGCGCGCAGCGAGTTCCTGCCGAAAATCTTCATGACGGGCAACGTAGCCTACACCACCGGACGTCTGGCGCTGTCTTCCATTCCCGGCGTGGGGAGCGAGGCGCCGCCGACGCTCAACCTGTCCAGCAATGCCTTCAGCAGCCTGATCCTCGGCGGCATTACCGTACCAATCTTTGACGGCGGAACCCGGGCCGCCCTTCTGAAACAGGCACAGGACCAGTCTGACAGTGCGGATGCGACCCTGCGGCAGACTGTGGACAGTTCAGTCAAGCAGATCGTCGCTGCGGAAAATGCCCTCCGCACCAGCCTGAGCGCCTATGCCGCATCTGGCAGGCTCGAAACGGCCGCGCGCACCAGTTTTGAGGCCTCGTCCGCCGCCTATCGCAGCGGCGTAGGCTCCCTGACCCAGACCAGCATTGCCCAGAACGGCTATCTGGACGCGACCCTCAGTCATTCGGATGCCTATTATGCCGCGCTGATTGCGGCGGCCGGACTGGCCTTCGGGACGGGATCGCTCAGCAGGGAGTAAGGCTCCAACGCACAAAGCCTGCCGGGGGGGGGTAGCCCCACGGCAGATTTTTCCGCCGTCGCGCAGAGAGACAGAGTTGCTTCCTACCTGAACGCAGGTCGGTTCAAGACTTATGAGAAGCCTGTCCGCCCTTACGACCGGCTTCCGAGGTCCTTTTATAATTACTTAAATATAAAAAATAATATTTATTATGGATTAATATTTAAAATATCAAACCAACAACAAACAACTCATTTAAATGAAGTATTTATTTTCGTCACTCCTAATAACCACCTCTTTACCTTACTTCCCGAACGTCCTATGATCTCCTTCCACCTGCGTCTAGCCGTCAATATGGATGGTGTCCTAGCCAATGCAGCCTCTGCACAACGTGCTCAGTTCCGCAAAACCGCGGCTATGAGTGGAGCGATGTCGAACTGCGCGGACGCCGCTTCAGGGATCTTGTGTTTCCTAAAGACTATGCGGTCATGGGAACCGTGCTGCATCAGGGAGATTTCTTTGCTTCACTCATCGGCATGCCCGGCGCAAAGGATGCCATTTCTATCCTGTGTGAGACCTACAAAATGTTCATCACAACCGCCGCCATGGAATATTCGACGTCCTGTACGACCAAATTCGCCTGACTGAAGGAATACTCTTCCTGCATTTTACCGCTGAACATCGTTTTGTACGGCGGCAAGAGCATTCTGGCCGGCCGATGCGGCGATCAATAATAACCAGCGCCACTTCAGGCGGTTTTACGGTCAGAGCATGCTTTTCACTGCCTTTCACAACGCACTAAAAACCAGAAGCCCGCGCACGGATAACTGGCAGGATGTTCTGAAGAGCATGGATCGGATTGATGAAGACCGAAAAAATCGGCCACATCTGTGTCTTTCAGGAAACAGCCAGGGACAAAGCGCATTAGATGAAGCACTGAAGCAGGCGAATCATTTTGACACTGAGTGCCAAAATGTAGAGAGGGGAGTCCAGCTACACGATATAGATCGATCGGGACTGACCGCTTATGAAATCCGCACGCCTGCTGCTTTGTCTCTTCTCCGGATCTGTATTGAGCAGTATGCCAGCCTTTGCAGCGGAGACACAACCGGCTTCCAAGCAAAAAGCGGCAAATTCCGCTATACCGACCAAAGCCGCCCCTGCCGCCCCGAAAGCTGAGAACATCACGGTTCATAGCCGCAACGGCACCGGTACAGCCGCCGATTACCGAACCAAGAACGTAGCACTCGGACCGCTTGGAACGCGCTCTGTTCTTGATACACCCATGTCCATCATGGTTGTTCCACATGATGTGCTGGTGAACCAGCAGGCGCGCAACATCAACGATCTCGTGGCCTACGTCCCGTCCGCACAGCTTGAGATGCGCGGCGATCCAAACACCAGCCGTCCGCAATCCCGCGGTTTTGAAGGTGATGTGATTTCCAACACCCGCATGGACGGGCTGAACATGGTCATTACCACACCTTATGCGGCCGAGCAGTTCGACAGCCTTCAGGTTCTCAACGGTCTGGCGGGCGCGCTTTACGGCCCCCAGAACCCGGCCGGCACATTCGATTTCACGCTCAAGCGCCCCACGGACCGCATGACCGAGCGCTTCGTCGTAGGTACGGATTCCATTGGGGCGCCCATGGAAAGCGCCGATGTCTCCGGGCGAGTCGGCAAAAACAAGTGGTTCGGCTATCGCCTGAACCTGCTGAACCAGAACGGCGAAGGCTATGTCGAAGGCTCGCATCTACGGCGTGATCTCGTCAGCGGCGATTTCGACATTCACCTGTCGCCCAAGACCGTTATCCAGATCGATGCCAGCCAGTACACCTATGCCGAACGCGGCTATCCGGGTGGTTTTGCCTACAGCACTGCGATCCAGCTGCCCCAGGCACCGGATCTGAGTCAAAAGGGTTATGGCCAGCCGCAGGCGGGCTACAACATGGAAACCGATACGGCCATGGCCAAGATCATCCATAACTTCAACGACAACTGGAGCCTCAAGCTCGGCGGCCTTTGGCAGAACGCCGCACGTAACGTGTTCAGCACGTCCAACCAGCTGCTCAATTCCGCAGGTCTGTACAAACAGACGATCTCCGCGGCCCTTACGGCTAATGATTTCGTCGCGGGCAGCAACATGGCCTACCTGAACGGCAAGTTCCGCACCGGTCCCCTGCGCCACCAGATCGAGGTTGGCACAAACGGCTACATGATGGGGAACTACAACCCCACCTCCTCCACCGGAACCCTGACTTTGGGTGAGGCCACGATCGGTCATCCCAAGAGCTTCGCCAGCGCGCAGCCTTATTATTCCGGTCGGTACAAATCCGCCGACACGATGAACCAGTCGCTTCTCGCAGGCGATACCATTTCGCTTGGAAAACACTGGTCGATCATGGGCTCTCTCGCCTGGACCTGGCTGAGCACGAACAACTATGCCAAGACGGGCACCAAGACGTCCAGCTACACCCGCTCAGCGGCATTCAGCCCGATGACGAGCCTTCTCTATAAGCCGACTGACAACCAGACCATCTATTTCACCTGGGGCAAATCGCTGCAGGCCGGTACCATCGCACCTGCCGGATCGGTCAACGTCAATGAAGTGACGGCGCCGCTGCGTTCGGAAGAATATGAAGTTGGCTACAAGATCCTGATCGCCAAGCGCATGCAGGTGAACATCGCCGGCTTCCGCATGTCTCGTCCGTACGGCTTCACAGACCCCGTCACGAAGGTCTATGCCAATTACGGTCTGCAGCGGAACTACGGTGTCGAGTTCCAGGCTTCCGGCAACATCACCGACGATCTGACCTTCCTCGGTGGTATGACCTGGCTGGATGCGCAGATGCTGGGTACGGGATCATCACTGACGACCAACAAGCAGGTCGTGGGCGTACCACCGCTGATGGCGAACGCACTGCTGGATTACCGCCTGCCGTTTCTTAAAGGTGCCGCAGTCAACGCCAATGTCCATTACATGGGCCGCCGTGCCGCCAACGTGTACAACACGACCTTCGCGCCGTCCTATGTCACGCTGGATCTGGGTGCACGTTATGCAACCCATGCTTACGGCCAGCCCCTGGTGTTCCGTTTCGGCGTGAACAACGTGACGAACCAGAGCTACTGGGCATCCGTCTATCCTTCGAGCATCAATGGTGTAAGCACGGCCACGAACTCGGCGGTCGCCGGTCTGCCACGCACCTATCACTTCAGCATCGAACTGGACCTTTGAGGAGGTCCAGCCCAAACTTTCAGCCGGAACTCAGGGGGAAGTCGTCCTGCCATAGCAGGGGCTGGAGCGTGAACGTCTGACGCAGGATGGCTTCCAGATCGGATTTGCCTTCGGTTTTCATCCATTCGTCCAGTGCGGTCCGGAACGTCGCAATCGCCGTCCGAGCCAAAAGACGGGCCACGAGGGACGGCATTTCGGTCGCGGGCAAGCGGGCGATCAGGGCATTGGCCAGCGTCTCTTCCCATTCGGAATATCGGCGCAGGGCCATATCTCTCAGGGCCGGCGTCCCTTCCACGAGCCTGACAACAGCATAAGCATCCATTCTGTCGGACGAATAACACGCCACGACTGGCACCAGTCCGGCCAGAACGGCATCCTGCAACGAAACATCCAGCGGTACATCGCGTATGGCCTCGGTCAGGATCGTGGTCACGCTGCTGGTCCAGGCCAGGATGATGTCCGCCTTGCCTGGGAAATAACGAAACAGCGTCCGCCGCGAAATTTGCGCGGCTTCCGCAATCTCGTCGACCGATGTTTCCTCGTAACCATAGGTCGAGAACAGGCGCATGGCCTCCCGCACCAGTGCGGCGTGGGTGCGGTCCTTCTTGCGCTGCCGGAGCGGCCCATCCTGTTCTGCGTCAGTCGTCATGCCGTCCAGTTATCCCGAAGTCCCCAAGGAGCATAGACCCGATCTGAAAAACCCTTCCGGGCACAAGCCTGTAACGGGCGCGCACGAGAACGTCATTTTCAAGCTGTTGCCGGACCGCCACAAGATCTCCGATCCCGGGCAAAACTGCGACTTCGCGGAAAAACGGGCGCCTGCCAACCACACGATCCTGAAACACCTGCGCCAGAACCATGGCCACCGGGTCACGCGTACAGCAAAGACAGCCAGCCGCATGCTGTTTCATGAAAGGCGAGGCTGTCGGAATATCGACCACATCCCCCCACCCACCATCCACCCCCGGATCACCGATGAGCAGGGCGTCGCGTCTGCGCTCTTTGGACCACTCCGCCGGATCGGACAGGAGGGTCAGCGGGATCAGTGCAGTGCCGGAAGACGTCATACGATCTTCTGTAGCAGCCTTGCGTAGCGCGGGCAGTATTTTCATGGTGCTGCCTCTTTGCCGGAGGAGAGCCGTTTTGCTACACCCTCCTGTCCCTGACCGTGTATAGAAGCGCAAGCCCGATCCCGGCTCCGATATCCATTCCCTCATCCACAACTACAGAGCGTTCTGCCCATGTCCTCACGTCCCCATCTGCTTGACGCCCTCGCCGATCAGGTCCTGCTGTGTGATGGCGGGATGGGATCGCGTGTGCAGATGCTGGATTTGGAAGTCGAGCGTGATTACTGGGGACAGGAAAACTGCACGGAAATCCTGAACCTTTCGCGCCCCGAGCTCGTCCGCGAAATCCATCGCGGCTATTTCGAAGCCGGCGCGGACATGGTGGAGACGAACACGTTCGGTGGCTCCATCGTCACGCTGGCGGAGTTCGGGCTGCAGGACCGTACACGCGAAATCAACCGTACGGCTGCGACGCTGGCCCGCGAAGCCGCTGAGACGTTTTCGGATAGCCGCCACCGCTATGTCATGGGCTCCATCGGTCCGGGCACGAAACTGCCGACGCTGGGCAACATTTCCTATGACGATCTGGAATCCGGTCTGGTCGAACAGTGCCGCGGCCTGATTGATGGCGGCGTTGACGGGTTCCTGATCGAAACGTGTCAGGACACACTTCAGATCAAGGCAGCCGTGAACGCCGCCAAGATTGCGCGGATCGAACTCGGTTCGGATGCACCGATCTTCGTGCAGGTCACGGTCGAGACCACGGGCACGCTACTGGTCGGCCCCGATATCGCCGCGGCCGCCACCACCGTTCAGGCGCTGGACGTCCCCTCGCTCGGCCTGAACTGCGCGACCGGCCCGCAGGAAATGGGCGAGCATGTGCGCTGGCTGTCCGAAAACTGGCCTGGCCTGATTTCCATGCAGCCCAATGCCGGCCTGCCCGAGCTTGTGGACGGCAAGACCGTCTACCCGCTCAGCCCCGAAGAAATGGCTGTCTGGATGGAGCGTTTCGTCAAGGAGGACGGGCTCAACCTGATCGGCGGCTGCTGTGGCACATCCACACCGCATATTCAGGCACTGGACGGGATGCTGCATCGCCTTGGCGGCACGAAACTGCGCCCTGCCCCGGTCAAGCGCAGTACGATCTGGATGCCGTCGGTCTCCAGCCTCTATACGCAAACGCCGCTGCGTCAGGAGAACAGCTATTTCTCCATCGGCGAGCGCTGCAATGCGAACGGCTCCAAGAAATGGCGTGAGCTTCAGGAAGCCAATGACTGGGACGGCTGCGTCGCCATCGGGCGTGAGCAGGCCGCCGAAGGCTCCAACGCGCTCGATATTTGCACGGCATTCGTGGGACGCGATGAAGTCCGCGAAATGAACGAGGTCGTCACGCGCTTCACGTCGTCCGTGAATGCGCCACTGGTGATTGACTCGACTGAGACCCCCGTCATTGAAGCCGCGCTCAAGCTGCATGGCGGCAAGCCGATCATCAACTCGATCAATTTCGAAGACGGTGAAGAACAGGCGCATGCCCGCATGAAGCTGGCCCGCAAGTTCGGCGCGGCGATGATTGCACTGACGATCGATGAAGTCGGCATGGCGAAGGAGCCTCAGGACAAGCTGCGTATCGCCGAGCGACTGGTTGATTTCGCCTGCACCCAGTATGGCCTGCCGCAATCCGATCTGATGATCGACCCGCTGACCTTCACCATCGCGACGGGCGTGGAAGACGATCGCAAGCTCGGACAGTGGACGCTTGAAGGCATCAAGCTAATCCGCGACAAGTTCCCCGACATCCAGATCATTCTCGGCCTGTCGAATATTTCCTTCGGCCTGAATCCGGCCGCGCGTGCTGTGCTGAATTCGGTGTTCCTCGACCATGCCGTCAAGGCGGGCATGACGGGCGCGATCGTGCATGTCTCCAAGATCCGTCCGCTGCATCTGATTGCGGCGGAAGAGGTCAAGGTCGCGGAAGACCTGATCTTCGACCGTCGCACCGAAGACTACGATCCGCTCCAGAAGCTGCTGGAACTCTTTGCTGGCCGTAAAGCCGCCGATGCCGTCAAGAAGCGTCGTGCGGAAACCCCTGCGGAACGTCTGAAAGACCGGATCGTGGATGGTGACCGCAAGGGCATCGAACAGGATCTCGAAGACGCGATGGCGGAAATGCCGCCGCTCGATATCATCAACAATGTTCTGCTCGACGGCATGAAGGTCGTGGGCGAGCTGTTTGGTTCGGGCAAAATGCAGCTCCCGTTCGTGTTGCAGTCCGCCGAAACGATGAAGACCGCCGTCGCCTGGCTTGAACCACATATGGAGCGCACGGAAGGCCAGCATCGCGGCACGATGGTGCTCGCCACCGTCAAGGGTGACGTGCACGATATCGGCAAAAACCTCGTGGATATCATCCTGACTAATAACGGCTACCAGGTTATCAATCTGGGCATCAAAGTACCGCTTGCGGACATGATTGCGGCCGTGAAGGAACATAAGGCCGATGCGTTGGGCATGTCCGGGCTTTTGGTAAAGTCCACGGTCATTATGCGTGAAAATCTTGCAGAAATGCACCGTCAGGGCTTTGACGTTCCGGTCATCCTCGGTGGCGCGGCGCTGACGCGCAATTACGTCGAGGAAGAATGCGCGCGCTCCTATGGCGCAGGTGAGCCGGGACGCGTGGCCTATGCGCGCGACGCGTTCGATGGTCTGGGCCTGATGGACAAGATCGCCAATAAGGAAATCGACAGCTATCTCGGCGCGATCCAGACGCGCCGGGCCAGTCAGGCAAGCCGCAAGACCGAACGTGCGCCCGAAACTGCTGAGACGCGCGGCTTCGGCATTGTAGACCGTGAGGCCGCGAAGGCGCGGCGTGAGCGTATTTCCGGCTCCGAACCTGTGATCACGCCGCCGTTCTGGGGTGCACGCGTTTTGGAAGCCACCCCGAATGCGGTTCTGCCGTTCCTGAATGAGCGCTCGCTATACCAGTTTCAGTGGGGCTTTCGTAAACAGGGCCGCTCGCTCGACGAATTCATGGAATATGCCAAGATCGAGCTGCGCCCCGTTCTCAAGCGCATGCTGACGCTGAGTGCTGAACAGGACATCATCAAGCCGCAGGCGATTTACGGGTACTGGAAGGCAGCGGGCGACGGGAACGATCTCGTGCTGTTTGAAGAGGACGGCAAGACAGAAGCTGCACGTTTCACCATGCCGCGCCAGCCCAAGGATGACGGCGAGTGCATCGCCGATTTCGTCCGCGATATCAGCGATGACGTACGCGATGTGGTCGGGCTTCAGGTCGTAACCGTTGGGCAGAAAGCGTCCGATCTGGCGCGCGTGTGGTTCGAGGAAAACCGCTATCAGGACTATCTGTACCTGCATGGTCTGTCGGTCGAAATGGCGGAAGCCATGGCGGAATACACCCACAAGCGCATCCGCGCCGAACTGGGTTTTGCCAGCGAAGACGATCGCGACATGGAGAAGCTGCTGTCGCAGTCCTATCGCGGCTCGCGCTATTCCTTCGGCTATCCCGCCTGTCCGCGGCTTGAGGATCAGGAACCGATCCTGAAAATGCTCGATGCCGAACGCATCGGCGTGTCGCTCTCGGACGGCTATCAGCTTCATCCCGAACAGTCGACATCCGCGCTTGTAATGCTGAACCCGCGGGCGAAATACTTCACCGTCTGAGGACGGCAGACTTTAAATAAAGACGAGAAAAGACACTCCATGACGGCCCCATCAGTTCCGCAGACCACCTATGTCCTGACGCTTTCCTGCCCCAACCGACCCGGCATCGTGGCGGCAATCAGCGGCAGGCTTGCGGAATTGAACGCCAACATCACCGAAGCCCAGCAGTTTGATGATCGGGACAGCACGATCTTTTTCATGCGGATCGTCTTCGAGATCACTGACGGCCGGACCAGCATGCAGCAGCTTCGCGACGCGCTGGCTGTTCTGGGTAAGACGTTCAGCATGGACTGGGCGCTGCATGACCGGAGTGTAAAGCCAAAGGTCCTGCTGATGGTCTCGCGTTTTGATCACTGCCTGGTCGATCTGCTGTATCGTTGGCGTATTGGGGAACTGCCGATCGAGCCGGTCGGAATCGTATCGAACCATCCGCGCGAGGTTTTCGCGGATCTGGATTTCTACGGCATTCCGTTCCACCACCTCCCCGTCACGAAAGACACGAAACCTAAGCAGGAAGCCCATATTCTGGAGCTCTTTGCCGCGAGCGGAGCCGAACTGGTCATCCTCGCGCGTTACATGCAGGTCCTGTCCAATGACATGGCCGCCAGCCTGTCAGGGCGGTGCATCAATATCCACCATTCCTTCCTCCCCGGCTTCAAGGGCGCGCGGCCCTACCATCAGGCCTTTGCGCGGGGTGTGAAGCTGATTGGTGCGACCGCCCATTACGTCACGCGCGATCTGGATGAAGGCCCGATCATCGAACAGGATGTGGAGCGGATTTCCCATGCCGACACGCCCGATGACCTGATCCGCAAAGGGCGCGATATCGAACGCCGCGTGCTGGCGCGTGCTGTCCGGTATCACATTGAACGCCGGACCATCATCAACGGCAACAGGACAGTCGTCTTCACGCCCTGAGCCCTGCTTTTCGTCGACAGGACATGAATATTTCGCACGACACCCGGAATATTCTCTCCTAGGCTCGACCCGGCATATTCACAGCCGGCAGCAATATTCAGATGACCGTCCGCAAAACCCTTCTTTCACTTGCCCTGTTCACGTCGCTGGTCGCGCAGACTGCCTGTTCCGGTGATCTGGTCCTTGAGAAGCGGCTGACCCCGGCGGATACCCTGCGTGAGACCACAAACCGGACCGTCGTGCCCGGCACGTTCGTCATGACCGTGAAAAGCGTTAATGTCTTTAACAAGATGGTCTTCCTCAATTCAGAAGACACCTATCTGGACCGGGCCAATGTGGCCGTGCAGATTACGTCCGCCGTGGCCTACAACGCCGATATTCGTTTCGGCGGTGATTTCCGCAAGATGGTCCTGAACCGCAAGGTCCTGGTGATCGGATCGGCCATGAAGGTTGGTGCGGATCTGGAACAGGGGATCATCGTAAACAACAAGGACGATTACCGGACCTATATCTTCGTAAGCCGAGCGAGCAATATTTTCTTGAGATAGTCACAGATAATATCTGATCTTACATCGTACATTCATTTTCCGACAGATTATTCCATTTTCTCGCTCCATATTGATCTGAAGATATTTCCCAGGGCTCCGATCCGGCTTATGAAGGGCAGCCTTTCTGCATACCGGAGCCAGTCATGACCACCTCTTCCACTTCTGCTCCGGATCGCCTTCAAGCCGTTCTCAAAGCCCTCCAGCCCGTCATGGGCGAGCGGATCAGCACGGCCCCCTCCGTTCGTGAGGAACACAGCCACGGCGAGGCCATGAACGCCTCCCGCCTGCCCGAGGCAGTAGTATTCGCGGAAAGTACGCAGGATGTCTCAACCGTTCTGCGGCACTGTCATGAATGGCGGGTTCCGGTTGTGGCATTTGGGGCCGGTACCTCCGTCGAAGGGCATGTCATCCCGCCAGAACAGGCCATCAGCCTCGACCTGTCACGCATGACCGCCATCATCGAACTGAATGCCGAGGATCTGGACTGCCGGGTTCAGGCAGGGATCACGCGCCAGACACTGAATGTGGAAATCCGCGATACCGGCCTGTTTTTTCCGGTCGATCCGGGTGGAGAAGCGACGATCGGCGGCATGTGCGCCACCCGCGCTTCAGGCACAGCCGCCGTGCGTTACGGCACAATGAAAGAAAATGTACTAGGCCTGACGGTCGTGCTTGCAACCGGCGAAATCATCCACACAGGTGGCCGCGTCCGTAAATCCTCCACCGGCTATGACCTGACATCTCTGTTCGTCGGCTCGGAAGGTACACTTGGGATTATCACGGAGATCCAGCTCCGGCTGCACGGACGCCCTGAAAGGGTTTTAGCCGCGATCTGCCAGTTCGGGAACCTGCACGACGCCATCCAGACTGCTATGGAAATCATTCAGTGCGGAATCCCCATTACCCGCGTGGAACTGATGGACAGCGTGCAGATGGCAGCTTCCATCCAGTATTCCGGCCTGAACGAATACCAGCCACTGACAACGTTGTTTTTCGAGTTCACGGGCTCGCCCGCAGCCGTGCGCGAGCAGGTCGAAACGACCGAAGCTATTGCATCCGGCAATAACGGGCTTGGTTTCTCTTGGGCCGAAAGCCCCGAGGACCGTACCCGTCTGTGGAAGGCGCGTCATGATGCCTACTGGGCGGCGAAAGCCATCGTTCCGGGCGCACGCGTCATTTCCACCGATTGCATTGTCCCGATTTCCCGTCTGGGTGAACTGATCGAGGGCGTGCATCGCGACATCGAGACTTCTGGCCTGCGCGCACCTCTGCTTGGCCATGTGGGCGACGGCAATTTCCATACGCTCATCATCACGGACGACACACCCGAAGGCCATCAACAGGCGCTTGATTTGGACCGCAAAATCGTCGCCCGTGCTCTGCCCCTGAACGGGTCGTGCAGCGGGGAACATGGTGTCGGCATGGGCAAACTGGAGTTTCTGGAAACCGAGCATGGGCCTGGAAATCTCAGCGTGATGCGCGCACTGAAGAACACGATGGATCCGCACCATATTCTCAACCCCGGCAAGCTCCTGCCACCCGGCCCTGTTTACAGAGGCTGAGCTTTCAGAGATCTTTCAGCCAGCTTTCTTTTCAGTCCCTGCCGGATTTCAGCATCATGACGTCACTCTCCAGCCTCTGTCCCGATATCGTCCTGATCGGCGCCGGGATTATGAGCTCCACGCTTGCCGCCCTGCTGCGCGAGCTGGATCCGTCGCTCTCGATGGTGATGTTCGAAACTCTGGCCGATTGCGGACAGGAAAGTTCCTATGCCTGGAACAATGCCGGAACCGGACATGCGGGCAACTGCGAACTGAACTACACCCCCCAGCGCGCGGATGGCAGCGTCGACATCTCTAAGGCCTTGGCCGTCAACACGGAGTTCGATCTTTCCCGGCAACTCTGGGCCCACTGGGTCCGTGCAGGCCGTATTGCCGATCCGGCGGCGTTCGTTCAGCCGTGCCCGCATATCAGTCTGGTCTGGGGTGCGGAAAATATGGCGTTCCTCAAGGCCCGCTATGAGGCCATGGTCGCCCATCACTGCTTTGCCGACATGGAATATACCGATGATCCAGCGGTCATAGCGCATTGGGCCCCGCTCGCCATGGCCGGACGCGATACGACTCAGCCCGTCGCGGCTACGCGCATCAAAGAAGGCACGGACGTCAATTTCGGATCACTGACACATGCCTTAACCGCATCGCTCAAGACGGATCGTAACGTTTCCATCCACTACAACCATCGCGTGACGGGTCTGACCCGAACCGAAGATGGCCGCTGGCGCGTCACGGCCACCGATACCGAAAACGGTCACGCCACAACAGTCCTGACGCGCTTCGTGTTCATCGGCGCGGGCGGCAATGCCCTGCCGCTTCTTCAAAAATCCGGCATCCCCGAGGCGACACAGTACGCGGGCTTCCCGGTCAGCGGGCTCTGGCTGCGTTGCACCGCTCCAACCATCACGCGCCAGCACCACGCCAAAGTTTATGGCAAAGCCCCGGTCGGCTCTCCGCCCATGTCCGTTCCGCATCTCGATACCCGCGTGATCGACGGAAAATCCTGCCTGCTGTTCGGGCCTTATGCCGGTTTTTCCACGAAGTTTCTCAAGAGCGGGTCGTGGACGGATTATTTTCGCTCCATCACAACGAAAAATATCATCCCGGCCCTGACCGCCGGAAAAGATAATCTCGATCTTCTGGATTATCTCGTAAAGCAGGTCATCCAGACCAAAGAGGCGCGTTTCCGGGCGCTTTTGGACTTTTATCCAAACGCGCGCCCCGAAGACTGGAGCAAGGTCGTAGCCGGGCAACGGGTGCAGATCATCCGGCCTGACAGCGGTCTACATGGGAAACTGCGCTTCGGTACCGAGCTCGTCAAAAACGCTGACCGGTCCCTCGTCGCTGTACTGGGCGCTTCTCCCGGTGCATCGATTGCGGCGTCCGTGGCACTTCAGGTCGTTCAGGGCTGCTTCCCTGAACGACTTGTCGAAGGCGACTGGCTGCCACGCCTGCGTCAGGTTTTCCCTGCCTATGGCGTGGATCTGACGCAGGACGCAGCAGCCTGCGCAACGCTTCGCCGGGACACGGCGCAAGTGCTGGGCATTGCGAGTGAGACCTGATGATCACCTTTTTGGGGTGAGATTATATTCATGAGGCGTTACAGAGCGGTTCCGGCCTGATATGGTAGATGTGATTTTACATTCATCTGTTTGCATTCACGCTCAGGAATCGATTTGAGACATGACTGATGGTCCGGGCTCCGTGATCCCCACCGCCTTGCCGCAGAGTTCAAAACGACGGGATAATTCGGCCCGACAGAAACAGATCCTCGACGTTCTTCTCGAAAACGGCAGCGCTACGATCGAAGGTCTGGCCGAGCGTTTCGATGTCAGCCGCATGACGATCCATCGCGATGCGCATGCGCTGGTCCAGCAGGGTCTGATTGACAAGCTGCATGGCAGCATCGTTCTGCGCAACAAGGTTACAACACAGAAAACCGTCAATTTCCGCCGCTCACGCGCTACGGATCTAAAAGACGCCATCATCCAGCGGGCCATCTCGCTGATTCAGCCCGAACAGGTTCTGGTTCTGGACGATTCCACGACCGTCGCGGCGATGCTGCCCCTGCTCCCCGCTTTGGCCCCCCTGACGATCATCACGAACGCCGTCGGCGTAATCCAGGCACTGTCGCCCTACCCCAACCTGAAGCTGATCTGCCTGGGCGGCGATTATAACCCGCCGCGCAACGCATTTTTCGGCTTGGTCTGTGAGCAGGCGGCGCAGTCACTGCGGGCGAACATGATGTTCCTCTCGACATCTATCATCCACAATGGCACCGCGTTCCAGAACGATCAGGACGTGGTGAAGGTCAAGCGGGTTATGATGGACATCGCGGATCAGTGCGTACTGCTGGTGGACAGTACGAAATTCCGCAAGGGCGGCCTGCACCGTCTGGCGTCCCTGTCGGAATTCGATCGGGTTCTGACGGATTCCCATCTCAAGCCGTCCGTCGCCAAGGCTCTGGCGCAGGACGACGTGAATCTCGAAATCTGCACCTGACTGCCGCCGCTTTCAGGCGTCCGGCAGCGCCTGCATGAACTGTTTCAGATTTCCGCGGAGCGCCTTTTCAAACAGGGTCAGGGTCTCGCTTCCCACATAGTGCTCCACGCCTTCGGCATCAACGCGGGCATTTTCCTCGCTCACACCCAGCGCGAGCAGGAATGCCTCCACGATCCGATGGCGGTGCCGCGCCCTGTCCGCCATCTCCTGCCCGGCGGGCGTAAGAAAAACACCCCGATAGGGTTTTTGTGTCACGTAGCCTTCCGTCGCAAGGCGGGCGAGCATCTTCGCCACCGTCGGCTGTGACACGCCCAGACGTCCTGCGATATCGACCTGCCGGGCCTCCTGCCCCTCAGACAGCAGGTCCGAGATCAGCTCTACATAGTCCTCGACCAACACATTGCGCCGCGCCTCGCGGTTGGCACGGAACCCTTCGGAATGGGTTTCGACGTCAGGCAGCGTCTCCTTGGGAGCGATATCCCTGAGACGTCTTTTCCGTTCCATGCTCCGCCCTGTACCTCCATGCAGAAAACATTATTCACGGCGGAATAAAACATTCCCGACATGTATGCCAGTAGGATCCATCACGTTTTCCCGACATCCCGTTTTTTCATGAGGCTCATCAATATAGCATATTGAATATTCATTCCCGATAGGATTGAATATACTCCTCATGTCAGACACTCCTTCACCCCGCACACCGTCTCAGGAGATACGCCCTAGCCTGCCCGATGCCTTTTCCAGCATCCGGGTTCCGGGAGCGGATGCGTCCTGGTTCAGGCGCTTCCTGGCTTTTGTGGGGCCAGGGTTCATGGTGTCGGTCGGTTATATGGATCCAGGCAACTGGGCCACGGACCTGCAGGGCGGGTCGCGCTACGGCTATACGCTGCTCTGCGTCATCATGCTGTCGAACCTGATGGCCATCCTGCTTCAGGCTCTTTCCGCTCGCCTCGGAATCGCAACGGGACGCGATCTGGCGCAGGCCTGCCGGGATTATTTCTCGCCGGTTGTGAACATCGTGCTGTGGCTGGCCTGCGAACTGGCCATCATTGCCTGCGACCTGGCGGAAGTGATCGGTACGGCGGTAGCGCTTCAGCTTCTGTTCGGATTACCGCTTCTGGGTGGCGCGCTGCTCTCCATTCTGGATGCGCTGATCGTCCTGCTGTTGATGAACCGGGGGTTCCGGTATCTGGAAGCCTTCGTGATCGCGCTTTTAGGCATTATCGCCCTCTGTTTCGGGATTCAGCTCGTCGCGGCAGCCCCGCCCGTCCACAGCATTCTGGCAGGCCTGCTCCCCGATCCGAAGATCGTGACGACACCGGGAATGCTCTATGTCGCCATCGGCATCATCGGTGCCACGGTCATGCCACATAACCTGTATCTGCATTCCTCGATCGTGCAGACCCGAGCCTATGAACGCACCCCAGCCGGGCGGCGGGATGCGATCCGCTGGACGACCTGGGACAGCACGATCGCCCTGACCTTGGCGCTGTTCATCAATGCGGCGATCCTGATTGTGGCGGCAGCGGCGTTCCACAATTCCGGCCATCAGGATGTGGCGGAAATTCAGGATGCCTACAGACTGCTCTCCCCGATCCTCGGGCTTGGCATCGCCTCCACACTATTTGCCCTGGCACTTCTCGCGGCAGGTACGAACTCGACGATCACCGGCACACTCGCCGGACAGATCATTATGGAAGGCTTTTTGCACCTTCGCATCCCGCACTGGGCGCGACGACTGCTGACACGCGGGCTGGCGATCATTCCCGTGGCGATCGTCACGTTGATCTATGGCAACCGGGGCGTGGGCGATCTGTTGATGGCCAGTCAGGTCATCCTGTCGCTGCAATTGCCCTTTGCCGTCATTCCGCTCGTCATGTTCGTCTCAGATCGGCGCAAGATGGGCGAATTCGTGATTTCCATGCCCATCCGCGTCCTGTCATGGGGCGTGGCGGGGCTGATCCTGCTGCTGAACTTCAAGCTGCTTTACGACACTTTGGCGGGCTAAAAGTCAGGTTGGATTGACGACCCACGGGCCGGCGCGAAACACCGACCATCCCGTATGCTGCACAAGCCGCTCCAGAGCGCGCGTCCCCAGCAGGGAATTGCCCTGTGCGTTCAACCCCGGCGACCACACGGCGATGGACGCCACGCCTGGTGCAATGGCGAGGATTCCGCCCCCCACACCGGATTTTCCTGGCAATCCGACACGGATGGCAAAGGCACCGGAGCCGTCATAATGGCCGCACATCATCATCAGCGCGAGGATCGTCTGAGCATTGCGTTCTGACATGACGCGCTCGCCCGTAAGCGGGTTACGGCCGCCTGTCATCAGGCAGGTCCCGACCTGCGCCAGCTGGTGGCAGCTCATGGTCAGCGCGCATTGATGGAAATAGAAATCCAGCGTGTCCTCGACCACATTACGGATATTCCCGAAAGTCCGCATGTAGTTCGCCAGCGCCATGTTACGAAAACCGGTCTCACGCTCCTGCCGGGCGACATCGGTATCGATATCAATCGAAGACGGATCGCTCACCAGCGGACGCAGGAACTCCAGCAGGCGCGTCTGGGCATTCTCGCGACCATAACGCGAGACCAGAATGTCGGCGATGACGATGGCGCCCGCATTGATGAACGGATTGCGGGGAATACCGTGTTCGTTTTCAAGCTGGACGATGGAGTTGAAGGCGCTGCCCGAAGGCTCCTGACGCACCCGCCCCCACAGTTCGTCACCCATGGCATTGAGCGCCATGCTCAGGCTGAACACCTTGGACACACTCTGGACTGAGAACGGGACTTCCGCATCCCCGACCGTATGCGTCTCCCCATCCATGCCCACAACGGCCATGCCGAACCGGTTCAGATCTACCCGTGCGAGCGGGGGAATATAATTGGCGACTGTGCCCCGCTCGGAGGCCGTGCGCATTTCCTCTGCGATCGAGACGATAATGGACGCAACTGTGCTCATTGGGGCCCTGGAATGTGAAACGCGATGTGGATGAGAGATCAGGAGTTTCACAGGCAGGCGAGCCCGTGAGCAACCCGCAGGATCATACGAAGCGATATGCATTCAAAGCATGCCTGAAAGGGCATGTCTTCCAGCCATGCAGCCCGCGACACATCAGGACGAGACGACCCGGTGCCGGACCACCTGCCCGACGATCACCAGCGCGGGCGATTTCACCTGCGCATCGGCCGCCTGCTGCGCGATGGTGGACAGCGTCCCGGTAAAAACCCGTTGCCGCGGCTGCGTACCCCGCTCCACGATCGCCACTGGCCAGTCAACCGGCAGTCCTTTTCCCAGAAGCCCAGCTGCAAGCTGCGGCAGGGTGGAAATACCCATATAAATCACGACCGTCTGGCGTCGGTCGGCCATGTCATCCCAAGGCAGATCAAGAACACCATCCGCCTTTGCATGTCCGGTCACAAACAGACAGGCCTGCGCACAGTCACGATGCGTCAGCGGAATGCCGGAATAAGCTGCGCAGCCATTGGCAGCGGAAATACCCGGTACCAGCCGGAACGCAACCCCAGCCTCGACAAGAGCTTCGACTTCCTCACCGCCACGCCCAAAAATGAACGGGTCTCCACCCTTGAGACGCAAAACGCGCTCGCCAGCCTGCGCACGGCGGACCATCTCGCGGTTGATCTCGCCCTGCGGCAAGGCATGACGATCCCGCTGCTTGCCGACGAAGACGAGTTCGGCGTCCCGGCGCACCATGTCCAGCAGGGCTGGCGAGACCAGATTGTCATAAAGAACGGAATCCGCGTTCTGCATCAGATGTAGCGCCTTGAGGGTCAGGAGATCCGGATCTCCAGGCCCCGCCCCCACCAACCAGACTTCCCCCGACTTGCGCTCCCCGTCCAGCAGTGCCTCCAGTCGCGTATCCGCCCGACTTTCATCTCCAGAACGCGCTGCTTCCGCCCCGGGACCATCCAGAAAATCCTCCCAGATACGTTTGCGGTCCTGAACATTGGGATAGCGGCCCGAAACGAGTGCCCGGCGTGACTGCATATAGGCGGCCAGACGGCCCGTGCCTTCGGGCAGCAGTGTCTCGATCTGTTCACGCAGGCGGCGCGCCAGGACAGGAGCCGCTCCTCCCGTGGAGACAGCCACACGCACCATGCCCCGGCGCACCTGAGCTGGCGTAATGAAACTGGAAGGTCCGGGATCATCGACGGCGCAGACGGGGATATTCAGTTCGTCAGCGAGAGCCGCGACCTGACGGTTGGCGTCCCGGCTGTCGGTCGCGGCATAGACCAGCCGACAGCCCGGAAGCAGACGACGCAACACCGCCTCATCCGCGCGCTCGCCTACATGGCGCACCCTGCCGTTCTCGACCCAACTCTGTACGACCGGGTGCAGTTTTTCGGCCAGGACGTCGATCCGAGCTCCGTGATCGAGCAGCAGCCGTCCCTTGTTGACGGCGATTTCTCCGCCACCCACGAGCAGGACCCGCGCGCCCGAAAGACGGATGGAAATAGGGAACCAGCCGCCCCCCTGAGGAGAATTAGGGCTGGAATGGTGATGCTGGGTGTTCATCGAGGCACGGATTTTCCGGATCGGGGGAGATGCTTGCGTGGCGCATTCAGCGACAGGCCGACCAGAAGGTCAAATCCGACAGTTCCGTACCTTCAAAGTTGCGGGACCTACCTTTACCCGGCACGTCCCGCCGGACGCTGTTACCAGCCGCCCTGCCCGCCGCCCATGCCGCCGCTGTTCATGCCGCCCATGCCCTGACCACCCATACCTTGGCCACCCATACCACCCTGACCGTAACCTCGGCCACCGCCACCATGATGGTGATGCCCGCCACCGCGACGGTCATCATAAGGGCCGTCACAGGCGGTCAAAGACAGGGTCAGGCCGGCTCCCAAAACCAGAGCAAGAATCTTTTTCATGAAATGCTCCATCAGCGATGTTTCGGTTTCGAGGATGCCTGATGAAATGTGGTATTCTCAAGGACAGGAACGTAACGGACAATGACAGAACCCGATTTTACGCAGATATTCCGGCGGACGGATGCGGGGAAATGCTATAACCGGTCATGAACAGAAGTCTTGTTGACTAGCGTTCCCGGACTGCACTTCTGTTCAGGAAGGAGGTTTTATGGCTCAGTTGATGGTAAAAATCTTCAAGTCCATTCAGGAGGGGCCCGGTTTTCTCGTGTTGCTCGGGCTTCTGGTCGCTGCGGTCTTTGTAGGATATGAAGTCCTGCGTGCGCTGCTCGAATAAGGCTTTCGCCACCGCCGCGATGCGCATCGCCACAGACAGGACCCCAACATGACAAAAGGCGATCTTGAAAAGCGTCTCGACTTTCTCCGGGAAGCGTCGCGCCTCAAGGACATCCTGAGGCGGACCTACACCCGTGACGGCCAGACCGAGAGCACGGCGGAGCATACCTGGGCGCTCTGCCTGCTGGTCATGACCTTCGCTGATCAACTTGAAGGCATCGACCTTCTGAAGCTTCTGAAAATCTGCATCCTGCATGACCTCGGGGAAGCCATTCACGGTGATGTGCCCGCAATCTCGCTGCATGCCTCGGCCAACAAGTCCGCGCAGGAACGCGAGGATCTGCTGACGATCATGACGCCGCTGCCTGACGAGCTTCAGGGCGAATTTCTAGCGCTGTGGGACGAATATGAAAACGCAGCCTCTCCTGAAGCCCGGCTGGCCAAGGCCTTCGACAAGATCGAAACAATCAGCCAGCATAATGCCGGCCTCAACCCGGATGATTTCGACCATACGTTCAACCTGACTTATGGCCGCAAATATACCGATGCCACGGAACTGACGCGCCGGATCCGCGCCATTCTTGATGAAGAAACGCGCCGGAACATGATACGCAGCCAAAACATGGTTCCGGGTTAAACAGCCCTTCATACTCGACACCGTCACATAAATCCGCCAGCGCCGTGCCGGGCGATGCCAAGCCGATGAAATCCGCTCTTATGTCGTCGATACCGCAGCGGATTTACTGGCGGCCATTGCGCCCGAAAACCGTTCAGGATACGGCGCAGCCGGCAACACGCCAGTCGTCCTGTTGAACGGCAAGCACATTTCGAGCATGCAGGAAGTCAAACATCTTCTTTTTGAGCCCATTGCACGAGCCGAAACCTTCACCGAGGAAAAAGCCCTGCGCTACGGCTTTCCGGACAACAAGCGCATGGTGAACATCATCACCGTGAAGAATTTCCGAGCTGTGAGAATGCGGGCCTATGAAAGCACATCCACGGATGGCAGGAGGCTCGACCCGGCAGCCCATATCCTGGATCCAGCTCGGTAAACGATCGGACAGCAGCGCCCAGCACCACCAGTCTCATCGCCCCGCAGATCGAGCCCCCGTACCGACAGCCTGTTCTTCAGCGATCTGGCAACCGTGGATATGACGACCTTCGCCAATCTGGACCAAATCCTACGCCGGCAGAACCGAAACTGAGCCCAGAATTTCCAGATCATGGTCTGGACCAGAAACCTGTTCACCCGCCGCATCCGCACCCGCAATGGCTAGAACATCACGCTTTCCGGCTATGAACCCGCCTTTCTGTATCCGATCGGACAGAGAATTTTGTTTCCACTGGCACCAATCGGTCTGATTCGGATCAGACATCCGGCATATAAACACGGTGAAAACGGCTTCCCAGCGCCGTCAGGACCTCGTAGCCGATCGTCCCTGCCGAGCACGCCAGTGCATCCACATCCTGCGCCGGCCCCAGAACCGACAACACGTCCCCTGCTTTCAGACTGACGGGCGCATCAGTCAGATCCACGGAAATGCTGTCCATCGAGACGCGGCCAATGACTGGAAGCCGGGTCTGGCCATACCAGACAGCCCCCTGCCCGGCCTGGGCACGGAAGAACCCGTCCGCATAACCCAGCCCGAGCGTAGCGATCCGGGTAGGCTTCGTCGCCGTCCAGCCCAGTCCGTACCCGACGCGGTCTCCGCCCTGCACCGTCCGGATCTGTACGATCCTCGCATCGAGCGAGACGACCGGTTTTAGGGTGCGACTTCCTTCGAAAGGTGCAATCCCATAAAGGGCAGCACCCGGACGGATCAGTTCAAAATGATAGTCCGGCCCAAGGAAAATCCCTGAAGAGGCCGCCAAGGAGCGCGGCACGCCCGGAAAGCAGGCGGCCATTTCCACAAAACGCTTCCGCTGCATCGCATTGGCGGGATTGTCCGGTGTATCCGCGCAGGCCAGATGGCTCATCACCAGTTGCAGGTTCAGCCCTTCGAAAACCGAACGCTCCTGAAGGTCCTGATCACTCAGGCCAAACCGGGACATCCCGGTATCGAACTGGAGGGCTGCGGGAAAGGTACAGCCCTTTTCGATGCAAAGCCGCTGCCAACTGCGAACCTGTTCGAGATCGTTGAGAACGGGAATCAGGCCATGAGCCTGCATGCTACCTTCACAACCCGGCATGAAACCGTGCAACACGAAAATGCGGACTTCCGGAAGCGTGGCCCGCAAGGCGATCCCCTCGTCGAGATGCGCCACGAAAAATGTTTCCGCCCCGCGTGCCGCCAGAATAGGCGCCACACGATCCGCGCCCAGCCCATAGGCATCGGCCTTGACGACGGCCGCACATTCCGCGCCGGCACGAAAAGCGGCAACAAGACTATAATTTTCTGCGATAGCCCGCAGGCTGACACCCAGCCAGGCTCCAGCCCGTGCCGATGCTGTATCCTGGAAAACTGTTTGCATGAGGCTGCCTAAAAGACTGCGATGTCCTCTTATGGCACTCCAGTCCCATGAAGCAACGTCATGCCCCTGTTTTTCACACGGGACTTTTCACATCGGAAATTCTGCGCAACAAGACGCCATGCACTGCATGCGAATGCAATCTTCGGTCACAAAAAGTGAGTTCAGATTTCCGGGGAAACGCCTATTTCTGGTGCCCAATTGGGTTAATAGCAAGACTGTCACGAAAGTTTCCACAAATTGATGTCAGACGACTCATCGTCTTCTCAGGCTGCAAGACCCGGCGGTATCCGACGCGTCATGAGCAACCTGGGCGTCCTTCTGGGAGGACGCGCAGTCAATGCTCCGCTGAGCCTCATCCATATCTGGATGGCGACCCATCTTCTGGGAAGCTACGGCTTCGGACTCGTCGCGATGATGTATGCGTTCGCACGAACGATGGGCGACATAGTCGATTTCCAGTCTTGGCAGACCGTTCTGCATTACGGACTGCGCCCCCTAACGCAGGGTGACCGTCGCAGTTTCCAGAAAATCGTCTCCTTCAGTCTGCTGCTGGACAGTGTCGGCGGTCTACTGGGTTTTGGCGGAGGCGTCCTCATCAGCCTTCTGGCCATGAATTTTCTAGGCTGGCCGCCTGAGATCCATACCATCGGCGTGGTCTACTGCGTCTCCATCCTTTTCATGGCATCCGCCACCGCAACGGGCCTGCTGCGAGTTTTCGACCGATACGACCTGCTGGCCGTACAGGGCACCGTGGCCACCATCGTCCGGGTGATCGGTACGGCCTCCATGGCTCTGGGCTGGGCGTCCGTGACGGCGCTTGCCAGTGTCTGGATCGCAGCGGAAGTGGCAGCCTGGGGCACGATTTTTTTTATGGCGGCCCGCGAGATGTATCGCCGGGATCTGGTTCGCGGCCTCTTTCATGAAATGCGCGGTATTTTACCCGAGATCCTGAGCGGACAGTTTTTCCGTACCTATCCGGGTATCTGGCGTTTCGCGCTGAATACGAACCTCAATTCCACGCTCGCCCTCGCCTTTGGCCATATCGGCACCCTCGTGGTCGGCGCCTTCGTCGGTCCGACGAGTGCCGGCTATTACCGGATCGCAAGCCAGATCGCTGCCGGGATCGCCAAACCTGCGACCCTGATCCAAACGACCGTCTATCCCGAAATGGCCCGGCTGTGGCGCGACAGGGCCATGAACCGGCTGTATCGCCTGACGGGCCAAATTGCCCTGATGGCTGGCGGAATCGGAACGGCCCTGCTCCTGCTGACGCTGTTTGCCGGACGGCCGCTTCTTCAACTTTATATCGGTCACAAGGGTGCGACAGCAGCTCTTCCCGTCACGCTGTGGCTGCTGGCCGCGGAAGTGGTCACCGTCTGGGGCCTGCCGCTTGAGCCGCTGCTGTTCACAACGAACCGCTCTGACGCCGCGATCGGAGCCCGTATTCTGGAATGTACCTTCTTTCTGCCGGCCCTGGTGATGATGGTTCGTCATTACGGACTGAGCGGCGTGGGGCCAGCGACATTATGTGGCGTCACCCTTCTGATCACGATCCAGCTTTTCTTCGTGATCCGCACAGCCCGTAGCCCACGGGGACTTGCGGCATGAAGGTGGCATTCCCTCTCATCGGCCAGCGACACCAGACCCTCCACGCCCTGCCAATCGCGCTGGAAGTTTCCGCGCGCCATCCGGACGTTGCGGTCCATGTCTCGTGCCTGACCGTGAGCCATCTCGAGCTGGCACGCTCGCTGGCGACACTCTATCCGGAGGCCCGGGTGCAGTTCGACCTGCTCCCGATCTCCCCCAAGCTCCGTCGTCGGATCGAACTGCACGGGCTTCGGGTGATGGATCGCCTGATCGGGCTTTTCGCCTCCCGGCATTATTTCCGGACCTTCGATGCGATCATCGTGCCGGAAGCGACATCCCTGCAGCTCCGCCGCATGGGCGTACGGCGACCGAAAATGATCTGGACGGGCCATGGCGCCGGTGACCGGGCGATCGGTTTTGCCCGGCATCTCGGAAAATTCGATTTTCTGCTGGTTCCCGGACGCAAGGTGGAACAGCGCATGCTCGAAAAGGGCATCATCCGCCCCGGCACCTATCATCGCGGCACCTATGCCAAGTTTGATCTCGTGCGGCGCATGGATGCGAAACGACCGAAACTCTTCAACAACAACCGGTCGACGATCCTGTATAATCCGCATTTCCTGCGCCGCCTGTCTTCATGGCCGGAAATGGGGCATCAGGTCCTGCAGTTCTTTGCCACGCAGGATCGCTATAACCTTGTTTTCGCACCTCATTTCCGTCTCTTCGACAATCACCGCGAAGAGGGGGAAGCCCTGAGACGCCAGTATGGGCATCTGCCGCACATGCTGATCGACCCGGGCAGCCACCGGAGCATCGACATGACCTATACGATGGGGGCAGACCTCTATCTGGGTGATGTCAGCAGCCAGGTGGCCGAGTTCATGATCCGCCCGCGCCCTTGTCTCTTTCTCAACGCCCACCATGTCAAATGGCATGGAAATCCGGATTACCAGTTCTGGACGCTAGGACCAGTGACTGAAAATATGTCGGATCTGGGCGACAAGATCGAGAATGCTTTCGAAACGCATCCTCGTTTTCTTGAGGCGCAGCGCCAATATGTATTAGAGACATTCGAAACACTGGGCGATGAGCCCACTGCTCCCGCTGCTGCGGATGCAATTGTCGATTTTCTGAAAAGGGCTGCCTGATGTCAGGTAACCAAACGGAGCTAGTCCAGGTTTGACCGAGGCCAACCAGAACCCAACCGCCAATCCCGTTCCGACGCCAAGCCGCTCTGGCCTGGAAAGACGCTACGGAGATTTCCCCAGCTTTGCGGCCGCCCTTGATTACGCGGCCCAGGGTGAGAGCGGATTCAACATCTATTCCGGCCGGGGGCAGCTTCTCGAGGCATTGCCATACCGTCTGCTACGCGAGCAGGCCCGTTCCATGGCCTGCCGCCTGCTGGGTCTTGGTCTGGTCCCGGGCGATCGCGTTGCGATCGTGGCAGAAAGCGATGGCGACTTCGCCCGGATTTTCTTTGGCTGCCAGTATGCAGGTCTGGTCCCGGCACCACTCCCCCTTCCCGTCGCATTCGGCGGAAAGGAAGGGTATGTGGGAACCCTGCGCGGCATGATCCAGGTCGCCGCCGCCCGTGCCGTTGTCGTGCCGGACGTGATCGGAAGCTGGACGACGGACATTGTTGAGGGTCTTGATCTGGTCTTCGGCGGTTCGCCGGCCGATCTGTACCGTCACGCCGAAGCCCATGTCGAACTACCGGAAATCTCCCCGACAGCCCTGTCCTATCTTCAGTTCTCCTCGGGCAGCACACGCTTTCCGATGGGCGTTTCGGTCACGCAGGCAGCTGGCATGGCCAATGCGCGTGCTATCGCCCGGGATGGTCTTCACGTCCATCCGGCAGAAGATCCGCGCGATGACCGCTGCGTCTCCTGGCTGCCGCTCTATCACGACATGGGACTGGTCGGTTTCTTCCTGACCCCTCTGACATGTCAGCTTTCCGTTGACCTGCTGCCCACCCGCGAATTCGCGCGTCGTCCCCATGTCTGGCTCGACCTGATTTCCCGCAATCGCGGCACGATCGCTTACAGCCCGTCCTTCGGTTACGAACTCTGCTCACGCAGGAACGGTCAGGCCGATCTGGACCTGTCATGCTGGCGCGTTGCAGGCATTGGCGGCGACATGATCCGCCATCACATCCTAGAAGGTTTTGCAGAGCGTTTCGCGTCCAACGGTTTCCGGGCCAGCGCCTTTGTTGCAAGCTATGGCATGGCGGAAGCGACCCTCGCCATCAGCTTTGCCCCGCTCGACACTGGCATCCAGACCGACACGATCGATCTGCGTCGCCTTGAGCAGGATGGGATTGCCGAGCCTTCCAACGATCCGTCCCACCCGCTACGGACCTTCGTTCTGTGCGGCGAAGCCCTTCCAGACCATCAGATCGAGGTCCGCGATGCAGCAGGTCATGATCTGGCGGACCGGCAGGTCGGCACAGTTTATGTGCGCGGCCCGAGTCTGATGTGCGGCTATTTCCGCCGCCCTGACGAGACCGGAGATGTCCTTGATGCTGATGGCTGGCTGAACACGGGCGATCTTGGTTATCATCTCAACGGCCAGATCGTCGTCACCGGACGCGCCAAGGATCTCATCATCATCAATGGCCGCAATATCTGGCCGCAGGATCTGGAATGGTCTGCCGAAAGTGAGATCCCTACCCTGCGTTCGCGTGACGTGGCAGTGTTCTCCGTGGATGGCGAAGAAGGCGAGAAAATCGTAGCACTCGTCCAGTGCCGCGCGACCGAGGATGAGAGCCGCAACCAGCTCCGCGATGAGGTCACAAGCCTGTTCCGCCGCCAGCATGGCGTGGATGTCGACGTCATTCTTGTGCCGCCCCGCACACTTCCACAGACCTCTTCAGGTAAACTGACCCGTGCGAAGGCCAAGACCATGCTGCTCTCCGGTCAGTTCGAGCAGCAACCCGAAACAACGTCTTCGGTCGCCTGATACTCCACCGGCCCTGCCTGCCTGAACGCCTGAAAAGGCGAAGGGGTGGCGAACGGGGTCGGTTTGGAGCATAAGGCTTGCTCAAGATTGCACAGACCCAAGCGTACACAGACATCGAGAGTTGAAGTCCATGACTGACAGCGTCGCCGGTATTTCCGGAATGATCATTGAGAAACTGCTTGCCAACCCGAAAGTTCCCCGGGACATCGATGGTAACAGCAAGATTGTCGAAGACCTGGCCTTTGACAGTCTGGCCGTCATGAACTTCGTCATGGAAATCGAAGACGAACTCGACGTCTCCGTCCCGCTCGACAAACTGGCCGATATTCGCACCATCAACGACCTTGCCGCCTGCCTGCACACGCTGAAGGCAGCCCACGCGTGACGGATATTTTCGCCAAGCACCAGGGGCTGCGCGAGGCCTATGAAGGCCTTACAACTGCCTCCCCGCGTAATCCGTTCGAGGTCGTGATCGAGCGTCCGATCTCCGCAAGCGTCGGGATCATCGAAGGGCGTGAGACGCTGCTCTTCGGGACCAACAACTATCTTGGTCTCAGCCAGTCGAAGAAGGCCATCGAAGCAGCCGTAGAAACGGCCGAGACGATGGGCGTCGGCACGACGGGCTCCCGCATTGCAAACGGCACCTTCGGTCTACACCGAAAGCTGGAGGCAAAACTCGCAGAGTTCTTCCGCCGCAAGCACTGCATGGTGTTCTCGACCGGATATCAGGCCAATCTGGGCACGATTTCGGCTCTGGTGAACAAGGACGACATCCTGCTGCTCGATGCGGACAGCCATGCCAGCATCTATGACGGCGCCAAACTGTCCGGAGCGCAGGTCATCCGCTTCCGGCACAATGATCCGGTCGATCTGGAAAAGCGTCTGGCCCGCCTGAAGGACCATACGGGCGCCAAGCTCATCATCGCCGAGGGCATCTACTCCATGACGGGCAATGTCGCCCCGCTGGACAAGTTCGTCGACATCAAGACGCGCCATGGTGCGTATCTGATGGCTGATGAAGCCCATTCTTTCGGTGTTCTGGGTGCGCATGGTCGCGGTGTTGCGGAAATGCAGGGCTGCGAGGACGGGATCGACTTCGTGGTCGGGACCTTCTCCAAGTCTCTCGGAACCGTGGGCGGATACTGCGTCACGGACCATGACGGCGTGGACCTGATGCGCCTGTGCTCGCGTCCCTACATGTTCACGGCATCCCTGCCCCCCGAAATCATCGCAGCCACCATGGCCGCGCTTGAAGACATGCAGGCCCGCCCGGAACTACGGACAAAGCTTCAGGAAAACGCAGCCCGTCTGCATGCTGGCCTCCAGAAGGTCGGCCTGAAAACGGGCGAGCATGTCTCCCCGGTCGTCGCCGTGACGCTGGAAACCGTGGATCAGGCCGTAGGATTCTGGAACGCGCTGCTGGAAAACGGGGTCTATGTTAACCTCTCGCTTCCGCCGGCCACGCCTGACAACCGGCCGCTGCTGCGCTGCTCGGTCATGGCGGCCCATTCTCCCGAGGAAATTGACCGCGCCGTCGCCGTCTTCGGCGAAGTTGCCAAGCATTTCGGGCTGTAATCCATAAAAAGGGGTGATCTATCGGATCCCCCCTTTTTTATTCAGACTTTCGGACGCTTCAGAAGCTTCCGGGCCCGCCACAAAAGCAATGGCAGCATCACAAGCGGATGCCGGCTCTCAAATGGCGACAACTTCATGTCAAAGCCCGTATGGCGCTGGATCTTCCAGGCCAGATAGGGTGCGCCGTTTTCAAATGTGAAAGCGGCTTTCAGCAGTCTGGCCACATTGCGTGGTCGTCCGGATGCCTGAATCAGTGCCCAGCGACGTGCCGCTTTCCGGCGCAACTCCTCGTGGATAACGGGTTCAAGCCTGTCGCCATGAGCCGAGAACTGAAGGTGCGCTCGCGCCCACCCCAACGTTAGCAGGGTAGCGTAACGCGCCTCCTGCCCTTCCAGAATGCTGTTGCCCCTACCCTTCTTCTCAACCCGGAGTTCGGACGCATAGGTATGGGCAAAAAGGGCCTGCCAGAACTCCTGCGTCGTCATGGACACATCACCCAGCAAAGCCGCCCAGCACGCCGCCGTCGCCACACAACCTGCGATCAGCGACAGAATGGCATCCGCGCTTTGTGGATCCCGCACCCAGACCAACCGTACCGGCTGACAGAACCGTGCCCAGATCGTCGTATCGAGCGCGCCGAGCCCCGTTCGGACTTCGAACTGCGCCCGTGACAACACCGCAATCTTTGCTCTCAGAGCCCGGCCGTCATATCGGAATTCGGAATAACGGACATTGGGCGGCAGGACGAGATTTCCGGTCCGGGCCACCAATCCACCCGCAAAACCCGTAGTATTTTCGGTTATGATGTAGAAGTCGAGAATACCGTCTGGATCTGCTTTGCGCAGAAGCGAGCCATAAAACAGTACACCCAGCGGAAGGACGGGGCAGGCACGGGCCAGCGCATCGGCAAAGGCAACCACACCCGGATCGACCGGTGTCGTCAATTCACTGATCAGACGCTGTTCAAGGACGTCAGGCATGCAGGAACCGGAAGCGGGACGCACGTTCCAGACGCAACACGCCGTCCGGCGCCGCGCTGAAAACCTCACCATCGAGCACGAAATCACTTTCCGTAACCAGCGTCATGTCGTCCGTCCGTCCGCTGACGTAATCCTGGTGACGACGCAGCCAGCGCGGTGCGCGTCCACACAGAAGGGCCGCTGTTGCCCGGAGCAGACTGTCCGGCCAGGCACTTACGTCCAGATAACGCAGTCCTTCAACATTTGGCTCGGCATCCCAAAATGGCCAGATCCCACGCGACAGGTGCGACAGCCCTGTTGTCAGGAACATGAAGCTCTGCCCGTCATAGACATGACCGCCGGTCTCAATCCGAAGCGGATCGCCCCGTAGCCATTCCTCGCGGCTTTTGCGGAACATGAGGCTAACGAATGTCGAGAGCAGGGTGATTCCGACCGCAAGATCATGGGGGGCAAAACGCAGAACGGTCGGCGAGTGGGCAATGCGGACGGCACGCGCATACCCCGCGCAGCCACCGAACAGGCCAAGCACTGGCATCCGGTCGGTTCCGGGCCAGGACAGGCGGATGGGCGTCCGCACGCTGGAACGCAGATCACCCTGCCGCAGACGCTGGATCGCCTCCATCCCGCGCAGACCGAAACCAACATCCCCCGCAATCAGATTCGTATTGCCAGACGCCAGGACCACGATATCCGGAAGCCTGTCCGCAGGATAAGCGCGTGCGATGGCGGTCAGGGCCGTGCTGACCGTCCCATCACCACCATCGATAAGAATAGTGTCGATCCCACGCTCATAAAGCTGACGAACATGTTCGGTTGTTCCCTCCCGAGTATCAGAAGGCACGAAATCCTTCCCCAGAAGGGCCTGGGCCTCGACAGCAAAACTGGAACCGTTCCGGCGGTTTTTCCGGCTACGGGCATTATGGATCAAGGCAATGCGCACTAGGTGATGCAATCTTCGTATGGCGTTCGGCTATGCGGGCGGGTCTAGCACGGCTATGATGGAACTGCCAGAACACGGCATCCCAGCGCGTCTGGATGCCATGTTCTGACATGGATACTGACAAGGCCCTTTTCTGATCATGACCTCTGACCTGCCCGCAGACCCCATCTCGTCGCGGCAAACGTCCCCTGTCATCACGCCTACGCCCGCCGTCTCCCCCACTGTTACGCTAGCCCATATTTCGGACCCGCACCTGCCCCCGCCCCCGGTCCACTGGCGTGAAGCGCTCAACAAGCGCGCCCTGAGCCTTCTGTCATGGAAGAAACATCGTCGGTACGTCCATCTGGAACAAACCTGCTCCGCCCTGCTGAAGGATATCGAACGCTCGGACGTGGACACCGTCCTCATCAGCGGGGATCTGACCAATTTCGGAACGCCCGACGAGTTTGCCTCAGCCGCACGTTGGCTCGATGCCCTGCCCGCTCAGGCACTCGTGATTCCCGGCAATCATGACTGCATGGTCCGCCAGCCGGCCTCGGCCGGTCTGCACCAATGGGAACGCTGGTCGGCCCGGCAGTATCCGTATGTCCGCATCCAGAACGGGGTTGCGATCGTCGGCGTCAATTCCGGCATTCCGACTGCGCCGTTCATGGCTTACGGGCGCGTCGGACACCGGCAGCGTGAGCGACTTGAGGCGCTACTGGAAGAGCTTGGTCGGGAAGGGCTGTGCCGGGTCGTGATGATCCATCACCCTCCCCGGCGGGGGCTCGTGCCCTGGCGGAAATCCCTGCTCGATCACCGCGAGGTCGCCGCCGTTTTCAGGCGGGCCGGAGCGGAAATCGTGTTGCATGGACATTCCCATGACGCAACGCTGACCCATATTGCCGGAACGGACATTCCGCTGCTCGGGGTGGCGTCCGCCTCGCTGACGGATGAACGCCCGCACCGTCAGGCCTGCTGGAATCGCCTGAACATCCACCCATATAGGAAGGGATGGACAATCACTCTGGCACGTCACCGGCCCGATGGCTCCGTCAGTGAACGGGCGTCATGGAGCCGCCCAGTGAACCATACGGGAAGGACAGAGGCGTGAAACAGCGGGCCCATATTCTGGACCAGTATCTGCTGACACAGATGGCACCGCCCTTTGCAATCGCTCTTTTAGCGATGCTGGTCGCGCTGTTGCTGGAACGGCTGCTGTCACTCTTCGATTATCTGGCTTCGGCAGGAAGTTCGCTCGGGACATGCATCGCCCTCCTGACGGATCTTCTGCCTCATTATTTTGGTATCGCACTGCCCGCGGCGCTGTGTATCGCGGTGTTCCTCACCATCCGGGGCATGAGCGACAACAACGAGATCGACGCGCTTCAGGCCGGCCGAGTTTCGCTGATGCGAATCAGTCGCCCTTTCATGATCGTGGGGCTGCTTCTCGGGGCAGCCAGCGTGTTCCTGTACGGCTATATCCAGCCCGTCGCCCGCTATAATTATCGTGCAGGCTTCTATTTTGCCGAACATACCGGCTGGGCCCCTCATCTTCAGGCAGGAATGTTCGCATCCACATCCAGCAAGGCCGTCATGACGGCTGATAGCGTTAGCCATGCCGGCACGCGCCTCCGACGGGTCTTCATCCGGGAAGTGAATGCCAATGGCGTGGCCCACATCATCACGGCCCGGACCGGCGCGTTGACCATTTCGGAAAAGACCCGCAGTACGCGCCTCGACCTGTGGAACGGGGAAATCGTGGATGATCCGTTCCAGGCCACCAAACCCCACAAACCAACCGTGACACATTTCGAACATGTCGTCCGGGTTGTCGACCGGCCCGACAAGGAAACTTCCTTCCGCTCTCGTGGGGCCGACGAGCGCGAACTGACCCTGTTCGAACTGGCACATGACCTGCGTTATGGCCTGCCCGGCATCGAATACCGCACCCTTCGGGCCGAAATGGACTTCCGCATGGCCCGCGCCATCGCCATTCCGTTCATTCCGCCGCTTGCTGTCGCGTTGGCCATCGGCGCCCGGCGAAGAAAATCCGTCTGGGGGCTGATTGCGGTGGCCGTGATCCTTATCTCCTTCGATCAAGTGCTCATGTTCGGCCACAGCCTCGCCTCGACCGGGCGCCTCCCGATCTGGCTAGCGATCTGGGTGCCAGAACTCCTGTTCTGCATAGGATGTCTGGCAGCCCTGCTACGCCGGTCCCGTGGATCTTGGAGACGGCGCAAGCTCGCAAAGGCGGCGGCATGAGCAGCTCCACACCCAGCATGCCCCGCCATGTCCTGATCAAAGCACTCAACCGTGCCCTCCTGGGGCGCTTTTTGCTATGCGGGGCCGTCCTCGTCTCGTTACTGGAAATCCTGGCGCTCCTTGAAAAGACGACGCCGATCCTGAACCGCCATCTCGGCTTTCGCGGCATTCTGACCTTCGCCTTGCTGCACCTGCCTGCCCTAAGCATCGACATCCTGCCGCTCGCTTTCATGGTGGGCGCGCTGTTTCTGCTCACACAGATGACCCTGTCGAGCGAAATCTCGGCCCTGCGAGCAGCCGGACTTTCAACCCCGGCATTGTACCGACTTCTCCTGCCCGCAGTGCTGATCGCAGGGATCGGAGGCACCTGCGCCCAGTACTGGCTGGTCCCGGCCTGCGAGAACGCCCTCACGACATGGTGGAACCGCACGGATCCGCTTGCGGGGCAGGACGGGCAGCCAGAAGACAATATCTTATGGTTTCGCGCGGGTCCCATGCTGGTCCGGATTGGGCAGATTGCCCAGGGCGGCACATTCCTGCGAGACGTGACGATCTATCACCGAGACAATACCGGGCTGCTGACAGGGACCGAACACACGAACGTTCTGACATACCGCAACGGACAGTGGCATCCCGATGGGGCGCAGGATCTTTCCCTGTCCGATGACAAGTCATACGTGAATATTACAAAGGGCGACAACACCTTCGTCATTCCGGCCACTCCCTCCGTCATCATGACGCTCTCACAGAACGGAGCCACTGTCACGCCGGCGCAGATCAGCGCCATTCTTCACAAGGGCGCACCTGCAAGTCTACCCCGGGCCACGTATCGTATGGCCCTCTTCAGCGGCATGATTTTACCTGTCGAAATTGCAGTAATGCTTCTATTGACGCTCCCGGTGATCTATATCCCTCCCCGTGCAGGACTTCGAAATCCGCTGCCGGTGTATGTTCTGGCCGCTGGAATGGGTTTCGTCATCCTGCAGGGAATGATTTCCGCACTTGGAAACGCGGGGACGCTGCCAGCTCCGCTGGCCGTCAGCGTCGGACCGCTCCTGGGCACCCTTCTCGGGCTGACCTGGCTTTTGCGGATGGAGGAACGATGAGCAACTTCAAGGCGCCCTGGCGCAACATGTCCGCTATCAGGACGGGTCGCAGCTTCGATCTAGGAAAGATGAACCTCCAACAGCTGTGGTTCGCCTATCTGACCTATCCGACGATCCTGCTCTATTTCGCGCTGATCGTAGTATCCGCCTGGGCCGCCCTGCATTTTTCGACCGCGCTCTGGGCCACACTCATTCCCGTTCCCGTCGTGATCGTCGTCTATCCACTGGCCTGGTATGCGATACACCGCTTCATCCTTCACGGACGCTGGCTGTACCGCAACCACTGGACCGCTTCCCTGTGGAAACGCATTCATTTCGACCATCATCAGGATCCGCACCTTCTGGACGTGCTGTTTGGCTCCCCGCTGAATACGGTGCCGACCATGGCGATCATCACAATGCCGATCGGCGGACTGATCGCGGGATGGAGCGGTGCGTTCTGTGCCCTTTCGACAGCGTTAATCATGACCTGCATCTACGAATTCTTCCACTGCATCCAGCATCTGGCCTACAAGCCACGCTGGAAATGGGTGGCGGACATCAAGCAGCTTCACGTCCTGCACCATTTCCACGATGAGGACGGCAATTACGGCATCACGAATTATGTGCCCGACCGTCTATTCAGTAGTTTTTACCGCGAAGCCCGCGACCGGCCCCGCAGCAAGCATGTCTTCAACCTCGGTTACGACGTCGAGGAAGCCCATCGTTATCCCTGGGTGATGGACCTGACAGGCTCTCCCCCGCGCGACCGTCCTGATGGTGCACGTCCGGCAGCAGACCGTAACCGCGCGACATGACGCTTCCAGTTCTGGTTCTCGCCGGGTCCAGAGACGGCGAGAACGATGTACTTGCTAAACTCGGTCAGGTTTCCCACAAGGCGCTGCTTCCCGTTGGCGGGCAGCCCATGTTGGCCCGCGTGCTCGATACGATTGCCCACACGCCCGGCCTTGGCCCCATCACGATCAGCATCGAAAATCCCGATTGCATCAGGGATCTCGCAGGTGATGCCACGATCCTTCGCTCTGCCCCCTCTCCCAGCGAGAGCGTGGCCGAAGCCATTGCCCGGATCGGCACGCCCTGTCTGGTGACGACAGCCGATCACGCCCTCCTGCGTCCGGAATGGATTCAGGACTTCCTCGCCAAAGCACAGGACTGCGACCTTGCTGCCGGTGTGGCTCTGCGTACGACAGTTGAGCGCGACGTGCCCGGCACGAAACGGACCTATATCCACCTGTCTGATATGAGCTTTTCCGGCTGCAACCTGTTTCTGATCGGCACACCGAAGGGGCGAAATGTCATCGAGCTGTGGAAGCGCCTCCAGCAGAACCGCAAACGGCCGCTGCGAATGGCCTTGACACTTGGGATCGGCACCCTGCTGCGGGCAGTGACCCGTACACTCGATTCCACAGCCCTGTATCGCCGCATTCAGGCGTTGACGGGCGCAAATGTGCGCCTGGTAACACTCTCGGACGGGCGCGCGGCCGTGGACGTGGACAAACCCTCAGACCTGACGCTGGCTGAAAAAATTCTGGCCCAGACGATCCCATGAAAATCGCCTACATCATCAATTCCCTCGAATGTGGCGGCGCACAGCTTCCCATTCCGGACATCGTATCCGTTCTGAAGGCCCGCGGCGGGGACGTTACCGTCTTCGCCCTGGCCCGCAAGGACGGCCTCGCCATCCCGCTGATCGAAGCCGCCGGCATCCCCGTGCGCGTCCGGGAGGGTACGACGCGGGACCATATCGCCGCCTATCGCTGGCTGCGGGACGAAATGGAGGCGTTTCAGCCAGACCTGATCTGGACGTCGCTGAGCCGCGCCACACTTCTGGGACAACTGGTTGCCCTGCGCCACAAGACCCCGACGGTTCACTGGCAGCATTGCGGACGGCTAAAGAAGGTCAATGCCTTCCTGCTGAGGCTGTGCCGCCCCTACACGACGCTCTGGGTCGCCGACTCCCAGTCCGTCATCACCTTTGCGGCGAAAGAACTGGGCCTCACCGACAATTTCGTCGCCTGGCCCATTTTCCGGGCCGATCCGGACGCCCCTGTGGCCATGCCGTGGAAAGACGGCGAGGTCGTGCGTGTCGGGTCACTGGGACGCCTGAACCCCGTCAAAGCGTATGATATTCTGTGCGAGGCCGTGTCTCTCCTGAAAGACCATCCGGACCTGCCGCTGTTCCGTTTTCAGATCGCAGGCGATGGCCCCGAACACGCAACACTTCAGGATCGCATCACGGCCGCTAACCTGCCGATCGACCTTCTGGGCTACGAGTCAAAGCCGTTTGATTTCCTGAAGACGCTGCATCTTTACGTCCAGTCGTCGCACTGGGAGGGCATGTGTGTCGCGGGGCATGAAGCCATGTCCTGTGGCCTTCCGGTCGTTTCCACCCCTGCGGGCGAACTGGCGTCGAGCATTCTCGACGGTGAAACCGGACGTATCGTGCCGTTCGACAATGCCCCTGCCCTTGCGGCAGCGCTGGCGGACCTGATCGACAGAGCAGCCGATCTTGCGGCGATGGGCGCCCGCTCCCGCAAACGGGTTCTGGAACGCTTCGGGCCTGAAGCATTCATCAGGCATGGCAATGCTGTGCTGGATCGTATCCCCGGCTTCTGAGCACCTGGGATACGCGCTTCTCAGGCTCCGAATATCCGACGTTTCAGGTTAAGCAGGTCCCGCCTGGGGCCAATCCCAATTTTCTTGGCATCAATCAGCGTCACCTGCCCGGCTGCGGACAGGGTGTGCATCCCATCAGGATAGCGCTTCCGCAAAGACGCCGGGATAGCAATAGACAGGCCGGGGGTGATTTTCGGCAGCCCTCGCTCCAGCCCTTCGATTTCCAGCAGCCGAATCCCGCGTCCATATGTTCCGCGACAATCCTGAGTAGGCAGGAAGATCTTTCCATCCACAAGAACCGGCGTGCCACCAGGACGTGCGCCGGCCCGGTCGTTCAGGAAAAGCCCAAGGTTTTTCCAAGGCCCCATCAGGGTATCGGCTACGGAAATGTTCAGAAGACTCTGCCGTTCGTCCTTGCTCCCTGCTGGCGTCCAGAACATCCACCAACGATTGGCATACTGGAATGGCGTGGCATCGATTGCGGCTTCGGGGAAATCGAACGCATCGACCCGCTCCCATGTACGCGGAAACGATTTTGCCCGATAGAGCGAAAGACGCCCCGAAGCACTGGCTTCGGGCAGCATATAAACCTCGCCCTCATGTGCAAACACGAACGGGTAAGACAGATGCCAGGGCTCCCGCAAAACGGTTTCGCGAGACAGTAGACGGCCCGTTCCGTCATAGATCAGAACTTCGATCGTTCCCGTGGGACTGCGATAATCGAAGGCCTCGGCAAAAACGTGCAGCTTTCCGTCGCGCCAGAATCCGAACGGATCGGCCAGAAAGCAGTGATCCCCGATATCGGGCAGAGTCGTGATGGGAAAGCCGTTCAGACTGGCAGCTTCGACCACCTCAGCCAGAGGCGCGTGAACGATGGCGCATCGCCAATGATCCGTTCGCAAAAATGGCATGAGGCACTCTCCCGTAAAAATATAGCTTCAAAACAGCCTACCAGGGCAGACGTAGAGCCCAGATCGGAGCAGGATGGAACCATGAGTACGGTTCTTGCCGAAAATCCCACTGCAACATCCTGTGGCCTGCCGGAAACGCAGCTGGCCATCCGGCGCGCCGTCCTCGGATTGTGCCGGACAATGAACTGGGCCGCCATCAATGAATTCGCCCTTCCCGCCGCCAGACGGCGCGCGGATATCATGGCGCTCCTGCCCGATCATTCCCTGACCTGCATCGAGATCAAATCCGGCCTGCGCGATTTCCAGACCGATCAGAAATGGCCCGAATACCGGGACTGGTCCGATCGGTTGTTTTTTGCGGTGGATGATAGCTTTCCGCTGGATCTAATTCCGCCGGATGCGGGCCTGATCGTCGTCAGTGTCAGTGCCGCCCCTCCTGCCCTGCGCGACAGTATTTTGGCAGAATGCACGATCATTCGGGAACCCGCGCTTCACAAGCTGCCTCCCGCACGGCGACGCACGCTGCTGCATCTGTTTGCCACAACGGCCGCAAACCGTCTCATGAGCCTTGAAGATCCCGCCATTACGGCATCCCTCCGCGCTACACAGCGTAAAGACTAGGACAGTTCCATGACCTTCGATCCGATTGCCGTCCGCCTCGAAGCCGCCCGCTCCGTTGTGCGTGATGCGGCCCAGCTTGCTCTCTCCTTACGCCCTGCTCCGGGTGGCCCGACCGGAACCCTCAAGGGGCGACAGGACTACCTGACCGAGACGGATGGCGCCGTCGAAGCCTTTGTCAGCCGTCGCATCCAGGAGCTTTTTCCCGAGGATGGTTTTCAGGGCGAGGAAAATGGTGCAACGCGGCAGGGCGGTTTCCGCTGGGTCGTGGACCCGATTGACGGTACCTCCAACTATGCGCGTGGCCGTGACCGCTGGTGCGTGTCGCTCGGCCTGCTGGACGGAGACGAACCCGTTGCCGGCGTGATCGATGCGCCGGCGCTTTGTGAGGTCTTCACGGCCCAGAAGGGCAAGGGCGCGTTCCTGAACGGCAAGCCGATCAAGGCATCTCCCATCACGAACACGCAGGAAGCCATGATCGAGATGGGCTGGTCCGCGCGCGTGCCGACCGGAACCTTCAACGAGAAGATCGCAGCTATCATGGCGCTCGGCGCAATGCCCCGCTCCGGCGGATCGGGTGCGCTGGCCCTGGCCGACGTGGCCTGCGGGCGCTCCGACGGATATCTGGAAATTGTCATCCAGCTCTGGGATGTGGCAGCCGCACTGGTCATCCTTTCGGAAGCCGGGGCCACGGTATCGCCCTTCCTTCAGACAGGCGGCCTGACGGGCGGGGCAACTATTCTTGCCGCCGCGCCCGGCATTGCGAAGGCCCTGTCAGCCGCCGTTGACGTAGAAATCTGACATCCTCTCCCCCCGCACTCGTGATTTGGCCGCATTTGGCGCATAGTGCGGGGGAATATTCATACGATGACTGCAGAAGGTACCCTCCATGACCCTGTCCGGTCTCCTGCGTAAGACCATGCTCGTCGCTTCGGGCTGCGCCGCCCTGTCAGCCTGTTCCGATGCTCCCCAGACCACGGCCAGCCAGCAGCAGATCATTGTCGATCGCGCCACGCTGGCGGTTCAGGATCTCTTCATGGGAACAACAGCCCAGTCCCGCTCCCAGAAACTTCTGGCACAAGCCAAGGCCGTCATGATCTGCCCATCCGTGCTGAATATGTCATTCGGGATCGGTGGATCGGGTGGCCGCTGCCTGCTTCTGAGCCGCGATGCCCGCGGATCATGGTCAGATCCGGCATTCTACCGTCTTGGCACAGCCTCGATGGGGCTTCAGCTTGGTGTACAGAGCACGGAAACAATCCTGTTCATCATGTCCCAGCGCGGCATTCAAGCCATTCTGGACAGCCAGTTCAAGTTTGATGCCTCTGCGTCCGCTTCCTTCGCCAGCATCGGCACTGGTCTGGAGGACAGTACGGCTGGCGCGCACAATACCGATATCTACGCCGCCCAGAAAAACGAGGGTCTTTATGCCGGTGCAGCGCTGGGTGGTTCCAAGCTGACCGTCGATAGTGGCGCTAACCGGGCCTATTACAACCAGACCGTCGGCCCCGAGGACATTGTCGTGACAATGCGCGTCAACAACCCGTCTGCTGATCCACTGCGCCGCGCCCTGATGTCCGTAGCCAAGCTGACCACCAGCAGTACTGCTACAGCAACATCCCGTATGTCACAGGCTACTACCGCCGCGCGCACGACCGCCACGCAGGACGTCGTTGGCAACAACCCCTATCCGGCAACCTACGACGCCACTCGCCCATATTCAGCACAGGCATCCAGCGTGCAAAGCCAAACTCTCGCTCCGCTGAAGCACTGAGACCACGCTGCCCGTCCTCTGCGGAGGGCGGGTTTCAGTTCTGGTTCTGGGGAATCGCCGACAGATGCGCGTGATAGGCGCGGATGTTTTTATCCTGATCGGCGAGCGTCTCGGCGAAATTATGCCCGCCTTTCCCCGTAGCCACAAAATACAGCATCTTCCCGTCGGCCGGATGCGCTGCGGCGTCCAGTGAGCTCTGTCCGGGTGAGCAGATGGGCCCCGGAGGCAGCCCCGCCTGAAGATAGGTATTGTAAGGACCTGGGGCTTGCAGATCCTCATGAGTCAGCGGTGAGTCCAGCGTTCCCATTCCATTACTAAGCCCGTAAATGACGCTCGGATCCGTCTGAAGACGCATTCCCAGTTTCAGACGGTTCAGGAAGACGCGTGCCACCATTGGCCGCTCGGACGACACAGCCGTCTCACGCTCGATTAGCGATGCCAGAACCAGCAGTTCCTTTGGAGACTGGATCAGCCCGTCGAGCGCTTCGACATTGCGCCCGTCCCAGGCTGCGGCGAGCTTGACGGCCATCATTTTCTGCAATTTCTCGGCCAGAGCCTGGCGCGACGTTCCCCAGACGTAAGAGACCGTCTGCGGAAAGACGCTGCCCTCGGAAAGCGTGAGCACTTCACCGCTCAGCGCAGGAGCTTTGTTCAGAATGGCCGCAATCCTGATGGCCGTCAGTCCCTCGGGCACCGTAAGCTGATGAGAAACAGGCTTGCCGTGACGCAGGATCTCAAGGGTATGCGCGACCGAAACCCGGGCCGGAAACTGCAGTTCCGCAGCGTGGATCTGACCATCGCGATGCGTCAGGAACGCGGCAATCCGGAAAAACGTACCGGATGCCCATGTCGGAGAGAGGATCCCGTCATCCTGAAGCACTTTCGTCACACGAGCATTATTGCCATGCGGAATCACGAAAGTCTTTTCGTCCTGCAGCGGCCCGGGATCGGTATAGTGGCCGTAACCTGCGGCCAGCCCTGCAACGAGGAGCAGTGGCGCCCCGAAGAACGCCAGCTTACGGCCAGCCTTTGGCGGAAGAACAAGCTTCCGCGGTTCTTCGCTGTCAGACGGGCCTTCAGACATTCAGAATGAACCCTTCCTCAGTCCTTGAAGCGCTTGAGGATGATGCTCGCATTCGTACCGCCAAAGCCGAAGCTGTTGGACAGGGCAATGTCGATCTTGCGCTGCTGGGCCACGTGCGCAACGCGGTCGATGACACTTTCACGCGCCGGATTGTCCAGGTTCAACGTGGGCGGCACGACGCCATCACGGATGGCCTGAAGGCAAAAAATCGCCTCGACCGCACCGGCCGCACCCAGAAGATGGCCAATGGCCGACTTCGTAGAAGACATGACCAGACGCTTGGCGTCATCGCCGAAGAAGCGCTCGACCGCATCAAGCTCAAGATCATCCGCCATGGTGGAGGTGCCGTGGGCGTTGACATAATCGATGTCAGCCGTGGTCAAGCCACCACTGTTGCGCAGCGCGGCCTTCATGGCACGGAACGCACCCTCGTGACCTTCAGCCGGAGCCGTGATGTGATGGGCATCGCCGGACATACCGTAACCGCCAATTTCACCGTAGATCTTTGCACCGCGGCGCTTGGCGTGCTCAAGCTCTTCAAGCACGACCACACCGGCACCTTCACCCATGATAAAGCCGTCGCGATCCTTGTCCCAAGGGCGCGAAGCCTTGGTCGGATCATCGTTGGAGGCAGTGGACAGGGCACGGGCCGAGCAGAACCCGGCAATGCCGAGCGAGCAGATCGCAGCTTCCGCACCGCCGGCAATCATGACGTCCGCATCACCATACTGGATGAGACGCGAGGCGTCACCGATGGCGTGAACGCCGGTCGCGCAGGCCGTCACGACCGCATGGTTCGGTCCCTTGAAGCCGTAGCGGATCGAAAGGTGACCCGAAATAAGATTGATCAGGGCCGAAGGAATGAAGAACGGCGACAGACGGCGGGCCTTGCCGCTCGAAACCGTCAGGGAGCCGTCATAAATCGTCTGAAGACCGCCGATCCCCGAGCCGATCATCACGCCCGTGGCGCAGCGATCGTCTTCGTCCTCAGGCTTCCAGCCTGAATCCTCGACAGCCTGAATGGCTGCGGCAAGACCCAGATGGATGAAGCGATCCATCTTCTTCTGGTCCTTGACCGGCACCCAGTCGGACAACGTGAGACCACCTTCCGCCGTCGGGCCGTCCGGAACCTGTCCGGCGACCTGGGCAGGAAGTTCGGAGGGGTCGAAATGCGTAATCCGGCCAATGCCGGACTGTCCTTCGATCAGCCGCTTCCAGGTCAGTTCCGCGCCCACAGCCAGTGGGCTGACAACACCGATACCGGTTACGACGACGCGCCGCCCGTTAGTTGCAGTCCCGCTCATCGATGCCTCTTGTCTCACGTTATGTCCGGGTCTTGCAGCCGGGCCTCATGACAGGACCCGACTGGTCTTCCACCCCTGAACGGGATGGGAATCCGGGGTCGGAAAACCGCCCCCGGTCAGCTTGAGGACTGGCCTCAGGCTGCTTTCTGCTTTTCGATGTAGTCGATGGCATCCTTGACGGTTGCGATCTTCTCGGCTGCATCTTCCGGGATCTCGACGGAGAAGGCTTCTTCGAAAGCCATGACCAGCTCGACCGTGTCGAGGCTGTCTGCGCCCAGATCGTCGATGAACGACGCGTCCGGCGTTACCTTGCTTTCGTCCACACCGAGGTGCTCGACAACGATCTTCTTTACCTTGTCAGCAATGTCGCTCATCTGTTTGTTCCTTCTGCCCATCCGGGACCCTGTTGCCCGTCCGGTGCGTTACATCAAAACTCGTACTGCCGTCTGCCAGTCCGGAAGCCCAGTGGTTCCTCCAGAGCAGGGCCGCCCCCATGGAAGGGGAGGCGTTGCCGCCGGAAAAGCCGGACATCAGCCTTCAGCAGGCCGGGCAAAGCAGCGCGCGATTAGCATGCTTTAACCAAAAAGGCCAAGCATTCACACCATCGCCATGCCACCATTGACATGCAGGGTCGTACCGGTGACCCATGCTGCCTCTTCGGAAGCCAGATATACCACTGCGGACGCCACGTCACCAGTATTCCCCATCCGACCGAGCGGAATAGAGCCAACTAGCTTTTCACGCACCGCTTCCGGCAGCACATCCGTCATCGGCGTCTCGATGAAACCGGGGGCCACGACGTTGACCGTGACGCCACGCGGACCGGCTTCCTGCGCCAGAGACTTACTCATGCCCACGATGCCCGCTTTGGCGGCGGCATAGTTGGCCTGACCGGCATTGCCCGTCGTTCCCACCACGGAAGCGATCGAAATGATCCGCCCCGCACGACGACGCAGCATGCCCTTGAGCGCAGCACGGGCCAGACGGAACGGACTTTCCAAATCGACGGTCAGAACCTGCGACCAGTCACTGTCCTTCATGCGAATGGCTAGCGTATCGCGCGTCAGGCCGGCATTGTTAACCAGAATATCCAACGGAGCGCCTGCAACGGCTTCGGCCTTGGCCACGAGACCGTCGGCCTCGGCGGGATCGGACAGGTTGGCGACGGCGATATAGGCGCGCTCGCCCAAGCTGTCGGCGAGTTCCTGAAGAGCGGCCTCGCGCGTGCCGCTAAGCACGACCGTCGCACCCTGCGCATGAAGCTGACGGGCAATCGCAGCGCCAATACCGCCGGAGGCACCCGTGACGAGAGCAATCTTGCCGGAAAGAGAGAACATAATCGGTTGTCCTTAAAGGGTCTTGAGCAGGGCTTCGATTTCAGCGGGCGTTCCGGCATTGCTCGTGGCTAAATCAGGAGCGATACGACGTGCCAGACCGCAGAGGACCTTGCCTGCACCAAGCTCGTGCATGTTCGTCACACCCATCGCCACCATTGCTTGCACGCTCTCGCGCCAACGCACGGTGCCCGTCACCTGCTTCACGAGAAGTTCGCGAATGGTTGCCGGATCGGTCACCTTGGCGGCCGTGACGTTGGCGATGACTGGAACATACGGTGCGTTCAGTGTGGCAGTCGCCAACGCATCTTCCATCTCGCGTGCGGCAGGCGCCATCAGCGACGAATGGAAAGGTGCAGATACCGGCAGCTTCACGGCGCGTTTGATACCATGTTCCTTGGCAACGGCAATGGCGCGATCGATTGCGCTCATCACACCGGACACAACGATCTGACCACCGCCATTATCGTTGGCAATTTCCAGCGTCTCGCCCTGAGAGGCTTCATCACAGATCGCACGGGCCTGAGACGCATCCACACCTAGAAGGGCCGCCATGCCGCCCTCACCGGCCGGTACAGCGCGCTGCATGGCCTGACCACGCAAACGCAGCAAACGCGCACCTTCCGCGATCCCAAGCGTGCCCGCAGCGGCCAGCGCGGAATACTCGCCCAACGAATGCCCGGCCAGCAGAGCCGCCTTGTCCGCCAGTTTGAAGCCACCTTCGCTTTCCAGAGCACGCACGGCAGCGAGCGAGACCGCAAACAGCGCAGGCTGGGCGTTTTCGGTCCGCGTCAGTTCATCCGCATCGCCGGAAAACATCAGACGCGAGAGATGATCGCCGAGGGCCTCGTCCACTTCCTGAAAAACGGCGCGGGAGGATGCAAAAGCCTCATTCAGGGCCTGCCCCATCCCGACGGACTGGCTCCCCTGTCCCGGAAAGACGAACGCGTGAACCGACATGGATCCCCCTGCTGGCAGTGAATTTAAGGTTCCGCGTGATGCGTCCTTGCGGGCCATCTGTCAAATCCCGCGTCATTTTTTCCGTTTGAGCGTGAAAAACTCGTCCGTAGGCACCTTCACGCGGATCATGGAAAAAGGCCGATCGGAGCGAAACACCGTTCCATCCTGAAAATCCTGCGGCCGGAGAATAAAAGTGTAGGGCACCGCTCCCTGATTATCGACCAGAAGCCGCGCGGTCCCGTTCTCCAGCGCCTCAAAGCGCGCACCCGGAGCAACATCGACCTTCAGGCGATGGGCGTCCGGAGCCAGAAAAGCGAGAATCACACCAAAAAAATCCCGGATGGCGGCGTTGATCTCCCCCATCCAGATCCCGGCCTGTTCTTTCGTGAAAGAGGGCGCCGGCAGGGGGGCCACCTCGATCGCCAGCTCAAGCTGGACTTTCCGGTCCGGCGGCAGTGTCAGCAGAACGGGCGGGTTTTCGGCCAGAAGCGCATCGGAACGGGGAAAATGCACATCCCGGTCCTGCCCTACAAAAAGCGGGATATCGCCACCTTTGGCATGGAACACGACATGCGCTTCGGACGGCACGGCATGATCTGGCAGGATATCACCCAGAAAATGCAGCGAGAGGTCCTTCCGCGCGCTTTCAGGCAGACGGTCAAACCGATGATAGACCCAGTAAATGCCCTTGTAGCTACCGACAAGCATCGCATGCTGCCCGGTGACGGTTACAGTCTCCGTTGTCTGGGCAAGTGCAGCGGAGAAAAACATGAGCACGAGAGCTGCGAACCGGACCGTACCGATACTGGCTTTTCTCAAACCCCTCTCCTCACGTCCCGTCGTTTCATGACAAATGATGACTATCCGATCTTCTGCATCACGATCAGGACCTGCGGCAACCGCACAGGATTATCCATGTATTCGATCAGACGAAACAGACCGCCCCAGGCCTTGATGATGTAATTACGTGGAATGATCGCCTCGCCATAATGCGACTGGGGCTGCGGCGGTTTCGAGGACGCCGCATGCAGGAAGCGCCCGGCTTCGAATTCCGCGTTGGCTCGGGCTTCGTCGATAAAACTGTCTGCACAGGCTTCATGCCAAGGGTGTTCAAGCCTGATGCCAGACGCACGCTTGAGCCTCTGCTCGGCACAGAAGGCGATGAACCTGCGGCTCTGCGTCGTCATGACCAGCATGCCCCCTGGCTTGAGTAGACGATGGAACTCTCGCACCCAGTGTCCGGACAAAAATTCGTCCAGATGCGAAAACACAGACCATGACGTGATCAGGTCAAAGCTTTCGGGCATCAGGAGCATTGGCGGTACCAGACCGCTCCCCAAAAAGTTGAGCGCAGGATTGGCGCGCCGCGCCGCCACAAGAAAACGGTCCGTAGTTTCCGCGCCGTACAGATTGGTCGGCCGGATATCCTTCATAAACAGCCGTGCGATACGTCCCCAGCCGCAACCAAAATCCAGCAGCGTCGTCTCGGGGCGGACCGGCCGCCCAGCATAGGCGCAATACGCCTTGATTTCCCGAAAGAAAACATGCGCCTCATGGATGGAAATTTCTCCATGATGCCCATGAATTTCCCGTTGAAGATCATCCGGCGGAAATGAGGGCATCGTCACACCCTGGATTTCGGGGATATGGACGGACGACACCAAGACCTGAAGCCATTCCTCGTCGCTGATGCCACCAAAAGTCTCAAAAACGGCGCTAATGCTTTCCGGGTGGTTCATCAAGTCCTACCGAGGATTTTTAGTAACGTTTATTTAACGCATCCTCGCAGGCGCGGAAACAGATGGCCAGAGCAGGTTTGTGAAAATTATCCATACCCAATGCAGGCCCCGTCCCCTTTGACACAATTCTGTGTCAGGAGTGCCGAAAAGGCATTTTTTGAAATACAGAAAGCAAAGGGGCGATGAGTTCCGCCATCACGACAGTCAGATGTCGATGACGGGCAATCGAAGGGTCTTTTTTCAATGTCCCTTTCTAAAAAAACGCCGCAGCCACAGGAGCATCCCCAAAGCACCCTGACAAGGCCATTGCGCCTCGACTGACTAGAAATAGCGCGGATGTCATGCTGCTCGGCGTCAAGCGCATGGCCGAAATCACCGGTACGGAAATCGGCGCGATCTACAAGAAATATATAGAAAGAATCGCTCTTGGCCCTGCGAAGACGGCAGACGATGCCGCGGGCTTCGTCGCCTATCTGTCCAGCAGCGACGCCGATTAACCGATCCCATAACGGGTCGGCCCGTTCTAATCGACAGCGATCTCGGTTTCCGCTGAAATCACAAAAAAAGGGGGCCGGTTTCCCGCCCCCTTTTTTATCAGCGACCGATGAGACGGCCGCGCTGCCAGGCTTCGGCGGCCCCTTCCGGATCCTGCCCTTCAACGGAAATGACATAGTCCAGGGCGCTCATAACCCTGTTGCCGAGCATCATTTCCGAAAGCTCGTCAAGCAGATCGCTGTCTGCCTGGCGGGCCACATCTTCACGCATGATCATTCGTGCCGACATTTCCCCACCCAACAGATGGGCCGGATCCTCGATCACGGTCAGCAGATCCGTATGAAAAACCGCATGAGGCTGCGTCGCTACGACCAACGGCCTCTCGCCAGCATCGCGGGCCTTTTCCAGACGCCCGATCAGCGCCCCTTCCCCGATGCTTTCAATCGGTAGTACCGAGAGGGCCGGAAGCTGCTTGAGAGCGTCTTCCAGCGCCTGACGGCTGTCATCGCTGACGATGATGCGGTCCACATCCGCAGATGTCAGTGTCCCGACAGGACCCAACGGTGACAGGGACGCAAAACTGACGACAGGCTGGTACAGATCGCCCAGAACCCGGCGCCCAAGACCGGCAAACTTTTCATCCCGCGGAAACCAGGCAGAAACGAGAAGATCGACTTCCGCCCCTTCAAGAGCTTCTTCGATATCATCGGGGTCCAGATCGACATATTCGACCTCAACCTCGTAAGCCTCAAGAACGCGCGCGACCGCGCTGGCACAGCCCGCATGCAACGAGGTGTACAGATGGCCGATCGTCATTTGCGTCATGAGAATGGGTCCGTCAGGTAGAGAAAGTGAAACGTGAGACCGTGATTAGGCCCCACGTTCCGATTTGTCACGACCTTACCAGATCTTTACGCGCTGATCTGGTGCCAGATAGAGCTTCTGGCCGGGCTTCACGTCGAACGCATCATACCAGGCATCGATATTGTGAACCGGGATGTTGACGCGCGTGATAGCCGGGGCGTGCTCGTTCGACAGCATCTGCTGACGCAGCGCATCCGGACGATCCTTCTCACGCCAGACCTGAGCCCAGCCAAGGAACACGCGCTGGTCACCCGTCAGACCGTGCACGACCGGCGCGGGCTTGCCGTGCAGGAAATCATGATAGGCCTGCAGACCGAGGTTCAGCCCGCCGGAATCCGCGATATTCTCGCCCATGGTCATCTTGCCGTTCACATGCGCTCCCGGCAGAACTTCCTGCGCGTCGTACTGCGCGGCCAGACGGTCAGCCAGCTTCTGGAAGGCATCCGTCGAAGCCTTGGTCCACCAGTCATTCAGGCGGCCATGCTCATCGTAGTGACGGCCCTGATCGTCAAAACCATGACTCATTTCGTGACCAATCACGCCGCCGATGGCACCGTAATTAACGGCAACATCGCCCTTGGGATCAAAGAACGGCGGCTGAAGGATCGCAGCCGGGAACACGATCTCGTTCATGGTCGGATCGTTGTAGGCGTTCACCGTCTGCGGCGTCATACCCCATTCGTCGCGGTCCACCGGCTTGTCGAGCTTGTCCAGATCGTGCTGCCAGCTGAACGCCGCACCGCGCACGGCATTGCCGTAGACGTCGCCCTTGCGGATGTCGAGCTTGCTGTAATCCCACCACTTCTTCGGATAACCGACCTGAATGGCGAAATGGTCGAGCTTGTTCAGAGCGGCCTTGCGGGTCGGCTCGTCCATCCAGCTGTTGTGCTCAAGGCGGTCATGGAAGGACGCCTTCACTTTCTGCACCAGATCCGTGATCTGCGCCTGTGCGGAAGGCGGGAAGTAGCGCGCGACATATTCGCGGCCCAGTGCCCAGCCCAGTGCACCGTTCGTCACGCGCACGGCACGCTTCCAGCGCGGAGACTGCTGCGCCACGCCCGACAGTGTATGGCTGTTGAAGTCGAAGGACGCATCATAGAACGTGCTGGACAGATAACCGGCCGCATTGTCCCCGAGATGGAACGCCAGCCACGCGCGCAGCGTCGCAGGGTCTGCAGCCTTGAGAACTGTCGTCATCGCCTTGATACCGGCGGGCTCGCGCACGTCGATCTTGCGATTTTCCAGGCCTTCTGCCGGCAGTCCGGCGCTGGTCAGGAACGTGACCCAGTCGAAGTCCGGCGCAAGCTTCTGAAGCTCGGACACCGGCATCGGGTTGTAGATCTTGAGCGGATCGCGGGTCTGGTCGCGCGGCACTTCAACTTTGGCCAGAGCCGTTTCGAGATCGACCACCGCCTGCGCGTTCTTCGCAGCATCCGGCCAGTCCTCAAGCGTCAGCATCTTGGCGACATAGGCCTGATAGGCCTTCTTCTTATCCGCCAGCTTGGGATTTGTGTAGTAGCTCGTGTCCGGAAGACCGAGGCCGCCGCTCACACCGATGCTCATGCCCTGATCGAGCATCAGCATGTAGCGTTCCGGGTCCTTCTGGTCCTGCTCCACACCGATCTGGAACGTGGAGAACATCATGGATTTCAGGGACGCACCGAACGCTGCGGCAAGAGACTTGCCATCATTCACGTTCCGAATCGTTTCAAGATCGGCTGCGAGCGGCTTGCCACCCAGACGATCCACAGCCTTCTGGTCCAGGAAGCTGGCGTAATAGGTGCCGATCTTGCCCATGTCGTCCGTGGGCTGCTGGGCAACCTTCTTCGCGGCCTCGTCCAGAATGGTCTTCTGACGCGACAGGGAGAGTTCATACAGGATACGGAACGGGCCGTAGCTGCTCATGTCTCCAGGGATCTTGAGGTTCTTGAGATAGGTGCCGTTGGCGTATTCGAAGAAATTGTTTCCCGGCTGAACGGCACGGTCCATTCCGGCTTCGTCAAAACCCCAGCCCGCGTTGTAACCGGCAGCCTGCGCGCCGGAGACCATCAGACCCGCGGCAAGGGCTACAAGGCTGGCACCATGCTTCAGAGCATGTCGCGACGTAAGAAATCGTTTCACAATGTACCTCATTCCAGAATGGTGCCTCTAGAATGAGGTATAAAGTATCATTTCGTCAAAAGGACAAAACGCGCCTGCTCTGCTCAGCGGGTTTTGTGAGTTTTTTTGGTTTTTGCGCCTGTACCTTCTGGCGTGACGACCGCCGCAACCGGATAGTCAAAAACAACGATCTTTTCGAGATAGGGCGCGGCAAACTCTTTGAAGGCCTCATGGGCGGGGTCAATAAACGCCACATCCGTCACGACAGGTTTGCCGACATAATAATTTCGGTCTCCTTCAGAACGGAACGTCACAAGAAATGCCTGCTGAAGACCGGCATCAGCCCCTTCTCCGCTGTTCTGGAAGCCGGTTTCGATGCTGACGACAACCGGCTTACCGTCCGCACGCCGGCTGTCCTGAACGAGATGCAGGAAACGTCCCGACACTTCAGCGCGCTGTGCCGTGGTAGCTTCTTTGGTGTAGCGGAACATGACCATGTGCCTGACCGGACCAACACGCCAGTCTGGAGCAGTGAACTGCGCGTAACCAACCTGTTTGGCCAACTGCTGGGCGGACAGGGTAGCGGGGCTCACCGTATCGGTTTTGACCGGACCAGACGATGCGATCGGCAGTGAATAGGGGTCCGCTTTCGCCGTCGGAAACTGATACAGACCAGCGGCGCAAAGGGCCAGGGTTGCGCCGTAGACGGCACGACGGGAGAAAATAGCGGAAACGGTCATCGAAATCTCCGGACGCAGGCGAAAGAATCAGGCGTCTTTCATGGCACAGACGCCCGGTTTCGTCTTCTTTTTTCCAGTTTCCGGATGTTGCATGGAAGTCCTCAGGCCTGAACCTGCTTCCTGAAGACTTTCCGGCGCCACTGGATCAACCGGTAGACCAGCGAAGATGCAAGCTTCTGCCAGCGAGAATGCGGCGCAAACCCGATCGTCTTGAAAATCATCGCCGTCACGCGGTCGATATGTTTGGGCTGATAGAAGCCCATCGCCTTGGACATATAGGCCGCAATGCAGCGCTGATGGTCATAGGCCATGCCTGACGGCTCGTTCGTCGTATGATAGGCCGAGGCCAGCTCGTCGTCCTCGCTCTCCGTCACGCGACCCAGCGCAATGCGTGTCCGGGCCCAGACACTCAGCTTCTCGCGCTTAAGATAGCGGCGCATGTGATCGTAAAACAACTTGAAATGCCGGTATTCATCGGCCGCGATCTGCTTGCAGATAGCCTTGAGCAATGGCTCGTCCGTCCCGTCCGCGAGTGCCGTATAAAAAGACGATGTGCCGGTTTCGACCATACATCGCGCAATCAGTTCGCCCGTGCGGGAACCGCGGATCGAGGCATCTACATCGGCGTCGATCTTGTACGACGCACGATAGCGGTCGAACGCCTTTTCATAATCCCAGGACGGATCTGCCAGCATGGCCCAGCGGCCAAGCGCGTCGCCGTGCTGCACTTCCTCAACAGCCCAGTTCGCGGCAGCCGCGCTGAAATCCGGATCTCCGACGAAGACGCGACGCAGATATTCGGCATAATCAAGACCGTTCTTTTCTACCACGGAAGCGGCCTTCACGAGGGGGATGATCTCGGGGTCCACGCGGGACGGATCAAAGGAGTTCCAGTCCATCTGATCAATATGCCAGTGTTTCATTCTGCGACCTCGTCCGTTTTCCGGCTCATCAATAGTGACGATCAGATGACACGGTGGGACAATTTTGGGTAGGTGTGATGCAGCAACCCTTGGAGATTGATCCGTGACGGCCACCCATACGCCCCACCCAGACATCCGCCACGACTGGACCCGCGACGAAGTCGAAGCCCTCATCAGCCTGCCTTTCCCCGAGCTGATGTACCGCGCACAGACTCTGCACCGTCGCTACTTTGACCCCACGAAAGTGCAGATTTCCACGCTTCTTTCGATCAAGACCGGCGGCTGCCCGGAAGACTGCGCCTATTGTCCGCAGAGTGCGCTGCACGAAAAAAGCGTCAAGGCCGAGCGCCTGATGGCCGTGGAATCCGTCCTGAAGGAAGCACGCGCTGCAAAGAAAGCCGGTGCAGGCCGATTCTGTATGGGAGCGGCCTGGCGCACGCCGAAGGATCATGACCTCGACACCGTCTGCGAGATGATCGAAGGCGTGAAGTCGCTGGGGCTGGAAACCTGCGTGACGCTCGGCATGCTCGATGCGCAGCAGACGGAGCGCCTGAAGACGGCGGGGCTGGATTATTACAACCACAACCTCGACACGTCCGAAGAGTTTTACGGCTCCATCATTTCCACCCGCACCTACCAGCAGCGTCTCGACACGCTTTCGAACGTGCGCGACGCAGGTATCAATGTCTGCTGCGGTGGAATCGTGGGCATGGGTGAAGACCTGTCCGACCGTGCCGGTCTGCTGATGACGCTCGCCAACCTGCCCAAGCACCCCGAGAGTGTGCCCATCAACCTGCTTGTCCGCGTTGAAGGCACTCCACTGGGTGAGGCCGAAGCCGTCGATCCCATCACCTTCGTCCGCATCATTGCTACGGCGCGTATCATGATGCCGGAAAGTCATGTCCGTCTTGCCGCAGGGCGCGAAAACATGACCGATGAAGCCCATGCACTGTGCTTCCTCGCGGGTGCGAATTCGATCTTCTGTGGCGAGAAGCTCCTGACCACGCCGAACCCGGCTGAACATCGCGACCGCCAACTCCTCTCCGCGCTCGGAATGTCACCCATGGTGCAGTCCGAAGCCAAAATGGGCACGATGCGTCCGGCCGTGACGGAAGAAGCCGTGTGCGAGATGGCCGCGTCCTGATCTCAGCCACTGCACGAGAAGGGGAAGGACCTGAAAGGGTGCTTCCCCTTTTTTTATGCTTGGCCTTTGACGGCTTCTTCCCTAAACCCACGCCCTTTGCCCAAACCGGAAGAAAGCAGAACCAATGACGACGCCCGGACACAACCAGACCAAAATCCGCGTCGGAATTGACTTCGGCACCACCAACAGCGTGGTCGTGATTGCGGATGAAAACGGCAATACCCACCCTGCCCGCTTCGTCTTTACGGACCACGCCACCAGCGAGACCTGCCGCACCCTGCTTTGCCTATGGATGGATCAGGACGGACGACGACGCGTCATGAAAGACGCGATCGGGCTGGACGCCATCGAGGCCTATCTCGACGATCCGGCCGAGAGCCGTCTCATCATGTCCATGAAAACCTATCTCGCGCAGGGCTCCTTTCGCGAAACGCGGGTCTTCAGCAGTGTCATGACGCTCGAAGCCCTGATCGCCCGTTTTCTGACGTCTCTGATGGATAAGGCCGGGCTGGAGCCGTCCGATGTAAGTGCCACGATCGGTCGCCCGGTGCGATTTGCGGGCGAACTGGCAGATGATTCGCTCGGTGTCGCCCGACTGCGCGAGAGCTTTCTGAAAGCGGGCTTCCCCGAGCCTAATATCGTTCTCGAACCAGAGGGCGCAGGCTGGCGCTTCATGCAGCGCCTCGACAAACCCGCCACCGTTCTCGTCGGCGATTTCGGCGGCGGTACCAGCGATTTCTCGATCATGCGTTTCGACCCGCAGGGCAGCCCGCGCGTCACCACGCTCGGCCATTCGGGTGTCGGCATTGCCGGCGACCAGTTCGACTACCGCATCATCAGCCACGCCGTCGCCCCGGCTCTGGGCCGGGATGCGACCTATCGCGTCATGGGCGGCCAGCCCCTGCCCGTCCCGGCGGAATGGTTCGCAAGCCTGGGCCGCTGGCATCGCCTGTCGCTGATGCGCACCCCCCAGACCCTACGGGACATCGCAGACGTCGCCAAAACATCATCCGAGCCTGAAAAACTGCGCAGTCTGCTGCGTCTGATCGAGGATCAGGAAGGCCAGAACCTCTATCGCGCGGTCGGACAGGCCAAAAGTGACCTGTCGCGTCAGGACAGCACTGTCCTGCGCTTCATTCACCGCGATCTGAAGATCGAAGAAACCATCACCCGCAAGGACTTCGAAAGCTGGATTGCGCCTGATCTGACACAACTGGACGCCGCAATCGAAGACGCCCTGATTCAGGCCAGACTTGGGCCGGACGATATCGACCGGGTCTTCCTGACCGGGGGCACGTCCTTCGTGCCTGCTGTACGCAATCTGTTCGATCGCCGTTTCGGAGCGGAGCGTGTGGATGGCGGATCGGAATTCGTCTCGGTCGCCGAAGGGCTGGCCCTGATCGAGCGCGAACGCCATCAGGCCTGAATAGGTCCTGATCCAGTCGAGCGCCCCATAAATCCTACCAGACCGGTCTTCGAAAAGTTTGCCTAGCCATCCTGAAAATTGCAGCAGACCGCACGAACAGCGAGGCCTGCCATCGGGTCTGGGTCAATACCGCAACGCATGTCTATCATGTTCAGGGCAACTGCTGGCACAACGCCACGACACACAGGACGTATATGTGTAAAGCGGACGCCAAGCGTGCAGGCAATATCCGCAGCCACTCATGACAGACTTTACTAACAGGCTTCAAACCTCATGAACTGTGAGTTCCGAAGCCTGTGAGCGTTCAGTCAGATGCGCCGAGACCTGACTGGTCGACCGGGGTTCCATGAACCTGCACCGTAACCTTTCCAGGTTCTGCCTTTTCAGGGGCGGTCGCTTTAGGCGCGACGCTATCGTCTCCAGCCTGCTTTGCCGCCACCTGCTCGCTGATGTTTTCCTGCTGTCGAAGGGCCGCAGCCTGTGACTGATGCCCCGCCGCATCGGCCGCATCCGCCGCCAGAGTAAGTGCCCGGCGCATCCCGCGATAATCCAGCGCATCACGGCGACTTTTCACAACCGACAGGGACTCGCTACTGGCCAGTTCAGGCTGCCCGCGCAGCAGGTTCAGACGGGCTGTCAGTTCCTGCCGGTCAACCTGTGCGCTGGTTTCACGGAAGGTAGCCAAATCATTCACGCGCTGGGCCAGAACCGTGTCCTGCCTCAGATCCGCTGCGATCAGACCTGACAGGTAAAGCGCCCGTTCACGAATTCCCATATCCGGAGACTGAAGCGCGCGCGCCACAGCCTGCGAGGCGAACACCGTGTCATGAAGCCTGTACAAGGCAGCCGCGCGAATTACGGCCAGATCGGACGTATCCGAAACACCGCGCAGGCTGAGCGCGGCTTCGGTCTCTCCAAGACTTTGCAGGGCTTTCTGCGGCTCGTTTTCCGCCAGCAGGACTGCCGCCAGATTGAAACCGGCCTCGTGAATGGACGCCGCATCATCGCGCATCAGAGCACGGTCCATCGCGGTGCGATACTGAGCCTCAGCCTGTGTGGCCTGTCCGATCCCATAGACGCTCTTGCCGGTATCCATGGCATCTTCATAAGGCTGATCGGGCTTTGGCCCCTTCGTCGCGATTGAAGACGAGCAGCCGCCCAGCGTCAGGACCATCAGGCCCGTGCAGGCCAAAAGAACACACTTCATGGCCGCACCGCCTGCGCCGGCAGACGACGCGAGGGCTCCTGCTTGCTGCCCCCGCCACCCAGCAACCACAATCCACGCAGCTGATCCGTCAGCTTGCGCAGGCTGCTCGCACTGGCTTCCGCCTGAGCCAGAAGAGCCGGAAGCTGCGCCATGGCCGTATTGGCATGCGCCACGGTCTGCTGGACCTGCGGCATGCTCTGACGCAGGCTTGCCGTCGCGGCCCGTGCATTGGCCATCGTTCCATCCACCTTCGTCATGACGTCGCCTGCCTGCTTTTCAATGGGTCTGAGATCCGCGATGACAGCATCGAGATGAGCCAGCGCAGCATTGGCCTTGTCGAGTACGTCATCCTTGACCAGCAGTCCGCCGATCGTGCCCTGCCCCTTGCGCATGTCTGTCAGCATGTCGTTGACCTGCGTTGTAATGAGTTGGACGTTGTTCATGGCTGGTACGAGCTTGTTGCGCAGATCCACGACGGTCTGAGTAATCACATCCGCCGGATTGGCCTCAACCGTCGCCTGAAGGACTGCGTAATCCCAGTCGAGCGGCTTGCCCTGACCCCGGCCCAGTTCAATGTAACTTGCGCCCGCCACGATCAGACGATGGCGAATGATGGCCGTGCTGTCCTGACGGATAAAGTTGGCGAACTGCGGGTCCAAATCCCCTTCCGCATACATCCGCCCTGTCTCGTTGAGCTTCAGGCGCCGGATTTCACCCGCATGGACGCCCATGACCTCGATATCGTTACCAATCGCGAGCCCTGCCACGCCGCTCTCGGGTAGCACGAAATGGAGTTTCTTTTCCGGCGTCAGCCACTGTCGCAGGAAACCGGCCTCCACGACGGCGACCGAAAACATGACAATTGCGGCAAGGACAAGCAGCCCGACCCATTCATCCGCATAGCGGTTCTGAAAGAGCGGACGGGCGGTTTCGGTCTGGCGTACGCGAAACATCAGGAACCTCGCATCGAAAACAGTCCGTCATCATAAAGGCGCAGGCGGATGGTGGCGTCGGACGCATAATCCCCCCACCCGCTTTCATCCGGAGCCATCCACACAACCGCGCATCCCCGGTCCCGCAGATCGGTCACGAGAGACAGGAACGCATTCATCAGACCGGCCGAGGCCCCTTCCATCGGATGCTCCAGCAGCAGCAGCGCCGGCTCGCCCATCATGGCCCGCACACAGGCCGCGCGCTGGCGGTCCATGGCCGACAGGCGGTTCGGCGGGATTACCGGAAGGCCAGGCAAACCAAGCCGGACGGCAAGATGCACAGCCTGGGACTGAAGCCTGTCGATCGGGATGCGTGTATGGTGCAGTTGTGGCCACAGAATGTTCATATGCGTCCCGTACAGGTCCACCCATCCGCCCGTCATCACAACCCGTCCGATCCGACCCCGCAGCGCGTTGCTGCGCCGTTCATCGAGGTCGGCCCAGTCCAGCCCCATGCAACGGACATGGCCATCGCCCAGCGGAATGAGACCAACGCACATATCGGCAAACAGCGCCGCCTGGCCCATGTCCCGACACTCGATCAGGGCGCATTCTCCAGCATTGAGACGCAGGTTGTAACGGCTCGAAACCAGCCCGCTCTCATCGAACTGCGGCTTGGCATCCAGCAGTTCTAGCCGGGCGTCCAGCGTATTCGGTAAGACGTCGTCAATCTCAGCCATCGAAGCACACACTGAAAACGACGTTGATAACCATGATGGAGAGCATACCGCGCGCAAACCCGCGCGGCAGCATGCTCGACAGATCGTCCTCAGTGGTGACATCCATGCCGGACAGACACGAACACACCCCCACGGCATAGCCGCTGAAAATGAACTTGGCCGGAATCACGAAATAATCGATCGGCTTCACACTGCTGACGACCTGATCCAGAAACGCCCAGATCGGCATCGTGATTGCATCCTCGACACGACAGACGGCATAGCCAACAAGAAGAGCTGTCATGCTGAAAATGATGCCAAGGGTGAAGCCACTGATCGTCATGGCGAGGCTGCGCGGCAGCAGGAACGAGATGAACGGATCAACCCCCATTCCGGTCATGGCGCGCATCTGTCCCCCCGTCGTGAGCGTGCCGAGTTCGGTGAGCATCAGCATACCCGACCGCCCCAGCAGGATCACGCCAACCAACACCGGCGCAATCTCGCGCACCAGAACCGTAGAGAGGATGGAACCGGTCATCTGTGCCATACCCGCGAAACCGAGCCAGTAGACGGTCTGCGCCACAATGCCGAAACCCGTTAGTGCCGCCGTCACCAGCGTACTGAGAATACCACCACCGACTGCCTGATGCAGAGAAGCCCAGAACTCAATCCTCACCGTCCGCCGCCATGTCGTCAGCCGCGTCGCCTCGCGCATGATTCCCCAGCCGGCGCCGATCATCATGAGCGTAAAACGCATCTGCGTGCGGGAAAAATACCCCAAATGCACCAGCATGCTCCGGACCATCGTGATCCGGTCAAGATTGCGCAGCCCTTTCATCGGCGCCCCGCCAGCACAAAGCTGCGGGTAATGCCGCTGTTAGGCAGATAGAACATACCCCGCGCCCGAAAGAGAAAATGCTCGCGCAGGATCATATAGGCCTGTTCGGACACCTGGATCGTTCCTGCGTCCGGCGCGCTGCCGGTCAGGAGTTCGGCACCATTGAGCGCATCGCCCCAGATGTTGAAGACCGAAGGCGATTCACCCAGCTCCGAAGCCATGACCGAGCCGACATCCATGCCGATCCGGAAAACAGGATCCAGATCCGCCGCAGCCAGCGAGGACAGGCAGGCCTCACGGATCGAAACCGCAGCGTCTGCCAGCCTCACCGCAGCCGAGGGGTCCGGCGTCTGCGAGCAGCCGCCCACGAGGACGAGCCGGTTGCTCACGACCTGAACGGAGAACAACCCGCTGTCACGCGCGATTTTCTGGATTTCCAGACTAAGCGTACGGATGACATTCATGGCGCGCGCAATGCTGTCTCGGTCCGGCGCATAGGGGTCTACAAAGGAAATGACCATAACCGGAACCTGCGGATACACACCCGCTGCAACCGGTTCACCAACCGTGGCCGACGGCTCCAGAAGAAAGCCTTCGTCAAACCGCGTGTCGTGTTTTTCGGTTGGTATCGCCAGGCCGGAGGAACCCTCGCCCGCCGCCGCATCGAACGGATTGGCAAAACGCAGGGCCACGATAGAACCTACGATGGCGATGATGTGCTCCATTGTCTCCGGCTGCCCCGGATCTTCCAGAACGATCGCGCCAACGGTCTTGTGCGCATTGCGAACCGGCTGGAACAGCAGCGTACTCGCCCCTACGGACCGCATGATGACGCGTTGGAAGTGCTGGGTGCGCTCGTCCTGCGACGCATCCGCAATCGACAGGGTGTGCCCCTCGTCCAGAGCTTCGAACAGCTTACCATTGTCTCGTCGTCCGATCTCGACACCCGTGCTATGCACGTCGCGCGACGGATCGAAAGCATCTTCGCAGAGCAAACGATCCCCGTCCGGCAGCAGGCGCCACAGGCTGGCGCGTCGCGCGCTGGTCCGTGCCGTCAGGGCCTCCGTCAGGATCGGCACCTCGTTCGTAGGGTCGAACAGGTCCGGCGTGCTGGCAATTTCCAGCAGGGAAGCGTTTTCCGCCTTCACCTGCTCCCGTCCCCTCTGAAGCCGCTTTCTCAGACGTTCCACATGCCGCCCCTGCGCGACCAGCGCTAGCGCCAGCACCGAAGCCAGTCCGACGACCAGCAGCGAGAACCCGATATTCTGCCGCCGGGCCGTCTGGGCAAAATCGGCAAAATCACTTTCCGGCGCATTCAGCAGCAGCACCCAGTGCCGATGCACAAACGGCAGCTCGGTAGCGATAGTGACGTAATTCTTGCCCCGTGCCTGCACCACGCCCGTCCCAGGGCCCTTAATGCGAAAGCGGTTGAGCGCATGGGTGAAAACGGGCTGTGTCTTGGGATCAAGGAACACATTCCCTGGATCGAAGGTTTTCGGATCCTGCCCGGCTACGACATTGTGCCCGGCTATGATCTGGCCGTGCATGTCCACGATCACGGCCTGTCCGCTGCGCCCGACCTGAAGCTTGTTGAGAAAGGACGTCAGCTGGTTCAGGGAAATATTGATCGCAAAAACCGATTTGTGTCCGTCATGTCCGTCAAAGGCGATCGAGGCCGTGATGATGAACTGGCGCGTCGAAATATAAGCATAGGGATCAGTCCAATGGAGCTGCCGCTCCGGATCGTTCTGATGCTTTACAGCTTTGGCGAACCATGGGCGGGTGACGACATTATAGCCTTCCGCCGGATCTGCGCCTTCGCCCGTGATGTTACCGTCCTTGTCCGTGTAGACGTGATGATAGACCTGCTTGCCGTCATCAGTCTGGAAATGAGTCTGCTCGAACCCGTCCTGACCATGCCGCGTGATCATCCAGAACTGGCCCTGATCATTCGCGATATAGAAACTGTCTACCTGCGGCGTATGCGTCAGGATGGAGCGTCCGTAGAGCATGAACGTGTCAGGCGTAGTGTTGGTCAGCGTATCGCGCAACATGTCCTGCGCGATCAGGGCGCCAATAGAGGCCGGGGCCAGATAATCGCTAACCTCCTGCGTCACATAGCGTTGCTGGCTGCGCAGAAGATCGTTGGACAGTGAAATCGCGCCCTGGCGGGTCGTCTGGTAATTATGAAGGCTGATGCCTGTAATCGCAGCGATGACCAGAAGCACGCCCACGAAAGGCCCCAGGATCTGGAAGATCCGGCGCCGGTCACTGGCAGGATTCTGGGTGGGATTCACGATTTCTGCGGCTGACAACGTTCTTTCACTCCGAACAGAGACGGGATCGCGGAACAGGGCCGTACTACCACGATAAGCCAATATCCTCCGACTATTACCAGACTGCAACCCACAGTCATGAACTGAAACACGTCTGCACGTCCAAAGTTTACTGTTCCCACATAATCCAGTCAGAGATCTTCCGCGCACTCCATCCCGACGCAAAGATGGCGGGTGAAGGATTTGCCCGCTATGGTCAGGCGCTTTTCCAGCGGGGTAGTTTTGCTGGAAGCCGTCGGAACAGCGGTGTCTCACATGCACGAATATCTTCTTCACCGCGCCGTCCTGTCTTTTACGGGAGCGGACCGCGCCAGCTTTCTTCAGGGACTCATCACCAATGACGTCCAGGACCTGACGGACACGACAGCCGTCTGGAGCGCGTTACTCACACCGCAGGGACGCTGGCTGAGCGAATTCTTCCTGTATGCCACGCCTGATCGCATCCTGATGGACTGCCCGGCCGATCACACGGAGATGCTCACCAAGCGCCTCTCCCGCTTCCGTCTGCGCGCGGACGTGCAGATCGAGAGCACACCCTTTCAGGTCGTCACAGGCGCGGAAGGCTGCCAAATTCCGCAAAATATCCTCACAAGCGCCCCGGACCCGCGCTGCGACGGTGCAGGATGGCGAGCCATCGTGACCGAACCTGACCAAAGCGGCGAAACGGCTGCCGATTTTCTGGAACGTCGCCTGACGCTCGGCCTGCCAGACGTCATGGACTTCGAAAGCGAGCAGACACTGGCGCTCGAAGCCGACATGGACCTGCTACACGGCGTGTCTTGGAAAAAGGGCTGCTATATGGGGCAGGAGCTCACCGCGCGCACCCATTACCGCGGCCTCGTCAAACGCCGCCTTCTGCCCGTTACGCTGTCAGACGGTAAATTCCCGGACGAAGGCGGCGTCATCGTTTCCGGAGAGCGTGAAGTCGGTGACATCCGCTCCCGCAACGGCGATCGGGCGCTCGCGATGCTGCGACGTGACGCTTGGTCCGCATCGGATCTGACATGCAACGGGCAGCCGCTTTCTGTAGTCTGGCCCATTTGGTTTCCTGAGGAGATGCGTGCGTGAGCTATGTTCCCCCCACCCCGTCCATTATCGATGACATCATCGCGCAGGTGAAGTTCGATGCGAACGGCCTGATTTCCGCGATTGCGCAGGCACCGGATGGCGTGGTGCTGATGCTGGCCTGGATGAACGCAGACGCCCTGCGCGAGACGCTTCTGACGGGCCGAGTCTGCTACTGGTCGCGCAGTCGCCAAAAATTGTGGCGCAAGGGCGAGACCTCGGGCCAGCAGCAGAAACTCATCGAAGCGCGGCTGGACTGTGACATGGACGCCGTTCTCATGGTCGTCGACCAGACCGGCGTGGCCTGCCACACCGGGCGCCGGAGCTGTTTCTATCACGGAGTGACACCGGAGGGGCTGCGCGATACCGCACAGCCCGAAATCAGTGCCGAAGAACTTTACGGCCGCTGATCAGCCACAAACGGTGCAGTCCAGCCCGGCACGAGGAACGTAGCCGGGCAGCCGTTCTGGTCGTTGGGTGAGGACAGATAGGCGCCTTCATAGGGGAAACGCGACAGCTTCTTCGGATCCAGCGTGAACCAAAGCTGCGTCAGAACCATCTGCCCGTTATGGGCAGGTTCGCAACGGACCTGAAGAGCGCGGGTGTCCCCGACATTCATCAAACGCGCGAAAGTCGCCAGCATGTCATCACGCTTGACCTGAAATCCGGCCTGCTGCGACAGCCATAGCCCGAACGCCGAGGCTGCGAACCGATCCCGCATTTCCATGGATGTGACGAAAAAGCGGTCTGCATCATAGCCGAAGCAGCGGGCATGCTTGGTATATTCATGCATGTAAAGCGGCTTTTTCAGGTGCGGCACAACACCACGCAGCGCCTCGACGGTTGTCGGCAGGAGCTTCGGCGGCGTATCATTGTGATCATAGAGATCACAGCCTTTGGACCACCATTCCTGCACTGGCACGCCCTGTGCTTCCAGACTATGCGGCTCGGACGCCCAAAGTCCGTGCAGACCGATCGAGATACGATGCGTCTGGTCCCATTCACATCCTCCGCCCGTGGCACAGAAACCCGGCTGCCAGGTCAGGGCCAGCGTGTCATGCCGGAAATCGGTATGAGCCGTGGGCGTGATCGAAGGACCGGTCGGAGCCTGCGAGGCACATCCTCCCAGCAGGAAAAGAGCGGCAAGAACAGAACGCTTCACGCAGAAAGCCCTTTGGCATGGTGCGTCAGATGGTCCGCAATGAAACTCTGTATGAACCAGTAGGAATGGTCATACGCGGCATGTCGGCGCAGTTCGAGGGACTGTCCGCCTTCCTTTGCCGCGGCTTCGAGCGCATCGGGGCAGAGATCCGCCAGATACTGGTCCATCAGCCCCTGATCCACGAGAATGGTGGACGGATGGGTATGCTTCGAGCGCAGCAACAGCGTCGGGTCGCAACGCTGCCATTTCATCGGATCGCCGCCGAAATACGCATCAAACGCCTTCTGCCCCCAGGGCACGGTGCTGGGATGGCAGATTGGTGCGAAAGCCGAAACGGTTTTCCAGCGATCGGGATATTTCAGTGCCTGAAGCAGTGCCCCCATACCGCCCATGGAATGTCCCATGATGCCGCGACGACTGCCATCCAGCGGATAGAGTCGTTCTGTCAGCGAGGGTAGCTCCTCGCCGACATAGGTCTCCATCCGGTAGTGGTGGCTCCAGGGTTCGGACGTGGCGTCGATATAGAACCCGGCACCTGACCCCAGATCATAACTGTCATCCTCCCCCTTGATGCCTGTATGGCGCGGTGAGGTGTCCGGGGCGACGAGCGCGATGCCATGTTCGGCAGCAAAGCGGATCGCGTTAGCCTTGATAAGGAACGTCTCCTGCGTCGCGGTCAGCCCGGCCAGCAGATGAATAACCGGAACCTTTTGACCCGACAGGGCCTCTTTCGGCAGGAAGACCCCAAACGTTGCGGGAACACCGAGCGCCTGCGAGTTGTGCCGGACAAAACGCAGAGAGCCATCAAAACAGGCGTGATGCGCCAGAACCTCGATGTCGGACACGCTCAGTACTCCACGACGGTACGAATGCTCTCACCCCGGCTCATCATGTCGAAACCCAGATTGATGTCAGCGAGCTTGAGCTTGTGGGTAATGAGATCGTCGATGTCGATCCGGCCTTCCATGTACCAGTCCACGATCTGCGGCACATCGGTTCGCCCGCGCGCGCCACCAAATGCCGAGCCGATCCAGCGGCGTCCCGTCACAAGCTGGAACGGTCGCGTGCTGATTTCCTGCCCTGCCCCGGCCACACCGATAACGCAGGATACGCCCCAGCCACGATGCGCACTCTCCAGCGCCTGACGCATCAGGGTCGGATTGCCGACACACTCAAACGTGTAGTCCAGACCACCACCGGTCATCTCGATCAGATGCCCTACAAGGTCGCCATCCGGCCCCAGATCCTTCGGATTCACGAAATCCGTCATGCCGAACTTTCGGGCAATCGCCTCGCGCTCCGGATTGATGTCGATGCCGATAATCCGGTTGGCGCCGACCATCTTTGCACCCTGAATAACGTTGAGGCCAATGCCCCCGAGCCCGAAGACTCCAACCGTCGAGCCAGGCTCCACCTTGGCCGTGAACAGCACGGCGCCAATGCCGGTCGTCACGCCACAACCGATATAGCAGACCTTGTCGAACGGCGCGTCGGAGCGGATCTTGGCAAGTGCGATTTCCGGCAGCACTGTGAAATTCGCGAAGGTCGAACAGCCCATATAGTGATGGATCGGCTGACCTTTATAAGAGAATCGGGATGTGCCGTCTGGCATCAGGCCCTTGCCCTGAGTGCTGCGGATGGCCGTGCACAGATTGGTCTTGCGCGACAGGCAAGACGGACATTCCCGGCACTCCGGCGTATAGAGCGGAATGACATGATCACCGGGCTTAAGATGCTTTACCCCGGCCCCGACTTCTCGAACGATGCCCGCACCCTCATGCCCGAGAATGGCCGGAAACAGTCCCTCAGGGTCCTGTCCGGAGAGCGTGTACTTGTCGGTATGGCACAGACCGGTCGCCATGATCTCGACCAGTACTTCCCCGTCGCGGGGGCCTTCAAGCTGAACCGTGTCGATTTCCAGCGGTTTGCCGGCTTCGAACGCAATGGCGGCGATCACATCCATAACATCACTCTCCTCTGAAACAGTGCGGACAAGGTGTCGTATTAAACGGCATGGCGGCAAGAATGCACTGCAAAAGAAAGTAAAGTGACAGACACCCTTTGGTGTTGGCCAAAAACTGACTTCGCCGCTACGCTTCCACACGACTTCCCTGCACATCCCGTCATCCAAGGAGACAGCCATTTGATCGTCAATCGCCCACATGGACTGGCCATTCTTTTCCGGGAAGCCCTGCCCCCCCTGATCATCCTGACCCTGTGGGACTTCGTCGTGGTGGTACTGTTCCAGATCTTTCATCAGGACTGGATGGAACAACCGGCTCTTCCGATTTCCCTCATGGGCTCGGCGCTCGCGATCTTCCTGAGCATGCGCAACAACGCGGCCTATAACCGCTGGTGGGAAGGCCGGACCCTGTGGGGAGCGATCACCAACAACTGCCGTTCCTTCGGCCGCGAAGCCGCGACACTTCTGGGCGGGCGTCCGGATCTGGCCCGCGCCATGGCCGCCTATCCACATGTCCTGCGCGCGGCACTGAGGGGTGACGCACCCAACGAGGATACCAAAAGGCTCCTGACGCCTGAAATGTACGAGAAAGTTTTTTCCTGCTCGAACACGGCCAACATGCTGCTCTACCAGATCGGTCTGGGAGTGCGCGACGAAGTCGAACTCAAAGGAATCGACGGGGCAGTACACGGCACGGTGGACCGCATCCTGTCCGACATCGCCAACGCGCAGGGCGGGCTGGAGCGTATCAAAAACACTCCGCTTCCCGCGCAGTATTCCCTGCTGCCCGAAATCACAACGCATCTGTTCTGTATCATCCTGCCGCTTTCGGCCGTGCAGACGCTCGGCTGGATCACGCCGCTGGGCTCCAGCATCATCGGCATGCTGTTCCAGATGCTCGATCGCAGCGGACGCGATCTTCAGGAACCATTCACAAATAGTGTCCACGCCCTTCCCATGCTGACCATGGCCCGCACGATCGAGCGCGATCTTCTGCAACCGATCGGGGATCTCCCGCCCGCCCCCATACAGGCCATCCGCGGTGTTCAGCCCTGACAGATACAGAAGCCCACGCTTTTCCCCTTGCGATCAGACAAGACAGCAGGGGGTTTTTCTGCTATAAGCTGGGGCTATGAACACGTTCAAAAGCCCCCAGAAGGGCGGCATGACCGATGAAATGGCTCGTGTCGCAGCCAACAACACTGCCCGTCAGACTGATCCGGAACACAACGCGGACCCGTTCCGCGAAGGTGACTCCATTGTCTACGCCGCGCATGGCGTCGGACGCGTGGACAAGATCGGCATGGTCGAAGTCGCCGATACTGTCATCGAGATGATCCAGATCTCGTTCCCCGGCAACCAGATGACGCTGCGCATTCCGCTGGCCAAGGCCCGCAAAGCTGGCCTGCGCAAGATCGTCACGCGCGATATCGTCGATAAGGCGATGACCGTCATCAAGGGCAAGCCACATGTCAGCAAGGGCATGTGGGCCCGCCGCGCCGTGGCTTACCAGGAAAAGATCAACTCCGGTGACCTGATCCAGATTGCCGAAGTGCTGCGTGACCTGCGTCGCAACGTCGACAGCCTCGATGGCAGCTTCTCCGAACGCAAGCTGTTCGAAGCTGCGCAGGAGCGTTTCGTGGCCGAGGTCGCCGTTCTCGAAAATGCCGATCCCACACAGGTTCTCGAAAACCTGACCAAAACCATGAAGGCCGCCTGAATCGCGGTCAGGAGCGCAGTTTGAAAAAGCTGCACTTCTCTAATATGGATCAGGGTGTGGTTTTTTTCGCATCCCGGGCAGGGTCTTTCGCGTTGGCGACACGAAAGACCTTTTCCGTGACGCGTTTTCAGTCACCGTTTCAAACCTGCATTCCAGAGGAGAGGTGAGGCCACATGCCTGCCCCTTACAAAGACCGTTTCGCCGGCAAAAAAGTCCTCGTCACCGGGGCATCCCAGGGAATTGGCGAGGCCACTGCGCTTCGTTTTGCCGAAGAAGGCGCGCAGGTCGCCCTCAACGGCCGCAAAGAAGACAAGCTGATCGCCGTACGCGAAAAGCTGCCCAAAGTTTCTGGCGGAGAACACCCGATCGCCACGGGTGACATTTCCAAGGAAGACGACGTCAAACGTCTGGTCGCCGACAGCATCAAGGCCATGGGCGGTCTGGACGTTCTGGTCTGCAACGCAGGCTATCAGATCCCGTCCCCTTCCGAAGACATCAAGCTCGAAGATTTTGAAGGTGTAATGGCTGTCAACGTCACGGGCGTGATGCTGCCGTGCCGCGAAGTCATCCGCTACTGGCTGGAGAATGGCATCAAGGGCACGATCATCGTGAACTCCTCTGTTCACCAGATCATCCCCAAGCCGCATTATCTGGGCTATTCTGCCTCCAAAGGTGCGGTCGGCAACATCGTCCGGACACTGGCGCTGGAATATGCCGGTCGTGGTATCCGGGTGAATGCCGTGGCACCAGGCGCCATCGTAACGCCGATCAACATGTCGTGGATCAACGATCCAGAGCAATACAAGGCCGTTTCAAGCCATATCCCGATGAAGCGTCCTGGTGAAAGCCGCGAAATCGCGGACGCCATCACCTTCCTTGCCGCCGAAGACAGCACCTACATCACGGGCCAGACCCTGTATGTCGACGGTGGCCTGACCCTCTACGGCGACTTCGAAAAGAACTGGTCCTCGTAAACTTATATGGCCCCTTCCCTTACCGTTCTGCTGATCGAGGACGATTTCCTCATCCGGACCTGCCTGGCAGAGTTCCTGCTCGACAGCGGCCTGACGGTCAGGGAAGCGGACAACTGTGCCGAAGCCCGCGCCATCATAGGCGCGGAGCCGACGCTTGATGCCCTCGTGGCGGATATGTCTCTCCCGGACGGAGATGGCATGACCCTCGTCCAACCGGCCCGTGACCGCTGGCCCGATCTTCCAGTCATCTATATCAGCGGTCATGGCGACCTGCGGCGTGACGAGACCTCCGGCGATCCCGCACGGGACCGTTTCATCTCCAAGCCTTATACGCTAGCAAGCATTCTGGAGGTCCTTCTGGAAATGACATCAGCGGCCTCGGACTAGGAGATCCGTATGTCTGCCAGTCTGGACAGACCAGCCCCTGATGATCCGGCTCTACCCCACGAAGAAGAGCAACTTACATCAGACAGCCGTCTGGCCCGGGCACAGAATGCTCTCGTCCGCCGCAACCCCGAAGAAGCGCTGACCATCGCAGACGCCTTCGCGCACGATACGACTGAAATCCCGGCTCTGCATTACGTCAGGGCCCGCGCCTTGTTTCACCTTCACCGCTACGCCGAATGTGCAGAAGAGCTCGAAAAAGCCAGCGCCAATGTCGGCCCGCATGCCATTGTGCTGCTGCTGGACGAAGCCGTCTCCGTACGCCGGCGGGACGACCTGCTGCCGCTGCTGGAAATCTGCCGTAGGCGCAAACCCGATGATGCCCGGCTGATGGATGCCGAGGCGACGGTGCTGATCCAGCTCGCACGCTTCGACGAGGCAGAACTCCTGCTGCGCCAGAGTTTGCACCGCCGCCCCGGTAACCGCAACACGCTCAACCTGCTCGCCCTTCTCCTGACGGAAACAGGCCGTTTCGAGGGTGCGCTCGCGATCATGAATGACCTGCGCGTGAGCGATCCGCAGGACTGGGAACCGATCTGCAACATGGCCTGCATCCTCAGCAGCCTAGGGCGGATGGAAGAAGCGGCCAATCTGTACCGGCAGGCGGTCCCGATGGCGCCGAGAGACCCGCGTCTGCGTCTGAACCACTCCATTACCATGCTCAAAAGCGGACGCATGGCACAGGGCTGGGCAGAACATGAATGGCGTTTCGGGCTGCCGGGGCATACCAGCATGCCGCTGGATCGGCTCCTGCCAAACATTTCCCCATCGCTGGATCTCAGGGGAAAACGCGTTCTCATCACGCAGGAGGAGGGTCTCGGCGATACGCTGATGTATCTGCGCTACATCCCGCCCCTCGCCCGTACGGGCGCCATCGTCCATATCTGGGGCACCGAGACACTGGCGGCAATCTGCGAACGTGTCGTCGGGGTGGCGGAAGTTCAGTTTGGCGGTGAAACACCGGAATATGACTATCACTGCCCGTTTATCAGCCTGCCCCGCGCCTTTTCCGGAACGTCGGACGCAATGGGCGCGCCCGTTCCCTATCTCAGCGCGGACCGCCGGAAGGCGGAGATGTGGCGTCAGCGTCTGCAGGATGATCATAAGCTACGTGTAGGTCTGGTCTGGGCTGGCGCAGCACGGCCTGAGGATACGGCGGCGCTCATGGTGGACCGCCAACGTTCCATGCCGCTTTCCACCCTTACCCCTTTGGCCAACATTGAGGGCGCGAGCTTCTATTCCCTGCAGAAAGACCGCCCGGCAGAACAGATTCCCGATTTTCCGGGCAAACTGATCAATTTCATGCCTGAATGTCACACAATGGACGACACCGCAGCGCTGATGGTGAACCTGGACATCATCGTCTCGGTGGATACGTCAGCCGTTCATCTTGCGGGGGGGCTGGGCAAGCCAGTCATCATGATGGACCGAGTCAATAACTGCTGGCGCTGGCTGCATGGTCGTGAGGACACCCCTTGGTATCCTCAGATGACGATCATCCGTCAGACCCATTTTGCGGACTGGTCGGACGTCGTAGAACGCGTAAAACGGCGCCTCGAAGACGCCGTTGCAGCACATTAAAGCTCAGTAACTGTAGCCGTAGGACAGACCAATACTCGATCCCGGATCATTTTCCGGCGTGGTGAAGCCCGTGACCTGACCGCCGGTGCCGACCGTAGTGTTGAGCTTCAGCCGTTTCGTCAGATCGATTTGCACCTGCGCCTGCGTTCCGGAGCCGGATGTCGCCTGCTTGGCGCCGACATAGACACCTTTCATCACGTATTTTCCGGCCTCGACACTGGTGCCGCCATTGTCCACACCGCTGCCACCACCCACGGCCAGACGATCCAGCCCCAAGAGATTACGGACCTTGCTCAACGGATCAAAGGACGAGCCGCCCGCAAGCTGGACAACGGCCGCGCCTAACTCAGCGAGCTGCGTCGTGGAGAGCGAATGGCTGTCGGTGCCGAACAACAGGATAGACAGGACCTGATCACGCGGCAGGCTTGGCGTAGAAACAAAGTCTATCTTCGGTTCGCTGGCATAACCCGTCACCAGAAGGCTCGCGAGCGTGCCGCTGGCGTTGCGGTCGGCGCGGAAATCCAGCGTCGGATCAAGCTTGTGGTTCACGCCAGATCCATTGAACGCCACGCGTCCATTGGTGAAGTTGAGGTTGATCGCACCCAGGTTGAAATTACCTCGCTTGAGATCAAAGCCACCACTGACCGCAGGTTCCGCGCTCGTACCCCGAACGCGTAGACGGCCCTGCATTTCCGCGAAGATGCCATGACCGCGTACAAAGAATTCACCTGGCGAAATCACATCCACGCCCAGCCCGATAATCAGGCTCGAGCTAGAACTGGACGGCGGCTTCTGCCCCGGACGAATGACATCGAGTTGCGGGACAGAGGCCGGCATGGAGTCCGGAATATTGATCGCGGCATTGGGAATATTGACTTTCCCGTCCACATCCAGCCGCGTCGTGGCCTGCCCGTGGATATGCAGATCGGTGTTGACCGTCGCGGTCAACAAGTCACTTGAAACCGGCCGCGCCTTTTCGGACGTGATGTGCAGATCGACCGGAAGATCAGGCCGGAAGGCTCCGACTGTTCCTTCCAGCACAATCGTTCCCGGGCCTGCATGGGCAACGATATGATTGACGGCAATGCTGTCCCCGGAAGCGACAAGTGCGCCATCGATGTGATTAAGATGCACGCCCTGAGCGTAGTGATCGAAGGAAGCGTTTTCCAGCGTCACCTGCCCCGTCGCCCGTGGCTGCGCGGCCGTTCCGGCGACATTGAGGTTGATGCCGACCTTGCCGGCCACTCCCATGCCACTGGCCCCGAGGACGGCATTGCCCACGGACAGATCAACATGTCCCGTGGTCGCAAGCGCCATTGCTCCCGTGCTGGAAAGCGGCGCAGTGCCGCGCACGGCCAGGGCGACGGACGGACCGGCGCCCAGAGTTGCATCAATCTTCGCGGAGCTGCCGGCGAGACCCACATTGGCCAAAATCTGCGCAGCCGGAAGGGACGCCGCAGGGCCGGTCCGCATCCGCAGATCACGCCCGGTCAGCGAGACTGTGCCTGTCGGCGCGGCCAGCGTTCCGCCGAGTTTGGCATTCAGCGAGATTGCGCCCGTCGCTGACAGATCCGGCGCAAAAGGTTTGGCGATCGCAGGTGTAATGTGATCCAGACGCGCCGTAAGCGCGAGAGCCGGTTTCAGCGTTCCCGCCACATCGATCGTAGCAGGCGCGACACCCTGCGGGGCCACCGTTGCCAGAAGATGATCCACCCCCATCGTCTTGCCGAAAGAGACCACGGCCGGACGGCTCAGACGCAGGCTCTCGCCCTTTGCCAGAGCTGTCAGTTGTCCGAGGCGGACCGTCTTTTCGGGCACGTTCAGCACAAGGGCTGTCTCAATATTTGCCGGGGCGTCCATCACGTTCTGGAAAGCCGCGTTCAGCGCAATGGCCATCGCGGTTTGCGGCCCCTTAATCGTGGCATGCGCCTTGCCGGTCATAGCCTGATAGCGCATTCCGACCAGATCAAGGACCAGCGCGGGTTCGGGCGCATCGATCGGATTAGTGATGGTGCCGTTGACCTTCAGGGACTGGACAGCGGCCTGCGCCATCGACAGCATTCCGTCCAATCCAAGCTTCACGACAGGCGGTGCATTTTCAGCTTCCGTCGTGTGCAGACCCAGCGTCAGGTGACCTGAAATCGCCTGCCCGATCAGGCGCTGGAAATCGCCCAGATTGCGGATCGAGACGTCCAGATCTCCGAGCGGAACTTTTGCCCCTTTGGGCAGGCGCAACTTGCCCTTCCCGGTCAGGCTGTTCCAGTCCAGCGTGTTGAGATCCAGATGATACGCGCCCGCATCATCCTGCTGAAATGCCGTATCAAGCACGAGTGGCGCGTGATCCAGGGTGCCTTTGGCCGTCAGCGTCCCATCCGGATGAGAAGGCAGATGCTGGAAGTCCGCATGCAGCTCCACAGGCCCTTTCGCGACTTCTTTCGTGCCGAAATCACCGTTCAGCTCGACCTTGACCGCCAGATCATCCGTCGGGCCATCGGCCGTGGCCGTCAACGTCGTATTGCCGAGAATGGCAGGGCTGGCTTTGGCAAGATCGGGCAGTTGGACGGTAGCCTTCGTCTGCATCCGGTTGCCATGCGCCATATCGATCACGGATGATACCAGCACATGCAGAGCCGCGCCATCCAGTCCGAAGCTTTTCAACGTCAGGACATTGGCAGTGGATTTCGTCAGATCGAGCGAGAACGTGCCGCCCTTGCCGATCAGGTTCACGGCCTGGGCCTGACCGCCCGTGATCGCAAGCGTCCCCGTGCTTTTCAGCGTCAGATCGTCCTGTTTCGTGACCGGCATGGCAAAATCGGCATGCAATCCGGCGCTGCCTTTGATGTCCGTGCTGCCTATCGCCGCCAGCGGATGCAGATCCGGCAGGTCGAGATCCAGATGACCTTTCGCAGCAGGTTTCAGGTCCGCCGTGCCCGAAGCATGGAGCAATGGATGATCCAGCTTTGCCACGATTGGCACAGACGGCGCCAGCGGGTGCGCCAGAACATCCAGCGTCAGAGGAGCGGCGGCCAGAAGCGTGGGCTGGGAGCCCGGGATTCTCAGCCCGTCCAGAGAAGCGGTAAGATGGCCTGTCGCATTATCAGGCTGATCGCTCTCGATGCCCTCGAACTGTGCATGCAAATGCCCGATTCCGGCACCCGCCGCGCTCAGGGAGTCGATATCCAGAGCGCCCTGCCCGTTCGGCGCCATCAGCGGCCCATGCAGATCCGTGTCCAGCGCGATGGCATTCCATGCAATGCCGGGGCGTAACGTCATGGAAGGCGCGTTGGCCTTCAGATGCAGGTTCCCGACACGCGTCAACAGATTCATCGTACCAGTGGCTGAGGCCTTGATGGGGCCTGCGTCCAGTCCGAAATCCAGCACGGACGCCGTGCGCGGCCCGTTGAGGTTCAGGTGCAAATCCAGCGGGTCGAGCTGCGGCATCTGACCCAACGTCGTGGCAAAGCCGTTGGCACCTTCCTGAAACCGAATCCCGACTGCAATGCGTTTCTTCGGCGTCTGGACGTTCAGTGTCAGGCTGCCCGGTTGATCGAGCCGCTTCAACGCCAATGCCGCATCCATGACCGGCAACGTCTTCACCGTCACGCCATCCAGAAACGGTGCGATGCTGTAGATATGGGCGTGACCGTCCAGCGAGAAAGCCGTCGGCGTGACGGTATAGTCCGGCCCGACCTCCAGCCGCCCGACATGCAGGGACGCCAGATCGACGCGCAGATGCAGCTTAGACGGTGCCGTGCTGGTCGTCGTGGACTTTACAGGCGTCGTATCCGGAGCGGCGACCATTTTGCGCAAAACGGCGATCCGCGAGGCGCTCAGATTGGTGATCTTCGCATCCAGATGCAGCAGCGACAGCGGCGACCATTTCAGATCGGCATTATCCAGTTCGATCCAGGGGCCTTTCGTATCCTTGATAAGTAGTTTCGTCACCGCCAGATGATGCGGCAGGAAGCCCGAAAGGCCGGAAATTTCGACCATGCCTCCCGTCAGCGGGCCGATCTTGCGCTCAATCAGACGCTGTCCCGGCGAGATGTTGATCCCGACCAGAACTCCCGTAACAGCCACAGCCACAAGCCCCACAGGCACGATGACCAGACCGGCCGCGACACGGAGAAGAATCCTGCGAACACGCATCAGAATGTCTCCCCGAGGCCGAAATACAGTTCCCATTTATCGCCGTAAGCCGGGCGGTTCATCGGTAGCGCCACATCCACGCGGATTGGCCCGATCGGCGTGAAATAGCGCACGCCTCCGCCATAGCCGACACGCAGCGTGCCCTGCCCCGGTCGCGATCCCGTACCAACCTGACCGGCATCCACGAACCCGGCAAAACCTAGATTCATCGGCAGGCGCTGGCGGAATTCGACACTGCCTGCATCCATGGACGTGCCGCCGATACCGTATTTCGTCTTGCCATATTGAGGCCCCACACCCTGATAACGGAATCCGCGCACGGTCGCGGGGCCACCGGCATACAGACGCTGGTCAGGCGGGATCTGATAGGTGGACGCGCCCTGCACCGAGCCTACGATGCCACGCACGGCAATCACGCTGCGTCCGGGACGCGAAATACCAAGATGCTTCAGATCGAAATAGGTCGAGACCTGAGCCGAAAGCAGCGTGAAGAACGACGATCCGTTTTCAAGAGATTCCGATGGCGTCACCGAAAGCGAGGCGCGGACGCCATGCGTCGCCGGGTCGATCGGGTTGGAGAGCTGGGTGTTGTCGAACGTGGCGTTCAAGGGGGCGGCGATAATGAAGTAGCTCCGCGTATCGCCGAACTGCTTAATCTGTTCCTGTTCGCCCATCACGCCACCCGAGACGTTCCAGTATTTTCCGACATGGCGGTTCAGTCCGGCACGGCCGATAATGGCGGTCTGATGATAGGAATAAAGAAGCTGGCGGATACCTTCGAGACGCACGCTCAGGTTCTGCCCCTTCGAGAGGAAATCCGGCTTCATGAAATCCGCATAGACGTCATAACCCAGTCCCTGCTGGGCGGAGCCGCCAAGCCCCGTGACCAAAGCTGTCAGGCGCAGTTGTTCGGCATTACCAAGCAGGTTGTGATGCGTCCAGCTCACACCCACACGCCCACCGAGATCGGTTGAGTACCCGACCTGCGCCGAGAGTGTACGCCGCTTGGCCTCCTTGAACCCGAATTCGATCGGCATGGCCTGAAGGATTCCGGGCATGAGGGTGCGCGAGGGCGGCAATGTGATGATCGGCGGAGTATTGCGGACCTGAACAGACGCGAAAACACCCGTGCTGGCCAGATCCTGGCGCGCAGCCTCGATCCGGGAGGGGCGGTAAAGCTCACCTTCCCTCAATTCCAGCCGGTTCATGAGGTAGCGCTGTTTGGTATGCACCAGCCCGGTCATGCTGATAGGACCGATCACGACCTTTGGCCCACGGCTCACCCGGAACACAATATCCAGCGTATGCGTCTGGGGCTTCAAATAGGCCAGAGGGGGCGAGACACTCGCCGTAGCGTATCCTTCTTCCTGAAGCTGGTTGAGCAGGCTGTTCTGTGCGGCCAGGACGTCCGCCGCCACGGCAGGTTGCCCCGAAGACAGGCCGAATGCCTTGCGCTCTTCGGGCGAAAGGCTGATCGGCTGGGCCTGGGCGATCGCCTGCTCCGAGGTCGCCGCTCCCGCTGCAGCGGGCGGTGGGGTCGGGACGGATTTTCCGTCAGAAGGCCTTCTCCCCAAGGGGGTTTGGGCGGATGTCTTCGCAACAGGTGTCTTAGCAGCCGAATCCTTCACGGCGGGCGCCGTCGCCGTCGGTGCTGGAACGGCTGCGGTGGGGGCTTGCTGTGGCGGCGTGGTCAGCACTACGTTTCCCAGACTGAACCTCGGCCCGAGCGTGGCCGAAATCGTGATCGCGACCTTCTGGTTCTTGCCAAGCGCCTTGAGAATATCCGGCAGGGACGGATCCTTACCATCCACGGTCCGGGCGCCCGCCTTGACGCTGATTTTCACCGATCCCGCATAATATCCCTGCGATTCAAGGGCGCTGTTGACGCGATCATAATCACTGCGTATCCGCCCGGCGAGCGCATAGGCTCCGACGGTGTGGGATGTCTGAAGGGATTTGAGCTGCGAGGATGCAGCGATCGCTGCGTCCAGATCCGCCTGTTTCGTCGGTGTCAGCGTCACGTCATAGGGGATGGCAGGATCGGACGTGCCATCCGTCACCGGCTTTGCATTTGCAGCCGCTTTTGACGCCTTCGCCTCTGCCGGTAGAGGCACGCAGAACACCGTCACGATGCCCAGGATACAGGACATCGAAACAACTGAAAAAGAAACGAGGCTGCGGCCTGACTTCACCGTGCGTCCTGAAATCTGTCTTGAGGGCATTTCCGGCCTTGTAAAAACCGGAACACGAGAGCGCAGACCGAACAAGGCGACTGCTACCTATCCGAGGAACCTTGCACGGCGCTCTCTGTCAAGTCCTGCCGGACAGGAACGGTCCGGAAAACTGTCCTGCACCGGCGACGCCCGGCAGGCAACCCGACAAGCAAGCCAACAAACAAGATTGTGTCCCCCCCGCGAAAACCGTATCACTCAGCACCCATGCCCCATCGTGATGCCAAGACACCGAAGAGCCGACGCGGTCACAACCGTCCCGTCGTGGATGAAAATGCCGCCTTCCCGGCTTTTCAGCCGACAACATCCACATCCTTCTACAGCCGTCTGCGCTGTGCGCTGCGCCTGTCCCTCGTCCTGATCTGGACGTTCTGGACGTGCAGCCTTCAGGCCATTCTGGTGCGTCTGCCCGGGCGGTTAAAAATCATGATGCCGCGCATTTACTGGAGAGGCGTGTGCCGGATTCTGGGCATCAAGACAAAAGTCATCGGCAGCAGCGCGGGTGGCGTGCGGACGGCAAGGGACGTCCGAAACGGCAAACGCCCGGTTGTGTTCGTCGCAAATCACTGTTCCTGGCTGGACATCGCCATTATCGGCAGCGAGCTGCCTGTCGTTTTTGTCGCTAAGGGTGAGGTCGGAAAATGGCCCCTCATCGGCACGGCGTCCCGTTTGGGGCGCAGCATTTTCGTCAGCCGAAACCGTCAGGATACCGGCCGTGAACTTCAGGAAATGGCCGCACATCTGTGGGACGGTGACGACATTGTCCTGTTCCCCGAAGGCACGTCTTCTGACGGCTCGCGCGTTTTGCCTTTCCTGTCGTCGTTTTTCGCCGTTGCCAAACCCGGGCGTCTGGAGAAAGTCGGCCTACCCAAGGCCCCCCCCGTCCTAATCCAGCCCGTTTCCGTCGTTTATGACAGTCTTGAAGGCTTGCCGGTCGGGCGAAGCCGCCGGAATGTCTTTTCATGGTACGGCGACATGGACCTTGCGCCACATCTCTGGTCCTTCGGCCAGTGGCGGACCATGGGGGCATCTCTGATGCTACACGAACCGATCACGCCGGATGCATTTCTCTCCCGTAAGGACCTGTCCCGTGCTACCTTTGAAGCCGTCAACAACGGTGCCGCAGAGCTGCGTCGCGGTCAGCCGAAAGTGACAGAGTCCTGAAAATCTGTGCCAAAACCAGGCTGACAATCAGGTTTATCTTGACTTGAAGCCTGCCCCCGCGTCACCTTCAGAACACGACACGGCAGCAATCCGGTTTTCGTGTCCGGAGGTGGTATTACCCATTCAGGCCCGTCTGATCATCCGTCGGTCCATCGTGTTCGGGACACTGTTCCCCGGAACAGACTTGACCGCGCGGATTCCTGCCCCGATGTGTGTGCCTGATTCTGCCATTCCCGGACCGAGACCTTGACTGCCCCCACTTCCCCAGCCGTGCCTGCCTCTTCCGACACCGCGCCCATTGGACATGCTCCACGCGGCCTCCATGTCATTACATGGGGCTGTCAGATGAATGTCTATGACAGCGCACGCATGGCCGATGTCCTGCGCCCGCTGGGCTATGGACCGGTTGAGCGCCCTGAAGACGCGGACATGGTCATCCTCAACACCTGCCATATCCGCGAACGGGCGACTGAAAAGGTCTTTTCCGAGCTTGGACGTCTGCGCAAGATCCGTGACGAACGGATGAGCAATGGGGCTGACCGGACCATCATCGCGGTTGCGGGATGCGTCGCGCAGGCCGAGGGGGAGGTCATCCTCTCCCGCGCACCCTATGTCGATCTGGTTCTCGGTCCGCAGACCTACCACAAGCTGCCCGAAATGGTCGCCCGCGCTGCACGTGCCGGCGGTGCCGTGATCGAGACGGACTTCCCGGTCGAGCAGAAATTCGATTTCCTGCCCACGGAGGCCGCTCCCCAGACGCAGGGTAACCTCACGGCGTTCCTCACCATTCAGGAAGGCTGTGACAAGTTCTGTTCGTTCTGCGTCGTGCCTTACACCCGTGGCGCGGAAACAAGCCGTCCAGTGGCCTCAGTCCTGGCGGAAGCGCGACGGATGGCGGAAAGCGGCGTGCGCGAGATCACACTGCTCGGGCAGAACGTCAACGCCTATCATGGCGATGATGGCAAGGGCGGAAGTGCGACGTTGGCCGGACTGGTCGAACAGCTTGCGCAGATCCCCGGTCTGGGCCGCATCCGCTACATGACGTCCCACCCCCGCGACGTGGACCAGAGCCTGATCGACGCGCATCGGGACAATCCCGCTCTCATGCCGTTCCTGCATCTTCCAGTCCAAAGCGGCTCGGACCAGATCCTCAAGGCCATGAACCGTGGTCATACGGCAGACGAATACCGCGAAAGCGTCCGTAAGCTGCGTGAAGCCCGCCCAGATCTGGCCCTGTCTTCCGATTTCATCGTCGGTCATCCCGGCGAGACGGAAGAGGATTTCGAAGCGACCATGCAGCTCGTGCGCGATATCGGTTTCGCCATGGCCTACAGCTTCAAATATTCCCCCCGTCCCGGCACGCCGGCTGCTGGGCAGCCGATGCAGGTACCCGAGGACGTGAAGGATCGCCGTCTGGCCGAGTTGCAGGCGCTTCTGCGCGAACAGCAGGACGCCTTCAACGCCGACATGGTCGGGACGGTGCAGGAAATCCTGGTGACGAACCGGGGCCGCAAGCCCGGGCAGATCGCCGGGCGTTCGCCTTACCTCCAGCCTGTTCACTTCGACGGCCCCGATCATCTGATCGGCTCCACCGTCAAGGTCGCCATTACCACACGCCGCACCAATTCCCTAGGCGGCACCCTGATCCGGGAGACAGCCTCCGCTTGCTGACAACGCACCCGACCCGTCCCGTCGCCACCAGCAGTGGCTCCGAAGGCAACCGCACCGTTGCCTTGCGTTTCAACGACAACATCCTCCTCCAGCGCCTGCTGGGAGACCATGACCGGCATCTCGTCCGGCTGGAGGAAGGGTTCAACGTCAAGCTGTCCTGTCGTGGCAACAAGATTGCCATTTCCGGCGAAACGGACACGGTCGGACGGGCGCAGGCGGCCATCATCGCGCTGTACAACCAGCTCGAACAGGGCGGCACGATCGATGCCTCGCAGGTCGATGGCGTCATTCGCCTCACCGCCCTACCGAGCCGTCCCGAACGGCCGAGTGATACACGACAAGCCCGTCCGACGGCTTCGCAGGAACCTCCTCCACGCGGCAATAGCCAGCGCCGCCCGGAAAAAACTAACGGCAAGCAGCAGCCCCTGCCCGCCAGCCCGTTCGGAGATCTGCCTGCCATCCGGACCAAGCGTGGCGTCATTGCGCCCCGCTCGCATGGTCAGGCGGGCTATATGGAAATGCTGGCTAATACCGATATGGTGTTCGGCATCGGCCCAGCTGGCACGGGCAAGACCTACCTGGCTGTAGCGCAGGCCGTGGGCATGTTGCTCGCAGGACAGGTGGACCGGATTATTCTCTCGCGACCAGCTGTTGAGGCCGGTGAGCGCCTCGGCTTTCTGCCCGGCGACATGCGCGAAAAAATCGACCCCTATCTGCGCCCGCTCTATGACGCCCTGCATGACATGATGCCGGGTGATCAGGTGGTGCGCCGCATGGGGACGGGTGAGATAGAGGTGGCTCCGCTTGCTTTCATGCGCGGACGCACTTTGGCTCATTCCTACGTCATTCTGGACGAAGCCCAGAATACGACCGCAGCCCAGATGAAGATGTTCCTCACCCGTATGGGCGAAGGCACACGCATGGCCATTACGGGCGATCTGAGTCAGATCGACCTGCCGAATGGTGTATCATCCGGTCTGCGCGAAGCCGTCGAGACCCTTGAAGGGATCAAGGGAATCGGCATTACGCGCTTTTCTTCCGAAGATGTGGTGCGCCATCCGCTGGTTGCCCGTATCGTCGATGCCTATGAACAGAAAGCGCCAGCCCCCCGGGACGTGTTCCGGAACAGGCTGCGCCGGGAAAACAATGGAACCTCCAAGTCGACACGCCGGTACTGACATCATCATCGAGGACGCGCGCTGGCGCGCCTCGGTTCCGGGGACGGAGCGTGCAATCCGGCGCGCCCTCGTCGCGGTTGCCCGCCAGGGTGGACCCGACTTCACGCAGTCTCCGGCTCCTTCGATCCTTCTGGCGACAGACCGGATCGTCAAGCGCCTCAATGCGCGTTTCCGGGACAAGAACAAACCCACGAACGTCCTGACGTTCGAGCCGCTCTCCCCCATGCATGGTGGGGACATCGTACTGGGTTACGAGACGGTACGCCGCGAAGCCGCGGCGGCCCGGCGCTCGCTGCGGGCGCATCTGTCGCATCTTGTGGTGCACGGCGCGCTGCATCTTGCCGGTTACGATCATCATCATCCTGGCGAGGCCCGGGAAATGGAAGGAATTGAGACCCGTACCCTGCGGTCCCTCGGTTTTGGGGATCCTTGGCGGCAGGGAAACTGGCGGCAGGCTGGGAGTGTCCGGATATGAGCGACGACTCACACGACCGCCCGACCGAAGAATCGGGCAAGAGCCGCCCTTCCCGCGGCCTTTTCGGACTTTTCAACCGCCGCGGGCGTGATCAGGGTCTGCGCGAGTCCATCGCCACCCTCGTTCAGGAAGCCGGACAGCCAACCGAGGATGCGGGCGACGAGCCCGAACTCGACCGGCAGGAACGCGCCCTCATCATGAATGTGCTGCGTCTGCGGGGCATCACGGCGGATGATGTCATGATCCCGCGCGCGGACATCGTCGCCATGCCCGAGGCCCTGCCCTTCAACGAGGCGCTGGACCTAATGCGCCGGGAAAACCATTCCCGTCTTCCGGTCTATCGCGACCAGCTCGATGACATCGCGGGCATGATCCATGTGAAGGACCTGATTGCCTATGTCGGCGATCCGGAAGCCTTCGACATCCGCCCCCTCCTGCGTCAGCCACTGATGATCGCGCCGACCATCCCGGTACTGGACCTGCTGCTGCAGATGCGTCAGCGCCGGATGCACATGGCCCTCGTGATCGACGAATATGGCAGCATCGACGGGCTCGTGACGATCGAGGATCTGATCGAAACCATCGTGGGCGATATTTCCGACGAGCATGACGATCCGGTCACAACTATGTGGGTGGAACGGGCGGATGGCTCGTTTGATATCGATGCCCGTCTCCCTGTCCGACAGCTTGAGGAGCGGCTTGGTGCCGTGCTGACGGATTCTGAACGCGAGGCCGAGATCGAGACGGTCGGCGGTCTGGTTTTCCGTCTGGCGGAGCACGTCCCGGCCAAGGACGAGGTACTGACCCATGAAAGCGGCCTGGAATTCCGGGTTCTGGATGCAGATGCCCGGCATATCCGTTCCCTGCGTATGCGGGTTCCGGAAAGCTGGGAAAACAAGCCTCTTCCCGCCCTCAAAACGCAGGAAGATGACCGGGGCTCTTGACGGAGGCCTCGGTTCATCGTTCGAGTATCACATCGTTTCCAGCGGAGCCCCGCCCATGTCTGCCGACCAGCCTCTCGGCCGCCGTACCCTTCTCGCTTCCGGAATGGCCCTTGTGGCCTGTGCGGCCGTACCGTTCGCACAGGCCGATGACCTACCCGCCAGCGATCCGCGCATGGGGCCCCGCGTCATCGGCTCACCGGATGCAAAGGTGATCGTGGACGAATGGCTCTCACTAACCTGCTCGCACTGCGCCCACTTCGCGCAGGAGATCTTTCCCCAGATCCGCAAGAACCTGATCGATACAGGAAAAATCCGCTACCGCTTCCATGACTTCCCGCTCGATCAGGTCGCCCTGCTGGCGTCCATGGTCTCACGCTCTCTGCCCACCGAACGCTACGAACCCTTCGTGACGGATCTGCTCGACCATCAGGACGAATGGGCCTTCGCTCAAAACATCGACCCCGTGGCTGAGCTGAAGAAGCGCGCAGCGCTGTTCGGCGTAAGTGCTGCCGAATTCGACAAGATCAATGCCGATAATGCTCTGCGTGAGTCCATTATCAACAGGCAGGACCGTGACGGCGCTTTCCTCCAGATCCAGGGCACGCCATATTTCCGCATCAATGATGTTCCCGCACCCACCGTGGTCGGGAGCTATGATGATTTCGCCAAAGCAGTTGCAAAGGCTTCCTGAATGACCCGTCTTTCCCTTTCCCGCCGCTTTTTCGTTTCTGCGGCGCCAGCCCTCGCCGTGGCCGGAACTGCCGCTGGCACGGCCCGCGCCGCCGCTACCGGTTCGAGCGATGCCCGGCTGAGTCCGCGTATCATCGGCAACCCGAATGCCAAGATTCTTGTTCAGGAATGGTTCTCCCTGACCTGTACGCATTGCGCGCATTTTGCGACGGAAGAGTTCCCCAAGGTCAAGGAACAGCTCATCGATACCGGCAAGATCCGCTATCAGTTCCATGATTTCTGCGGCGATCGCGTCGGCCTGACGGCGGCCATGGTGGCCCGCTCTCTGCCGGAAGAGCGCTACGTCCCCTTCCTCGAAGCCCTCTTCTCCAGCCAGATGCAGTGGGCCTTTGCATCAGGTGGTGACCCGATGCAGCGCCTGCAGCAGATGTCTGCCCTCGCCGGCGTTTCGGCTGCTCAGTTCGACGCCATCAGCAAGGACAACGTGTTCGCCGAAGCCCTGTTCAATCAGGTCAAGAAGGATGCGGACACCTACAATATCCAAGGCACGCCGTATTTCCGCTTCAACAACACGCACTACGATCAGGATCCGGAAACCTACGAAAAGTTCGCCGATCTCGTCGCCAAGGCCTCCTGATCCAGAACCGTAGGACCAGTATCTCCATACCCTGATGTCGAGCCGCACCACGACGATCGACCGCCTGAGCATTGGCGGTTTCAAGAGTTTCGCCGATGAGGTGCATCTCGATATCCTCCCGGGTCTGACGGGGATCATCGGGCCAAACGGCTGCGGCAAGTCCAATGTCGTGGAAGGCCTGCGATGGGCGATGGGCGAGACCTCCGCCCGCGCCCTGCGGGGCGGGGAACTCGATGACCTGATCTTCGCGGGCACGGGCGCACGCTCGGCCCGTAACATTGCTCAGGTCACGCTGCATCTGAGCAACGCCAGCGGACTGGCCCCGTCCCCGTTTCAGGACGCGGACGAGTTGGAAATCAGCCGTCGAGCAGAGCGCGGATCGGGTAGCGAATACCGCATCAACGGACGCGTCATGCGCGCCCGCGACGTCCAAACGCTATTTGCTGATCTGGCATCTGGTGCACGTAGTTCCGCCATCATCAGCCAAAACCGCGTTGGCCAGCTGATCGCGGCCAAACCCGAGGAACGGCGCCTTCTTCTGGAGGAAGCCGCAGGCATCACCGGCCTGCATGCCCGCCGCCATGACGCCGAACTCAAACTGCGCCAGACCGAGACGAACCTTTCCCGCGCTGAAGACTTGCGTCTTCAGCTCGAGGAACGGCTGGAAAGCCTTGAAGGCCAGACGGTTCAGGCCCGAAAATACCGTGAGATTTCAGAGAAAATCCGCCAGACAGAAACCGAGCTTCACGTCCTGCTTCATGCCCGCGCCAACCTGGCCGTCCAGCGCAGCCGGGACGATCTGGCAAAAGCACGCGAAGACCTGAAAAAGGCCGAGCAAGCCGCAGAAGCCGCCGCCACAGCCGAGTTCGAGGCCCGCAAGGCCGCCCCGCAGGCACGCGAAGAAACAGATCGTCTTCGCAGCGCTCTGGAGCGGCTGAAAGTCCAGTCTGAAATCCTGAAACAGGATCTCGACCGTGCCCGACAGACCGAATCCGAAACCCGCCTTCGCCTTGAACAGGCCGAAGGAGATCTGAGCCGCAGCGAAGCCAGTCTGACGACGGACCGGGAAGCCTGGCAGAATGCCGCGGAAGAATGTGCAGCTCTTGAAGTTGAGATGATCGCACTACCCGGCCTGCGATCATCCTGCACAGCAGAGTATGAACGTCTCGATGCGCTCGAAAAAGAACAGGCTCTCGCTCTGGAAAAGGCAATCCGCCTGCGTGATGCTGAAGCCATCCGCAGAGACAGCGTAATGGAAGGGCTGGATGCCCTGACCCTTCGTCTGGATGCGGAAATTGGCGCACTGAACGCTCTTGAAGCGGAAATCGCGGCATTGGATCATGCGACACCTGATAACGACACACTGGAGACACTGCGTCAGAAGACCGCGTCGATGCAGGAACAGTCGCAGCTCGCCAGCCGTCAGGAACAGGACTACACGACCGCCTTGCAGGAGGCCCGTCTCAAGGCCGAGTTGGACGGACGGGCTCTGGCTGAAGGCAGAAGCCGCCTCGAAGCGCTTAAGGCCACCGAAGTCGATCTGGCCAGACGCCTTCAGACGACCCAGACCCAGATCACGCAGGACCGTACCACACGCAATGCCGCTCAGGCCGAACTGCTGACCAGAGAAGGAAGAGCAGAGCTTGAGGCAGCCCGCGACAGCACGGCACAGGCGTTGACCGAAGCCCGCGACCGCGAGGACCACGCCCGACAGGAACAGGAGCGACTTGGCGCTCTCTGGCTGGAAGCACGCGCTGCGGCAGAAGAAGGCACACAGCGCCGCAAGACGCTTTTCCGAACAGTTGAACAGGCTCGGCAAGCCCTCGATCAGACGCGACAGAAAGCTCAGTTGGCGGCCACGGCAGAAACAACGGCCCGGGTCGCCCTCGTGCCCGAACAGGCTGTTCAGGATGTCCGTAATACCGTCACGCAGACGGAAGAACGCCTGACGGGTCTGCAAAAAGCCCTCACCGAAGCGGAAGCCACGCTGGCAGAGACGCGTGAACAGGAAGCACAGGCCCGGCAGGCCCTGTCCGCGCTGGAAACGCTCATCCTACGCACAAAAGGCGAATGCGAGGGGCTGGAGCAGAGCCTCAACGCCGTTGCCGCCCAGCCCGATCCGCTGGAAGACACGCTGGACCTCCCGGCAGACATGGCCCGCGCCGTCGCGGCAGTGCTGGCAGACGGGCTGGACGCTTCCCTGGCTCCGGACAGTATTCCCGCTGACAGACGTTGGCGGTCTCTTGATCGTCTTGGAAGTGCGCAACTGGCGGGCTGTCGTCCGCTCTCAGACCTTGTTCAGGCCCCTGCGGCGCTTGGACGCTGTCTGGACGCCGCATTCCTTCTTGAGGACCCCAGTGCTGGAGCGAACCTGCAGAAAACCCTCCAGCCGGGACAGGTTCTGGTCTGCCGTAGCGGCGCGCTCTGGCGCTGGGATGGATTTACCCGTTCCGCCGATGCGCCGGATGCCGGAGCCGCCCGGCTGGAGCAGCGACGCCGTCTGACGGAAACCTATGCTCTGCTTCAGTCCCATCAGGCCGATCAGCCCCGCCTGAGCAAGGCCTGCACCACAGCCATCGAGGCACGCGAACGCGCCGAAACGACCCTTACGGCCCTGCGTCGCGACCGCACAGCGCTGGAGCCTCAGCTTGCCGAAGCCAGGACCGTGGCATCGCGGATCGAGCAGAAAGCGGCTCTGGCCCGCACCCAGTGGGAACAGGCCGTAGATCGCCTGAAGGACGCCGAGGCTGCACTGGACACCGCCCAGTGTGCGACCACGCAGGCCGAAGCCGAACTGGAAGCCCATCCTGCTCCCGACGACCTGTTACTGAAAGCACAGACCAGCGCTCAGGACTCTGAAAACGCCCGCAATGCACTGCGAGACGCCAGCAGCAGGCTCCAGACTGCGCGGAGTGCCGCAGATACTACAGCACGCGCCCTGGATCAGGCCCTTCTGCGGCACGACAGTACGCTCACCCGCCTGCGGGATCTGGACGAAGGACTGAGGCGGCTTGAGCAGGAACACGAGCGTCTGACGGCCCAATGTGTCGCACTCCAGCAGCAGGACAGCCGGCCCGATATCCCCGCACTGGAAGCCTCTGCCCAGGCCTCACAGCAGGTTTTCGATCAGGCACGTTCCTCTGCCGAGGCGGCATCGCAGGCAGCACGGGAAAGCCGCAACAATGCTGCCCACCTGACGCGAGAGCTTCAGGCGCTCGACCAGTCCGCCGCAACGGCCCTCGCCCGACGCTCGGCGTTGGAGCCACGTCAGCAGGAGCTGCAGGAGCTGGTCACCCGCTTGCGCGAAGATCATACCAGACGAACAGCCGAACTGACCGAGAGGCCGGATCCTGCGATTCTGGAACAGGCAGTTGTGGACGCCACGGCGCCCCTTCACGAAACCCGCCATCTCCTGGAAGCCGCCCGGACCGAAAGCGCCCGCCTGTCTCTTGAAGACGTCCGTCTGACCGGCGCGCTGGTTGCGGTCCGCGCCCAGCTTGAAGCACTCAGCACCCGGATCGCGGGGGAAGAAGCCAGTCTTGCACATCTCCGCAACCGGCGGGACGAGTTGCGGGACGGCTTTCAGACACACAGCGCAATGCCTGCCGAGCTGGAACGGAAACTCTCCGGTCACGATCAGACCCTGACGGACGCCCAAAACACCTATGACGCGGCACGCGCCCGAGACGAAGCGGCGGGTGCCGCAGGGCTGGAAGCGCAGGAGCAGCGCCGCAACGCCGACCTGGCACTGGCGGCGGGACGGGAAGCCATCGCACGCCTGACCGAGCGTGCCGAACAGGCCATGGCCGCCCGCGAGCGACTGCTGGCCGACAGCGAGCCTCCCGAAGGTGGCGCACAGGGCGCTTCCTATCCGTCCGACCTTTCCGAACAGGCCGAAACCTCAACCCGTCGTCGCCTTTCCCGCCTGACCCGCGAGCGCGAAGACCTGGGCGCGGTCAACCTACGGGCCGAAGCCGAATTCGAGGAAGCACGCGAAACGGCCGATACCATCGCTCGCGAGCACGCCGAACTGACGGCAGCCATCAACAGGCTGCGCGGGGGGATTGGGACGATCAACCGCGAAGGACGCGAACGCCTGCTGGCGGTCTTCTCGGAAGTGGACCGACATTTCCAGTCCCTGTTCGCACGCATGTTTGGCGGCGGACGCGCACATCTGGGCATGGTGGGCAGCGATGATCCACTGGAAGCCGGGCTTGAGATTTTCGCCCAGCCGCCAGGCAAGAAGCTCTCGACGTTGTCCCTGCTCTCGGGTGGCGAACAGGCCCTGACTGCGCTTTCACTGATTTTCGCGACCTTCCGCTGTAACCCAGCCCCCATCTGCGTACTTGATGAAGTCGATGCGCCGCTGGATGACGCGAATGTCGAGCGTTTCTGCTCCCTGCTGTCTGACATGACGAAAGAAGCCGGCACACGCTTCCTGGTCGTGACGCATCATCAGCTGACAATGGCGCACATGGATCGTCTTTATGGTGTCACGATGCAGGAGCGTGGTGTAAGCCGGGTTCTGTCAGTCGATCTGGGGCGTGCCGCAGCACTTGTGGACGGATGAGGTCAATTTTCTCAAACAGATAAATTGACGTTGGACCGTTCTGGCCCTTTGATAGAAGGAAAACCAGAAAGCACGCGCCATCTTCGTTGATCCACCCCTTCCCGCCCCCATCATGATGCGAATCCGTGAACACGGCATCCGCGTGGTTGGAGACGTGCATGGTGATTTCAACGCTTTCCGTCATGCCACCGCAACCGAGCGTTTTGTCATCCAGCTCGGAGACCTCGTTGATCACGGTCCCGACAGCGCCGGCGTGATGGAGCTGATGCTCGAACTTCTGGAGCAGCAGCGTGGGCTGTTCATTCTCGGCAACCACGACCGCAAGCTCGGCCGCGCCCTCGAAGGCAGGCGCTTGAGGCGCGATCCACCGCTTGAGGAAACGCTGCGCCAGATTTCGCTTCCAGAATACGAAGGGCTTCCCGAGCGCATATACATGGCCATCGATCAGGCGCCGACATGGCTGCGGATCGGCCGCTCCCTATTCGTGCATGGCGGATTTCATACGGCCATGCTTTCCCATTCCCCGGTGCCGGGTTTGGGCGAGATGTCTGCGCCTCTGTCCCGCGCCCTTTTTGGTGAAACCACCGGCCGGATGCAGCCGGATGGCTATCCCGAACGCCGCCTGACCTGGATCAACCGCATCCCCGAAGGGATGACGGTTTATGTCGGCCATGACCGCCGCTCGACCGACGGACGCCCCTGGCGCCGGACGGGACGCCTGGGGGGTACGGCCGTCTTCACCGATCTCGGTGCCGGAAAAGGCGGCCATCTTGCATGGATTGATCTGAATGAGCCCTGACCCCTCCAATACACCTCACACATCCAAGTCGGCCGCCTCCGATCCTGCCCTGGCCGAACTCGAACGCCTGCGCGCGAGTATAGACAACATCGACGCCGCCCTGATTCACATGCTGGCAGAACGCTTCCGCTGCACGCAGGAAGTTGGCAAGCTCAAAGCCCGCGCCCATCTCCCGCCGGCTGACCCGTCCCGGGAGACGCGCCAGATCGAACGCCTGCGCCAGCTTGCCCGCGATGCCCATCTGGATCCGGATTTCGCCGAGAAGTTCCTGGCCTTCGTCATCCGTGAGGTCATCCGCCATCACGAAGCAATCGCTGCAGACGCCCGTCGGACATCGAAAGGCTGATGCGCTGCCTCCTGCTTCTGCGCCACGCCGAAGCAGTTTCCCATCTCCTGACGGCGAAGAGCGACAGTGCCCGTGCGCTTACACCGAAGGGGCAAGAGCAGGCTGCCAGCATTGGCAGACAGCTTTCCACACTGGATCTACCTTCCCCCATCCGGATCCTGTGCAGCCCTGCCATCCGCACCCGGCAGACCACGCAAGGCGTTCTTGCCGCTTCTGGCACGGCCGCATCACTCGAAATCGAAGAGAGCCTGTATTCCGCAACGGCTGACGATCTTTACAGCCTCATTTATGCCACGCCAGAAACCGCCGAGACCCTGCTGATCGTCGGCCATAACCCAACCATCGGCGAGTTCGCCTGCGATCTTCTCGGGCCAGCCCTTCAGAGCGCCCGGTTTTCCGCGCTCTATCGATCTTATCCGCTGGCTGGCCTGACGGTTCTGGGCGTTCAGGGGCAGTGGCTGGATGTTCGTCCGTCCACGATCCAGCCCATTACGCTTATCCAACCCTGAAAGAGCGTCCAGAGGGCTTCTCTGGACATAAAAAACCTTTCGGAGATAAAACAGCACAACATCCTTACATTTCAGGCGGGTTATCAACTACATGTCCGAAAATCGTTCCGTAACCTTTGGTCTCGATGGCCTCAGCCGTCAGTTTCCAGTTCTGGAAGGAACGATCGGTCCGGATGTCGTGGACATGCGCGCTCTGTCCCAGAAAACGGGCGTCTTCTCCTTCGATCCTGGGCTGGGCAGTACCGCGACCTGCACCAGCGCCATCAGCTATATCGATGGTGACAAAGGCGTCCTGCTGCATCGTGGCTATCCGATCAAAGACCTGGCCCTCAACGCCAGCTTTACCGAGACGGCCTATCTGCTGCTTTATGGTGAGCTTCCGACCGCCGCGCAGTATCAGGCGTTCCGTACGGATATGAACACCCACCGGCTACTGAACGAGCAGATCCGGAATTTCTTCAATGGCTTCCGCCGAGATGCGCATCCCATGGCGATCCTGTGCGGAACAGTCGGCGCGCTTTCGGCCTTCTATCATGACGGGCTGGACATTTCAGAACCCAAAGCCCGGGACCTCTCGGCCCGTCGCCTGATCGCCAAGGTCCCGACCATCGCAGCCTGGGCCTATAAATATTCCATCGGCGAGCCCTTCATCTATCCCGATGAAGAAATGTCGTTCTCCGAGAACTTCCTGCACATGCTGTTTGCCCGCCCCGGAAACCATTACCGGGTCAATCCCGTACTGGCCCGCGCGATGGACCGCATCCTTCTCCTACATGCCGATCACGAGCAGAATGCCTCCACGACGACCGTCCGCCTCGTGGGCTCGACCGGTGCGAACCCCTATGCCTGTATCGCAGCTGGCATTGCCGCCCTGTGGGGGCCTGCGCATGGCGGCGCCAACGAGGCCGCACTCAGCATGCTGGAAACCATCGGTACCCGCGACGGTATTCCGGCCTTCCTCAGCGAGGTCAAAAACCGCAATTCCGGCGTGCGCCTGATGGGCTTTGGCCATCGTGTCTACAAAAACTTCGATCCACGCGCGAAGATCCTTCAGGCAACCTGCCACGAAGTCATCGAGGAACTCGGCCTTAAGCGCGATCCACTACTGGATCTGGCGATGGAACTGGAGCGCGTGGCCATGGAGGACGACTATTTCGTCAGCCGCCGTCTTTATCCAAATGTGGATTTCTATTCCGGACTGATCCTCAAGGCCCTCGGAATTCCCAAGAGTATGTTCACCGTTCTGTTCGCGGTCGCTCGGACAGTCGGCTGGATCAGTCAGTGGAAGGAAATGATCGAGGAACCGTCCGTGCGCATCAGCCGCCCGAGACAGCTCTATATCGGTGCAGCGGAACGGAGTTTCGTCCCCATGAGCGAGAGGCGCTGAAGCGCCTCCGCAACATTCAGCAGTCGCAGCCCGGAGTCTCGCCACGAGCCTGACGAACGACATGATGGTCGATCCATTCGGCCACGAGGCGACGTGCTTCCTTCACAGAAGCTTCGGGATGGTGGATGCGATACAGCGTTGTGCAGGCCGCAAAGGCCTGCATGTCCGGCTGCCCGACTTCACGCAGTTCCTGATAGGCCGTTACAACAGCGCGTTCGCATTTCCGGCCGATCCGACTGGTCTCTATGCTCACTTCTGTTCCTGCCGTAAATGAGAATGAATATCGATATCTCTCCCTAGAACTCCGGACGCTCCCATGCAAGCACGAAGATCGATGGGACCGGTGACACTGACAGGCAGCAGATAAAATTCACACACCCCGGAAGGGGAACATATTGCCCCTACCCTTCCCGGCAACAGCCCGGTAAACCACGAGAAAACGACGTCAGCGGAGACAAGCATGACCCAGTTCGCCGAAAGCCCGATGGCGGGCCGCACCCAGTGGGACCGTGACGCGGCCCTCACCACGGCCCGTATCCTGCTTGAGATCAAGGCCATAAACTTCCGCCCGGAAGACCCCTACACCCTGACGTCCGGCTGGAAGTCCCCGGTCTATATCGACTGCCGCAAGATCATTTTCTTCCCACGCGCCCGCACCAAAATCATGGAACTGGCTGTTGAGAAGATCGGCCGTCACATCGGCTATGAAAGCATTGACGCCGTCGTGGGTGGCGAGACCGCCGGTATCCCGTTCGCCGCCTGGATTGCGGACCGGATGATGACCCCAATGGCCTATGTCCGCAAAAAGCCGAAGGGCTTCGGCCGCAATGCGCAGATCGAAGGCGACGTGCCCGAAGGCATGCGCACCCTGCTGGTCGAGGACCTGACGACGGACGGCGCATCCAAGATCCGATTCGCCAATGCCCTGCGCGATGCAGGCGCCATCGTGAACCACACCTTCGTTGTATTCTTTTATGGCGTCTTCCCGGGCGCCCATAAGACACTGGCAGACATGGACATCTCGCTCCATTCGCTCTGCACCTGGTGGGACGTTCTGGAAGCCTGTGCAGGCGGCGACTACTTCTCCGAAAAGGACAGCGCCGAAGTCCGCCGCTTCCTGGAAGATCCCTGCGGCTGGTCCAAAAAGCATGGCGGCGTGAGCAGCGCGGAAGAAGCGCTGGCTCTCAAGGCCAAAGCCGAAGCCTGATGGACACTGGCGCATCCGTGCCAGCCGGCCGGAGTCTGGTTTTTGACTCCGGCATTGGCGGGATGGGTGTCGTGCAGGCCCTGCGCGACCTCCTCCCCGCCCTGCATATCGATTATCTCGCCGACACGGCTCTCTTCCCGTATGGCGAACAGCCTGACGATCTGCTGACCTCCCGGATCGTCAGCCTTCTGGTTGCCGCCTGCGAGCGCCTACAACCCGACATTCTGGTTATTGCCTGCAACACCGCCAGCACAATTGCCCTGCCTGCCTTGCGGCAGCGCCTGAACATTCCCGTAGTCGGCTGCGTGCCACCGATCCGCTGGGCCGGCCGCGTCTCGACAAGCCGGGTCATCGGTCTGTTATCGACATCAGCCACGGCGCGACGCCCTTACATCCTCCGGCTTCATCAGGATTTTGCTCCCGACTGCCGCCTGATCACTCATGGTGCACGCCAACTGGCGGATCTGGCAGAGCGCGCCTTTCTGGGTGAGGCCATCGCGGATTCAGACGTACAATACGAACTGACCTGCCTCTTCAGTCAGCCCCATGGCGGCGAGATCGACACTGTAGGCCTGGGCTGCACGCATTACACATTTTTGATGGACGCTTTCGAGCGCCTGTCTCCCCCCGGCATCACCTGGCTGGACCCGGCCCCGGCCGTCGCACGGCAGGTCCGAACAATCCTTCAGGAGGCATCCTGCTCCTCAGCAACATCCCGCCCCGGCAGACTTCTGATGACCCGCGCACCACAGAACGCCGCAAGACTGGAAGGGGCAGCGCAAAAACTTGGTTTTTCGCAATGGGATGTGTTTTCGGTTCCCGCACCAGGCATGGCGGAAGCCTGAAAAAACGCCCTGTCCACTCAGGAGCAGGGCGTTTCAAAGTGTATCAGCGTGCGCGATCGACGGTGTACTGGACCGTCTCCGTCATAAGGCGCCGCAGTTCACTATCGGGAAAAATCGACAACGCATCCACAGCCTCTGCGGCATAAGCCTGCGCACGGGCGATCGTCGTTGCAATGGCACCCGTCTTCTCTATCAGGGCCAGGGCATGCGGCAGATCGGCTTCCGTCTGCTCGCCCTTTTCAATGACTCGTTCCCAAAAAGCGCGATCTTCGGGAGAGCCGGATTCATAGGCAGCTAGAACCGGCAGCGTGATCTTGCCTTCACGCATGTCGTCGCCAATCGTCTTGCCCAGAACCTGCTGGTCGGCGGCATAATCCAGCGCATCGTCAACAAGCTGGAACGCCATGCCCAGATTAGTGCCGAAACGGTCCAACGCCACTTCTTCCGCTTCCGGACGATCCGCGACAACCGCGCCAACCCGACAAGCCGCCGCGAACAGGGCAGCCGTCTTGCCGTGGATGACTTCAAGATAACGATCGACCGGTGTGGACAGGTCGTTCTGCGTCACCATCTGCAGAACTTCACCTTCGGCAATGGTTGCCGACGCGTCGGACAGAATTGCCATAACCTTGAGCGACCCGTCCGCTGTCATCAGCTGGAACGACCGCGCAAACAGAAAGTCCCCTACCAGAACGGAGGCCTTGTTGCCGAAGACGGCATTGGCCGACGCCAGACCACGACGCAGATTGCTCTCATCGACCACGTCATCGTGAAGCAGCGTTGCTGTATGGATGAACTCCACGCAGGCCGCCAGCCCGACATGACGCTGATTTTCGGGAGTCGACTGATAACCACACAAGCGGGAGGCAGCGAGCGTCAGCAATGGCCGCAGACGCTTGCCACCAGCCGCGACAAGATGGGCGCCAAGCTGTGGAATGAGCGGAACCGGGCTCTCCATCCGCGCAATGATCGCACGGTTGCAGGCCTGCATGTCCTGTTCCAGGTAGGCGGACAGAGCGGAAAGGGCGCTCTCGCCCCCTGCATCCCTGACCACAGCTTTCTCAACGGTCGCAGAAACGTCCGGTGCGGCAGAATCCAAGGGTCATTACTCCAGTTCCCGCAGCGGACCCGGAGACTGGCCCAGGACCGCACGGGCACGATATGATGTGGCGTGGCCCCGTTCTTTCTCTCCCATCGCAGGAAGAACGAACGGACCATGTAACGCCGGACGACAGGTTGGGAAGATCATATGAGCGGCAGCAGGAAGACGGTCAACCCATTGCCCCGCCCGAAGTCCCTTACCGCTCCCCTATCTGCCCCTCCTACCCCCGCCAGGGAAGAGGGTTTCCTACTGGGCGGGCGTGTGCGCTACGATCAGTTCACCAAAGGCTACAGGACCGGGCTTGAGCCTGTCCTCATGGCGGCCTCGATCCCCGCAAAACCTGGCGAAACGGTACTGGAAGGAGGATGCGGCGCAGGGGCTGCCCTGCTTTGCCTCTCGGCGCGCATTCCGGGGGTGCATGGAGTCGGCCTGGAGTCCGATCCCGAGACACAGGCGCTGGCCGAACAGAATATCCGCAATAACCAGCTTTTGGAGAATACCCCGAAACTCCGGATACTTCAGGCCCATCTGCCGGCTATCCCCCGGAGCCTGCGTGCTCTCACCCCCACAGCGAACGGCCGCTTCCATCACGTCATGGCCAACCCACCATGGCACAGCCCTTCCGGGCCCCCCTCGCCTGACAACCGACGCCGTCTGGCACTGAGCGCGGAAACGACCACGCCGGAAGACTGGATCTGCGCTATGACGAAATGGGTGCTTCCGGGCGGGACACTGACATTTATTCTCTCCGCTGCCGTTGCGGACCGGGCGTGTCAGACATTGCTGGAAAATGGATGTGGTTCGATCCAGCTCTATCCCTTCTGGCCCCGTCATGGACGTGAAGCAAAGCTGGTTCTGGTCCGCGCGGTGCATGGAGGCCGCGGGATTTTCCGGTTGCGAGCCGGGCTGGTCCTGCATGAGGCAGATGGCCGCTTCACTGCCGCGGCCGAGCGCGTCCTGCGTGACGGAGAAGCCCTGCCCGAAAGCGAAGCTTCTCCTTGAGCAGGTCTTAGCTGAAGACGTTGCCTTCGAACGCTTCTTCCCATGTCCCGGACGTAGACGCACGGGAGTATTCGGTCGAGCGGTTCTCGAAGAAATTTGCGTGCTCGACGGCATTCAGCATGTCGTCGATCCACGGCAGCGGGTTGCTTTCCTGCCCATAAACCGGGTCCAGGCCCAGCTGCGTCAGACGACGGTCAGCAATGAAGCGGATGTACTTCTTCACGTCGTCAGAGGACATGCCTTCAACCGGCCCCATCTCGAAGCACAGATCAATAAACGCATCTTCATGCTCGACCGTGGTGCGGCAGATCTGCGTCAGTTCCTCGCGGAAATCCGGAGTCCAAATTTCGCTGTTTTCGCGGACGAAGGTACGGAACAGGCGGATCATGGACAGGCAGTGCAGCGTCTCGTCACGCACCGACCAGGACACGATCTGCCCCATGCCCTTGAGCTTGTTGAAGCGTGGGAAATTCAGCAGGATCGCGAAGGACGCAAAAAGCTGAAGCCCTTCCATGAACGCCCCGAAGGCCGCCATGGTCTTGGCGATTTCACGCTTGTTGTCGATGTTAAACGACTGCATGAAATCGTATTTGTCCTTCATCTCCTTGTATTTCAGGAAGGCCGAATACTCGGTCTCGGGCATTCCGATGGTGTCAAGGAGATGGGAATACGCGGCGATGTGAATCGTCTCGATATTCGAGAACGCGGACAGCATCATCAGCACTTCGGTCGGTTTAAAGACCTGACTGTAATACTTCATGTACGCGGAGTTCACCTCCACGTCCGACTGCGTGAAGAAGCGGAAGATCTGCGTCACGAGATGACGCTCGGCTTCCGTCAGCGTCCGGTGCCAGTCCTTCACATCATCTGCCAGCGGCACTTCCTCAGGCAGCCAGTGAACGCGCTGCTGGGTCAGCCAGGCATCATAGGCCCAAGGATAGCGGAACGGCTTGTAGACCGGATTGGCGGTCATCAGGTCGAAATGCTGTTCGTCCGGCATGCCGGAGATCGGGGTGGTGTCGCTCATGATCGCGTCCTTTCAAATCCCGCCATTACTGGCAGGACAGGCACTCTTCGTAATCGCCGCTGCTCATTTCGCCGCGCGGGGCGGCCTGAGCCGTGGCTTCGTATTTTTCGTCTTCCAGAATGTCGCTCTTTACCGCCAGCGTGGACACCGCATCGGCGCGCTGCACGGACAGGGAGCGGCAGTAATAGAGAGACTTCAGGCCCTTCTTCCAGGCCTGAAAATGGATCTGATGCAGGTCACGCTTGTGCACGTCAGCGGGCAGGAACAGATTGACCGACTGCGCCTGACAGATGAACGGCGCACGATCGGCGGCATGCTCCACAACCCAGCGCTGGTCGAGCTCGAACGCCGTCTTGAACACGTCCTTCTCATCCTGCGTCAGGAAATCGAGATTCTGCACCGAGCCCTTGTTCAGCGTAATCGCCGACCAGACTTCGTCCGTGTCCTGCCCACGCTCTTCCAGAATTTTCTTCAGGTGGCGGTTGCGCACCGAGAACGAGCCCGACAACGTTTTCTGCAGGAACACGTTCGCACTGATCGGCTCAATGCCCGGGCTGGCATTGCCCGTGATGATGGAGATCGAGGCCGTCGGCGCAATGGCAAGCTTGTGCGAGAAGCGCTCCATAAAGCCGTATTCGGCGGCATCCGGGCACGGCCCGCGCAATTCTGCCAGATGCTTCGATGCAGCATCGGCCTGCTTGCGGATATGTTCAAAAATCTTCCGGTTCCAGACCTTCGCCATCACAGACTCGAACGGGATCATCCGGGCCTGCAGAAAGGAATGGAACCCCATCACGCCCAGACCGACCGAACGCTCGCGGGCAGCCGCGTATTTAGCACGCGCCATATCATCCGGTGCGCGGTCGATGAAGTCCTGCAGCACATTGTCGAGGAACAGCATGACGTCCTCGATGAACTGCGGGTCATCCTTCCACTCGTCCCAGGTCTCAAGATTGAGCGAGGACAGGCAGCACACGGCTGTCCGGTTCTTGCCATGATGGTCAATACCGGTCGGCAGCGTAATCTCGGCGCAGAGATTGGAGGTCTTCACTTCCAGCCCAGCCAGCTTGTGATGCTCCGGACGGGCGCGGTTCACATGATCGGAATAGATGATGTAGGGCTCGCCCTGCTCCATCCGCGCCGTCAGGATCCGAATCCACAGACCCCGCGCCGACACCTTGCGGATCGTGCTGTGATCCTTCGGAGAGAGCAGCGCCCATTCTTCGTCCGCCTCGACCGCACGCATGAACGCATCCGTCACGAGCACACCGTGATGGAGGTTCAGCGCCTTGCGGTTCGGATCACCGCCCGTCGGACGGCGCATCTCGACGAATTCTTCCACTTCCGGATGCCAGACCGGCAGATACACGGCTGCCGAGCCACGACGGAGCGAGCCCTGCGAAATCGCAAGCGTCAGGCTGTCCATAACGCGGATGAAGGGAATGACACCGGACGTCTTGCCGTTACGGCCAATATTTTCGCCGATGGAGCGCAGATTGCCCCAGTACGACCCGATGCCGCCGCCCTTGGACGCCAGCCAGACATTCTCGTTCCACAGCCCCACGATTCCCGAAAGGCTGTCTTCAGCCTCGTTCAGGAAGCAGGAAATTGGAAGACCGCGCTCAGTGCCTCCATTGGACAGAACGGGTGTGGCGGGCATGAACCAGTGGCGGGAAATATAGTCGTAAATCCGCTGCGCATGACCCGCATCCGCGCCGTAATAAGACGCCACACGCGCGAAAAGCGACTGATAGTCCTCGCCCGGCAGCAGATAACGATTGTTCAGCGTAGCCTTACCGAAATCCGTCAGCAAAGAATCGCGCGAACGATCCACACGCACGGCGTGATGACCCGGAAGCTGCACAACATCATCGAACATGTCCGCGGAATCGGCATCACCCGGAAGCGGTGCTTCACCGATGGGATGGTTGAGCGGCGAATGCACGTCATGCGGTCGGTCGGACTGATCGGGCACGTCCATCGTCACGTCATGAAGGGTCATTCGCTCTCTCCGCAGGGCATCTATTTTCGAAATCTTGAGCACTCATTTCCATCACTCCGAACCCGACCGCAAGCACGAAGTTCGCTTGCAAAATCGGCAGAGCTGTGAATTGGACCTATCCCATATCTAGGGAGAGAATTCGTTAATGCCCCTAGATATAGTAGCAACCGCAGAAAACCGCCCCTAAGCATTGTTATCCCAAGAGTTTTCCCCCGGAGCATTTTCCCGGTGTGTGATACCGGTCACAGGATTGGGAAATTTCGTGAACATCACGTCGAGCAACGATCCACGCAACACCACGTTTGGGGATCCAAGCCCACAAAACGAAAGAGCCCATTATGACCATCAAAAAAACAGCCTCAGCCCACTGGACCGGCGGCCTCAAAGACGGCAAAGGCACGATTTCCACCCAGAGCGGCGCTCTGCACGATCAGCCTTACGGCTTCAATACCCGCTTCGAAGACAAGCCCGGCACGAACCCCGAGGAACTGCTTGGTGCGGCCCATGCCGGGTGTTTCACGATGGCGCTGTCCATGATGCTGGAACAGGCTGGCTTCAAGGCCGAATCACTGGAAACGAAAGCGACCATCTCACTGGACAAGTCCGGCGAAGGCTTTGCCATCACCCAGTCTCACCTCACCGTGCGTGGCAAGGTTCCGGGCGCGTCTGAAACGCAGTTTCTCGACATTGCGAACAAAGCCAAAGCGGGGTGCCCGCTGTCGCAGGTCATCAAGGCAAACATTACGCTGGATGCCACCCTCGAACACTGAAACGTCGCTTGTACTGGCGGGGCCTAACGGCCCCAGCCACATTGCGCGTGATCACGCAGAAGATGATCGGCCAGCACACAGGCCATCATCGCTTCGGCCACGGGAACAGCCCGGATGCCGATGCACGGATCATGCCGCCCCTTGGTCATCACTTCAACAGACTCACCCTCGCGCGTGATGCTGGGAACGGGTGTGAGAATCGAACTGGTCGGCTTGATCGCAAAACGCGCCACGATGGGCTGTCCTGTGGAAATACCACCCAGAATGCCGCCGGCATGGTTTGATGCGAATTGCGGCCCAGGCGAAATCGGATCGGCGTTCTGTTCGCCGCGAAGGGCGGCCACGGCAAAACCGTCCCCAATCTCGACACCCTTGACCCCATTGATACCCATCATGGCACCGGCGAGATCAGCATCAAGCTTGCCATAGACCGGCGCACCGAGTCCGGCAGGTAGACCTTCCGCCACAACTTCGACAGTTGCCCCGATCGACGATCCATCTTTGCGGATGGAGTCGAGAAGAGCTTCCCATGGCCCCACGGATTCCGCATCCGGGCACCACAGTGGGTTGCGCTCGACCTCATTCCAGTCCCAGCGGGCAGGATTGATGGTCTGGCCACCGATTCCCGTCAGGGCGGCACGGATCTTCACGCCCTCCCCTACCAGCGTTTTGAGCAGTACGCGCGCCACGGCCCCTGCTGCAACCCGCATGGCCGTCTCACGCGCTGAAGAACGTCCACCCCCACGATAATCGCGGATGCCGTATTTCATGTCATAGGCGATGTCAGCATGACCGGGACGATAGCGGGTTGCGATATCACCGTAATCCTTCGACCGCTGATCGGTATTCTCGATCATCAGCGAAATGGGTGTTCCGGTCGTCTGCCCTTCAAACACGCCTGAGAGGATCCGGACCTGATCCGGCTCCCGGCGCTGCGTGGTAAAGCGGGACTGCCCCGGCCGACGGCGGTCGAGCCAGGGCTGGATGTCCTGCTCGGACAGCTTCAGGCGGGGTGGAGAGCCATCAATGACGCAGCCGATCGCCGGTCCGTGACTTTCCCCCCAGGTAGTAACGCGAAAAAGATTCCCGAAGCTGTTGTCCGACATGTCAGGTCCCGGAGCCGACCGCTGCGATGTCCGGAGCGTCCGGGTTCTTCATGCCGACCGTGTGGTAGCCGCAGTCAACATGATGAATCTCTCCCGTCACGCCGCTGGACAGGTCGGAGAGCAGGTACATGCCCGAACCGCCGACATCCTTGAGGGTCACGTTACGCTCCATCGGAGCATTGAGCTGGTTCCAGCGCAGGATATAGCGGAAATCGCTGATCCCGTTGGCGGCCAGCGTCATGATCGGACCGGCGGAGATGCCGTTCACGCGGATATCGTCACGGCCCAGATCGGCAGCCATGTAGCGCACGGAGGCCTCCAGAGCTGCCTTGGCCACACCCATCACATTATAGTGCGGCATGACGCGCTCGGCGCCGAGATAGGTCATGCTCAGAAACGATCCGCCCGGATTCATCATCGCAGATGCACGACGAGCAACGCTCACGAAGGAATAGCAGGAGATGTCCATGGCCTGCAGGAAGGCATCGCGCGGCGTGTCGATATAGCGGCCGCGAAGATACTGTTTGTCTGCAAAAGCGATGGCATGGAGCACAAAGTCGATCTTGCCCCAGACCTTCTCGATTTCGTCGAACGTGCTGTTGATGGCGTCGTCATCGCTGACGTCACAGGAGAGGACGAGTTCGGACCCGACACTCTCGGCCAACGGACGGACGCGCTTGCCCAGCGCCTCGCCCTGATAGGTAAAGGCAAGCTCCGCCCCCTGTGCCGCACAGGCACTGGCAATAGCCCAGGCAATAGAGTGTTTGTTGGCAACACCCATGATCACACCGCGCTTGCCCTTCATAAGGGTTCCGCTCACTGGAGCCGGGATGTTGTCTTCCGTTTCAGACATGGTGATTTCCTGAATCGCGTTGGCGTATTGAGGGCCGTGGTTGCACAAGCGCCCGTTACAAACAAGACTTTGCGACGATTGCGCCGTTTTTTGCCCTCTGACAGGACATTAAGGCATCACTCCGGCGCTTAAGGAATTTTTACCCATGTGTTCGAAATCCGCCTGCGCCACCATGGACCCATTCGATTTTTCCGAACGACACTCCATCCTGATCCGCGCCCGGCCCGAGAGCATTCTGAACTCCGTACGCCGCTACCGTCTGGGGGATGATCCGCTTCTCCGCCCCGCCCTTTACCTGCGTGGACTGCCTGCCCGTCTGCTGCACACCCCGCCTCCACCGCCTCTGGAGCTTCAGGACTTCACGCTTCTTTCACAGACCGATCGCAGTCTGATCTACGGGCTGAAAGGCTCTTTCTGGCGGACGAATTACGGTCTGCGCCGTTTTGACACACCTATGGAATTTCTCGGTGACAGGGATGCGTCCAGTGCAACCCTGGTCCTGTCCTTTATGACAATGCCAGCCGGGCGGGAACGGACGCGCCTGGTTACGCAGACACATATCCTTTGCCCCACTTCCTATGTCCGGCGGCGCTTTCTCCCCTACTGGCTCATCATACGCCCTGTCAGTGGCCTGCTGCGACGACGCATGCTGTCCCAGATCAAGGTGCGATGTGAGCAGAGCGCCTAAACTGTTTTCATAGCGGGCCGGATGACTGAAACATGCCATCCGCGTTATGATCTTCACACTGACGAGCCGGTCTGCACCGCTCCTGCCGCGCCACGCCTGTTCCGCCAATCCAGTTCCAAGGAGATTCTCATGTCCGACATCCCCCTGATTGACCTGAAGGCCGATCCCTTCGCTCTGTTTGCGGCCTGGATGTCGGATGCCGAGACATCCGAGCCGAACGATCCCAACGCCATGGCCGTGGCAACCGCCACGTCCGACGGGCGACCTTCCGTCCGGATGCTCCTGCTCAAGGGTGTGGATGAGCGTGGCTTCGTTTTCTACACCAATCTGGAAAGCCGCAAGGGGCGCGAACTGCTATCCAACCCGCATGTCGCCCTGCTTTTCCACTGGAAATCCCTCCGCCGCCAGATCCGGATCGAAGGCCCGGTCGAGGCCGTCAGCAGTACTGAAGCTGATGCGTATTTCGCAAGCCGCTCGCGCATGTCCCGCCTTGGCGCCGTCGCTTCCGAGCAGTCACGTCCGCTGGACAGCCGCAGCACCTTCGAGGAACGCCTGAAAGCCGCGGACGAGAAATATGGCGAGGGTCCGATCCCCCGCCCTGCCAACTGGTCAGGCTTCCGCGTTCTGCCCGAAGCCATCGAATTCTGGCAGGATCGCCCCTACCGCCTGCATGACAGGGCCGTGTGGACCCGTGACGGAAACAGATGGAACGTCACACGACTTTATCCGTAAATACATCATAACAACGTTCTGCAGATTTTGACCGGGGAGCCCTGACCCATGCTTATCGACATCAAGAATATCCTCCTCCCCCTGAACGGCTCCGGTGACCTCGAAGCCGTCATGTCGGTCGCGCTGGATTTCGCGCACCGCTTCGATGCCCATCTGTCCGCTGTCGTGGTCGGCTCGGACCCGTCCGAAGTCGCAACGCTGGCTGGCGAAGGCATCTCGGCTGGCATGGTCAATGAAATGATCGACACGGCCACGACCGAGGCCCAGCGCCGTGCGATCGCGATCCGCAAGGCCTTCGACGCTTTCATTCACGCGCATGGCATCCGACGCGTCGAGCCCTCGAAAATCGGCTCGTCTGCGGGCGATGGCGTCAGTGCCAGCCTGGATGTCCTCAACGGGACGGAGCACGATTCCCTGACATGGCGTTCGCGCCTTGCCGACATGACTCTGGTCCCGAACCTCGCCCAGGACGGCGACCCACGCGCCTCTGAAACGCTGCATGCCATACTGTTCGACAGCGGGCGCCCGCTCGTGATCGCTCCGCCCGCCCCGCCGAAGACAGTGGGCAAGCGCATCGCCATCGCCTGGAACGGCACGCCCGAAGCCTCATTGGCCCTGCGCTGCATCCTGCCCTGGGCCCATAAGGCCGAAGCCGTGCAGGTCCTGACCTGTCAGGACTACCAGCGTCGTGGACCGGGCGCGGACGAGATCGTGACCTATCTGCGGATGCACGGCATTTCCGCCACGGCCCGCGAGTTCGAGGCCGTCAACCGTGACATCGGTGCGGGGCTCCTGAAGGCGGCCACGGAGTTCAATGCCGACATGCTTGGCATGGGCGCCTATTCCCACTCCCGTCTGCGCCAGATGATTCTGGGCGGTGTCACCCGTCACATTCTGGAACAGGCGCAGCTCACCGTTCTCATGAGCCGCTGAACCCGCTCTCCCTGCCTGCCGACCTGGAAGGAACCTTCATGTCCCTGTCCCGCATCTTCTGCTCAACCTGCCTGACCCTCGCATTGTCAGGTACCGCGCTGCTTCCTGCATCGGCCATGGACACACGCTCTCTGCCACAAGCAGGCAGCTTCACCCTTCAGGAGCCACAGGCACGACTGAAACTGCACCTTGTTCCGGGAAGCAGGCTGGCAACTGGCTATCACAGCCCGTTCTATCAGCAGAGCCCCACAACAAGTGCCATCACCCTGCGGACGGATGGGCTTCAGCCCTCCATCCGGGGACAGACAGCCCCCGCAACTGTCCTGCGTGAAGGCACGGCCTGGTATTTCCAGCAGACACCTGCCGACATGACCGCCAACCTGCATATTGACACCTGGCCCAGCAACCAGCGTGTCATTATCGGCCGTATCCAGAGTGCGCGCGGAGCAGTCGTGGAACTGGTAGCTGATGGCAAACACTCGCAGGTCACGGTGACAATCCATGACGGCAACACGAGCCGGAGCGTCGTCGCCGGGACGATCTACCCGGACCGCAACATCAACTACACCCTCTCCTCGCGCCCGAACGGAACACTTGTTGTTGTCGTCAACGGAAGCCGCAGCGTGCTCGCCATGCCGACGTCCGCGACGGCACCCGTCATGTGGTTCGAGGCCGTCTCCGGCCAGACAGGATGGCACATGCCCTGCCATGGCGATGTGGCTCAGGTGACCTTCACGTCCCTTGAAGTCCGCCATCCTGCACCCTGAGGAGGTAAGGCGGCCAAGGATACATGCCCAGCCTTTGCCGCCCGTAACGCCGCGTGCTACGCGACACGGAATGACCCTGTCTTCACGCCTTCTTCGCCTGTGGTTGGGGGTCTGTCTGCGTTCCACACGCTGGCAGATCAGCGGCTCTCCCCGTGCGGTCGAAACGCTGCTGACGCCCGGTCAGGGAAGTGTGGTCGCCTTCTGGCACCGCTCCCTGGCACTCAGCCCGGCCCTGTGGTTCTGGGCGCGCCCGCAGGAGCCGCGTCTGGCCCTCCGCTTTCTGGTCTCCCGCAATCCCGACGGTGTGCTGATCGCAAATATTGTCCGGCCATGGGGCATCATCGGCATCCATGGCTCCTCCAGCAAAAAGGGCAAAGACAAGGGCGGGGCCGCGGCCCTCCGTACAGCACTGAAAGAAATTCAGAGCGGCTCGATTGTCGGGATCACCCCGGACGGTCCCCGCGGACCGGCTGAACAGGTCCAGCCCGGTGCCATCGTCCTGTCCCGCCTGGCTCAATGCCCGGTAGTGCCCCTCGGCATGGCCTGCACAAGTCTGCGCCTGCCCTCATGGGACAGACTGGTTTTCCCCCTTCCGTTCGGACGCGGCGCCCTCATCATGGGCGAGCCCCTGTTTCAGCCCGATGCCACGATCCTCCAGAACGCCCTGAACGACGTCTCGCTGCGCGCCGAGAGCGTGGTGCGGCACCAGCAGTCCAATCTGGCGGACCATCTATGGCGTGCAGCCGGAACCCTCATGGCCCCGGCCCTGACGGTCATGCTGCGCATCCGCCTGCATCGCGGACGCGAGCTACCCGGCCGCCTTCGCGAGCGCATGGGACTGGAGCGCACGGGACCACGCCGGGGCCACCGCCCCCCGGGGCAGCTTCTGTGGATCCATGCCGCCAGCGTCGGCGAGACCCTCTGCGCCCTGCCGCTTGCCGATGCCCTGCTCAAGGCCCGGCCCGACATGCGCATCCTTTTTACGACCGCAACCGTCACCGGCAGCGAGATCGTGGCTCGGCATCCACTCTACGAGCAGCGGATCATACACCGCTTCATCCCCCACGACGTACCACGCTGGCTTAGGCGCTTCCTGAACATTTGGCAGCCGGAAGGCGTCATATTCGTGGAAAGCGAACTCTGGCCAGGCATCATTGCAGCCTGTTCGCACCGCGACATCCCGGTCATACTCGTCAACGGGCGCCTGTCGGATCGTTCGGCCCGTCTGTGGATCCGTCTGGGAGAGCCGGCACGCCACATGATGAAACGCCTGTCTTGGGTGGCAGCCCGTGGCCCCGAAGACGCTGCGCGCTTCCGGGCATTGGGGGCTCTCCCGATCTATGAAGACGGCGACCTCAAACAGGACGCTCCGCCTCTTGTCTATGACGAGACGGAATATGCTCGGCTAAAAACCTTGATCGGCGTCCGCCCCGTCTTCGTCGCCGCATCTACCCACCCCGGCGAAGAAGAGCTTGTCCTTCAGGCCGCGGAAAAAGCCCGAAAGCTCCAGCCCGATCTGCTGACCATCATCGTCCCACGACACCCCGCCCGTGGCGCAGAACTGGCAGCACGCTTTGACCTGCCCCGCCGGACGGCAGGACAGGACCCAACACCCCAGACACAGACCTGGCTGGCCGATACGCTGGGCGAACTGGGTCTGTTCTACCGTCTGGCGGACCGCTGTTTTCTGGGCAATTCCCTTGTCGGAAAGGGTGGCGGCCACAACCCGTTCGAGCCGCTGCGTCTGGGCATTCCTACGGCGACTGGGCCGAAAATGGAGAACTGGCGGGAGGCAATGGCCACTGTTTCTGATACAATCTATGTCGTGACCGATGTGGAGTGTCTGACACGATGGCTCGAATCCCCTCTCCCGCCCGTCAGGACAACGGGATTGCAGCGCTCCGTGGTGAGCGTCCTGCGAGACCGCATCCTGAAAACGGTTGAACGATGACGCGTCGTCCACCCCGCTTCTGGCTGCGTCCCACCCGCAGCACCGCCGCCCGTCTCCTGCGGCCGTTCTCCTTTATCGCCACAACCCTTACCCGCCGCCGCCTCAGACAACCGACCTTCCATGCTTCCGTTCCAGTCCTGTGCTGCGGCAACATCACCACAGGCGGCACCGGTAAAACCCCTCTCACCCTTGATCTCGTCCAGCGCCTCAGGGACCTGGGCCATCACCCCCATATCCTGAGCCGAGGGCATGGCGGCCGCGAGCGTGGCCCGATCGACGTCAATCCAAGCCGCAGCACGCCCCGCGACGTGGGCGACGAACCGCTTCTCCTTGCACAAAGCGCGCCGACCTGGATCGGGGCCGACCGTTCTGAAACTGCCCGCCTCGCCATTTCCCAAGGTGCGGACTGCCTCATCATGGATGATGGTTTCCAGAACCCGACACTGCATCAGGATGTCTCAGTTCTTGTCGTGGATGGCGTCACTGGCTTCGGTAATGGGTGCGTTCTGCCCGCCGGCCCCCTGCGCGAGCCGGTGCCCGATGCCCTTGCTCGTGCCAAGGCGGTCGTCATCATGGGGGATGACCGGCATAACCTGCTCCCGACGTTTCCGCCCCATCTCCTGACCGCGCAGGCCAGACTGGTGCCAGGCCCCGAAATCCGGACCCTTCTGGGACGACGTATTGTAGCGTTTGCAGGCATTGGCCGCCCGGAAAAATTCTTCGACATGCTCCGGGACGCAGGCGTGGCTCCCATCCGTTCGCTCCCTTTTCCCGACCACCATTTTTATACGCCTCGTGACATCCAGCGCCTCGAAGCCCTCAGTCGGGAATCGGAAACCACGCTGGTCACTACCGCCAAGGACGCCGTGAAACTCCCATTCCCATTCCGTACACAGGTGAAGGTCATTGGCGTAGAGCTGCTCTGGGCCGATCCTAAATCCCCCGAACGCCTCCTCAATCTGCTGTTTTCCAACACGTGACGGCTTTCCTGTACCGCGCGGAAACCCTTCTGGTCCGTGCTCTTTTGGCCGCGATCCGCACCCTCCCGCCCGCAGCCTCTTCCAGTCTGGGTGGATTTGTAGCGCGTACGGTCGGACCGCTGCTGCCCGTCTCGAAAGTCGCAGACCGGAACCTTCAACTCGCCCTGCCAGACTATGACGCTTCCGCGCGCCGCCGCATCGTCCGCGACTGCTGGGAAAATTTGGGCCGCACAATAGGCGAGTTCCCCCATCTCAGCCGCCTGAAACAGAACACGCCCTTCGGCGCAGGATGGAGCGTCGAAGGCGCAGAACATCTTGCAACTGCCAAAGCCTCGGGCCGGCCCGTCATCTTTTTTTCGGGCCATATCGGCAACTGGGAACTCATGCCGCCCGTGGTGGCGCGCTATGGCATGCCGTTTGCGTCCTTCTACCGCGCGGCCAGCAATCCCGGCGTTGACCGCCTGATCCACAGGCTCCGGCAGGACGCGATGGGACAGGATGTGCCCATGTTCCCCAAAGGCTCGAAAGGCGCACGCGCAGCCCTGAAATATCTGTCCAAAGGCGGAAATCTGGGCGTTCTGGGCGATCAGAAAATGAATGACGGAATCGAGGCCAGACTCTTCGGTCATCCCGCCATGACGGCCTCTGCCGCAGCCGTGTTCGCTCTGAGGCACGACGCCCTGATCGTGACCGGACATGTCCGTCGTGATGGTCCGGCCAGACTCGTTCTGGTCGTGGATGCGCCCTTCATGCCGACGAAAACGGACGATCGTGCCAGAGACATTCTCGTCCTGACGCAGCTGTTCAATGACCGTCTCGAGGAATGGATCCGCGACATTCCGGGTTCCTGGCTCTGGCTACACCGCCGCTGGAACAAATCCCTGTACCGGAATATGACAACATAGTGTCAAGCTATGCACTGAGAGCATGGCAGATTTGTCACAGTAGGGATAGTTTATGTCGCAAAACAGTCTCCAGAGGTTATTAAAGATTGTGAAACGTGCCTTTCGGATCTTAGCCTGAACTCATCACCACGACCCGGGTCCTTGCCCGGCTTTATGATGAGGACTTCCTGATGGCGCAGGTCGCTCACCTTCACGACCTCTCTCATGGCCGCAACGCGAGCAACATTGTACCTCTGCGTCAGGGCCTTCTCCCCCGTCATCGCGAGTACCTGCTGCGCTGGCTGGAAGCCGGACAGCGCATGGGTGTCTTCGATGCGGAAATTACCCCGGCCGCCCATGATGCCGTCAATGTGGATGGCACGGCCCCCGTCGATCATGTTCTGGTATGGGTCCGTGAAAACCCCGATCCGGCCTATATGCTGCGGCCGCAGGGAATGCGTTGGGTCCTGATCGACCAGATCCGTGACCACGAACTCGGAAGCTATGCCAGCTTCGAGCTCGCCTTGCATGTCATCCGCCCAGTCCTGCCGCTCGCCGAGACCTACGCCGCCTGATCCTGCGCCCGGGTTTCCTCGACCAGACATAAAAAAAAGCGCGCCGTTCAAAAAACGGACGCGCTTCTCTTTTGAAAAAAGACCGTATCAGCTCGGGCGGATCGCCACATCCCGCGAAGCCGGCACAACAATGCGGGCACCACCGCCACGCTGGATCTGATAAATCGCCAGTGCCCGTGTGACATGCCCGTCCGGCCGCAGGCGGAATAGCCCGTCTACACCCATATAACCGTCCGGCCGCGTCAGAGCCTGCGTCGTCACGCCCCCCTGACGGATCAGGCTTCCGGCCAGAGCCGCCGCGTCATAGGCGAAATCCGTGACGGGTGACGGGGACTGCTTGTACAGAGCCCGATACTGCGCGACATAACCCATGCGGTCATGCGCATCCGAAGCTGCATACCAGGCCCCGTGCAGGGCACCGAGCTTGCCATCAAACGCTTTCCACAGCGCCGGCCCCATAATCTGGACCTGCGACGAATCGATATGATCTGCCTGGAGCGCCGTAATGACACGTCCCAGTTCCAGCCCTGTATCAGCCAGCACCAGCGCATCGAATGGCGGCGGCGGTACCGGTAGTACACCCTGAGGAGCCGGGGGTGTCGCTGACGTAGCACCCGTTTCTGTCGACCCTGTCGGGTTGGCCGTCGTCTCTCCCGTCGGATCGATCGCAGAAGGACCAGCCGGGACATCTGTCGGCGCAAGCGCCGGAGCGGCGGGCTGGCGCGTCTCAATGGCGGAGAGCGTCTTCAAACCATCATCGATATTCTGCGCGTCCATCGTGTGGAACACGATCTGCGGATCCTTCAGCCCCGCATCGCGGCATGCCCGGGCCAGCCCGTCCCCCATAGCATGTCCAAAAGCATTGTCCGGCAGGAAAGCCGCAAAAGTTTTCCGCCCCGTCGCCCGCGCGGCGTCGACCATCCGACGGACCTGCTGCTCTGGCGTCAGTCCCATGACCCAGATGCCCGGACGGGCCTGCCTGGAGTCGCTGGTGAAGGCAAGCTCCGGCTTGCCCGCATTGATCGCAAGTGGTGCTGCAGCTGCAGTTTCGGTAGCAGTCAGAGGCCCCAAAAGAATGGCATCACCACGCGCAAGAGCATCGCGCACAGCCTGCTCTGTCCCGCCCGGAGCATTGGTGTCATGTACGTCCAGCGCAGGCGACCCCTTGGCTGAAAGGGCCAGTTTCGCCGCATCGCGCATCCGCAAACCATAAGCGGCATTGCGCCCCGTCAACGGCAGAATCAGTCCGACATCATGCGCGCCCGGACCTTCAGAAACACCCGGAACGCCGCCCACACCCGGCACAGAAGACGATCCGCCACCCGAGCAGGCGGCAAGGGTCAGGAAGGTTCCCGCAGCAAGGCCGGTGCTTACACCCTTGCGCAGACGGCTCAAGGGGCGACAATACGTCCCTGAGTTTGTCACCGAGGATGCAGATGTCCGAAAAGTCATGTTCCGCTGAAACTCCCTTGAGCGATGCGGCTGAAACGTTACCGGCCGCCCCCCTGCCCGCGCAGAGCCAGGCCGAAGGTGGATGTCTGATATTGGTTGCAACGCCAATCGGCAACCTGGCCGATATTAGCGAACGCGCGATCGAAACACTGAACACCGTGGACGCAATCCTCTGCGAGGACACACGCGTCACGGCAAAGCTCCTGCTTTCGCGCAATATTGCCACACCAACCCGCACACTGCACGATCATAACGAACAGGACCGCACTCCGTTCCTGATCGAAAAACTACAAGAAGGTGCCCGCTATGCCGTCGTCTCTGACGCTGGCACACCTCTGGTGTCCGATCCCGGCTACCGGCTGGTCCGCGCCGCCATCGCGGCCGGAATACACGTCACGGCCATCCCCGGCCCGAACGCCGTCATCACGGCCCTGACGCTTTCGGGCCTGCCGCCCCTGCCCTTCATGTTTCTGGGCTTTCCGGCTCCCCGCAGCGAAGCCCGCAAGACCGGATTTTCCGCTCTGCGCGCCGCAGAACAGGCGGGACTGCATTCCACATTGATCTGGTATGAAGCGCCGCACCGACTGGTCGAGAGCCTCGAAGATCTGATCGACGTTTTCGGCCCCGAGCGCGAAGCAGCGGTCGGACGCGAACTCACCAAACGATTTGAAGAAATGGTCCGCGGCACGCTTACCGAAGTTCTCGAACATTTCCGCGTCACAGCACCACGCGGTGAAATTACGCTCCTGATCGGCCCCTCTGCCGAAGATGACAGCGGTGCCGCCGATCTGGACACGCATCTGCGCGAGGCCCTGACAACCCATTCGGTCAAGGATGCCGCTGCTCTCGTGGCTGGGATCGTAAAGCTGCCCAAACGCACGGTCTATGCACGCGCGCTGGAGCTTTCACGCGAACTGAAGGACTGAAGCCTCAATCAGCCTTGGGAAGTACGAACAGGGACTGAGACACAGTCCCGCCCAGATGCACATCGGACAGGGCGATCCTGGTCGTGCGCCCCTGCGCATCCACGACCGTCCACCCCAGAAGACCAAGCGGCGCATCGGACAGGAGGAGCGTCAGGGTGCCTTCCCCCGCACTCTGCGTCCGCACCACCTGCACCCGAATCTGCCCGTTGCTGTGCTCAAATCCCGTCACCGTCACATCGCCCGACAGCTTGAGTTCGGGACGCAGCAAAAGCCCGAGCGGCGTGCGGTCCAGCGGAATAGTCGTCACCTGATCAACGCTACGATCCTGAAACACAACGCGCCCATCATTGGCGACCAGCAGCAGCGGACTCGGCTTGTCGTAATCGAAACGCATGCGACCCGGCCGGTCGAGCGTCGCTGTTCCGACCTTCGTGCTACCATCTGCCGCCGTCTGCCTGAAACGCGCCTGAAGGGTCGTGATCTTCCCCAGCGTGTCCTCAATCCGTGAAATCCAGCCCTGATCCGCAGGACGAAGCTGAGCGGGGGTCGCCTGCGCAAATGCCATGGATGGCAGGGTAACGGGCAACAGCGCCACCAGAGCGGCAGCGCGGAAAAAAGAACGGTTCATCATGTCTCAGGAACTGCCAATCAGCACGCCGGTTGCAAAAACAAGAGCCCCACCAAGGAAGACCTGCACCATGGCCGATCCGAACGGCGTGTCCTGATACCGCCAGCGCACCCAGGAAATCAGCAGAAGCTCGATCGCCACCGCAATGAGCGCCACGCCAAAGGCCAGACGGAAATCCGGCACCAGAAACGGCAACGTATGCCCGATACCACCGCCAAACGTCATGGCACCACAAATCAGCCCACGCAAAAGGGGAGCGCCACGTCCGGACAGCTTACCGTCGTCGGCGAGCCCTTCCGCCAGTCCCATGGAAATCCCGGCTCCCAGCGACGCGGCAAGCCCGACCAGAAAAGCCGCATGTGGACTATGTGTTGCAAACGCCGCCGCAAAAACGGGCGCAAGCGTCGAGACGGAGCCATCCATAAGTCCGACCAAACCCGGCTGGACGATCCGCAGTACGAAATCGCGGCGGCTATGTTCGTCTTCGCGGTCACGGGAATTGTCACTCAGATGCGCGTCTTCAAGCCGCCGCGCTTCGCGCTGGTGCCGGTCTTCCTCGGTCGCCAGATCACCCAGCAGCTTGCGGATTTCGGCATCATGGGTCTGCCCGGCGGCCTGACGGTAAAATCGTGCCGCCTGCCGCTCCATATCGGCAGCCTGCGCCCGGATGGCCTCGATCCCACGATTCTGCATCTGCCAGGCAGATTTACGGGACGGAAAGCCCTGCACATCCTGCCGCCGGACCAGCGGAATATGATTACCAAAACGCCGGACAAACAGGTCGATCAACGCCCGGCGATGATGATTTTCCTCTTCCGCCATATCCTGGAAAATGGCGGCGCTGTCGGGATAATTTTCCGCCAGCATCTGGCCGAAATCCGCGTAAATATGACCATCCTCTTCCTCGCTGGCGATAGCCAGCGCAAGGATTTCGCGTTCGGTCAGCTCGGAAAGTTTCGTCACGTAGGCAGCAGGTCCCGTCTTATAAAATCAGATAGCGGCTTCGGTAAAGAGCGGCTTCACGCTCTGCCCCCAGGCACCATTATACAGATCCAGCCAGTACTGGGCCTGATTCGGACCACCATCAGCAATCAGATGCAACGGATCGAGATAGCCGGCTTCGTTACGCACACGGGCCCGCAGTCCCTGCTCGGCAAGCTGGAGCACACGCTTGGCCAGCGGTTTCAGCCCGCCCGGGAATGCGGCATCCAGCCCCAAACTCGGCACTTCGGCCCGAAGCTGCTGATAAGCGCTCCAGGGCTGCTCTCGCACCAGTTTTTCTGCGGCTTCGAGCGTTGCTGGATCGTACAGCAAGCCAACCCACAGAGCCGACTGCGCCACCATCATTTCCAACTTCCCGGCATCCGCGCCACGCATTTCAAGGAACTGCTTGAGACGCACATCCGGGAAAACCGTCGTCAGATGGTCTTCAAAGTCTCCAACCGTCGGCGTCAGACCCTTCAAGGGCTCCTGAATGTCTCCAGCGAGCCAGCGACGGAACGAGCAGCCTGCCACGTCGATGTTCTTCCCCTCACGCGAGACGAAATACATCGGCACATCGAGCGCCCAGTCCACATATTGTTCAAAACCGAACCCGTCCTCGAAGAACACCGAAGGCTGTCCCGAACGCTGGTTGTCCGTATCGGTCCAGATCCGCGCACGGTTGGACAGCAGGCCATTCGCCTTGCCCTCGACGAACGGAGAATTCGCGAACAGCGCCGTTGCTACTGGCTGAAGGGCCAGAGAGACGCGCATCTTGCGCGCCATATCGGCTTCGTCGCTGAAATCGAGATTGACCTGAACCGTGCAGGTCCGCGTCATCATGTCGAGGCCAAGCGTGCCGACCTTCGGCATGTAATTGCGCATGATCGCATAGCGGCTCTTAGGCATCCAGGGCATCTCATCGCGCGACCAGAGCGGCTGAAAACCGAACGGCAGGAAGCCAAGACCTAGTTCTGCAGCCGGGCCACGGACCTGATCGTAATGCTCCTGCATCTCCGCTTCCGTTTCCTGAAGCGACACAACCGGTGCGCCCGAAAGCTCGAATTGTCCGGCCGGTTCAAGAGAAATCGCCCGCCCAGCCTGTACGTTCTGCCCTTTCAGCCCGATCAGGTTTTCGCCGTCCATGATCGGCGACCAATCCGGCCCCTGAAGCTTTTCCAGCAATGCCCCGATTCCACGCGGCGCGTAAGGCGGCGGCGACAGAGGAGCGCGTCCGTCAGCATCGTGCGGAAGAATAAAGCCGAATTTTTCGTGCTCGGTCCCGATCTTCCATTCAGATTGCGGTTTGCAACCCCGTGAGATCGCCTCGACGAGCTGCGCCCGGCTTTCGATCGACGCAGTATTGGACGTGCCGGGATTGGACATGACGTTTGGCCTCGGTCTGAATTCGTTGTTCGATAATGATTGAACTGTAGCAGGTCCGACGGTTCTGTCACCCTCAGGCAGCGCCCTCGGCTCCCTCTGCAAGACGGGCCAGCCCCGCGCACACGGCCGTTTCCGCCCGCAGTACCAGCGGCCCGAGACTGAGTGCATGAACGGCAGGATGCCGCCGCAGAAGCTCCACTTCCGCCTCGGAGAAGCCGCCCTCCGGCCCGATCAGCAGAGCTACCGCCTGCACAGTCGCATCCTCACCCGGACGACGTTCCAGAGCAGCAAAAAGCGGACGATCGTCCGGCCAGTCCGCCAGCACCGCCCGCAGCGACTCAGGCGGCAGAATCTCTGGAACATCAAGCCGCTCGCACTGCTCGGCTGCTTCGATTGCAATCACCGACAGTCGCTCCAGATTGAGGCGGTGCGTATTGGTCCGCTCCGTCACAACTGGCCGAAAGCGCGTCACGCCCAATTCGGTTCCCATCCGTATGACAAGTTCCGTCGCATCCCGCTTGAGCGGCGCGAACAGCAGTTCCACACCTCGCGTCGAAGCCGGAGTCCGCTCGCGGCGATGCAGCAGGACAGTTCCCTTATCTTTTTTCAGGGCCGCAATTTCTGCCACCCACTCGCCGTCACGCTCATTGAACACACGGACAGCACTGCCCACGCCCTGCCGCATGACGTTGCCCAGATAATGTGCCTGTCCCGGTGGAAGCGGGACAGTCTGGCCTTCCGCGAAGGCTGTTTCAGACACAGGGACGTAAAGACGGGGGTCGGATCGGCTCATCCTTTTCCGATAGCGCGCCTCGCCCATTGACGGAAGCATGTCCGCACAGCATCACATCTCCCATGAGCCAGACCCGCGCCCATACCGATATTCAGCTGACCGGCCGCATTGCGCGCCTGCCCGAGCCATGGCGCTCCTACGCCCTGCTCGCCCGTCTCGACCGTCCGGTCGGAACATGGCTCCTGTTCCTGCCTGGCGTATGGGGTTTGTTCCTTGCGCCTCACGCATCGCTTCAGACGCGCCTGATCGACACGGCGCTGTTCGCATTCGGCTCGCTCGTCATGCGCTCGGCCGGATGCGTCGTGAATGACATCTGGGACCGCGACATCGACGCAAAGGTCGCCCGCACCGCAGGTCGCCCCCTAGCCAGCGGGGCACTATCCCTGAAACAGGGTCTGCTCCTGCTGGTCGCCCTTTTGCTGATCGGGCTGGGCGTGCTCGTCTGCCTGCCGCCCGTTTGCTGGGCCCTTGCCCCGCTCGCGCTCCTGCTCGTCGCCCTGTATCCGGCAGCCAAGCGCGTCACCTGGTGGCCGCAGCTGGTCATGGGTTTTACCTTCGGATTCGGCGCCCCGATGGGATACGCAGCCTCAGCGGGAACGCTCGATGATAACGGCCTGCTGCTCTACGGTGCCGTCATTCTCTGGCAACTCGGATTCGACACAATCTATGGCTTTCAGGATATGGATGATGACGCCCGCATCGGCGTTCGCTCCACCTCCCGCCTGATGGAAAAAAGTGCCCGCCCGTTCATCGCCAGCTGCTACAGCCTCATGCTTCTGGCGTTGGCACTCGTCGCCATCCACGCGCATTTACACTGGACCTTCTGGCCCTTCCTCGCCGTTGCGACCGCAATGCTGCTCCAGCAGGTCCGCGTACTGAACCCTTACGATGCCCCTGCTTGCCTCATCGAATTTCGTCGCAACGTGCCCATCGGATTTGTGCTCGCTGCCGGATTCGTTGCCGCAAGATTTTTCGGATGAGCATAGCCCTGAGCAATCCCACCGGTTTCATCCGCGACAACACTGCCATCGCACAGGCCATGATCGTACCGGAGATTTCCCTTCACCTGGCGACCGAAATCACACCCATCTGGCAGGCCAGCGAAGTCTATCTCGAACAGATCGGCATTGAGCCGCCTTTTTGGGCCTTCGCATGGCCCGGCAGCCAGCTCATCGCACGCTTTATTCTCGACAACCCTGGGTATGTCCGGGAGCGCCGCGTTCTTGATGTAGCCTGCGGATGCGGCCTTGCCGCCATTGCCGCTGCCCTAGCGGGTGCGTCCGAAGTTCAGGCCAACGATATCGACCCCATCGCCCTGGAAGCCACAGCTCTGAATGCACGCCTCAACAACGTGACCATCACTTCCGCCCCCGGAGACCTGATCGGAACAATCGCCGACTGCGACCTGCTGCTCATCGGAGATGTCTGTTACAACGAGGCCATGGCCGCGCGGATCGTGCCCTGGTTGCTGGAGTGTTCGAAAACCTGCGAAGTCTGGCTCTGTGATCCGGGTCGGCACTACGCGCCGTCAATGCCACTCGAAGTGCTGACCCGACAAACAGTTCCGGTCACGCAGGAGCTGGAGAGCGCGGATCAGCGCGCCACCACGCTCTTCAGGCTGCGAGATATTTCCGCCCCAGGCTGAGTGTGGCTCCCGTAAACGCCACCATCATCGCGGTCCCCAGACAGATGAAAGCCGGATGAGGAAAGACCGTAAACAGTCCGGCCACGAGCAATGCCCCCGTTGTCTGACCGCCCAGCCGCGCAACTGAGAGCATGCCGCTCGCTCCACCCTCACGGCCCGGAGGCGCGCTCACCATGATCGCACGGTTATTGGGGGGCTGGAACAGTCCAAACCCGCATCCGGCAAACAGCGTCCGCCAGGCGATGGCCCAGTTGCCAGCATCCGTCGGCAGAAACCACAACAGACAGAACCCACTCGCCGTAATGAGCAGACCAATTGAGGAGAGTACCGACGCCGGAAAACGATCCGCCAGACGACTGACCGCAAAGGACATCGTCGCCACTCCGACAGCCCAAGGCGCAATCAAAAGCCCGATTGTCCCGGGTCCACGGTGGAAAACGGTCGCCAGCGTGAACGGCATCGCCACGATATAAAGATTGGAGGCCACAAACCCCAGAAACCCAACCAGACAGGCCAGCAGGAATGGCCTGCGCGCCAGCAGATCAACCGGCACAATCGGCTCCAGCCTCTCGCGCTGGTAATGCAGCAGCATCGCCCAGCAGAGCCCTCCCGCGAACGTCACGACGCCGCCCGACAGGAAATCGGCATGCATCAACCCGTCCAGACCAACACCGGTCAGCGCAAACGAAGCCATAGTCAAAAGCGAGCCGACCATATCAGTGGGGATATCGCTCCGCGGGGTCTGGGGAAGCGCGGAATGAGCCAGCACCAGAGCCACCAGAGCCAGAGGAAGATTGATCCAGAAAATCCAAGGCCAGCTCGCAACAGACAGGATCAGCGATCCCAGGGACGGACCAAGCGCCACGCCGATTCCCACGAACAACCCGTTCAGCGCAATCCCGCGCCCCAACTCCTTATGCGGGTAAATAAAACGGATGAGAGCAAAGTTCACGCTCATGATGCAGGCGCCGCCCATACCCTGGAGCGCCCGCGCGAGCGTCAGCTCCAACAGATTTTGTGACAGGGCACAGGCAACGGACGCAATAAGGAACAGGAAGATCCCAAACTGACTCAGTCGCGCGAACCCGACACGCGCCCCCAGCGACGCCAGCGGCAGAAGGCAGGACAGATTGGCGAGCTGATAAGCATTAACGACCCAGATGGCCCGCGAAGACGACGCATGCAGATCCTCAGCAATCAGCGGCAGAGCCACATTCGCGATCGCATAGTCCAGAACCGACAGAAGGAGCGCCAGAAGCACGGCCGACATTGCCTTGAAGCGCTGGGCTCCATACAGCCCGGCATGGCGTTTAGCATCGTACTCTTCTTGAGGACCGTCTTCCGTCGTCGCCGTCATTCTTTTACCGCCCCAAATCACGCAGGCGCCTGCCTGCAAAAAGATTGGCTTCCAGTCTCTCGAGCGAGACGCCTTTCGTTTCGGGAACGAACAATACGGTCACAAGAATAAAAAGACCATTGAAGACGGCAAACAGCAGGAACGTAGAGGACGCTCCCATCATCGCCATGCCCAGCGGGAACATGTTGGAAATGGCCCAGTTCGCGGCCCAGTTGGTCACTGTGGAGCAACCGATCCCGAAATCCCGACCACGCGTCGGCTGAACTTCCGAGCACAGCGTCCAGACCAGGGGGCCCTCGCCAATGGCAAAACCCGCGACGAACAGAAGAACGAATCCGCACAGCAGAAGCTGCAGCCCGAAGCTCTGCGCCCCTATGGCCAGCAATGTCCCGACCCCTACCAACGAAAATGCAGCAATACCGCAACTGAGGATCAGCAAAGGACGCCGTCCCCAGCGGTCGACGCACGCAATCGCCACTCCGGTCAGCGCCATGTTCGTCAGGCCCACAAGAGTGGTAGCCCAGATGGACGCGTTCGTCCCGAAATGAGCCGCCTGAAAGACGCGCGGGGCGTAATACAAAAGCGCGTTGATCCCCGAGAGCTGCTGCATGATCTGGAGCAGCATGCCCAGGAAGACGGTGCGGCGGAAATTAGGATTGCTCCTGAAAAGCCCCAAACCCGCATCGCTGCTTTTCTGCAGGCGTGACTGGATGTCGACCAGTTCCGCTTCGGCCACTTCCTCATCCGAGCGCAGGCTCTGCAGGACGCGCCGCGCACGCTCTTTTTCCCCGCGCATCATCAGCCAGCGAGGGCTGTGCGGCAGGATCAGGACAATTCCAAGAAAGCAACTGGCCGGCAATGCCATGACGCCGAGCATCCAACGCCAGTGGCCACCCGAAGCCAGCAAGCTGTCGGAAACGAATGCGAGAAAAATCCCGAGGGAAACCATGAGCTGATAGAACGAAATCATGGCACCGCGGACGGACTCGACCGTGATTTCGGAAATGTAGAGCGGGGCGGCAAAGGCAGCCACACCAACTGCAAGCCCAAGGAAAAGACGCCCGACAATCATGACAGCTGCCCCGGGCGCCAAGGCACAGAGCAGTGTTCCGAGCAGAAACAGGATCGCCGCCCCCAACATGGCGCCCGTGCGGCCGAACCGAACCGAGATGCGTCCGGCAAACAGTGACCCGACTGCCGCCCCGGCCATCATCGACGAGACAATCCAGCCTTGGAGGGCATCGCCGGCATGGAAATCGGTTGCAATGAACGGCAGCGCACCGGCGACGACTCCGGTATCAAGGCCGAACATCAGCCCAGCCAGCGCTGCCAGAATACCAAGGGTTGTCGCCCGTGCCGTGCTACGGGACTGTTGCGTAGACAGCCCCTCACTGGAAGACGAAGCAATCCCAACCATACCCGTAGTTACCTCCCCCGAAACACACCCTTATTCAAGGGGACAGGACCGAACGTTCCGAAATCGGAAACAGCCGGTCCTGTATTAATGACCGATCAGGGGTGTGGTCTATATCCAAACGAACAGAAAATCACTTTTCCGCGTAAGGATTTTTCGTTCCGCGCAACTGCAGACGCACCGGGACTCCCGGCATGTGGAACGTTTCACGCAGTCCGTTCACCAGATAGCGTTTGTAGGAATCCGGAAGCTGCTCCGCCCGCGTGCCGAACAGCAGGAATGTTGGTGGGCGCGCCTTCACCTGCGTCATGTACCGCAGCTTAAGACGGCGACCGTCCACGAGCGGCGGCTGATGACGCTCAAGCGCATCCTCAAACCAGCGGTTCAATTCACCCGTGGAAACACGCGAATTCCATATCTCATAAACCTCCCGAACGGCCGGAAGGAGACGATGCACGCCCGCTCCCGTCAGCGCGGAGAACGTCACAACCGGAATGCCACGCACCTGGGCCAGCGAGATTTCCAACCGGTCCAGAATCGCCTTCTTGGTCGCATTCCGGTCCTCGACCGCATCCCATTTATTCAGAGCGATAACGCAGGCCCGGCCCTCACGCTCGATCAGACGGCCAATCTGGAGATCCTGCTCATGCACGCCAAGCGTCGCATCAATCACCAGCACGACCACTTCCGCCATTTTCAGAGCTTCGATGGAAGCCGAGACGGACATTCTCTCAAGATGCTGCTCGACACGGGCACGCTTGCGCATTCCCGCCGTGTCGACCAGCCGGATCTCGCCATGCTCGTCATGCAGGGTCACGGCAATGGAATCGCGCGTCAGGCCAGCCTCTGGACCTGTAATCATCCGCTCTTCGCCCAGCAGACAGTTCAGCAGCGTGGACTTTCCTGCATTCGGACGACCAATAATCGCCAGACGCAGCGGACCAGCCGGACGCTCGTCTTCACCCTCCTCGCCTTCGGCCCTCGGAGCCTCACGACGACGGGATTTTTCCGCCGGCGGTAGACGCTCGGCAATCTCACCCATGAGATCGGCAATGCCTTCGCCATGCTCCGCAGACAGTGCCAGCGGCGTTCCCAATCCCAGCGAATAGGCTTCAAGAGCCGCATTTGTCCCCGCCTGCCCTTCCGCCTTATTGGCGATCAGCAGAACCGGACGGTTTTGACGTCGCAACCAACTCGCAAAATGCGCATCCGCGGGCGTAATGCCCGAGCGCGCATCAATGCAGAACAGCACCAGATCCGCCATCGCAACAGCAGACTCGGACGAAGCCCGCATCCGCCCATACAGCGTATCTGGTGCGGCTTCCTCCAGTCCGGCCGTATCAATCAGCCGGACACGACGGCCTCGCAGAAGGGCCTCGCCCTCCTTGCGGTCGCGCGTAACGCCCGGCATGTCGGACACGATCGCCTGACGACGGCCGACAAGCCGGTTGAACAGAGTGGATTTCCCGACATTCGGGCGCCCGGCAATAACAACAACGGGCAGGTTCTCAGAGGTCATTCGTTCAGCCATAGGCCCGCAGAACGGCGTCCTGGGACAGGGTCAGTACATGACCGTCACAGACGATCGGCTGAACCTGACACGGGGCGGGAGTCTTACGGGTCAGTTCAAGTTTTCCGGTCACGGCATTCAGGACAGCCATGCCTTCTTTCGGAAAGGTGGAGAAGCAGATCAGCTTGCCGTTCACGAGAAGCGGACCCACCCAGGAAATCGCATTCTTTTCCACATCAACGCGGACAAAGCGACGCAACTGCGTGATCCAGCGCACATGCCCGGACAGACGATCCAGACAGGCGATCTGCTGATCCGTGGACAGGACATACATCCAGTCGCCACAGATCGCTATAGGACTCTGTCCACTGACCTCACGTTCCCACAGACGGCGGCCCGAACGCATGTCGATCGCCACCAGCACGCGCGACATGGACACGGCATAGGCCGTTCCGTCCTTGATGACCGGTGCCCCCCGGATACAGGAGAAATCGAGCATGGCGCCCATACCGTTGGAGCCGCCGAGACTGTCACTCCAGACCATCTCGCCCGACGCCGCACGCAGCGCAACCAGATCACCACTGCCAAAGCCCGCGAGGATGACGCCATCCACGAAAGCTGGGGCGGACTGCCCGAAAATCACAGTGTCGGATGCGGTCGCCTGATACGTCCAGACCTGATGACCGGTATTGGCATTCAGCGCGATCAGACGCTCATCAATCGTTCCGAAGACCATGAGGCCTTCCGCGATCGTCGGTGCGGAACGGCCCGGAGTTTCGGTGCTGACGCGCCATTTCACCTTGCCCGTCAGAGCTTCAACAGCAAGAGCCTGAGCCACACCATCCACGATGTAGAGTGTGTCCCCATCAAGGGCGAGGCCGCCACCAATATTGGTCGAACGGCTTCTGGCCGTGGCAGGCTGACGCGTCCAGACATGACGGCGTTCCGGCCAGGTCCAGGCCTTCACCACGCCCTGCGCATCCGTCGTGTAGATATGACCGTTGCCGATGACCGGAGGTGACTGGATCGCGCCCCGGTTAGTCGGCATGATCGCGATCGTTGCCAGAAAACTCGATGGGTCTGTCGGCGCACCGACCGAATGGCTCCATGCCAGATCCGGACCATTCCATGCCGCATTCACGGCAACATGGGACGGCCGCCCCCCTTCCTGCAGCCATTCCCGCACAGGCTGAACCGGGCCAAGGTTGATCGGCGTATGATCTTCATGATCGACCGTCAGCCCGGCGCCCGTGGACAGTACGTCCACGCGATGTCCGGCCAAAGGCGGCTTCGTATCGTCTTCAAACAGGCTGCATCCGCCCAGAACAGCCAGGGCAGTGCCCGAGCAGGCCGCCCGCAGAAGACCACGACGCCCCATAAAGCGGTTCACGGAGAGAGAAGAGCGGGAAAGAACAGGACGGCGCATCAACCAGCGTCTCCAAATGTCTCGAGCAGGGCCTGCGCACGCGCACGAACCCCTTCGGTCGCGTTTTCACTGCCAACGATCTGCGTCAGGATGCGCCGGGCTTCCTTCTGCTGGTCCGCCGTCGCGCCGGGGCGCAGGTCAAGCGCAACAAGACCTTCCTGAGCCAGAGGAGCCCAGGCACCACCGCCCTGCGCAAGGGCTTCATAGCCCGGACGGAGCGTCTTCGGATCAGCCGTTGCAGTCCGCGAGTTCAGGCTCATGTAGCGCGCCATATCCCGCAGGGCGGGATCGGCAGCGTTATCATCCGCCACGCCCTGCCACGTCTTCAATGCCGCGTCTGTCTGGTGAGCCTGGCTCTGCAGATCGGCCAGACGCAGCGCGGCATAGGAGCGCACGCCCACCGGACCATGCTCCGCCAGATCCTGGAAGGTCGCGGTAGCCTTCTGGGTGGCCGCGGCGTCATGCTTGGGATCGGACAGCGCCGTCATGGCGGTAAAGTACCGTGCCGATGCCGCCTGCTGTGCTGCATGGCGCGCATGACTGTTCCAGCCCCACACACCACCACCAATGGCTCCAAACAGGGCCACAACGCCCACCACAGCGCCTATGCGCCGTGCCATGGCTCGCAACCGCTGCGCCTGCATTTCTTCGTTCACCTGCGTGATGAAATCGTCTGCCACCTGGTCCCCTGCTGGATCGGTCTTCAAACTGTTTGCGCGACCATACAGGCGCCGCACCGTTGCGGCAAACGCTTCACACATCTTAAGGTTAGCTGAAACAGTCCATAGGACTGTGAAAAACGGTATCACGGCAGAAAATCCGGCCGACATTCAGACTTCCTTAACCGCACCGGAAGCATCCTGACGGCCATGAAAAAGCCTGCCTTGCTTCTGCTGCTTCCCTTAGCGTTCTGCGCGCTTGGAGGCTGTGCGCCAGATCGCATCGCTTCCGCCGTCACGGGGAAGGACTGCAACACGGCCTATCTGTACGATGACGAAAGTTTCTGCGCCCGGCCGGCGGGGCCACCGCCGCCGCAGCCCTACTGCACCACAGGCTTCGAGGGCACAACCTGCTGGGCACGTCCCGATCTCATGCCCAATGTCGCCCGTCAGACCTATGCCGGCCCCACATCCCTGACTCCGGCTCAGAATCAGGGACGCATGGGGCAGTAAAAATCACGACGCGCCCTGCAAAGCGTCAGTGATGGCCCAGTTTACGGCTGGCAGCGGCCAGATTGCTGGACAGCGCCTGAAAGGACGCCGCGATATGAGACTGCACAGCCGCGCTACCCGCATGGACGTGGGAAATCCGCGTGCTTGCTTCCTGACTGATCGCCGTCTCTTCCCGGTTGGCCTGAGCCGCAACACACGCATTGTAAACGCGGGCCGCCTTTTCATAGGCCGTCACGCGATCCACGCTCTCATTATACTGCGCGACCGTCGCAGCCTTGACCGCAGGTGCCTGAGGCTCGGCACCACATTTTGAAGCGGTCCAGGCCGCTTCGGCCGCACTGGCCGACCCGACAGCGGCGATCCCAGAAAAAACCACACCAAACAGCACCGCCTTACGGCTGGCGGCAACGCAACGTCTCATACAGCTCCCTTTCCTGTTCGAAGCGTTGCGCGCCCTACGCCCAGATCAAGGCGCAAATTTGGCAGGCTCACCGGTTTGCGCACCCGAAACCTCATTGTCCTGCATCACGACCGTTCCACGCACGATTGTGGCCATCGGCCAGCCCGTGACACGCGTGCCATCGAACGGCGTCCAACCCGCAGGCGTGACGATCCAGTCATTGGTAATTTCGCGCTCAGCCTTCATGTCCACGAGCGTGAAATCGGCATCGAATCCAACGGCCATCCGCCCCTTGGTCTGCAAACCGTAAACCCGTGCTGGCCCTGCCGCCATCAGATCCACCAGACGCGACAGCGACAGGCGCCCCGCATTCACATGATCGAGCATGACCGGCACGATCGTCTGCGTCCCCGTCAGACCCGCCGGACATTTCGGCCAGGGTAGCTTTTTGGCCTCAAGCGGATGCGGAGCATGGTCGGACGAAACCACGTCCACCCGACCATCCCGAACGGCCTTCCAGCTTGCTTCCCAGTGCGACCTGTCCCGCAGCGGCGGGTTCATGACGGCAAGGCCACCGAGCTTTTCGTAACATTCCGGCGCCACCTGTGTGAGATGGTTCACCAGAACCTCGACCGTGGAAATATCACGGTAATCCGCCAGATAGTCCAGCTCTTCGGCTGTCGAGACATGCAGGATATGCGCCGGACGGTTGGTCTTGCGCGCCAGAGCCATGATGCGGCGCGTACCAAGGAACGCACATTCCACATCCCGCCAGACGCTGTGCGTTTCGTAAGGCTGGCCTTCATGGAACATCGGTTTACGGGCCTGAAGACGATATTCGTCCTCGGAATGATAGGCCACGCGACGGTGTCCCGAGCGCATGACCGCTTCCAGCCCCGCATCGTCCTCGATCATCAGATTGCCCGTAGACGATCCGGCAAAAACCTTCACCGCGCACACGCCCGGCTGCTGTTCCAGCATTGCCAGATCCGGCGTATTTTCACGGGTCGCACCGACATAGATACCGACATCGACGTGTGCCGTCTTGCGGATATGATCGCGCTTCCAGTCGATCATCGTCACGTCCGTCACACTTGGGGACGTGTTTGGCATGTCGAAAACCGTCGCGATACCGCCCAGCGCCGCAGCCCGCGTCCCGGTTTCAAGTGTCTCGACCTCGGGCTTGCCCGGATCGCGCAGATGAACATGCGCATCGATCAGTCCGGGCAGGACATGCAGGCCGCGTGCATCGATCACCCGGCTCGCCTCGTCCGCCGATCCGACAGACAGCGACGCCACTTTTCCATTCCGCACACCGATATCCGCTTCGGCCTCGCCCCATGGAAAAACACAGATTCCGCCGCGGATGATCAGATCGTAATGCATGTTCCGTCCTTGCAAATCAGTAAGACACTCATAAAGCGCGCGAGAGAGTTTCGAATGTATCCCCGTCCACGGGAACCCCTTCGATATGATGACGATGCCACAGCGCGAAAAACAGCAGCGTCCAGGCCTGCCGCGCTACACCGCGCTGACTGGCTCGGGCGAAAAGATGCTCCACGTCAGCTGCGGGAATCATCGCCCGGATGCAGGGCTGTCGTGCGACCAGTGGTCCCAGACGATGTGCCTGTTTCTCGATCCATAGGCCAACCGGAACAGTAAAGCCCTGCTTCGGCGCGAATGGACGGGCCTGCGGCAGCGCATCCTGAAGCCAGCGTCGCAGAAGCCACTTACCGTAACCGTCCCGCACCTTGAAGTGCTCCGGCAGCGGCCAGATCGCCTTGGCTACCACCGGGTCCAGCAGCGGCGTACGCCCCTCAACCGAATGAGCCATCAGACATCGGTCCAGCTTGAGTAGCAGATCATTGGGCAGCCATTCCGCAATATCCAGCGCCTGCGCGCCTTCCAAACCTGAAACGCCTAGAGCCAGCTCCGTCGTGGCAATCCCGCGCCGCCACTGCCGCCCGTGCTCTGCAAAGCGCTTGCCGAACGTCCCGGACCGATACGGCGCCCGCCCGCCCTTCCACCAGGGCTTCATAACGCGCCGATAGCGGCCATAACCTGCAAAAAGCTCATCCCCACCCTCACCGCTGAGAATAACGGTCACGTCTTTTCGCGCCTCACGCGCCAGCAACCATGTCGGGATGACAGCATAGTCGGCGGCCGGATCATCCATGCACGCCACGATGGATGGCAGATCACGCCAGACCATGTCTTCCGTGACGGTCAGCACATGGTGCTTGGCCCCAACAGACGCCGCCAATGCTGCGGCATCAGCGGACTCATCCGCTTTTCCAGCATCGAAGCGCGCTGTCCACGTACGCGGATGCGGCAACCCAAGACGGTGCGCAGCCGCCAGAATAACCGAACTGTCGATCCCGCCCGACAAAAACAGCCCAAGTGGCACATCCGCCCGCAGATGTGCCGACACGCTGTCGAGCAGTGCTATGTCCAACCTCGCCAGCGCCTGCTCATCGGTCAAACGAGCCGGAATCGTCTCCCGCGCTTCATGCAGAACATGCCGCCGCCGCGATTCCACGATTCGCCCATCCACGATCCGGAGTGTCTCACCGGGCAGAAGCCGACGAATGCCGTCGAAAATAATGTCCTGCCCCGTTGTGAACTGAAGCTGCATCAGTTCGTCACGCGCGCCATCCCGAACACTACGCTTACCAAACCCGCCTGCCAGCAGCGCCTGCGGCTCAGACGCAAACGCGATGCCACCCTCATAAGCCGCGATATAAAGCGGCTTGATACCGAACGGATCGCGCGACAGCACCATCTCATGCCGCCCGTGCTCGTTCTCGACGATCGCAATGGCATACATGCCCCGCAGTTCATGCGTGTATCCCACCCCATCATGCAGCCACAGATGTAAAGGCGGTTCGCAGTCGCTTTGGGTCTGAAAACAGTTTTGGGGAAAGCGTCTGCGAATGGCCGGGTCGTTATAGATCTCCCCATTCGCGATCAGTGCAGCCGCGCCAAGCCTGAAGGGCTGTGCTCCCCCCGCGATATCCACGATAGACAGCCGACGGTGACGTAACGCCGCCCCGCCCAGATCCAACCGCCCTTCCCCATCCGGCCCACGATGGAAAATGGCTTGGGACATACGCTCCAGCGCCTGCTGATCGGGATGATGCCCGGGCAGACAGGAAAGGCCCGCAATTCCGCACATCAGGCGCGCACTCCGTCCAGAAAAGCCGACCATCGCGCCATGACAACGTCCTGGGCAAACTCCCGCTCGAACCGCGCTCGTCCGTTCATGGAGAGAGTCTGCGCCATAGAGGCATCGTCCAAGACAGTACCGATCTGCGCAGCAAAATCGCGCTCGTTCTCGACCTCGGCCAGCAAACCATCCTGCGACCCTTCAAGGATTTCCTGCGGCCCCTGAATATTGCTTGCCACAACCGGCACTCCGGCCGACAGCGCCTCGATCACGACATTGCCCAGCGGCTCAATCCGGGACGGACAGACCAGAACATCGCACGCCCGCAGCCAGGGCCCGCTCTGCGCGATCCAGCCAGGGAGATGAACACGATCCGTAACATTTCCCGCCTTTGCCAGCGCCTCAAGCGCAGGACGCTCTGGCCCTTCGCCCGCAATGACCAGATGCACACCCGGCAGATGCTTCATCGCCCGGATCAGCACATCGAAGGCCTTGTTCTCATGCAGACGCCCCAGCGCCAGGGCAAATGGCACATTCGGCGGCAAAAACGCGGGCCGCTGTGGCGTCACCGAAGAAAAATCCGTCGCGAAATTAGGCAGATGATGTACACGATTGGCCGCCCAGCCTTGCGCCCGCATCCACTCCGCCAAACCGCGCGTATTGCCGATCAAATGGTCGCAACGGCGATAATTCGACAGGTCATAATACCCGCCCAGACGCCCGGCAATCTGCCATGGCCCTGACGGTACCAGCCGTGCGGCCCGGCTCATCCACGCCACGACGACATCCGGCCTGAACGCTTTGAGACTGCGCCGAAGCCCCGGCGTGGTCCGCAGATCCAGCAGACCGCCGAACCGGAAGGACTGCGTCTCAACACCCGCTTCCTCAAGCCGTGCAACCCGGCCTTCATCCTGCCGGATCAGCGCCTGAACGGGACGGCCATCCCGCGTCTGGGCCATTGTCAGGCGCTCGAAGAACAGCTCTGCGCCGCCTCTTGGAGCCCCAGCCATCACATGGGCCACACGACCCCGGTATCCATTGGACGATGCAGACTTCATCTGTCTTCTATCGGCCATGACCGACAGGGCATCAAGTCAGTCCGAACACCTGTCCGAACCACACGTGTCTTTTTCACGCAGGATTTCTTTCGCGACTTTTAGCACAGCGGCAACACTCAAGCCTTCAATGGGAGCATCACCCTCCGGACCCGGTGCCTCCACAAACCGCGCAAACCGCCCGGCCGGCGCATATTCCGAGGCCCGCGACGGCCCGAACAGCCCCAGCGTCGGCGTCCCCGCAGCAGCGGCCAGATGCATCAGCCCGGAATCATTGCCCACGAACAGGGCACAAAGCTGAAGCAGCGCAGCAACCTCGCCCAGCGATTTATCTCCGCCAAGGTCCAGAGCCTCTGGCAACGCCTTCAGTACTGGCTCCGCCCGTGCGCGCTCTCCCTCACCAGGGCCATAGAACACGACAGGACGCAGATTTTTCGCCTTCAGCACCTGAGCCAGTTCCACAAAGCGCTCGGGCGGCCAGATTTTCCCATCCCAGTTTGCCGTTGGTCCCAGTGCCAGCCACTGCCCTTCAGACAAGGTCGCAACAGCCTCTGCCCGCTGCTTTTCCGAAGTCCAGACACGCGGCATGGGCGTCCTGCGATATCCAAGCGCCTCCCCAAGCTGTTCGACCCGCAAACCCGGACGGCGCCCGCCGCGCACAATAATCCGACGGCGCGCCCGCAATGTCAGTCCGATCAGCGAACCGCGCAAATCCACAACCATAAACCAGCGCGTCCGATAGCAGGCGCGCCACAGTTCAAACCAGTGCCGGTCATGCCGGCGCTTTTCCATAGTGATGATGCGCTCACATCGCGGGTCCGCTTCAAAAAGCCCCGCTGCTACAGGGCCGCAGACCACCGTAAACATCGCCGCCGGATAACGCTTCTGCAAGGCATCCAGAACACCTGTGGAAATCACCGCATCACCCAGACGGTTGGACGTGATGAAGAGAATCTGCATCATTCGCGATGCCAAACCGCGTCCTTGATGGTGCTCACGAACGCCTCATGCACCTGAAGCTCTTCCGCGGTCGGCGGGGCCATTTTCCGTGGCGGACGACTGGCCAGCGCGTTGATCCCATCCGTCATGCTGCGACTGCGGGCTGGCCCCGCCAGACCCAGACCGCGCTGACGCCCACCCATCAGCTCGACATAGACTTCGGCCAGAAGCTTGCAGTCCAGCAGCGCGTTATGGGTACCACGCTGCGACAGGTCGATACCAAAGCGTCGGCACAGCGCATCGAGGCTGGCGGGCAGACCGGGATATTTCTTCCGCGCCATTTCCACCGTATCGATGGCCCGGCTGGCGTAATCGAGCGGCTCGCGACCGCAGGCCTTCAACTCCGCATTGACGAACTTGAAATCGAACCGGGCATTATGAGCGATCATCGGACTGTCCCCGATAAACTCCAGAAACCCGTCCGCCACCTCGGCAAAAATTGGCTTTCCTTCCAGATCTTCAATCCGGAACCCATGCACTTTGGTCGCCTCGGGCGGAATATCGCGCTCGGGATAGATCAGGACGTGATAGGCCTCCCCCGTCGGCAGGTCGTCGATCAGTTCGAGGGCCGCGATCTCGATGATTCGATCGCCCATATCCGGGTCAAAGCCCGTGGTTTCCGTATCGAACAGGATGGATCGTTTCATGACGCCTCACGAAGCCGGTGCAACAGGGCATGGACCTGCCTGACGGCCTGCCCACGCGACAGGCCGGTTCGTATCACGATGTCGGCCCGGCGTCTGCGTTCATGGTCACTCATCTGACGGGCCAGCAATCCTTTGGCATCCGCCACGCTCATCCCCCCCCCACTACGACAGCGTTGCCTGATCCGGGACAAACGCGTACCCATCGAAGCTTCGGCTACCACCACCACATCGCAACGCCGGTCTTCGCCAATTTCCATTAGCAGCGGAATATCCAGCACACAGAACGGTTCATGCCGCGCCCGGCACTGCTTCAGAAACCTCTCACGTTCGGCCCGGACCAGCGGATGCATGATGGCTTCCAGACGCTTCAACTCCTCGGGACGCCCCCGCACAGCTTCACGAAGCGCCGCGCGATCCAGACGCCCGTCAGCGACGGCCCCCGAAAATGCCTGCGCAATCAGAGGCAAAGCTTTCCCCCGCTCACCCTGAAGCGCCCGGACACACGCATCCGCATCAAAAACCGGCACGCCTGCCCTGCGGAAAAGCGCGGCAACCGTGCTTTTCCCGGCCGCCATTCCCCCGGTCAGACCAATAATCTTCACGCTTCAGCGCAGGCTCGTCGCCAGCAGATCGAACGTCGTCCGGTCTGCTTCAGGGTCAACCCCGAACCATGCCCGAAACCCGGCCCGCGCCTGATGAACAAGCATCCCCAGACCATCCACCGTCCGCAGCCCCCGCGCCTGAGCGGCCAGCAGCAGCGGCGTCTCGCGCGGCGTATAGACAATATCCGTCACACACAGCCCTGGCGCGGCCTCCCGAAGCGCCGCATCCCAGTCCAGACTGGCCTTGCCCCCCATGCCCATCGACGTAGCATTCACCAGCAGTGAACAGCCCGATAGCAGTGACGGCCATTCGTACCAGGCCACAGCCTCACCGCCGCCAAGTGCCGCAACCAGTGCTTCCGCACGTTCCTGCGTCCGGTTGGCAATCACAACTTCACAGCCCCGGTCCAGCAGCGCTGCTGCCACGGCCCGCGCGGCACCGCCTGCGCCCAGAACCATAGCACGACCACCGATTGCCACGTCATGCGCGCTGAGATTATCGCAGAACCCCGTACCATCCGTGCAGTCACCGATGATCCGTCCAGCCACGAAACAAATCGTGTTCACCGCTCCGGCCCGCTTTGCCGTCGAGGTCAGTTCATCACAGGCCAGCATCGCCGCTTCCTTATGCGGGATGGTCACATTCACGCCCTGAAAACCAGCCGCTGCCAGTCCACGCAGGGCCTGATCAAAGCCCTCCGGATGAGTCGGCAACGGCATATAAGCCCCGTTCACCCCATTCACCCGACACCAGTGATTATGCATCATCGGAGAACGGGAATGCTCCACCGGCCATCCCATGACGCCTGCAAGTTTCGTGTGTCCGTCAATCATACGCCTGGTCCCTCTACCAACGTCTCCCAGACCTTCGGCAGCAGCGCGCCCAGACGCCGAGCCCACTCCCGCTGTCCGGCTTTTTCGGCAATCAGGTCCTGCCTGATCTCGATTTCAAGATAAGGCAGCCCCGCCGCTTCCGCATGCCGTGGCACCGTATAGTCGGACGTATCCGTTAGAACGTAAGGTTCATTGTCACCCACACACAGCGTCACGTCCTTGCGCAGCAGGTCCAGAGCAATCGAGGCCATGCGACTGTCCTGATTATGCAAAATCCCGATCTGCCAGGGACGGTCCTTGCCGTTCATCTGAGGCGTAAAACTGTGCAACGCGATCAGCGCCGTCGGGCGTGATCCACGCTCAGCCAGAACTTCGGCAATCGTATCGTGATATGGGTGCAGGATTTCCTTCTCCCGCTTCGCCCGGCACGTTTCCTGCGCAGCCTGATTGGCCGGAACCGGCGTCCCGTCGCTCACAAGCGGCATGGACGTCGGATGGCCCGGCGCGCGGTTACAGTCGATCACAAGGCGGGAATAAACCTGTTCGATCAGCGCCGACCCAAGCAGTTCATGCAGGACCCGTCCTACACCCACGATGCCGATATCCCAGGCGATGTGCCGCTGCCAGTCCTCGGTCTGCACCCCCATATCCCCCAGCGCATCCGGAACTGCCCGACCCGCGTGGTCGCTAACGAACACGAACGGCGACGGTATTTTTTCAGGAAAAAGAAGAAAAGGCGCCGGATCACTGGCGCCAAGAAGGGGAGCAGACATCAGGACTTCACACTCTTACTATCAAGCCAAGGCCCGCACAGTATGCCTCACGGCGTCCGCAGACCAGTCCACGTTCCCGATGGACTCCGCGACGACCTCGCCTTTGCTGTTCAGGATCAGCGAACACGATACACCCCGCACGGACATGACATCCGGCGTCAGTTCTTTCAGATCAGCGGGACATGCCTGCCGGATGGACTACATCAGACCCACCTAGTCTGCCCCGAAGCCAGGACGCCACCGCTCTCTCCCAAAAGATGACGACGTGTCAGGGGAAAAGTCATGTTGGAAATCCGTTCCTGCATTAAAGCAGGCCTGTCACATCGCGACTCAGGCGCTCATCGCTGCAAAAAGACGACGCAGCGCGGCAGGCGCGCCGGGAGCCGCCCAGTCCAGTGCCCCCTCTGCCGTTGCACGAATGCACCCTGCATCATCAATCAGAAAAGTTACAGGGATGGCACGCGCCCTGTCACCGCACCACGCCTTCAGATCATCCTCAACCACCGCCCAGACGGGCAGCCCGGTTACGTCATTACGCTCCAGAAATGCATGAATCTCTTCCGGCGATCCGCTTGAAACCGCTACCGGAACAACCGGACAGTCCGGCCCCCATACCTTCATGAAAGCCGCCAACCCTGGCAGTTCATGAAGGCACGGCGAACACCACGTGGCCCAGACATGCAGCAGGAAAGGCGCACCCCGGCGCGAAGCCGGCACAAAACGTGCACTCCCCAGACCAGCGAGCCCGAACCCGATAGGCCCGGAAACCGCTTTTCCCGGCGTCAGATCAGAAATCGGCATACCAGGCCGCACCACCGTTCCAGCCAATCTCGCAGCGCCGTACCCCGCCGCAGCAGCCAGTCCAACCGTCCCCAGAAGAATGCTCCGCCGACCGGACAGACGAGCCCTCACGCCGGTTTGGACGCCTGAAGATCCGACAGGATCTTTTCCAGAGACGCCCGACTCTCCGGCGCGGCCCACGCCATTTCCCCTTCAACACTAGCCCGCATCCGCCCCTGCGCATCAATCACGCAGGTCATGGGCAAGCTTGGCTCACCGGATGTGAACCATTGGGAAAACTCATGCTGCCCAAGCGTCCAGGGCGCGATATGCGGCAGATTGCCCTGCGCCAGAAAGACCATGACTTTCGGCATCGGACTGGCAACGGCCACTGGGATCACGGGCACGGTCGAGCCTGTTTTCTCGATGAACGAATTGAGCGCCGGCAGCTCCAATCTGCAGGGCGGGCACCAGGTCGCCCACAGATGCAGCACAAAAGGCCGCCCTCTCATCGTGGACAGGGAAAGTGCCGTCCCCCCGGGGCCCACAAGCTGGAAGTTTACGGGCTCCAGCCTGGGCGCGCCGGGCTTGAGCGACGGCAGCATCGGCTGCACACCATCCGCCGCCCGGGCAGAATTCCCGAGCCCGCAATTGCAGAGGGAAGCCGCCGCAGCTAGGCTGGCGGCTCCTCCAAGAAGGGTTCGCCGGTCGATCTGCTTCCGAATCATCTGTTTACGGTTCCCATGAAAAACGCTCCTGTCGACACACAATCAGATGCCGCTACATCCTTTGAAGGCACAGCCGCCAATCCGCAATGGGGTGGCCGCTTTGCCTCGGGTCCGGCCGCCATCATGGGCGAGATCAACGCCTCCATCGGATTTGACAAAATCCTGTGGCGACAGGACATCCGCGGCTCCCTCGCCCACGCCGCCATGCTCCAGAAAGTAGGCCTGCTGACCGCGCTCGAACTGGCCGAAATCCGCCAGGGCCTGGGTGACATCGCACAGGAAATCGGCGAAAGCCGCTTCGAGTTCTCCCCGGCCCTCGAAGACATCCACATGAACATCGAGGCCCGCCTGTCCGAACGGATCGGCGAGGCCGGTAAACGCCTGCACACGGCGCGCTCGCGCAACGATCAGGTCGCCACCGATTTCCGCCTCTGGGTCCGCGACGCCATCGACGGCCTTCAGGAGCAGACCGCCTCCCTGATGCGCTCCCTCGCCACCCGTGCGCTGGAACATTCCGCAACGCCAATGCCGGGCTTCACCCATCTTCAGGTCGCCCAGCCGGTCACGTTCGGCCACCATCTTCTGGCCTATGTCGAGATGCTGTCGCGCGATCGCGGCCGCCTGCGCGACGCCCGCGCCCGCCTGAACGAATGTCCGCTCGGATCGGCCGCTCTTGCCGGTACGTCCTTCCCGATCGATCGCCGCATGACGGCCGCAGCGCTGGATTTCGATCGCCCGACTGCCAATTCCCTCGACGCCGTCTCGGACCGTGACTTCGCACTCGAATTCCTGTCCGCCCTGTCGCTTCAGGCCATGCACCTGTCGCGTCTGGCAGAAGAAATCGTGATGTGGGCCTCTGCCCCCTTCGGTTTCATCACGCTGTCGGACGCCTTCACGACCGGTTCGTCCATCATGCCGCAGAAGCGCAACCCGGACGCCGCCGAACTGGTACGCGCCAAGATAGGCCGCATCATGGGCGATTTCGTGGGCCTGTTAACGGTCATGAAAGGCCTGCCCCTCGCCTATGCCAAGGACACGCAGGAAGACAAGGAACCTGTCTTCGACGCTACCGAGGCCATGACACTTTCGCTGGCGGCCATGGACGGCATGATCCGGGACCTGAAAGCCAACACGGCCCGGATGCGCGAAGTGGCAGGCATGGGCTTTTCTACCGCCACAGACCTTGCCGACTGGCTGGTCCGCGAACTGCGCGTCCCCTTCCGCACCGCCCATCACGTCACTGGCCGTCTGGTCGGCATGGCGGAACAAAAAGGCTGCGATCTGGCTGACCTGTCGCTCGACGAAATGCAGTCCGTCGAACCACAGATCAACAAGAGCGTCTTCGACGTCCTGACCGTCGAGGCCTCTCTGGCCTCCCGCACCAGCGAAGGCGGCACCGCACCGGCCAATGTAAAGCATCAGGCCGAAGCCTGGCTCGCAAAATTGGGAGAAACCGCATGAAAACACTGCTGCTCGTCAGCATGGCAGTCATGGCCCTCGGCCTGACCGCCTGCGGCAAGAAAGGCGCCCCACACGCACCGGGACCATCGCAGGACGTCACTTATCCTGGCACCTACCCACCGGAATAAACCCCTGTCGGCAGGCTCGCCTCCAGAGCCTGCCGCACCAGCGGGTGCTTCAGCACCTGCCCCGCCGTCCAGCCCGCCTGCCGCAGAACCCGCACGCCTTCCGCGCCATCCCGCTTGGACAGCTTGTGTCCATCAGCATCCAAAATGAGCGCGTGGTGCACATAAGCCGGTTCTGGCCATCCCATCAGCTCCTGCAACACACGCTGGACTGACGTCGCTTCATACAGATCCCGCCCTCGCGTCACGGTCGTCACGCCCTCAAGCGCATCGTCATGCGTGACACACAGATGATACGACACACCCGTATCCCGCCGCGCCAAAACGATATCTCCGAACGCATCGGCCTTCCCGGCAACACGCCCACACCCGGCCTCATGCCAATCCGGAACGCCCTGCAACACATCCAGCGCCCGGCCCATATTGAGCCGCCAGACCGGATCACGCCCCCGCCCCTCCCGCGCCATGCCGTGTCGACAAATCCCGGGGTAAACGCGGCTCCCATCCGGAGCGATCTGCGTCGCAGCTTCGGCAATCTCTCGCCGCGTGCAGAAACACGGATACAACAGCCCCTGCTCCCGCAGGCTGGCCAACACGGCATGATACTCCACCAGATGCTCCGACTGCCGCCGAACCAGCCCGTCTGATGCCAGCCCAAGCCAGTCCAGATCTTCACGCAAAGCCTGTGTCAGCTCCGGCGTACAACGCGTCGTATCAATATCCTCGATACGAATCAGAAACTTTCCAGTCTCTCCGGCCATGAACCGCGAATACAGCCCTGAGACCACATGTCCCAAATGCAAAAATCCTGTGGGACTCGGCGCAAATCGTGTCGTGGCGGAAGGCGTCATGAATGTGTCACCAGCGTTTGCTTGCGATCCGCGCAGTTTACTGGAATAGTTTTCTCAAAGAAGCCGACGACACGTGTTTTCCCGCTGTTTGTCCCGTTTTCATTCGGCGCCGTAACCCCCGCATGTGTCGTCCTTGAAGAAAGGATGCGTGTGGTGTCCGTCAGCGGTCAGCATTTTCCGGCTCTTGTCCTGAACGCGGATTTCCGTCCGCTGTCCTATTTCCCGCTCTCGCTCTGGTCCTGGCAGGAAGCCGTCAAGGCCGTCTTCCTCGACCGCGTCTCAGTCCTCTCCGAATATGAAGACGCCGTCGTCCACTCCCCCAGCCAGAGCATGCGTCTGCCAAGCGTCATCGCGCTGAAGGACTATATTCCAACAGCCCGCAAGCCGGCCTTCACCCGTTTCAACGTTTTCCTGCGGGACAATTTTTCGTGTCAGTACTGCCATGACCGATTGCCCACGCATGAACTGACCTTCGATCACGTCATCCCCCGTGCTCGGGGCGGCCGCACAACCTGGGAAAACGTCGTCACTGCCTGCAGCCCCTGCAACCTGCTCAAGGGCTCAAAACTACCAAGCGAACTGGGCATGCACCCGCACCGCAAACCCGTTCAGCCCAGCAGCCGCCTCCTGCAGGAAAACGGCCGGACCTTCCCGCCGCATTATCTTCACGAAAGCTGGCGCGATTATCTGTACTGGAATACCGAACTCGAAACCTGAGTACACGTTCAGTCTGTCCAACTTCTGCAAGGATGGACTTCCATGCGTACTGGACTTCTGCTGACGACACTGGCCCTTGGCCTGTCGGTAACTACCCTGCCTGCTTCTGCGGAAACGCTGCATCTCTTCGGCCCCTTCAAGGGCGAACATGGTGCGACCGCCCCGATCAAGGGTTCGGCATCCGCAATGCTGGATACCACCAAGAACACTCTGACCTACCGTTTCGAAGATAACGGCCTCTCCGGCCCTGTGACGGCAGCCCATCTGCATGGCCCGGCTCCGGAAGGTCAGGATGCTGGCGTCCTCGCTCCGATCAATGGCCCTTATACAACCCGCATGACCGGCACGCTCCAGCTCACGCCCGATCAGGTCAAGGAAGTCCAGGCCGGACAGAGCTACATCAATCTCCACACTGAAAAATACCCAGACGGTGAAGCCCGCGCCCAGCTTACGACCGATCTGACGGGCCATAAGCATCACATGGAATAAGCGACCGTTCCCTCATAAAAAAGGCCTGCCCCGAAAGGGACAGGCCTTTTTTCGCAGCGCCACCGATTAGTTTTACTGAGCTGCTGAATCAGCTTTACTGTCCAGAGCCTTTGCAGGACTGTCCGGATCAAGCTTATGAGCCGTCTTCTTCGTCCAGGCTCCCGTAGCATGCACCGCCTCTTTGGTGCCGTTCTTGGTCGCCTTCCAGCCCTTTTCGCCTTCCTTGCCAGTCCAGTGCGCAGCGTCGGAAACACCGCTCTTCGTGGCATTCCAACCTTTAACGCTCTCCGTTTTCGTCCAGTCGGCGGCATTGGACGTCCCATGACGCACCGCACCCCAGGACTGACGCACACTCCGGCAGAGGTCCGTCTCACAGGGTTTCTCGGCGGTTCCGGCCGCCATGGCCATAGGCACCAGACCTGCTGGCATCAGAGCAAGTCCAGCAAGAAGCAGAGACGATGAAAAAGCAGGAAACCGGATCAACATCAGGAGACTCCCTAGGTTTCAAAGAGTATCACTCTGTCATTCCTCGAAGGACCGGACAAGGCCGACAGAAAAAGATCCAGACTTGAACAGATATGGTGCTATCCCCAAAATCAGAAATGACACCCCCGGAAAAGAACACCACCAAACTGAAACTACACTCACCTACCCCAGGCTCAGGACCCATTGATTTGATTGCAGAAATCTGATTCAGGCTCTGCGAGGAGACTGGCAATGAGCGATCTGTTTTGGCTGACGGACGAACAGATGAAGCGTCTGCGGCCATTCTTTCCCAAGAGCCATGGCAAACCGCGCGTCGATGAGCGCCGTGTGCTGAGCGCTATCATTTTTGTGAACCGCAATGGTCTGCGCTGGCGTGATGCGCCCCGGGAATACGGCCCGCACAAGACGCGCTGGGACGCCATAGAGATCTTCACCCGGATGATGGACGGTCCGGCTGCCGGAAAGGCAGAGCCTCAGACCATTATAATTGATGCGACGTATCTCAAAGTATACCGCACAGCTTCGATCCTGCGGCTAAAAATGGGATCCGCGCTGCCTGACCGGTCGTACCAAAGGCGGTATGAATACCAAGCTGCATGCGATCACGGATCAGAACGGACGACCACTCAGCTTTTTCATGACTGCGGCACAGGTCAGTGATTACACCGTTGCCATTGCTCTACTGGACAGCCTTCCTATGGCACAGTGGACGCTAGCGGATCGGGGTTATGATGCTGACTGGTTTCGGGATGCCTTGAAGGAATAAGGGATAAGAGATCAGGCTCTGCATTCCGGGGCGGAGATCCTGCGGAAAACCAC
>NZ_BJMK01000007.1 GCF_006539125.1 Gluconobacter sphaericus NBRC 12467
AAAGGATTCAAAGAAGCCTCTGGTTTTGAGACCATAAAGACCAAAATGAGAGATATCGTCCATTGTTCTACAAGTGGTATCTTGAAGAGCGTCGAGGGTTCGCGGTGCTACCCGTTTGATCCATGTTTTCATTTTGGCGAAAATGTTTTCGATCGGGTTGAAATCAGGACTGCAGGGAGGCAGGAACAACATCCTGGCCCGGACTGTCTTCATAGCCTCGTGGGCTCGCTTCCTTTATGGGTGGGTAGTCTGATGAGAAGAATGAAAATGTCACCCGGCGACGAGGTCGGGCCGAGCCCCTGCGGATATAATGCTCGACGCAGACACATTAAAGCCTCCGACAGCAGCTCGCCGGGTCATGACGGAGACAACCAGCCGCAATGACTCGCCTGCCGCCGCAGATCGGACAATAGAGCTCGCATCATGACCGCCAGCCTGCATCCCAAAAAACAGGATGAACCAGATTTCGCCCAATAAGGAAATCCTAGAATGAACCAGTTAGGTCAGATTATGCTTTAGTCGCACGTGAGAACAATTTTCCCAACCCCGCCTCCGGCTTCCATCATACGGTGGGCTTCGCTGGCGTCCTGTAAAAGGACTGTAGCATAGACCACTGGCCTGAGCGCGCCGCTTGCAAAGAGCGGGAGAGCAATTTCTTTGAATCGCTCTATCATCTCGCGCTTTTCTGCGATGGTGCGTGACTTCATCACCGTTCCCAGGAGGCGCAGGTGATTATGCAGGACGAGGTTCAAGGGGATTACTACGTTCGCATCATCACTGAGTACACCGACCTGCACAAGCGTCCCGCCTTGACGCAAACTGCGCAGGCTAGGCGCCAGATAGCTGCCGCCGACAAAATCGATGACAGCATCGACGCCTTTACTCTCCGTTGCCATCTTGACGCCGACTTCCCACAGTTCAGGCTGGCGATCCAGAACCACGTTCGCACCTAACCCCTGAACGTCTGGGGCACGTACGGCGCTTGTGGTTGCAATCACCCTCGCTCCGAGTGCAGCTGCCAACTGAACGCAGGCAGAGCCAATGCCACCAGCGGCTGCATGGATCAGGACCGTCTGACCAGCCGTAATGTTCGCCAGATGGTGCAACACCTCGACTGCTGTCACGAAGGATTCCATGATTGCTCCTCCTTCGATCCACGTCAGGGAATCTGGGATTTTGACTGCCATAGCCTGATCCACGCGTGCATCGTCTGCATAAGCTCCGCCGCCCACGATTGCCATGATACGGTCTCCCGTTTGGAACCCTGTGACGTCTCTGCCTACCGTTTTGACTTCTCCCGCAAGTTCGAGACCCAGCAGATGGCTGTCTCCAAAATGTTGCCCTGCGTAAAATCCGTTTCGTTGTAGAAGATCCGCCCGGTTGACGCCTGCCGCATGAACACGAACGATCAAATCATCCGGCCTCAAAATCGGAAATGGAGCCTCCTCGATACGCAATACATCCGCAGAGCCAAAATCGGCATAGTGAATGGCTCTCATTGTGCGCTCTCCTGACGAGACAGGGCGCGACGTGCAATACTCTCGGCAAACAATGGTGTTTCCCGACGATTATGGTCGCTACCAGCCGCCTGACGAGCAGCGGCGGCCGTTTCGAATGCAATTCCGTTTGCGGCGATAAACGCCATGAAATCGTCGGTCGGTCGGGCTGTTACACGGTTTGTATAACGGGTTCGTCCGTTGCCGATATCTTCCGCAATCAACTCCCAGAGGACATTGACACGGGTGCGGCCGTTGGCCGTAAAGACGTCCGAGATTGAGTTCATACGGCAATAGCTGGGCGTTGCTTCATCCGCGACGTAATGCTGTACGACCAGACCCGTTCCGACCATCTCAACATTGATTGACATTCGCCGACCGTCATCAGTGGTCGTGATGCCCGCAGCAATATGATCCGGTTCACAGCAGCGAAGGTACTCGGCCTCCGACACCGTGAACAGCCAGTCTGCTATGTCTACCTGAGTGAACGGCACATCGATCTCATGCGAATAGGCTGATTGTGACAGGATTTGATTCAGAATTTTCATGTCCGATTTCCCTCTTATGCGATGCAACGTCGTGCTGCGTCTGTGCCCAAGGGATGCCTCGACAGAAGGGCCATGATAACGCATAGATTTGAGGGAGCGCTTTTGCCGAATTAGCAAAGATGGGCCTGTTGGATGAAAGACCCCCGCTTCGCCGAACATCTTGGCGTTTTCGTCGATGTGATCCGCCAAGGGAGTTTTTCTGCTGCCGCGCGGAGGCGGGGACAGACACCTTCAGCAATCGTTCGCCAGATCGACGCATTGGAATATTCCCTAGGGGTCCCGCTTTTGATCCGCTCCACCCGGGCGCTTGCGCTGACAGATGCGGGTGAGCGTATGCTTGAACGTGCCCAGCCACTGCTGGATCAACTGGCAGACATGCACGCAGAAGTCGCTGCGTTCGACGGTGCCGTGACGGGAACAGTGCGGATTGCGTGCTTTCCGACCTTCGGCAAGCGCTATGTCATTCCAGCACTGGAGAGTTTGCTCGTAGAACATCCTGATCTCCACATTGAACTGGATCTGACAGAGCGTCTCGCGGATCCTGTGCTTGAGCGGTTGGACGCGGTTATCCGGATCGGACAGTTAGCGGATAGCACTTTGATTGCAACCAAACTGGCCGACCAAAAGCGCCTCCTTGTTGCCAGCCAGCATTATCTTGATTGTTACGGCGAACCAGAAACTTTGGCGCAACTGCGTCAACACAAGCTGATCGACAAACTGCATGGCAATGATCTGCTAGGTTGGGCAGATATTATGGGACAGCGCCTTATCGACGGGAACGACATCAAGCCGGTTTTCCGGTGTGACGATTTTGAGGCTATGAGGTTGGCAGCACGTTCGGGGATGGGAATTGCCCTGCTGCCAGATTGGGTGGTTGGGCCGGATGTCAACGCCGGCGCCCTTACGCGTATTCGTTTTTTGAGCGAAACGTGGAACACTCACTGTGATGGCATTTGGTTGTTGCGCGCACTGGCTCAGCCGTCGGCCCGTTTGCGCGTTGTCATAGCAGCGCTGCGCACGACCATCGGGATAATCCCGACATGGGAAAGTCGTAAGGTTCGGGCCTGATCGGAGTCCTGTCTGTTTGGATCGTACCTTGTGGCAGTGAAGTAGTTGGTACACTCGGCTTGGGGGAAGGTTACTGAGAGCATAGCTGTCTCAAGGGCCTTCGACGCTCCGGGCGGCCGCTTTGCGCAGATAAGCATTGAATTTGGCAAAGGCATTCTCAAGTGGATTGAAGTCCGGAACTAAACAATTAGAAATGGTCTGATGAGGATTTGCGGCGGCCACCCAGGCTGTAACGGTTGCCTGGGTAGGTGAAGATACCCTTCATGACGACGCGGCCTTTAACCCATGTGCGGCGTACGAGCTGGAGGCAGGGCTCGTGAGGACCGATGTCGAGTAGCGCTTGTAACTCTGGAGTTGGAGAGACGGCGAACACGATGTGTTCGATCTCGTCTGGGCCAGAGATATGGTAAAGGTGTCGGTGAGGATGGGTGAGGGTGAAGTCCTGCTGGAGGTATTCGGGTGCGAATGCCGGAGAGACGAAACGCTCTTCCACCTGAAGAGGAATATCGTCTTCGAAATGGACGATCACGGAATGAAACAGCTTGCTGCCAGGGCGCATGTCGAAAGAAAATGCGAGATCGATGTCGGCACGGATGGCTTCCAGTGTGATGACGCGGGCAGTATGGACGTGTCCTGAGCTCAGGATGTCATCGGCAATATCGTGAAGTTCCAGCAGATCAGCCTTTGGCGAAGGGCGCGAGACGAATGTTCCTACTCCCTGCGCGCGGACCACGACGCCTTCGGTCATCAGTTCGCGAAGGGCCCGATGGACAGTCATGCGGGAGACGCCGAGGAGTTCGACCAGTTCGCTTTCGGAAGGAAGTTTCTGTCCTTCTTTCCATTCGCCGTCCTGAATGCGCTCGGTAATGTAGAGTTTGACCTGTTCGTACCGAGCGGGAGAGCGTTCCCGGGAGGCGTCCATTTTCATGTCGCGGGCTGTCCTTCAGCTGGGAAGCGGCAATCCAAAAAACATCCTGACGAAACGGTTATTTAGACAAGAGGTTGTATGGATAAGAATATGCAAATTTATATCACAGGGTCCAGTTTACCGTCAAAAACTCGCTGAACAGGCCTTCTGCCGCCAATCCAGTACGACAGTTCGTGTGGGCCGGCGATGTCCCACAGAAGCATGTCCGCGGCCTGTCCGGGCGCCAGGCTGCCGGTTACGTTCTGAAGTCCCAGAGCCTGAGCGCCAATCCGGGTTGCGGCCGAGAAGGTTTCTTCGGGAGTCATGCGGAACAAGGTGCAGGCCATATTCATGATGCCCGTAAGGCTCACGCTTGGTGAGGTTCCGGGATTGCAGTCTGTGGCAAGTCCCATGGGAACGTTGTGTTTTCGGAACAGGTCTATGGGCGGCATCCGCGTTTCGCGGATGAAGTAGAAGGCTCCCGGAAGCAGCATCGCGACTGTGCCAGCCCGGGCCAGGTCGATGACATCGTCTTCCACGACATATTCCAAGTGGTCGGTCGAGAGGGCGCCGTAACGTGCGGCCAGCTTGGTGCCGCCGCTGTTTGAGAGCTGCTCGGAATGGAGGCGGACGGGAATTTTCAGGTCGTTTGCCGCGATGAAGAGACGTTCGATCTGATCCGGGGTGAAGGCGATGTTTTCACAGAAGCCGTCAATACTGTCGATCAGCTTTTCTTCCACGGCCTGAGGGAGAATATCGGTGATGAGGTAAGAGACATAATTGTCCTGCCGGTTCTTGAATTCCGGCGGCAGGGCGTGGGCACCGAGGAAAGTTGCGTGAACACGTACGGGCAAGGCGGTGCCGATGGCGCGGGCAACGCGGAGCTGTTTAAGCTCGTCTTGCAGGGTCAGGCCATAGCCCGATTTCATCTCAAGGGTCGTCGTACCTTCGGCGATCATGCGTCGTACGCGGCGCGCTGTGACGTCAAAGAGTTCGTCTTCTGAGACGTTGCGGGTGGCGTTAACTGTAGAGATGATTCCGCCGCCCTTGCGCGCGATTTCCGCATAGGAGACGCCATTGAGGCGTTCGGCGAATTCCAGGCTGCGGTCGCCCGCGTAAATGACGTGGGTGTGGGCGTCTATGAGGCCCGGCGTCATCCACAGACCGTTTCCCGAGTGGACCTGATGAGCCAGATTGTGCGGAGCGTCTGGCAGGTCATGGGCCGCCCCGATCCAGTTGATCCGTCCGTCTTCAATGCCGATGGCGGCGTTGTGGATGCAGCCATAGCCGTCCTGATCCGAAATGAGCGCCGGGTCGGCAGTCGCAACATGAATGTCTGTCCAGAGAGTATCCCACATTCGCGTTCTTCCTTGCGCCATCAAATCTGTCGTGGTGGTATATACAAGTCTTACAATTCCATTATCATCATGCAACCAACGGGAAAAGCAAAGACTTTCCGCGTGATGAGGGAGGGAATGTCGAGGTTATGGAACTGTTTGCAGAGCAGGCCCTGCTGCCGGACGGTTGGCACCGGAATGTACGGATTAACGTTTCTTCTGACGGGTGTTTCGAATCGATTATCCCGGACGCCCGGATGTCTGCAAGTTCCGAGCGGAAAGCGATTGTTGTTCCGTCGCAGCTGAGTCTGCATTCCCACGCTTTTCAGCGGGGTATGGCGGGACTGGCGGAGAGCCGTCAGAATCCGGCGGATACGTTCTGGACCTGGCGGCGGCTGATGTATCAGCTTGCGCATCGCATTTCGCCCGAACAGATGCAGGATATTGCAAGTTATCTGTATATGGAAATGCTGACGGCCGGATATACGCAGGTCGCGGAATTCCATTATCTGCATCATGCGCCGGGTGGAGCGACTTACGGGCAGGTGGCGGAGATGTCCCTGCGTGTCGGCGAGGCGGCGCAGTCGGTCGGCATTGGTCTGACGCTTTTGCCGACGCTGTACGAGCGCGGGGGCTTTGACGGGCGTCCGCTTCAGGAGGCGCAGGAGCGCTTTGCGACGACGCCGGAACTTATCGGTAGGATCATCAGCGAGACACGGTCGGCCTGGGGGGAAATGCCACTGCTCTCCGTTGGGCTGGGTCTGCATTCGCTGCGGGCGGTTGATCTGAGAACGACTTCGGATCTTCTGTCTGCGCAGACAGGATCCGTTCATATCCATGTGGCGGAGCAGCAGAAGGAAGTGGAGGAGTGCGTCGCCTCGGTGGGGGCGAGGCCTGTGGAATATCTGCTGGCTCAGACGGATGTGGATGAGCGCTGGTGCTTGGTGCATGCGACCCATTTGTCCGCTTCCGAGGTTGCGGCTATGGCACGTTCCGGAGCTGTGGCGGGGCTTTGTCCGATCACGGAAGCCAATCTGGGGGACGGTCTTTTCCCGCTTGTGCCGTATGTGAATGACGGAGGACGCTTCGGGATTGGAAGCGATAGCAATGTACTGATCAGCCCCTGGGAAGAACTGCGCACTCTGGAATATGGGCAGAGGCTTTTCACGCAGACGCGATGTGCGGCTCTGCCGGTGGCAACGCTGGGGTCCACGGGCGGATGGCTCTATCGGCAGGTTCTGGATGGCGGACGGCAGGCCTGTGGGCTTGAGTCGTGGGGGCTGCTTGCCGGGGCTCGGGCAGATCTGTGCGTGTTGGACGAGGATCTGTTGCCACTTCCGTATCTGCAGGACGATGCCGTTCTTGATGCGGCTATTTTCGGATCACGCCAGCCTCCCGTGAAGGATGTGCTGTGTGGTGGTCAGTGGCGCGTGCGCGATGGAAGGCACGTCAATCATGATGCCGTGACGGCTGCGTTCCGGCGCACCGTGCGCACTCTTCTTGATCTTTGATCTTACAAGGAAATCCTGACCATGACGGATGTTTTTTCCTTTGTTCGCGGGACCATGCCCGTGCTTGTGACCCTTCCTCATTCCGGCTGCCATCTGGCGCCCGGTATGGAAAAGCGGATGACGGAGCGGGGGCGTCAGTTACCTGATACCGACTGGTATATGGAACATCTTTATGCCGGAGCACTGTCGAAAGGCATGGGGGTGCTGAAGGCGCAGCATTCCCGCTACGTGGTGGATCTGAACCGTGGTGCTGATGATGCGGCGCTTTATCCGGGGCGGCCTAGTACGGGGCTTGTGCCGGCGCTGACGTTTGACGGGCAGCCCATTTACCGTGAGGGGCAGGCGCCGGACGAAAGCGAGATCGCCGAGCGGCGGGAGGCTTATTGGCGTCCCTACCATGAGGCTGTTGCGGAAGAGTTGGAGCGGCTTCGTCAGAAATGGGGATGGGCGGTTCTGTGGGACGGGCATTCCATCAAGTCGACCATTCCCCGCCTGTTCGAGGGGGCACTTCCGGACCTGAATCTGGGGACTAATAGCGGACAGTCCTGTGACGGGGAATTGCAGGCTCTTTTGGCGCAGAGGTTGGCTGGGAACGTGGCCTATAGTCATGTCGTCAATGGTCGTTTCAAGGGCGGATACACGACGCGGCATTACGGCCAGCCTGAGCGTGGCATTCATGCCATCCAGCTTGAAATCGCGCAGTCCACCTATTTGCGAAGCGAAGAGGCGCCCTGGCCGATCGATCTGGAAAAGGCGGTGCGTCTGTCGCGGATGATCGATGGTTTGTTGGAGACTGCGCTGTGTTGGCGGCCAGAAGCAACGTGTTCGGGAAAATAAATCCCGATGTCATTTCATAAATGGATTGACAATCCCGCAGAGCAATTTGAGTATTAGTATATACAAGTTCATACAGGATGAAGCCCATGAGTGATCCCGGCAACCGCCTTTCGAATGATCGTGTCATCCGTGCCCCGACCGGGCCTGAACTCTCGGCAAAGAGCTGGCAGACGGAAGCGCCGCTCCGGATGCTGATGAATAATCTGGATCCCGACGTGGCGGAAAAGCCGTCTGAGCTCGTTGTCTATGGTGGCATCGGTCGCGCGGCGCGGAACTGGGACTGCTATGACAGGATCGTCGAGGCGCTGCGTGATCTGGAAGACGACCAGACGCTTCTGGTGCAGTCCGGCAAGCCGGTTGGTGTGTTCCGGACGCATGCCGATGCGCCGCGTGTCCTGATCGCGAACTCCAACCTCGTGCCGCACTGGGCGACCTGGGAGAAGTTCAACGAACTCGATCGGGCAGGGCTCATGATGTACGGGCAGATGACGGCGGGATCGTGGATCTATATCGGCTCGCAGGGCATTGTTCAGGGCACGTATGAGACCTTCGTGGAAATGGGGCGCCAGTATTATGGTGGCAACCTGAAAGGGCGCTGGATTCTGACGGGTGGTCTGGGCGGCATGAGCGGGGCGCAGCCTCTGGCGGCTGTCATGGCCGGTGCGTCCATGCTGGCGGTTGAATGTGAGCCGTCTCGCATCCGCAAGCGTCTCGAAACGGGGTATCTGGACCGTCAGGTCGATACGCTCGATGAAGCTCTGGAAATCATTCAGGACGCCTGTGCGAAGGGCGAGGCTGTTTCCGTGGGGCTTCTGGGGAATGCGGCTGAAGTTTTCCCGGAACTGGTGCGGCGCGGTATCCGTCCGGATGGTGTGACGGATCAGACGTCCGCCCATGACCCGCTGAATGGCTATCTGCCGGCGGGATGGTCGTTGGAGCAGGCCGAGAAAATGCGGATCACCAATCCGGCGGCGGTTGAGAAGGCGGCCCGGGAGTCCATGCGTCTTCAGGTCGAGGCCATGGTGGCGTTCCATCGTCAGGGCATTCCGACTTTCGATTACGGTAACAACATCCGCCAGATGGCTTTTGACGAAGGGCTTGAAGACGCCTTTGCCTTCCCGGGCTTCGTGCCAGCCTATATCCGCCCGCTGTTCTGCCGGGGTATCGGGCCGTTCCGCTGGGCAGCGCTTTCGGGGGATCCGGAAGACATCTTCAAGACGGACCAGAAGGTCAAGGAACTGCTGCCGGACGACAAGCATCTTCACAACTGGCTCGATATGGCGCGGGAGAAGATCCACTTCCAGGGACTGCCTTCGCGTATTTGCTGGGTCGGTCTGGGGGACCGTCACCGTCTGGGACTGGCGTTCAACGAAATGGTGGCCAGCGGCGAGCTCAAGGGCCCGATTGTGATCGGCCGTGACCATCTGGATAGTGGATCAGTCGCCAGCCCGAACCGTGAGACCGAGAGTATGCGTGACGGTTCTGACGCTGTGTCTGACTGGCCGCTGTTGAATGCGCTGCTTAATACGGCGTCGGGCGCGACCTGGGTGTCGCTGCATCATGGTGGTGGCGTTGGCATGGGCTTTTCCCAGCATTCCGGCATGGTGATTGTGGCAGATGGTACGCCGGATGCGGCGCGACGTCTGGAGCGGGTACTGTGGAACGACCCGGCTACGGGTGTTATGCGGCATGCCGATGCCGGTTACGACATTGCAACTGACTGTGCCCGCGAGAAGGGCCTCGACCTTCCCATGATTACGCGCGGAGCCTGAGACCATCATGACAATCAGTATTTTTACCCTCACGCCCGGCAAGATCACGCTCAGCGACCTGCGGGACTTCTATTTCGGCCAGCAGGATGTCCGCTTGGACGACGGGACCTTTGAGGTCCTGCAGCGTGCGGCGGAATCCGTGGAGCGCATCGTTGGACGTGGCGAGCCTGTCTATGGTGTGAACACGGGTTTCGGAAAACTCGCGAAGACCCGGATTCCCGATGACCGTCTGCGCGATCTTCAGCGCAATCTGGTGCTGAGTCATGCGGCGGGAATTGGTCAGCCGATGCCGGAGCGTGTGGTGCGCTTGATCCTTCTGCTTAAGGCCAATGGTCTGGCGCGCGGCTATTCGGGTGTGCGTCCGCAGATTGTGCAGCTTCTGCTGGACATGCTGAACCGGGGTGTTGTGCCCGTTATTCCAGAGAAGGGATCGGTTGGGGCTTCGGGCGATCTGGCTCCGCTGGCGCATATGTCGGCCGTGGTGATCGGCGAGGGCGAGGCATTCTATCAGGGTAAGCGCCTCAAAGGCGATGAAGCTCTGAAAGCCGCCGGGCTTGAGCCTCTGGTTCTGGGTGCAAAGGAGGGTCTGGCCCTTCTGAACGGTACGCAGGCTTCCACGGCGCTGGCGATTGCGGCCCTTCTGGATGCCGAACGGCTGTTTCATGCCGCCCTCATTACGGGTGGCCTGACGCTTGATGCTGCGCGCGGCACTGATGCGCCGTTCGATCCGCGTTTGCATGAATTGCGGGGTCAGAAAGGGCAGATCGAATGCGCTGCGGTCTATCGCACGCTGATGCAGGGGTCGGCCATCCGGGCATCGCATCTTGAAGATGACGAGCGGGTTCAGGATCCGTACTGCCTACGCTGCCAGCCGCAGGTCATGGGCGCCTGTCTGGATAATCTGCGTCAGGCGGCGCGGGTTCTGGTGATCGAGGCGAATGCGGTTTCGGACAATCCGATCCATTTCCCGGACACGGATGAGATGATCTCGGGTGGTAACTTCCATGCCGAGCCGGTGGCGATTGCCGCGGATCTCATGGCGATTGCCGTGTCCGAAGTCGGGGCGATTGCAGAGCGGCGTCTGGCGCTGCTGGTCGATGCGCAGATGAGCGGCCTTCCGCCGTTCCTGGTGCAGGATAGCGGGCTGAACTCCGGCTTCATGATCGCGCAGGTCACGGCTGCGGCTCTGGCATCCGAGAACAAGACACTGGCCCATCCGGCAAGTGTGGACAGTCTGCCGACTTCGGCCAATCAGGAAGACCACGTCTCCATGGCGACGTTTGCCGCGCGTCGCGTGGGCGATATCGTGGACAATGTCCGGACGATCATTGCAGTTGAATATCTGGCGGCCGTGCAGGGACTTGATTTCCTCGCACCGCTGGAAACATCCGCGCCGTTGCTTGAAGTCGCGAAGACGTTGCGGAAAACTGTGCCCTTCTTTGCTCAGGACCGGCTGTTTACGCCGGACATGGAAGCTGCCCGCGCGCTCATTATCGATGGCGCTTTGGGAGACTGTGTCGGGTCGGGTGTTGCCTTGCCTGTTCTTGAGGGCTGATCGGGACGGAAGAAGAACGGGGAATGAATTATCACGGCATCGCGGCTCTGCATCGTCGGGCTGATAGGGTTCTTCCCCGTATTTTTCGGGACTATGTAAACGGTGGTTCGCATTCCGAGCGCACCGTTAGGGCCAATCGCCGGGCTTTTGACCGTTGGGCGGTTGTTCCGAAATGTCTGGTGGATGTTGCGGAGTGCGATCTGTCCGGGGCGTTTCTGGAAGCCACGCATCGGCTCCCGTTCATGTTTGCACCGCTGGGTTTTGGCGGTCTGATGTGTCCAAACGGTGAAATCCGGGCTGCGCGGGTTGCGGCTTCGGTGGGTCTGCCGATGGCGGTGTCCACTTTCGCCATTCAATCGTTGGAAACGCTCTCCCGGGTGCCGGGCGTGACGCTCGCGGCACAGATCTATGTCTTCAGGGACCGAGGCATCACCCGCGACATGCTGCGCCGGGCGGAGAGTTGCGGCATCCGAAGCATCATCCTGACGGTTGATACGCCGATTACGCCGCTTCGTCTGCGGGATGTGCGTAACGGTTTTCGCAATCTGACGCGCCCCTCTCTGCGGCATGTGCTGTCCATGGCCGCACATCCGCGCTGGACGGCGGGGATGCTGCGGAACGGGATGCCGAAAATCGGTAATCTGGCGCCCTACGGCATGGGCAGTAACCTGATGGAGCAGGCAAGAAATGCTGCGTCTCAGATTGATCCTACCCTGACCTGGAAAGATCTGGACTGGCTGCGCTCTGTCTGGCCGGGGCAGCTTGCCGTTAAGGGAATTATGGATGCTGGGGACGCGCTGGCTTGCCAGAAGGCGGGGGCGCAGACCGTGATTGTTTCCAATCATGGAGGACGGCAGATGGACCCGGCCCCGTCGTCGCTTTCCGTCCTGCCGGAGATTGTCGAAGCCCTGAAGGGGGAGACGGACGTCATTCTTGACGGCGGTGTCCGTTGGGGTGGCGACGTTGTCAGCGCGCTGGCGCTGGGTGCGAAGGCCGTGGGGATCGGGCGTCCCTGGGCCTGGGCGCTTGCTGCAGATGGCGAGAGAGGCGTTCGCAGTCTGGTGGACGGGCTGGGCGGTGAAATCCGCGATGTCCTGCGTCTGGGCGGAATGGTGGATCTTGCGTCGCTTCGGGCACAAGGACCTGCAGCGCTCCGGCCGGTCAGTTGATGGCGTAGGCGATCTGGCCCGCTTTCAGGACGGTGAGTTTAAAGGGAGTTTCGCTCAGGAGAATGTCTCCTGGTGCGAGCGTGTAATGTTGCTCTCCTGCCATGACCTCCCAGTGACCTTCTGCGACGACAAAACCCAGAAGGCCATCTGAAGGAAGATCTTCCGACGTGACGGCAGTCAGGTCCGGGCCTGTCCTGTTCGCGGGGCGCATCAGGTTCAGGACTTCGATCGGACCGTTCAGAGGTGCGCCTGTTAGGGGTAGTTCGCCGCTGAACCGGATCACGCTGCCGGGTTGATCCAGCAGAAGGGGTGGAGCGCCCGAAACGGGATGAAGTCGGACGCCGTTTCCTGTCAGAAGCCCCATCTGTCTGAACAGACCCGTAAAACTGGAGAATGGTGCGGACCGGGTGATGCTGGCGGCACTGAGGCGCCATTCCGGCTGTTCGATCAGCAGGCGGGTGGTGCCGGCTCCATTTTTCCATGGGCTTGCCGGCACGGTGTGCAGATGGATGTGCCGCATGCTCATGGCACGTCCGCGGGAACGAGTTTTCCGGGGTTGAGGATGTTCTTTGGGTCCAGTGCGGTTTTGATGGCGCGCATGACGGAGAGGGCAGCAGGCTCGTGCTCTTCGGTCATGAAGATCTGTTTTGCGAGCCCGATCCCGTGTTCGCCGCTCGCGGAACCGCCGAGCGATAGCGCGCGGCGGATGATTTTATGGTCCAGTTCAAGAGCGCGCTTTTCGGCATCCGCGTCATTGGGTGGGATTAGGATGACGGTGTGGAAATTGCCGTCGCCGACATGGCCGACAATGGGGGCCAGAAGGCCGGAGGCGTCGATATCAGCTCTGGCGCCGGTCATGAGTTCCGTCAGTGCGGCGATAGGGACGATGGCGTCTGTGGTGATACCCTTGAAGCCGGGGCGATAAGCCATGCAGGCCCAGAAGGCGTCATGGCGTGCTTTCCAGAGTGTGTTGCGCTCTTCGGTGGCGGTGGCCCAACGGAAGGACTGGCCGCCCTGGCCTTCCACGAGATCGCGCAGCACTGTTTCCTGCTCCGCGACACTGGCGGGTGAGCCTGTTAGCTCGAAGAACATGGTGGGGAGGGCTTCGTAGCCCGTAAGATGGGAATATTGGATGCAGGCATCCATTTGGACGTCGTCGAGCAGTTCCATCCGGCCGACTGTCAGGCCGCATTGGATCACGAGTACGGCTGTCTCCACGGCGTTGGCCAGTGTCGGGAATTGGCAGACCGCAGCTCCCACGGCTTCGGGGATGGGATGGAGCTGGGCCTGGACTTCCGTGATGACGGCCAATGTGCCTTCGGAGCCGATGAGCAGCCCTGTCAGATCGTAGCCTGTGGCTGCCTTGCGGACGGCACCGCCCGTATGGAGGATTCGTCCGTCGGCCAGCACTGCTGTTAGGCCCAGCACGTTGGCGCGCATGGTGCCGTAACGCATGGCTCCGGTGCCGGAGGCCCGGGTGGCGCACATTCCGCCAAATGTTGCTTCGCCGCCGGGATCGACCGGAAAGAACAGGCCCTGTGTTCGCAGATGGAGGTTCAGGTCCTGCCGCGTGACACCGGCCTGCACGCGGCAGGTCAGGTTTTCGGGCGAGACGTCGAGAATATCCGTCATCATGGACAGATCGAGGCTGACGCAGTCCGGAACAGGCGTCAGTTGTCCTTCAAGGGAGGTGCCGCCGCCGAAGGGAATCACGGGAACGTTTTCTTCGTGGCAGATCCGCAGGACGTTGGATACGTCCTGCGTTGTGCGGGCGAACAGGACATAGGCCGGCAGCAGGGTCTGATTCGGATGGCGCCATCCTTCACCGTGGGCATGATGATCGCGGACCGTCTCGTTGGCGGTCAGGCGATCTCCGAAAAGAGGAGCGAGACGCCGGGCGGCGCGTTCGGCGGCAGAGGGGCCGGTCATGACGCGTTCCTTCTCAGGCTGCGGAGGAGTGTAAGGGCTGACGGACGCGATCGAGGGCGGCAAGGAAGGTCTGGCTGTCTTCGGGGCGCGCAATGCTGACACGGATCCAGGTCTCGTAACCCTTTTCCTTCCAGGGTTTGACGATGACGCCCTGCTCGAGCAGGCGCTCGGCGAGAGTTGACGCGGATTCGTGGGCGTTGAAGAACAGGAAATTGGCGAAGGACTGTGCGACGAAATAATCGCGCTCTTCCAGAGCCGCTTTTAGCGCTTTGCCTTCGGTCAGGGTGGCGTCCACCGTTTTGTGCATGTGTTCCTGATCGAGCAGGCTCAGTCGGGCCATTTCCAGCGCCGCACTGTTGCTGTTGAAGGGATCGCGGACGCGGGTCATGACGGCGGTGAGGCCGGGATCAGATGTCAGGGCATAACCGACGCGCAGTCCGGCCAGACCATAGGCTTTTGAGAAGGTTCTCAGGACCATCCAAGGGCGGGACTGGTTTTGGAGAATGGCGAGACTGTCGGCATAGTCTGGACTGGAACACGCATATTCCCAGTAGGCTTCGTCGATGACGATCAGCGTGTCTGCGGGGCAGGCGTCGATGAGTTTCTGCATGGCGTCGCCTGTCATTAGGCAGCCGACCGGATTAGATGGGTTGGAGAACATCAGGATCTTGAGGGGGCCGGATGCTACAGCCTGATGCAGCTGTGGCAAGTCGAAGCGGGCATCTGTCGTCATGGGGATGGCCTCTGCCTGGGCCCCCATCATCTGAGGCCAGATCAGATGCAGCCCGAAAGACGGCAGGACCGTGACGAGGCGGTCTCCGGGGGACAGAAAGGCCTCGCAGATCATACGGATGATCTGTTCGGAGCCGTTTCCGATAACAATCCGGTCCGTGTCGATTCCGGTCTGACGTGACAGCTCTTCCCGAAGCCCCTCTGCGGAAGCATCCGGATAGCGGAACAGGCTGGAGGCTATTTCTGTCCAGTGCTTTAGAGCCGCGGGCGATGGCCCATAAGGGTTTTCATTGCTTCCCAGCTTGGTGATCTGGGGAATTCCGTATTTTGCCCGCACGGCGTCTTCTGACAAGCCCGCATTATAGACCGGCAGTTGACGGACTTCAGCCCGGGCCAGGGAGAGGGGGGAGGTTCGACATTCAGGGGCGGTGTTCATGCGATGGCTCCACGGGAAGAATGGGATGGGGCTGTGTGGGGAGGGAGTTATTCGGCTTGTAAATACAACCATAGATTCTTTGGGATATCCAGAGGTCGGAGGGGCTTCAGATGTGTTTTTCAAACCTTCTCATGCGCTTTTTGCAGGGGAATTTTTCTTTTCGGAAAAGGGTAGAATCGGAAAGAATAGAATATTGATAAAAGGATATATTTTGAGGAATTTCGGGCGAAAAATGATGCCGGTATAGTCTTTGCTAGGGGTGAGAAATTTCCAAAAAACCAGTTCGATATCAGAATAGATATAGACAACCTTTTTCCGTAATGACATGGTCTCTTGCGAAAAGGCTGCATGCCTTTCGGTTTCCTCTGTAGCCTGTCAGTGACTGATGGTGTCTCCTTCAAACGACTGCTTTGGGAAAGTACGGGAATATGATGTCCAAGAATAACATTCCATTACCGGATCAGGATGCCTGTTGTTTTCCCGTTTCAGGAAGCAGAATTCAGTCGGATCTGAAACGAAAGGGTGCATCTTCGTTTCTGGTCTGGGTTCTCGCATCGACGGCATTTTCTTGCTGTGCGGCCCAGGCCGCAGATCCCAGGAAGCAGGCCCGTCCCGTCGTCCATCACAATCCTAGCAAGGTAGCTCCTGTTCACTCGAAGGCCGTGCGGGCCCGTCGTGCTACAGCGCGTGAGGCGCTGGAAAGCGAGAGCATGCAGGTGACAGCCCGCCACGTTCCTCACGGTGCCGTTACGACTGTATCTTCCGAAGCGCTGGCGGACGCGGTGCCAGGCACTAATCCGCTCAAGGTTCTGGCGCGTCAGCCGGGCATCATGTTCCAGTCAGATGATCCGCAGGGGATGGATACCTGGTCTACCCAGTTTTACATGCACGGATTCCTGCAGAACCAGATCGGCATGACGCTGGATGGTATTCCGCTGGGTGATCAGGAATTTCATACCTTCAACGGTCTGAACTCCGTTAACGCAATTTCTGCCGAGAATGTCGGCCGGATGGATGTCTCCATGGGAGCAGGGGCTGAATCTGTTGCCAGTACCAGCAATCTGGGTGGTGCTGTCGAGTATGTCTCTTCCGACCCCAAACACAAGGCGGGTGGTCTGGCGTCACAGACCTTTGGCTCAAACAGTGGATTTCATACGTTTTTGCGGATGGATAGTGGCGATCTGAATAAGAGCGGCACCCGATTTTACGTCTCCTACATGCGCAATTCGCAGAATAAGTGGAAAGGGGGCGGGGACCAGTTCGGTCAGCAGGTCAACGCCAAGTTTGTGCAGCCGATTGGTGAGCACAGCAGTATTTCTTCTTTCTTTGATTACAACCTGACGCAAAGCTATCTGTATCAGGATATGTCTTTCGACATGCTCAAGAATGGTGGATACCGGCTCGACAACTTTTACGGTACGCCCAACGCCTACAAAAAAGCCTATCTGTCCGCACTTTCAGCAAATGGTCTTCCGGGTGGTGCGTTGCCGGCGGGTTATTCCAAGATGTCCGATCCGTGGGATGCATCCTATTACGATGGTGCATTGGTTGAGCGTGATTATCTGGGTGGTCTGAAAGCAAATCTGGCTTTGACGGATCGTTTGCGTTGGGAAAGTGTTGTGTACGGTCATGGGCAGTATCTGCGCGGAACCTGGGCCAATCCGTATGTTTCTTCTCCCAATGGTGCGCCGCTGATCGACCAGGCGACCGTGACGCATTCCCAGCGCTTCGGTTTTACGTCCGCGCTTCATTATCAGATCGCGCATAACGATATCAGCGGTGGCGTCTGGTATGAGAATTTCCATACCGATGTAGGGCGTTTCGCTTATCAGGAACCCTTGCTTTCGGATGTGGAATCCGGGAAGGCCAAGCCTGTCAATTCGGTTGGGGAACTTCCTGACCCTTATGCCACGCTGTGGGGGCAGAACCTTAATTCCAACAGCTTTACGGCTTTCGTGCAGGACACGTATCATGTTCTGCCCAACCTTTCCCTGCATTTCGGCTTTAAGTCGCTTCTGCAGACGGTGCGGGGTGGGCAGTATGCCAATGATGAGAGCTATACGGGCGTTGGTCAGATCGCAGGTGGCAGCATTACGACGGCCAGGGCGTTCCTGCCGCATTTCAGCGGAGACTGGCATTTCCTGAAACATCACGAGCTGTATTTCGACATCGCGGAGAACGTGAAGTCCTATCCTGTACAGGCCTTCAAGGAAGGGGCATCGCCTTTTTCCGTTTCACAGTCCGCGTATAATCAGCTGTTGCAAAATGGTGGTCTGAAGCCTGAGACGGACTGGAATTTTGCGGTCGGTTATCGTTTTACGCACAAATATGCTCTGGCGTCCGTGCATGCGTATAGAACGAATTTCCACAACCGTCTGCAGCAGGTGACGTCGGGGTCGATCGTCAATCCGATTTCTACGGTTGCGAATGTGGGTGGCGTGACCATGAACGGTGTGGATGCCGGTCTGACGCTGATGCCCGTCAAGGGGCTCTCGCTGTATAACAGCATCAGCTACAATCACGCGACTTATGACAACAACGTTACGGAAGCCGGAACGACCTATCACACCAAGGGGCAGCAGATCGTTGCTTATCCGCGCTTTATGTACAAGGCGAGTCTGGCCTATGAGTGGCAGAATTTCTCCGCGCATCTCGATACCCAGTTCCTTGGCACACGCAATTACAGCTATACAGGGGACATGAAAATTCCTTCTTACTGGATCGAGACGCTGGGTGCGCGGTATCGCTTTGGTAGCCTTGGGAAATATTCCAGAAGCCTGGGTTTTGTGCAGAACCTGACTTTTGAGTTCAATGTCTATAACCTGACGAACACGAAATATATTTCTACGATGGGTGAAAATGGTGTGCCGATGTCGGGTGACTACCAGTCCTTCCTCGTGGGTGCGCCGCGTCAGTACTATGGTACGCTCAAGGCGGAATTCTGATGACGAAACAGGTGCGCAGGGCTGAATTCCATCAGTCCGTCGAGGTTCATACGATCTATCGGATCCCGACGGAACACCGGCATGGACGTGTCCGCGACCTGTTTACGGTCTGGTTCAGTACGAACATGACGCTCCTGACGATTGTAACCGGGGCGCTCGGACCGAAGATTTTCGATCTGTCCCTGATTTGGGCGATTGTCGCCGTGATTGCAGGCAATCTGGTGGGCGCGGTTTTCATGGCGCTCCATGCCGCGCAGGGTCCGGTTCTGGGTGTGCCGCAGATGGTGCAGAGTCGCGGTCAGTTCGGAGTCTGGGGTGCGGTTCCGATCATTGTACTGGTCGTGTTGATGTATATCGGGTTTGCGGCTTCGAACTGTGTTGTGGGCGGTGAGGCGCTGGACGATGCTCTGCCTGTGTTGGGGCGGGTTCCGGCGGTTCTGCTGCTGGCCTTCATCAGTCTCGTTCCCTGTATTTTGGGATATGGGGCGATCCATGCGTGTTCAAAGGCTGTGACATGGCTGTCCGGAATTGCGGTCATGTACTGTCTGGTGGTCGGGTTCTGGCACATGCCGATCACGCTTCTTATGGAGCTTCATGGTTCGGTCGCCGGTTTCTGTGGTATGTTTTCGATCGCGGCACTTTGGCAGATTGCCTATGCGCCGTATGTTTCCGACTCATCTCGCTATCTGCCCGAGGACAGTCTGTCCGTCCGGAATACGTTCTGGGCGAGTTATGGGGGGACTGTGCTTGGCACGATCCTCCCGATGATCCTGGGCGCCTTTCTGGTCCTGCAATGGCCTGGCGAGAGCGTGGTACAGTCGCTGGGGCATCTGGCGGGAGTGTGGGGCGCGCCGGTGCTGGTGGTTCTGTCTCTGTCCATTGCTCTGGCTAATGCCATGAGTGTTTATTGCGGGGCGCTGTCGAGTATCACGATCATCCAGACCTTTCTGCCTGAATGGCGGGCAGCTTTGAGAAGCCGCGTTGTTCTGACATGTGCGCTGCTGGGGCTATCGCTGTTCTTCGCGTTGGGAATGGCGGATACCTTCATGAAATCCTATGCGGCTTTTCTGGATATCCTGATGGCTGTCATGGTGCCGTGGACTGCAATCAATCTGTATGATTATTATGTTCTGCGTCATGGAGACTATGATGTTGATTCATTCTTCCGAAAAGATGGCGGTATATACGGGTATGTAAACTGGGCCGCTGTGGGAAGTTATGTTCTGGGTGTCCTTGTCGAAATTCCTTTTTTGAAAAATGAATTCTTTACGGGATTTTTTGTTCCATATCTTCAAAAAGTGGACGTTTCCTGGCTGGTCAGTCTGGTTGTAACCAGTCTGTTTTATGCGGCCGTATCCCGAAGGAGCCGTGTCGACGATGTCTCGCGTCCTTCTTCCTGCTGACATGCTGCGGCGTGTGTGGTGTCAGAGCTGTCAGATCGGTCTGTTTGCGGTCGGGGTGGCGGGGAGTGTGCAGGGTGCGTCGGCGCAGACCGTGCAGCGCTATTCCGATCCGAAGGATAATTTTCCGATTTCGGCGGCTGTTCAGGTCCCGGCAGGAGCAGAGACGGTTTATGTCTCCGGTCTGGGGCCTGCGCCGGACAGGGCGTCCGGCACGACAACTGCGGAGCAGACGCGGAGTGCGCTGGATCAGATCTCGGGGGCGCTCGGGCATTTCGGGATGACATTGCAGGATGTTGTGCAGATGCATGTCTATCTGGTGGCTGATCCGCGGCTGGGCCACATGGATTTTGACGGCATGATGCAGGCTTATCGTTCCAGGTTCAGCAGCGGTTTTCCGGCCCGGACCGTTATCGAAGTTCCGCATCTGACAAATCCGCACTGGTTGGTCGAAATCGATGTCGTCGCAGCGAGGAACGATTTGGATAAAAAACGTTTTCTTGCGAAATGATGTTCCCTCCGGGAGTAGCAAGGCGGCGTCTGATCGTGGTTTCGTCTCTTGATTTTCAGGGCATTAAAAGGGGTAAGGCATGAACGTATTCAAGCGGACGCGGCTTTCTCGGAAGCGGATGGGCAAGGCCCTGCTGAAAAGCGGCTTTCTGCTGCTGGCTGGCGATCTGATGGTGGCCCAGGCGTTTAGTGCGCCGGCGGATCATCAGGCTGCGGCGGACCAGGCTCTGGATCTGGCTGAAAAAGCCATTGCACTGCGCTCGGTCGCGGGGCCGGGAAACCAGACGCCGCAAGTCGCTGCGCTGTTCCGCGATGCGCTGGTCAAGGGCGGTTTTGCTCTGTCCGATATTACGATCACGCCCTACAAGGACACGGCCTATCTGATCGCCCGCTGGCCGGGACAGGATCCGTCCCTCAAGCCTCTTGTGATTTCAGGGCACATGGATGTTGTGGAAGCCAAGGCGTCGGACTGGACGCATGATCCGTTCAAGCCGCAGATCGAGGACGGCTATCTTCTGGGCCGTGGCTCCACGGATATGAAGCTGGATGACACGCTGGCGATTGCTGCTCTTCTGGAGCTCAAACGCGAGGGGTACAAGCCGCGGCGCGATATCATCATCGAGTTTTCGGGGGATGAGGAGACCACGATGGCGACGGGCGCCATCATCGCGGACAAGCTCTCTCATGCCGAACTGGTGCTGAACATGGACGGCGCGAATGGCACGCTTGATGAGAAGACGGGGAAGCCGGATTATTTCACCTGGGAAGGTGCGGAAAAGAATTATGCCGATTTCCGCCTGACTGTGATCAATCCGGGGGGGCATTCCTCCGAACCGCGTCCGGTGAATGCGATCGATGAGCTTGCGGCTGATCTTCTGCGGATCCAGCAGCACCGTTTCAAACCGGAAGTTAACGAGCTCAGCCGTAGCTATTTCCTGAATGCAGCGCGCTGGCAGGAGCCGGAGATGGCAGCTGCCATGAAGGCTTTTGCGAAAAACCCTGCGGATAAAAAAGCCATTCGTACACTGTCTTCAGACCCGTCCTATATTGGTCGCATCGGAACGACCTGCGTCGTGACCATGATCGAGGGGGGGCATGCGCTGAATGCCTTGCCGCAGAAGGTGACGGCCGATATCAACTGCCGGATTTTCCCGGGTCATCCGCGGACAGCCATTATGGACGAACTTCGTCAGGCTGCGCAGGATCCGTCCATGAAGATTGAGGATGCGACAGAAGGGTCGGTTCAGACTGCCGCGTCTCCGATGCGTCCGGATGTGATCAAGGCGATCGAGCATGGGATGCAGGTTGCCTATCCGGGGGTGGCCGTTTTCCCTGCGCTGTCTTCAGGTGCCAGTGACAGTATGTGGTTCCGTTCCCATGATGTGCCGAGCTACGGGATCAGTCCGATTTTTATCAAAAATTCGGATTCCTTTATGCACGGTCTGAACGAGCGTACTCCTGTGGCCAGTATCGCGCCTGCCATTGAGGATCTGCTAGTGCTGTTTTCGGACTTGTCTCACTGAAGGTAGTCCGGACGTCGTGAAAGGGCGCGCACGTGTTTGATCTCGTGATCCGTAACGGTCTTCTGGTTGATCCGGAAACGGGGCTGGAGCAGGTGGAGGGATCGAAGAACCATTAATTGATGCGCTTGGCACGTGATTTTCGGGCTTTTGGTGATTTGATTAACGGTTCTTGGGGGAGCTTTTGATCTGCGTTTTGAGCAGATCAAAAGCTGTCACCCGCTGGATGGTATGGTGCTATCGTGCATAACGATCTGGGTGCGACAGCTTTGCGGGCTTGTCCCGCCAGTCTTCGGGAATATGATTTTCTTTTGTTCCCCGTATTCGATATCTTCAGCTTTTTTCGGAGAGTCTGTGACCATGGCTATCAAAGATCCTGTTGTGATCGAGCATCTTAACACGCAGCTCACGAATGAGCTGACGGCGATCAACCAGTATTTCCTTCATGCCCGGACGCTCCGGCACTGGGGCGTGACCCATCTGGGGAAGAAGGAGTATGACGAGTCCATCGAGGAAATGCGTCATGCGGACTGGCTGATCGAGCGGATCCTGTTTCTGGGTGGTCTGCCGAATGTGCAGCGTCTGAACCCGATTCTGATTGGTCAGACGGTTCAGGAAATCCTGGAATGCGATCTGAAGCTTGAAGAGAAGGCCATTCAGGATCTGCGGGACGGAATTGCTTACTGTGAAAGCGTCCGGGACTATGTCTCGCGTGATCTTCTGCTGAGAATCCTCGTCAATGAAGAAGAACACGAAGACTTTATCGACCGACAGTTCGACCTTATTAAGCAGGTCGGCATCGAGCGTTACATCCAGAAGAATTCTGCTTCGGCGCCTGATCAGGACTGAAGCTGCGTTTACAGTATGACTTCCAGCAACCCGGCTTAGTCCGGGTTGTTTTTTATGCGGCGTTGAGCTGCGTCTGTTCCATCTGTGTTTTTTGAAGGGCGGAGCGCAGAAGGCAGACGATGCCGGGGACGCAGTTGCCGCACTTGGCTTTGCATTTTCGGGCTGAATAGATTTCCGCTGGCCGGGATGCGCCGTTGTGGATGGCGATTTCGATGTCCTGATGGGACAGCGCGTTGCATGAGCAGACGATCATGGAGAAGCAGGCTTCCGTTCACAGGGACCGATGAAGAGAACCTAGTTCAAATGCAAATGGTTCGCAAACGCATTTTTGGTTTTTGGTGAATCAGGAAGGGGCTTGACTGATCCAGCGTTGGACGACGGGGCGGATTGCGAAGTTGCTCTGGATGCGGACGACTCCGGGGAGGCGGGAGAGCTCTTCTTTGTGAATGCGTTCATAATCAGCGAGATCCCGCGCGGCGACGTGGAGCAGGTAATCGGCTTCACCCGTCATGAGGTAACATTCCCGAACATCGGGGCACTCGCGGATACGGGCTTCGAATCGGCGGAGCGTTTCATCCGTCAGGCGCTCAAGGGTGATTTGAACGATAACGGTGGTGAGCTTGTGGGCCGAGCGTTCGTCGATGACGGCTCGGTAACCCCGGATGACACCCTGTTCTTCAAGCAGGCGGACGCGTCGGAGGCAGGCCGACGGGGAAAGGCCCACACGTTGTGCAAGTTCGGCATTGCTGAGGCGTCCGTCGTGCTGGAGGATGCGCAGGATGGATTCGGTGATGCGGTCGAAGATCATGATGGAATTATCGGTCTATTTTCGCATTTTCGATCATGGATTTTTTGTTAACTGAAAGATTATGCGGTTGTCCGGTAGGATATTCTGATCGGGAAAAGGATAGTCTAATTTTTCATGATGAGCGCATGTCCTAACCCTCTGTGGCCTTCTTATCGTGCCGGTGCCCGCCTGACGGTGGACCTGGACGCGATTGTTTCCAATTACCGGTATCTTCAGACTTTGGCTTCAGGTGCTTCCTGTGCTGCGGTCGTCAAGGCTGATGCTTATGGGCTGGGAATCGAACGGGTTGCTCCGGTTCTGGAGAATGCCGGAGCCACGGATTTCTTTGTCGCGCATGTCGATGAGGGCATCAGGCTGCGGTCAGTTGTTTCGGAACAGGCCCGGATTACGGTGCTGCATGGACCGCGCCCAGGGGCGTCTGCAGACTGTGTGCGTTATGGTCTGCGGCCTGTCCTGAACAGTCTTGAGCAGATTGCGCTGTGGCGCGATGAAGGATTGCGGACCGGCGCGCTCCCGGAAGCGGCGCTTCAGGTTGATAGCGGGATGTCACGATTCGGACTCTCCGACGCCGATCTTGAAACCTTGCAGACGGATAAGGGACTTGTGGATGGGCTGAAGATCGGTCTTGTCATGAGTCATCTGGCCTGCGCCGATACGCCGGATCATCCTGCCAATCAGGCCCAGAAAGACCGAATGTTGCAGATGTCCGTGCGGTTGCCGTCTGCGCCGCTCAGTCTGTCTGCATCATCGGGGATTTTCCTTGGGGCGGACTATCATCTGGATGTCGTGCGACCGGGTGCCGCGCTGTATGGAATTGCACCTAATCGGACTGGCCCTAATCCGCTTTTGCCGGTGGTCCGGCTTCAGGCTCATATTCTGCAGATCCGTGAGATTTTTCCGGGTGAGGGGGTTGGCTATGGCTTGACCTATCGGCCTGATCGGGTGCGCAGGATTGCGACGGTGGCTGTCGGGTATGCGGATGGTTTTTCCCGGCATGGCGCTGGGCAGGGCTGTGCGTGGTTCGAGGATATCCGTCTGCCGATCCTGGGACGGGTCTCGATGGATTCCCTGATCGTGGATATTTCAGATGTGGCGGAAGGAAAATTAGGCCCAGACATGATGGTGGATCTGATTGGGCCCAGACGGAGTGTCGATGATGTTGCCGAAGCGGCGGGAACGATCGGATACGAGGTTCTCACGTCTCTGGGGCACCGTTTTCATCGTGAATATGTTGGAAGTCTGGATAACTCCTCAAGGGGTGATTGACATTCCAGCATGGAAAACGAGATAGACGAACTGAAATCGGACTATGTCATGATGATATCGTCTGTCGCAGCAAATCGGAATTCTCATGTATCTCCGTCGTGATAGAGCTTTGACCGCCATATCCATCATGCTGGATGTCGCTTTCCATGCAGGCCGATCCGGGGTTGTGAGTGGGGCGGATATTGCCCGGCGTGGTGACATGCTGCGTCGGGGGATTGAGCCCGTGCTGCAGGCGTTGTCCCGGGTCGGGCTGCTTTCCAGTGTCCGTGGGCCCAAGGGTGGCTATCGCCTGGGGCGGCCGCCGCGGACCATCACGCTGAACGAGATCGTCCGGACTGTGACGGAAGATCAGGAAATGCCCGGGGATGGGGGCAATCTTCTGCGGAGCAAGGTTCTGGAGCCGTTATGGCAGTCGGTGGATCATGAGGTTTCGGAAAAGATGGCGTCCGTCACGCTGGAGCATTTGCTGCAGCATGCGGAAGAAGCCGGAATGCAGCGTCCAAGCCGGGCACCGATTTCCTTCTCCATATAACCAATAAAAAAAGTATTTTGTAAAAATCACGAAATAGGTTTTACAGGACTGGATATCCTACCATGATGGATCAATGTTTGATCTGTTGTGGTGAATTTTCTGTCTCAGGTATGCCTTCGTTCTGCTGTTCAGGCGTGGGAGCAGGGATGGATTCATGATGGGTTCGGTCTGAAGGTCAGGTCGGGATTCATCAGGAAGGTGAGCGCTGATGAAACGTCCTGTCCGACTTGAACCTGGTCAGAAGCTGGTTTTGACTGCCAATCGCTTGCTGGATGGTCGGATCGTCTGGTGGTGTGAGGGCGGGACGTGGGATCTGCACATTGGACGCGCGGCCCTTCTGGATGCGGATGAGGCGGAAGCAGTGCTTGCGCGCGTAGTGGCAGAGGCCCAGCGTGATGGGGTGGTGGGCGTCTATGATACGGCGGTGCAGGCTGCTGTTCCGCCGGAGCCTGTTACGGTTCGTGAAAAGATCCGGGCTCATGGCCCGACAGTTCATCCCGAATTTGCAGTGGAGACCGAACAGTGAGCATTCCTGTCGGCCATTACCAGTATGACCGGGTAGACCGGGATTTCCTTCAGGCGCGGATTGCCGAGTTCGAGGGACAGGTGAACCGTCGTCTGGACGGGACGCTGAGTGAGGATGAGTTCAAGCCGCTGCGGCTGATGAACGGGCTCTATCTGCAGCTACATGCCTATATGCTCCGTGTGGCCATTCCTTATGGAATTCTGGACAGTCGGCAGTTGCGCAAGTTGGGCGAGATCGCCCGGCGTTATGATCGCGACTATGGGCACTTCACGACGCGGCAGAACATCCAGTTCAACTGGATCCGGCTGGAAGATACGCCGGATATTCTGCGTGAGCTGGCTGAAGTGGACATGCATGCCATCCAGACCAGCGGAAACTGCATCCGCAATGTGACGGCGGATGAGTATGCGGGCGCGGCGGCGGATGAGCTGGTGGACCCGCGGGTTCATGCGGAGGTTCTGCGGCAGTGGTCCACGCTGCATCCTGAATTCACGTTCCTTCCACGCAAGTTCAAGATTGCGATTTCGGGCAGTCCGAATGACCGGGTGGCCGCACGCTTTCATGATATCGGGATTCTGGCTCGTCCGGGTGAGGATGGGGCTCCGGTGTTCCGGATTTTTGTGGGCGGGGGACTGGGGCGGACGCCGGTTATTGGCGAAGAGCTGTTTGACAGCGTGCGCGAGGAGCACCTGCTGGCGACGCTTGAGGCTATTTTGCGCGTCTATAATGCTCATGGGCGTCGCGATAATATCTACAAGGCGCGGATCAAGATTCTCGTTCAGGCAATCGGGGTTGAGGCCTATCGGGAGGCTGTAGAAGCCGAACTGGGTCAGATGGAGCTGGATCGGTACCGGCTGACGCCGGAGGCGGTTGCGGCGATCCGGGCGCGGTTTGCCGTGCCATTGCTTGAGGCGCCGGACGATGCGGATGCTGTGCTGACGCAGCAGCGGAGGGATGATCCGCTGTTTGATCGCTGGGTGCGGAGCAATACGCATGTTCATCGCGATCCTGGGCATATCATTGCGACCATTTCGCTGAAGCCGGCTGGCGGGATTCCAGGGGATGCGACGTCGGCGCAGATCGGGCGTCTGGCGGATCTGGCGGATGCGTATTCGTTTGGGGAAATCCGGATCACGCATTTGCAGAATGTGGTTCTGGGGCATGTCCGCAAGGACCGGCTGCGGGATCTGTGGCTTGGACTGTCGGAAGTCGGGCTTGCGGAAGCGAATATCGGGCTGATCGGCGATATCGTGGCGTGCCCGGGGCTGGATTACTGTGCGCTGGCGAATGCGCGGTCCATTCCGATTGCCCAGAAGCTGGGGGCGCGTTTTGCGGATACGGCGCTTCAGGCGGAAATTGGGGCGTTGCGGATCAATATTTCGGGCTGCATCAATGCCTGTGGACACCATCACGCCGGGCATATCGGACTTTTGGGCGTGGACAAGCGTGGAGAAGAATTCTTCCAGCTGACGGTTGGTGGCCAGGCTGAGAATGGTGCGGCGATCGGGACGATTCTGGGGGCCGCTCTGCCGGAAGATGAGACAGTGGATGCGATTGCGCGGCTTGTAGACTGCTATCTCGGGCGCCGGGAGAACGGCGAGACGTTCCTCGATACGTTGACGCGGCTGGGGCATGAGCCTTTCAGGGAGGCGGCATATGAAACTGTTTGAACTTGGTGAGCGGACCGCGCAGGTTCATGAAGTGCTGGTAACGGTTGGAGAACTGGCGGAACGGGATGACGCGCGGGCTGTCCTGTTGGAGAGTGCGGACGATCCGGCGCTTTTGCGGCCTTATCTGAACCGGCTGGATCTCGTGGTGCTGCGGTTCCCGATTTTCAGGGATGGGCGTGGGTTCACGCAGGCCCGGGAGTTGCGGGAATATCTGCGGTTTTCCGGTGAGATCCGCGCGGAGGGGCATATTCTGCCGGATCAGGCGGCGTTTCTGCGCCGATGTGGGGTGGATAGTGTTGTTTTGCCGAAGAACGGTAATGGAGATCCGGCGCTTTGGGAGAAGCAGCTGCGGCAGTTTCCGGTTGCTTATCAGCGGTCGGTTCTGCTGGAGCGGTCCGTGGGGCCGGGATTGCGGGTGGAAGAGGCTTCCTAACGGGCGCCGAACCATCCTCGACGCCAGAACCAGAGCAGCGGCAGTATGACCGAAAGTGCCATGAGGGTCAGGCCGTAGGGATAGCCGTATTTCCATGACAGTTCGGGCATGTTGTGGAAGTTCATGCCGTAAATGCCTGCGATCAGGGTTGGCAGGATGCCAATGGCGCTGACGACGGTCAGGACTTTCATGCCATCATTCTGTTCGATGCTGATGAAGCCGAGTGTGGCGTCGAGCAGGAACTGGACCTTATTGACGGTCTGGGCATCGAAGTCGTTGAGAGAGGCGATGTCGCGCCCTGCGACCTTGATGCGCGTTTTCAGGGCCTGTGGATCTTTTTCTGTCCTGTCGCTGATATAGATCAGGATCCGGTCCAGCCCGAGCAAGCTGTCGCGGATCATGGAGGCGAGATCGCCGCCATGGCCGAGGCGGCGCAGGGTTTCACGCAGCATTTCTCCCGCGCGCGCCGGGTCTCGGGGACGATCGGTGTTGAAGACCCGTTTGGAGATGGCGTCGAGGTCGCGGCCAAGGCCTTCCAAGGTGTCTGCCAGACGGTTGATGACTTCCTCAATGATCTCGACGAGGACTTCGTTGGCGGAAGGCTCGCCTTTGGCTGGGTCGCGTTCGGCCTGACGGCGTCCGACGATGTCAAACCCGTAATAGTCGGCATAACGGACGGTGATGAGGCGTCTGTCGGTCAGGACGAAGCCGATCGGCAGGGAAAATGCCGTGCCTTCTGCTCGTCTGACGAGGGGGGTTGAGAGATAGAGGACTCCATCTTCTTCGTGATGGCGGGACGAGCTTTCGATTTCCTCCAGTTCTTCCCGGCGGGGGATATGGGTACCAAGGGCCTTTTCAGCTCGGGTGATTTCGTCCGGGGTCGGATTGATGAGGTCGAGCCAGACCGCTTTCGAAATGTCGATATCCGGTCCGATTTCCCGGGCCGGAACGCCAGCGGGGCGCACGAGGAACATCAGGCAGATCCTTGGAATAAATGAAATGGCTGTGAGGCTCTCTCATGTCCTGACTGCAGCGGGATCGCAAGGTCCTGTCCCGGAATTGTTGCAGGATAAGTCCGAAATCAGCGAGATGGATGGACGGCGGGGGCTGCCCTTGGTATCGCATTGGGGCTCTGAAGTGGAACCGAGTGCGGTATGACGAACACATCTTCCCCCCTGTCCAATTCTCTTCGTTCCGGCCCTGATGACCGAGGACGGTTCGGGATTTTCGGTGGTCGCTTTGTTGCGGAAACACTGATGCCCCTGCTGCTTGAGCTGGATGAAGCCTATCGCGCGGTGCAGGCCGATCCGGAATTCCGCAGGGAACTGGACTATTACCTGAAGGATTATGTTGGTCGTCCGAGCCCACTGTGGTTTGCGCAGCATCTGACGGAAGAGCTTGGCGGCGCGAAAGTCTACTTCAAGCGTGAAGAGCTGAACCATACCGGTTCCCACAAGCTCAACAACGTCATGGGTCAAATTCTTGTTGCCCGGCGGATGGGTAAGACGCGGATTGTCGCGGAAACCGGTGCGGGGCAGCACGGTGTGGCGACGGCGACGGTCTGTGCGCTTTTTGGGCTGAAATGCACGATTTACATGGGTGCTACGGACGTTGAGCGTCAGAAGCCCAATGTGTTCCGTATGCATCTGCTGGGCGCGGAAGTGAAGCCGGTGACGGCTGGGGCAGGGACGCTCAAGGATGCGATGAACGAGGCCATGCGTGATTGGGTGGCCAATGTTGCCGACACGTATTTCCTCGTTGGTACGGTCGCGGGGCCGCATCCGTATCCGGAGATGGTTCGAGATTTTCAGTCCGTTATCGGGATGGAGGTCAAGGAACAGATTACGCAGGCTGAGGGACGTCTGCCGGATGTGATCGTGGCGGCTATCGGGGGCGGGTCGAACGCGATGGGGATTTTCCATCCGTTCTTGGATGATGCGTCCGTCAGGCTGATTGGTGTCGAGGCGGCAGGGCATGGGCTGGATTCCGGGAAGACGGCAGCGTCCATTTCCCGTGGTCGGCCGGGTGTGCTGCATGGCAATCGGACATATCTGCTCCAGGATAAGCACGGACAGATTGAGGAGGCTCATTCGATCAGTGCGGGGCTGGATTATCCGGGGATCGGGCCTGAGCATTCCTGGCTGAATGATATCGGTCGGGCCGAATATGTCGGCGTAACGGATGAGGAGGCGCTTGAGGCGTTTCAGGTCTGCACGCGGACGGAGGGTATTATTCCTGCGCTTGAGTGTGCGCATGGGCTGGCGCATGTCATGAAGATTGCGCCCATCATGGCGAACGACCAGATCATTGTCCTGAATGTTTCCGGGCGTGGGGATAAGGACATCTTTACTGTGGCGCATCATCTGGGAGTGAAGCTGTGAGCCGTATTCAGACACGTTTTGCGGCCCTGAAGAAGGAAGGGCGTGGCGCCCTGATTCCGTATCTTCAGGCCTGTGACCCGGATTATGATACTTCGCTGGAGTTGCTGCGGGCGATGCCGGCGGCGGGGGCTGATCTGATTGAGATTGGTGTGCCGTTCTCCGATCCGTCCGCGGATGGGCCGACGATTCAGGCGGCGGCGCTTCGTGGTCTCAAGGCTGGTGCGACGCTGGGGCGTGTGCTGGAAATGGTCCGGGCGTTTCGTGAGAGCGACAGTGAAACGCCGATCGTGCTGATGGGGTATCTCAACCCGATTGACAGTTATGGTCCGGCCGAATTTTGCTTTGATGCGGCTCAGGCGGGTGTGGACGGGATTATTGTCGTCGATATGCCGACTGAAGAGGCTGATCTTCTGGATGCGCATGCGCGGGAAGCAGGTCTCGATATCATCTCGCTGGTGGCACCGACAACGTCGAACTCTCGTTTGTTTCACGTCCTGAGGGACGCAAGCGGGTTTGTCTATTATGTGAGCATTACCGGGATTACCGGGACGAACAGCGCGAGTGCGGAGGATCTGGAGCAGGCGTTGCCGCGGATCCGGGAAGCGACGGACCTGCCGGTGGCCGTTGGTTTCGGGATTTCTACTCCGGAGCAGGCGCGGACGGCATCTCGGATCGGGGATGCGGCTGTGGTGGCTTCGGCCTTGATCAAGACCATGGCGTCCACGCTGGAGAATGACCAGGCGACGGACCGCACGGTTCCGGCAGTTCTGAAACAGCTTGAAGGTCTGGCGGCGGCCGTCAGGGCCTGATTTTGATGTTCCGGCAGGCTGTCGCTTGCCGGAGTGTTTAGTGTCAGGCGTTGTCGCGCAGGGAGAGTCCGAACAGGACTGTGGCGATGCCGGCCATCAGAAGCTCTACCGCAATGAACATCCCGATCAGCCACAGGCCGGACCAAGGTAGTGTCATGTAGAGCATGATGCCGATGAGCAGCGTGATGAGTCCGCTGATGGCAAGGGCGAGCCAGCTTCGGTTGTTGCGATGACCGCCAGCCCAGAAGGTGCGGGCGAGGCCGGCGAAGATCAGGCAGCCAGCGAGAATGGCGGTCAGGAAGATCGAGCCGGTTGCGGGCTCTTCAATCAAAAGCAGGCCGCCGAAAATGTAGAGGGCACCGATCAGTCCGGACAGCCACTTGTTCGGGAGGGGAAGGCCGCGATGGGCGAAGCTCTGCATGACCTGGGCGACGCCGCCGATGATCATGAGGGCGCCGAGAATGACCATGCTGGTCAGAGTGGTGGTGATGGCATCTAGGGCGGCTAGGGTACCGAGAATGATCAGGAAGGCACCGAAGCCGATGAACCAGCCGGGTTTGAGGCCCTGCGGACTGGGGAAGCGGATGGTGTTGAAACTGTCGGACATGGTCTTCTCCGTTCAGGAACATGCTCTGTCGGGTAGGCCTTTTCGGTAAAGGAGCCGGATCCCGGGTATGACGTCCGCTGTGACGGGTCATGTTGGAGAAGATGGCATGGTTTGTGATGCAGGCGTGAGCGATAAGACGGGCCTCTGATGGTTGGGCTGGCATATTTGGCCTTCGGGCGTTAAAACGCGCCAGAGAATGCAGCCCTTCGCCGGGCTTTAACCCCACTCCGTCCTTTGTCCTGAAGGCGGGCAGAAAGTAACGAGACGACATGAGCTGGATGACCGACTACGTCCGACCCAAGCTGCGTGGCCTGCTTCAGCGGGACGTGCCGGACAATCTGTGGACCAACTGCGAATCCTGCGGGCAGATGATGCTCACCAAGGAGCTGGAACGGTCTGAGAAAGTCTGTCCGCATTGCGGCCATCACATGCGGGCAACGGCAAAGGAGCGTCTGGGATGGACGTTCGACGGGGGGGAATACACCACCATCGAGCTGCCGAAGATGCCGGTCGATCCGCTGGGATTCAAGGATTCCAAGCGTTATACGGACCGTCTGAAGGATGCGCGGAACAAGTCGCATCTCGATGAGGCACTGGTCGTTGCTCATGGCATGATCAAGGGGCAGAAGGCTGTTGTTGCGGTCATGGCGCCCGAGTTCCTGCTGGGGACGATGGGGGCTGCGCTGGGCGAGGCTTTTGTGGCCGCCTGCCGTCTGGCTGTTCTGCAGAAGTCACCGCTGGTGGTCTATACGGCTTCGGGTGGTGCGCGGATGCAGGAAGGCGTTGTTAGTCTGATGCAGATGCCGCGGACGACGATTGGTGTGCAGATGCTTCAGGAAGCGGGTCTGCCTTATATTGTCGTGTTCACGAACCCGACGACGGGTGGTGTTTCGGCGTCTTTCGCTATGTTGGGCGATGTGCATATTGCCGAGCCCAATGCGCTGATCGCGTTTGCGGGGCCTCGTGTCATTCAGGACACCGTTCGTGAGAAGCTGCCTGAGGGCTTCCAGCGTTCGGAGTATCTGCGTGAGCACGGTATGGTCGATATTGTGGCCAAGCGCTCCGAGCTTCCGGAACTGCTGGGGCGGATTTTAGGCATCATGACGCGCCAGAAAACCGTTTCCGACGCGGCGGCCTAATGACTGTGGAGCGTGGGACGCCGGTTCGGCTGTCCGGCGAGTATCAGGGGCGTCCGGGGGCTGTTCTTGCGCGGTTGCAGGAGTTGTATCCGGCGCTGATTGATCTTTCTCTGGGGCGGCTTGAGGCGCTTCTGGCGAAGCTGGGTAATCCCGAGCGTCATCTGCCGCCTGTCATTCATGTGGCGGGGACGAACGGTAAGGGCAGTACCTGCGCCAATCTGCGGGCCATAGCCGAGGCGGGAGGTCTGCGCGTGCATGTCATGAGCAGCCCGCATCTTGTGAGTGTGACCGAGCGCTTTCGGTTGGCGGGACGGCTTGTGGATGAGGATGTTCTGGTTGCCGCGCTCGAGAAGGTCGAGCAGGTCAATGCCGGCGCTCCGATTACGGTTTTTGAAGTTCTGACGGCGGCGGGGTTCCTGCTGTTTTCGCAGGTTCCGGCTGATCTGGTGGTGCTGGAAGTCGGACTTGGGGGGCGACTGGATGCGACCAATGTCGTGCCGAAGCCTGCGGTCTGCGTGATTACACCGGTCAGTTTGGATCATGAGGCGTTTCTGGGCAGTACGGTTGCGGCTATTGCCGGAGAGAAGGCCGGGATTATCAAGGAGGGTGTGCCGGTTGTTTCGGCTGCCCAGGCACCGGAGGCGCTGGATGTCATTCGCCGTCGGGCTGCGGAACTGAATGCGCCGCTTCGAGTGATCGGGAAGGATATTGTCTTTGCCGAGAGTGCGGATGGTCTGGAATATCGGGATGTGGATGGTGTGCTCTCTCTGCCCGTGCCGGCTCTGAAAGGGCAGCATCAGGCGGGGAATGCGGCGCTGGCTGTGGCCGCATTACGGGTTTCTGGGCTGGCTTTGCCGGTTTCGGTTTATCAGGGTCTTTCCAAGACCTTCTGGCCTGCACGGTTGCAGAAACTGGATGGCATGCTGGCGCAGATGCTTCCTGCAGGGTGGGAACTCTATCTGGATGGTGGGCACAATCCTGATGCGGGGCAGGTGTTGGGAATGGTTCTTGATGGCTGGAAAGACCGGCCGGTCCACGTGATCGCGGGTGTGAAGCAGACCAAGGATGCTTCTGGGTTTTTGAAGCCGATTGTTGAGCGGGCGGCTTCGGTTCAGGCGGTGGCAGAGCCGGGACAGCATCTGGCGATGCCAGTCGAAGAGATCATTGCGGCTTCGGGGGGGCGGGCGATTGCCGGTCCCACCGTCAGGGACGCTCTGGAGCGTTTGGTGGCTGGAGGGGGTGCGCCTGCACGCGTACTGATCTGTGGTAGCCTTTATCTGGCGGGTGTTGTTCTGGCTGAGGATGGTTGGGTCGCGCGGTAATCCGTTTCTGGTCGCGATGCAGGATGGTAGAAGGGCAGCGTGAACATGATCGAATCGCATTCTTCTCCGACCGTCTCTGATGCTTCCTCGAACGACGGAGATCTGGGTGTCCTGCTGAGGCGCAGTCCGCCGTCCAGTACGGCGGCCGAGCAGGCGCTTCTGGGCGCCATTCTGACCAATAACAAGGCGTATGAGCGGGTTTCGGACTTTCTGGAGCCGGCTCATTTTTCTGATCCGCTCAATGGACGGATCTACGAGGCCATTGCCCGCCGCATCGAGCGGGGGCAGTTGGCCGATCCCGTGACCATGCGTGCGGAATTCGAGCATACCGGTGTTCTGGATGCTGCAGGTGGCCCGGCCTATCTGGCGAAGCTGCTGACGGCGATGGTGGGTATCGTCAATGCGGGTGATTATGGACGGGTGATCCATGATGCCTGGGTCCGTCGGCAATTGATCGATATTGGTGAAACTGTCGTTAACAATGCTTTTGGGGCGCGGCCGGATCTGGATGGTTCCGATCAGATTGCGGCGTCTGAAGAAGCATTGTTCAAGTTGGCGACGGAGCGGGGGCAAGAAGGCGGGTTTGTCTCGTTTACCAAGGCGCTCACGGTAGCTGTCAGTGTTGCGACCCAGGCCTATCAGCGTACTGGCGACGTGGTTGGTTTGACTTCGGGTCTGCGGGACTTTGACAAGCGTACGGGTGGTTTGCATCCTTCCGATCTGATCATCCTTGCCGGGCGTCCTGCGATGGGCAAGACGGCGTTGGCGACCAAAATCGCGTTCTCAGCGGCACGCTCGATCCTGCGGGATGCCGAAGACAGAGGCGAGAAGCCCAAAGGGGCGGTGGCGATTTTCTCGCTGGAAATGTCATCCGAGCAGCTGGCGACCCGTATTCTTTCGGGTGAGGCTGAAGTTTCGGGTGAAAAGATCCGGCGCGGTGATATCGGGCAGAAGGAATTTGACCGGTTTGTGCGGGTCGCGCGTGAGCTTCAGCGACTGCCGCTCTATATCGACGATACGCCGGCGATTTCCCTGTCTGCCATGCGGACGCGATGCCGCCGCCTGGCGCGGACGCAGGGCCTGAGCCTAGTGGTGGTAGATTACCTGCAGCTAATGCGTCCGGCCATCGGAACGAAGCCTGACAGTCGTGTTCTGGAAATTTCGATGATTACGCAGGGGCTCAAGGCGATTGCGAAAGAGCTTTCCGTGCCTGTGATTGCGTTGTCCCAGCTTTCACGTCAGGTCGAGTCGCGTGAGGATAAGCGACCGATGCTGTCGGATCTGCGCGAATCGGGTTCGATCGAGCAGGATGCGGATGCGGTCATGTTCGTTTATCGCGACGAATATTACCTGCAGCAGCGCCAGCCCAAAGACAGTGCCTATGACAGCAATGACAAGTTCCAGGCTGCGACAGAGGAGTGGCAGCGCAAGATGGCTCTGGTGCACAACAAGGCCGAGTTGATTCTTGAGAAGCAGCGGCATGGCCCTACCGGAATGATCCAGCTGTATTTCGAAGGGGAATATACCCGGTTCGGAGATTTGGACGTCATTCACGAGTAGCTCTGAGGACAGGGTGAGTACTTTGAATGATGCAGATACCCCTCAGGCGCTCCTGTCTGAGGGGAAGGGCCGTTTGGTGCTTGGGATTGTGAAAAAGCGCCGTAATTTTTTTTCGGGAAAGCGTCTGCGTGGGCGGACATAGAATGTCTCGATAATTGAATTGGTGCTTCAAAAGTACAAATTTCATTAAAATATACAGTCAGAAAAAAGCTGTAATATGAGCCTCTTCAGCGCGATTCCTCTGTGAAATGCGGTTGAGGATGCCTGTCTGCTATGCCGGATTGTGGCTGCAATTCGGAAAATTGGTGGTGCTCAAAAGCTGTCTTAATGGCTTAAAGCCATATTTGTTCCTTGACCCAATGGCATAGTGCCATTAATTTATCGTTAATCGGAGGTTGTCATGGGGGCAGCTAACGGGGAAGGAAGGGAGCCGGTCAATGAATTTAGATGTTTTGATGACCGGGAATGTTTCCGATTTGTTCATTCCATCGATAAGGCGAGCTTATCGTGTCGTATCGAATGGGGGGCGCCTGAAAGCGTATGGAAACCAGTGAAACAGTCACTAATGGATCTCCTCATCTGGTCTCTTGGGCGGATCAGGTGTGTCGGAAGATGTGTTTCTGTCCGTGTTCGGAGCCATGTCTTGTCGCTGGAGCACCAGTTCTGGGTGCAGGGCAGCCAGCCGCAAAGCCAGTTCTTCGTCGGTACGACCGTTCAGGACGCCTTTTAGAAGAAAATCTGTCGAGACGCGCAGACGGTTCGACAGTGCAGCAATGAGGAAGACGCTGGGTGCGCGGTCACCGCGTTCGATCTTGTTGAGGGTCGAAGCGTCAACGCCCAGCAGGCGGGCGCACTCGCTCTGATTGGGCATGACGAGTTCACGAGCCCAGGAAATGCGAGTTCCGATGGCTCGTTGGAGTGCAGTCAGAGAGTCCGGGCGCTTGTGTTTGGCCATGAGGCCTTTTTAGCAATGGCTTTATGCCAAATCCAGAAGAAGTTTTTTTTATCACACACTGTGGCATTTTGCCAAAGTTAGCAACAATTCTGTACTGATGAAGGATGTTGAGATGAGGCAGGTCAAGTCAGGTTCCGCACCCCGGCGGGTATCCGCAAGCGCTCTCGCCGCCATGCTGGCGTCCGATGGTTGGCTACCTGAGCAGGGAAGTGCACGCAAGGGGCGGGGACGTTCTGCGAGAAAAACATCTGAGGCGTCGGCTTCACGTATGCGGACGGTGACGGACCGGGAGACCGCCGAAACATTACCTGCGGGTCATCCTGTAAGTTGGAGTGCGCTGTGGGGGGCGGATCTGGTACCGGTCTTTCCGGGACTGCAGCCGATGGGTGGTCGTGAGACTGGGCTGGAGATCAACTGATGTTCGAGATGGTGCGGGAAATACCAGTCGCTGTTGCGGGACTGCCCGAGGGTGTGGTCAGGCCGACTGGGGAGCGATATCGCCATTCTGAGATCCGCGGGGTTGGAAATACGTTCCGGGTCGTGAACGCGGTGCAGTCCATGTACGACGCCGGCGATATCGGGGACGATGAACTGGCTGCTGCGGATCGCTGGTATCGCGAATATGTTTTTGCCTCTCTGGGGGTGGTGGAAACTCCATCTTCTGATGGTCGTGTCAGGGAGCGGGGAGATATTCACACCTGGATGATGGGGCGCGGGCAGTGTTCTGCGCGGATTACGCAGATTCGTGACATGCTGGGGCTGTGTGCGCATGTTCGTCTCGAGATGCTTTTGGCGCGGGAAATGTCGTTTTCGGTTATGGCGCGGCATCTCTATCCAGCTTTGTCAGAAGGGCGTGCGCGGATGAAGGTGTCGGCTCAGTGTGCACTGCTTCTGGAACAGTTGGCGCATGCCTATGAGGTGTTATCCAAAAAGAAAAATAGTAAAAATCTGGTTAACGATAAATTACCGCTTGATATATGAACGCGGTTTTGGTATAAAAAATACATACTGAAGAATTACGACATGAAAACCTGAAGCCGACCTTTCAAAAGAAGGTCGGCTTTTATTTTGGAAGTTTCCTGATTTATGGAAAAATGTGAAATTTCTTCTGGTAGCGTTGTGTTGTCTGGCAGACAGACATTCATTGTTCTTCGGAAAAATGCAGGTTCATTTGTCGGATGTCCTCTCGTTTATGAAGGCGAGCCGGTTCATCGGGCAGATGTTGTTCTGGAATGGCATGAACTGGTGGATGCAGGTCTTTCTCGCCTGGATGTTCGGTGCCGGTCCATTTCCTGTCAGCGGTCGGTTCTTTCTGCCCGGGTGATTGGAGAGATCGCGCCGGAAACCCTCTCCCGTGTGGCGGTGCAGGCTGAACGAGAACAGACGCAGCGGAATGTGGAAACCCTGGCGCGGCGAGGGACGAGTCACAGGGATCGGCCTCGGCACAAGCCGGTTCGGGCTGTCTGGCTCGAGAGTGGCATGATGATGAGCCGCAGGGAGGCTTCGTTGAAAGCCATCTGATGGTTGGTGCTCAGGGCGATCTGGGGGAAAGGGTTGAAGCAGATGGATGATGACGTATCTGGTAAATGTTCTTTGCGGCGGGAACAGTCTTGGGAACGGAAGAAGAGATTTCTCGAACATCTGTCTGTGAGTGGAAATATTTCTGAAGCCGGGCGTGTCGCTGAAGTTCAGCGCAGTACGTTATACCTCTGGAAAGATACGGATAAGGAATTTTCTTCCCAGTGGGAGGAGGCTCTGGAAGAGGCTGTGGATGCTCTTGAAGCGGAAGCGCGTCGACGCGCCGTGGAGGGATACGATGAGCCTGTTACGTATGCGGGGCGTGTCGTCTGTGATCCGGATACGGGCAATCCGATTGTTCGTAAACGGTACAGTGACGGGTTGATGGCGTTTCTGCTTCGGGCGCATCGTCCGTCCCGTTTCAGGGGGGGTATGGAATCCGAAGGGCGGTCGGGGATGATTTCGATTAGCATCAGCAGTGATGACAACGCCCTTTAGACTGAATGATTCGCAACGTGAGGCGGTGCGGCTTCTGGGTGGGCCGGCGCGGCATATTTTTCTGAGGGGTGGCTCGCGGTCCGGGAAGACCTTTGTTCTGGTTCGGGCCGTTGTGATCCGGGCGCTGAAGGCACCGGACAGTCGGCATGGCATTTTTCGTTATCGGCTGACGGCGCTGAAGGCGTCGGTTTTGCGGGACACGTTTCCGAAGGTCATGCGGATGTGTTTTCCGCAGGTCGGGTGGAAGCTGGACCGGCAGGACTGTGTTGTGACGTTCCCGAATGGATCGACGATCTTTTTCGGGGGGCTGGATGACGAACAGCGGACAGAGAAAATTCTGGGTCTGGAATTTGCGACCGTTTATTTGAACGAGGCCAGCCAGATCAGTTATGGCGCGCGAAACATGCTTCTGACGCGTCTGGCGCAGAAGACGGATCTGGCGGTCAAGGAATATATCGATGCCAACCCGCCGAGCATGGGGCACTGGCTCTATGCGCTTTTCGAAAACGGGATCGAGCCCAAGTCGGGGGAACCGGTTGGAGACAGGTCGCTCTATGCGACGATGATCCTCAATCCGCAGGCTAACCGGGATAATCTGAGCGAGGATTATCTCGCCAGCCTTGAAGTGCTCCCTGAGCGGGAAAGGCGGCGGTTTCTGTATGGTGAATATCAATCGGTTGTTGAAGGCGCGCTGTGGCGGCTGGAGATATTCCGGCGCGAGGTGGCGATTACGTCGCAGAGCCGTTCGGATGTTGCTGCTCGGATGCGGCGTATTCTGGTGTCTGTTGATCCTTCGGGGGCTGCGGGACCGGAAGATTACAGGTCCGACGAGATCGGGATTGTGGTCTGCGGCGTTGATGCGGCTGGTGTGGGGCATGTGCTGGAAGATCTGTCTGCCAGGGATAGTCCGGCGGGCTGGGCTGCCAGGGCCCTGCGGGCATTTGATGAATGGGGTGCTGAACGCATTGTTGCGGAGCGGAACTTCGGGGGGGCTCTGGTAGAGGGAACGATCCGGAGTGTGCGGGCGCATGCTTCCGTCAAACTGGTGACGGCGGCGCGGGGCAAGGCGGCACGCGCAGAGCCGGTCGCAGCGCTCTATGAGGTTGGCAGGGTTGTTCACCATGGCCGGTTTGCGGCTCTGGAGGATCAGCTCTGTCACTTCTCGGTCAGTGGATATCGTGGGCCACGGTCTCCGGATCGGGCGGATGCGATGGTCTGGGGGCTGAGTGAACTGATGCTTGCCGGAAGTGGCGGCATGACGGGCTGGAGCTCGTCTGGATTTTCGCTGGCGCGCTGAACCGATCTTTGCGGGTCGGGATGTGGCCTGAAACAATGGAGAACACATGGACTGGTTGTCCCTGCAACAGCGTTATGCTGTTCCCGCGGGTGCGTCCGCGCGGACGGCGCGGCTGCTGGCGCTTAAGCGTGTTCTGGACGGCACGCAGTATGATGCGTTGCCGCATCCGTTCTCGAAGGAGAAGTCTGGGGCGGGAGAATATATTCCGCTGTCCAGTCGGCGTCCTTCTGTTCGCACGAATTTGTGCCGGACGGTTGTGGATGAGTCGGTTTCGCTGCTGTTCGGGGATACGCACTGGCCTGGTCTGGTGACGGATGATGCGCGGGTGGCGCATGCTTTGAGTGCGTTTGCTTCGCAGGCCCGGCTAGCGTCGTTGCTGATGGAAGCGGCGCGGCTGGGGTCGGTGGGGTCGGTTGCGATCCTGTTCGAGGTCTCGGCCGGGGTTCCGAAGTTGTCCGTGCTGGAAACGGCATATCTGACGCCGTTCTGGGATGATGCGACGGGGGAGCTGCTTCGGGTTGAGGAGCGGTTTCTGGTCCGGGGCCGGGATCTGGCGGCGCAGGGTTATCCGATTGCAGATGAGCTGCTGGGCGCGCAGTTCTGGTGGCAGCGGGTCTGGACGCCGCTGGATTGTGCGGTTTCCGTGCCCTGGCTGGTGGGAATGGATGGCGGGGTTCGGGACGAGAGCCGCTCCGTTCGCCATGGGCTGGGGTTCGTGCCCATTGTGTGGATACGCAATCTGGGTGGACCTTGTGGACGTGATCCGGAAGGTGAGTGCACGTTCGAGCGGGCCATCGATACGGTGATCGAGGCGGATTATCTGCTGTCACAGGCAGGTCGGGGGCTGAAATATGGCTCAGATCCGACGCTGGTTCTGAAGACAGGTGGATTTTCCGACGGGATTGCGCATCAGGGGGGCGCCGCTTCGGCACTGACGCTTCCGCCCGAGGGTGATGCCAAACTGCTGGAAATCAACGGGAACGCAGCGGGGGCGGTGCTCGATCATTATCGGGAACTGCGTCTGGTGGTGTTGGAGCAGTTGCATGGCAACCGGGCCCATGGTGACCGGGTGGGCGGCGCGCAGTCGGGCAAGGCCATGGAGATGATGTGTCAGCCTCTGATCTGGTTGGTAGATCGTTTGCGTCATTCCTACGGCGAAGGCGCGCTGATTTCGATTTACCGGATGGCCTGCCGGTTTTCCTGTGTTCTGGAAAACGGACTTCGGATCGGGGGAACGCTGGTCAAGGACCTGCCGTACTGCCGCATGAGTTTGCTGTGGCCGGCGTGGTTTCCGTCCACGGATCCGGAGCTTCTGTCGCTGACGCAGGGTCTGGTGACGGCTGTTTCCAATGGAATTCTGAGCCGCGAAACGGCGGTTCGGATGTTTGCGATGGCATCGGGAAATTCTGATCCGAATACGGAATGGAAAATGCTGGAGCAATGGTGTGCTTCTGAACAAGCATGAGTGTTGACGGGGGAATGATGTCCGGAACTGATGACACCATTGAGGATGTAGAGGCTCTGCGTCGGGCGTTGAATGAAGCGCGGAGTGAGGTTGAGGCGGTCCGTCAGGAAATGACGGATGTTGTGACGCGACAGGAGACGCTTCAGCGCAGTCATGAGGAGGCGTTGGCCCGGGTGCGGGAAGACAGTGACCGGGAGGTTATTGTGTCGGCGCTTCGGGCGGAGGCGATCCGTAATGGCGCGCATAATCCTGATGATGTTGTGCGGCTGATTGACCTGAAGGGGATCGATCGGGGCGAGGACGGCTCAGTGGTCGGTGTGGTTGAGGCTTTGCAGCAGGCCCGTCAGGAGCGGGCCTATCTGTTCGGCGAGGCGCTCCGGCCCGGATATTCGAGCGGCACTACTGTTGGGCAGGCAGCGCCGCGGCCGGGTGGGATCGAACCGTTCAATGCGCGCGCCGCCAGTGAGGCGGATTACGAAACGCGCAAATGGCAGTTTCTGGCCCAGGGCTAAAGCCCGGGACGATATTTGAGCGGGTCTGATGGCAGGCCGGGTTCAGAAAACACATTTACGGAAAAAACACATGAGCATTGATAATTTTCCTGTTCAGCTTCAGGCCGCCATTCAGCAGGGTTTTCTGGCCCGTGAATTTGAGAATGGCCTGAAATCCCGGTTGGGCTTCCGTCAGGTTGCTGATCGTGAAGTGTTCCCGAATGCCATCGGTGAGACGCTGACGAAAACCCGCAAGAGCCTCAAAGCGCCGGTGACTACGCCGCTGAACCCGACGGGTAATACGAATTTTGATAATGGTCTGAGCCCGTCCGGCTGGTCGGTTGAACAATATACGCTGTCCATCAACCAGTATGGCGATACGATCGATCTGAACATGGTCACCAGTGGTGTGGGGATTGCGTCGCAGTTCCTGGCCAATGCCAATACCAATGGTGTGCAGGCCATGCAGTCCCTTGACCGTTTGGCACGCAATACGCTGTTCGGTGGTGCGCAGAATGGTGTGGGCGGTTATCTGGGTGGCAACACGCGTGTGACGGCGACGCTGGGGAGCGCTGGAGACACCATCGCGGTGGACGATATTCGTGGTTTCCAGTCCGTGATCGTGAATGGTCAGGTGACGCCGATCAGCGCGACCAATGGCATGACCGTGACGGTGGGCGGGGATGTTTACACACTCGTCAGTGTGACGGCTGATGCGACGAATGTGTCCACGGCGCCGGGCGGTGTTTCGGGGCAGATGACGTTTTCTGCGACTGTTTCGGTTGCAGATGGCACAGAAGGTCAGGCCGTTGTAGCGTCCACGGCGCCGCTGGTGATCCGTCCGAATGGTCGTCTGACGACTGCGGCGTTGCAGACGGCAAGCACGAGCGGTCTGGCGGATACGTTGGGAATTCAGCAGGTTCTGGCTGGTGTGGCGACGCTGCGACGTAATAACGTGCCGATGATTAACGGTGCGTATCACTGCTATCTTGATGATCTGCAGCTTCTTTCGCTCTTCCGTGATCCGGATTTCAAGCATCTGTATCGGGGTGCTTATGGTTCGGAAGAGTATCGTTCCGGTCAAGTAATAGAACTTCTGGGTGTGCGTTTCATCCCGACGACGGAAGCACCGCAGCAGGCCTCTCTGGGTGCTGGGTCCATTCATCGTGCGTTGTTGCTGGGCCAGGGGGCGCTGATTGAGGGTGACTGCGCGCTGACGGGGCATTCTGATATTCCGGATTCCGAGCGTGCGCTGATCGAGATGGTGGACAGTGTGGCGATGGTGACGCGTGAGCCGCTGGATCGTCTGCGCCAGATCATTGCTCAGTCCTGGTACTGGATTGGCGGTTTCGCTCTGCCGACGGACGTGACGGCGGACATGACCGTTATTCCGACGGCCACAAACAGCTATCTCAAGCGTGGTGTCGTGATCGAGAGCCTTGGCACGGATGCTCTCGGTCTGACGTTCTGACCTTTTTACGGCCCCTGTCCATGAGGCGGGGGCCTCTCTTGGGGGAGAATGATATGTCCGGAACGGTTGGCTTATCGACGGATATTCTCTCGGAAGGAGAGAAAATGGATATTCGCCGGTTTTGCGGTTATCCCGCCATTGGATCGCGGGAAGGAAACCAGGAATCCTGGCGCTTCTTTCAGGTGGAAGGGGCGCTGGAGTGGCGGATGAACTGTTTGTCCGGGGCAGAGCTTCAGCAGATCAGGCTTTATTTGTCGCAGCTGTATCCGCTGGAAACTGCGATTGCGGGGGCTTCGGACAATCTGGATACGGCGCAGGCGGCGAGTTGGTATCACAATGGTCGGGAAGTGCAGGACCGGGTGATGCTGTTTACGTTGTGGCGGCGGCGGCTGTGTGCGTTTCTGGGTGTGGCCGGCGGCCTGGAGTTGCAGGACGGTCGGGCGATCGTGGTCTGAGGAGGGCTATGTGCAGCAGGCAATGATCGCGGCCAGGCTCTCCAGGGGATATGCGAGGGCTGCGGCTGTTCTGGGGGCTTCGGGGGAGCAGTATCGTCCTTCGGGCGGTCTGTTGCCGATGGGAACCCTTTATGAGCAGCCCATGCTGGCTTTTGATGTGGACGCTGAATTTTCGTTCGTGCGGCCGATCGGCTGGGGCATACCGACCGAATATGTTCTGACCGACCGTCGGGAGGATACGCAGGTTGCCGATATTCTGGTGGCGAGCGGGCGGACGTATTTCGTGGCGTCCGTGGAGCCTTTGCGGCCGCCTTTGTGTGTGGTGTGCAGTCGGATGGTGTCGGTCAGCGGTGTTACGGGAACCGTGCAGACGCTGGTTTCGGAGTGTCCGGCGGCCATTATCATGCGGGCGAAGGGGGAATCTTCGGGCAGCGGTGTTCCGGGGGCGACGCGGCCGGGACAGTCGGTGATGTATCTTCCGCTTCTACCCGGCGTGGTGCTGACGCCTTACATGACAGTCACGACTGATCTGGGAACGACTTATACGGTCAATGCGGTGGAGGTTTCCGGATTTGGTGTCCGGTGCACTATGTCGCTTCAGCAGGTCTGAGGGAGGACAGGAATGACAGATGCCTCCAGGGTCGGGCTGGCGCTGGCCTATAACTGTGTGCAGGTCCTTTATCCGGATGGTCTTTCGGGAGCTTCGGTGACGGGACGGCAGGTGGTGCTGCGGCGGGGGTGGCTGTTGCCGAGCGATCTTTTCGCGGCGCAGAACATCCGTAACAACATCGATTTTGTCACGGTCACCATGGCGCCCCGGAAGATGCCGGAATGGGCGGAACCTCTGGGGCGGCCCTGGCGTGTGCAGCAGAAAGTCGAGCCTACGGTCGGTGTTGTGGTTACGGATGGGACGGTTGAGATCGTCTTTTCCGGAACATCCACGCCTACGGGTGTGGTGGCGGTCTGGCTGGATGATATGCCGCGTGGGGGCGCTCCTTCCGCAGCTTATGCGGTGACGGCGCAGGATACGCCCGCGACGGTTGCCGCGGCTCTGGCGGTTGCGCTGACGGGGGGGATGGCGAATGGTGCGATTGTCAGTGTGCCGGGTCGGGTCCTGAATGCTCATGCCGGTGGATATGGGCAGTCAGTTCGGGTGACGCGGCGGCAGGCGCAGCTTTATCGGGTTTCGATCTGGACTGCGGATGCGACGGCGCGAGAAATCTTGGCGTCCGTTCTGGATACGGCGCTGGCGGAGCAGAGCTGGATCAGTACTTTGGATGGGCGGGAGGCTCAGCTTCGGTTCCAGAGCGTGGAAGATGTCGACACGATGCAGAACGAGGCGTTGTATCGGCGGGATTATTTCTATGAGCTGGTTTTTGACACCCTTCAGGTGCAGTGGGCGTCCGAAATGCTGTGTGGCATCGGGGATCTGTCCGGAGAGGATGAGGTTGCAGCGTCTTTTGGTGTTCTGGCTCCTGGCGCCGCGAACCAGACGGTGACGGCGGCTCTGGATGCCATGCAGGCTGTGGTTGCGGCTCAGGCTGCCAGAACCGCTTATCCAGGGCTGGGGGTTGATCAGTTCGGGACAGTGGTCGCCGCTGCCTGAGGCAGAAGTTGAGTCAAGGGGCTGAAATTTTATCAGGAAAGCGGGCTGCTTCTACAGGAGGCGCCCGCTTTCTGCATTTTGGAGAGCGATCCGGGGATGTCTCTGGTCTATCAGGCGGGAACGTTGAATACCACGGCACTGACCGTGCCAAATCTTTATGTGCAGATTGCCCAGCCGCAGACGTTGGCCCTCGCGGGAGCATCGTCGTCGCAACTGGGTGTTGTGGGAACTGCGGGTTGGGGCCCTGTAGGGATGCCACTGCCGATCGGAGGTATGAGCGATTATGTCTCGGCGTTCGGTGCCAAACAGAACAAAACGACGGATGCGGGTCTGGCCGTTAATATTGCAGTGATGCAGGGGGCTTCGGCTTTCGTTGTTGTCCGTGTGACGGATGGGACGGACGTGGCGGCTTCCGGCACGCTGGATGGGGTGACGGTTCAGGCTGCCTGCACCGGCAGCGCTGGCAACGGGATCGTGGCTGCGGTGACGGCGACGGGTTCTGGCTATGCGCTGGCTGTCACGCATGCGGAGCTTGGGGCCGCGACGTATGCGGGGGCGGACTGGTCTACCATTGCCGCGGCTGTGACGCAGGATCTGGGTGCGCTGGTGAAGGTCGTCCTGCCGAAGACGGTGCCGGCTGTGGCTGCTGCTAGTGTGACGCTTGCTGGGGGTACGGATGGTGGTGTGCCGACGACGGCGCAGTTCCTGGGGCAGGACAGCACGGTGCGGAATGGCATGTATGCGCTGCGCGGGCAGGGTTGTGCGGTGGCGTTGCTGCATGGTGTGACGGATAGCACGTCCTATACGGCGCAGGCGGCTTTTGGGACGTCCGAAGGGGTCTATATGATCGCTGTCGGTCCGGCCTCCGATACGGTGACGAATGCGATTGCGGTTAAGGCTGCGAGTGGTCTGGATGCGCCTTCGGTCAAGCTTATGTTTGGTGACTGGCTGTGGTGGAATGATGACAGCAATGGTATGATGCTGGTTAGTCCGCAGGCTTTTGTGGGTGGCCGGTTGGTAGCCCTTTCGCCGGAGCAGTCCAGCCTGAACAAGGCGTTGTCGGGGATTGTGGGGAGCCAGAAGGCCGGGCTGACGGGGAGCAGCGCGACCTATTCCACGGCTGAACTGTCCGTGCTGTTCACGGCCGGAATTGACGTGATCTGCAATCCAGCGCCGGGTGGGACGTACTGGGCGGTGCGGTGTGGGCATAATTCGTCCAGCAAAAGCACCATGAATGGTGACAATTACACACGCTTGACGAACTACATTGCGTCTTCTCTTGCCGGTGGCATGGGCGGTTATGTTGGTGAGGTGATCAACGACACGCTGTTCAGTGATATCCGGTCGACGCTTCTGGGCTTTCTGTCGTCGCTGCTGTCGCAGGGTATTCTGGGTGTTCAGAATGGTGAGCTGCCGTACAGCGTGGTCTGTGATTCGAGTAACAATCCGCAGTCCCGAACGGCGCTGGGCTATGTGCAGGCGGATGTGGCGGTTCGCTACCAGGGCATCAACGAGAAATTCATCGTCAATCTGCAGGGCGGCGCGTCGGTTACTGTGTCTTCTGCGTCGGGGAGTGTTGGCTAAATGGCAAATCCATACAGCATTGGCCGGGATTGCCGGATTACCGTTTTGTGGAATGGTCAACGGGTTGATTTGAGGGATGTCACGTCCTTCAGTGCAGCTCAGGAAACGCAGGCCCTGCGTGCTAATCCGCTGAACGGGGTGCCGCTGGAGTTCAATGTTCCGAATGGCTGGCGGGGTGCGTTCCAGATTGCCCGTGCCAGTGCGGCACTGGATAATCTGGTGGCTGCTGTTGAGGCTGCTTACTGGAATGCCGGTACGGTCGGGAGCGGGACGATCTATCAGTACGTGACTGAACCGGATGGATCGACCAGTACCTGGGAATTCAGCAATGTCTCCATGCAGCTGAAGAGTGATCCCTGGCAGGCGGATCACATGATCCATCAGACGGTTCAGTTCTTTGCTTCTACGAGGACGAAGATTTCGTGAGTGATTTTCCGCAAGAAATTGTGTTGGCTGATAATCGGCGCCTGACGCTGCGTGAGATCGATCCGGCGGATATGTTGGACCTGATCGAGGCGGCGGGCAGTGCGATTAATGGCGCATCGGCAGCCGCCTGGCTTGGTTATGCGGAAATGATTTGTTCGGTGACGGCAATTGATGGCGTTCCGGTTCAGATGCCGCAGAGCAAGGACGAGATCCGTGATCTGGCGCGTCGGGTCGGGAAGGTCGGGATTGCCGCGCTGACGCCGTTGTTCGAGCGTGATGCGGATGAAGGCCTGCGGGACGTCGCAAAAAACTGAGTCGGCACTCCGGGTTTCAGGAGATGCTGTATCTGCTGGATCACGGGGTGCCGTGGGACGTATTGCGGGGGTGGTCGAGCGCGCGGCGTCTGGCCGCGTGTGTCATTACCGCAGAGCGGGAAGGGCACTGTTTTGACTGGGACATGATGGGTTATCGGGGAGAGATATGATGCGAGAGGACATCTGGCGGTCTCTTCTCTCGGCCGGGACTTTTTTTGTCTCTTCTTCCAGAGGGCTGGCGTGGACGCATCGGTCGTTTCCGGTTGCAGCTGTGCCTCGGTTGAAAAAACCGGTTGGGATTGTGCCATCTCCCATCAGGAAGCTTGTGGTGTCTGAGAGTACGGTACGGGGTGGCGGCTTTCAAAGAAAAGAGGGCATCCAGGAAATTGCACCTGTTCGAAAATCGGATGCAGTATTTCGTTCGGTGTTGTTTCCTGTGCGGAAAAAAGAGCGGGTGGTGCGGATCCTGCGACCAGATCTTCCGCTGTTGAAGCCTTTTTCCGAGGGTGCAGAAACAGCGGGAATACGTGTGGGTGTGCATAAATTTATTTCTTTTAAAAAACGATTTGGGCGACTGGATGTAAAATTGGGGCGGACTGTGGAAGCGCGGAAACGGGCTTCTGCTGATGTCGGACGAGTGACGATATCCCTCGGTCGGAGGGGAATCATCGAACGCATATCTCCTGTGGGTCGTAGCAGGCTTGGTACGGCGGGGATGTCTCCTGTTGTTCGCTGGACAGCAGTACGGGCGGATGAAAGTTCAATCTGTATTCCGCCAGTTTCGAGGCAGACTGTGCACGCGTCATCATCTAAAAGAGCCGGACGGGGACATGATGCGCTTCCAGCCTTTCCGGCGCTCCGGAATTATCACGACAGAAACACTGTGAGTGGTGATGCGGATCACGAGATGCGCTGCGATGATTTTTCGTTCGGTAATCGCAAGTCCCGTCTGGCGGCGCGACGTTCTGGCGGTGGCGTGGATGAAATCATGCAGCCTCAGTATCCGGGCCGAAGTATTGGATTTTTCTGACAGAGGAGATGTTCCCCGATGGGTATTGGTTTTTCCGATATCGAAAATGCCATTGGTGCCGTAGGACGGCTGGGATCATCATCTCCTGTCATACTGGGAAATCTGGTTCTGACGGGAATTGAAGTTCCCGATACGCTGCAGGTTGGCGGCCGGCAGATGCTGGTTGTGCATCGTCTTCCGGGGGGCAGGCGTGTTGTTGATGCGCTGGGTAACGATCCGGGGCGTCTGGAGCTGAAGGGGCGTTTTCTTGGTCCGGATGCGCAGATGCGGGCGCAGGCCGTTGAACGCATACGGATGGCAGGCCAGCAGGTCGCCTTTTCAGCGGCGGGTCTTTCTGTTCAGGTCTGGATCGCTCAGTTCTATTATGTCTATCAGGCAAAAGGTGCCGTCTGTTCCTATACGCTGGTTCTTGAGCGACCACAGGAAACAACGGCCGTACAGACTTCCCGTACCTTGTCCGGAATTCTGGGAGATGATGTCGGAAGCGCTCTCGACAGTTTTTCCAGCGTGGTTTCGGATGTTTCCGAAGGGGTTTTTACGGCTGTGGGACAGGTGTCTTCGGTTGTCGGACAGGTCATGCCGCTTGCGACGCTGGTGGGTGCTGGGGGGGTTGCTTCGAAGGTGACGGATGCTCTGGGGACGGTCAACGGCGTGGCGCAGAGTGGTATGAATCTCGCTACCGTGCCTTCTGCGCTGACCTCTGTTGCCGGAGGGCTGGAAAATGCGGGAAGTGGATTGCAATCCATTCTGACCGGAGCCGGGCAGAATGTTGAAGCCATTCAGCCGGTCAACAGTTTTTCACTGAACGTTTTGGGGCAGAACGCGGCGCTGCTGAGCGCTGCGGCCGATGCGGGCAGTCTGGTGAATCGTTCTGCGGCGAATGTTGCTGTGGCGCAGGGGCAATCGACGTCTCTGCCGTCCGTTATCGCGTGAGGACATGATGCAGGATATTATTGTCAGTGCTGCGGATATTTCCCTGTTTCATGTGGCCGCGCGGGAACTTGGGAATGCTTCTCAATGGTGGAGGATTGCGCAGGTCAACGGAATGACGGATCCGGATCTGGGATGGATTTCTGAAACTGTTATGCTCAAGGTGCCGGCGGTCGAGAGCGATTTGATATCGGGCTTGCCTGACGGAGTGTCGGAATGAGTGTCAGAAAACTGGAAGTCCAGGTTTTTTTTGATGGGCAGGTTGATCCGGTTCTGGCGCTTCTGCAGTTCGAGATTGATGCGAACCGGTATGAAGCCTGTGATGTCGCATCACTTCGTTTTGCCGTCAGGGGGCAGGCGCAGCAGGTTTTGTGGTTTGAAACGGAGCAGCCCGCTCGGAAATGGGTAATCCTTCAGATGCGCGATGCGCAGGGTGTTTCGTCTTCGTGGATTACGCTGTTTGAGGGGCAGATCGACCATATTGAATATGCGGCCGAGCATGCCGTTCTGGAAATGGAATGCCGGGATGCGTTGGCGGCGTTGATGGATCTGCGGATTCAGGATGCGTGGCTCAACCATACCCAGCAGGAATTGCTCGAAATCATGGCGCAGGCCGCAGGTTTGGATGCGGTGATTGCGCTCCCCTCTGATCAGGCGCCGCTTATGGCGGGTCAGTTCTGGCAGATCGAGCATAAGCGCGGTGCTCTCATGGGGCAGCATCGTTTTCAGACGGCCGCGGATCTTGCGTTCACCATTGCCCGGGATTCCTTTTGCGATCTTTACGCAAGTGGAGCATCTCTTGTTTGCCAGCCACTGGGCTCCTCTTCCGATGCGGGTGTGCAGGTGACAGACGTGCGGAACGCTGTTCTTGAAACCAGTGTTGCGCGGGATCTACAGCTTCTGTCTGGTGTGGTTGTGCACATGGCGTCGTGGGATTCCCGTCAGAGAAGTATGACGCAGATTTATTATGATGGCGTTTCATTTTCTCAGGATGCCCCGTCGGAAAATGCCAGTATCCATACCTTTCGTGTGCCAGGTCGTCGGCTGGACGAGTTGCAAAGGCTGGCGCGTGGTAAGCATGCACGTATTGTTGCGCATGCGTTGTCTGTGCGGATCAGGATTCCGGGTGTGCCGGGTATTGCGCCAAGAAATTACATGACTGTCGTAACGGGAAATGGAGAAAAGACCCTGGGGATTGAGCAGGTGATCTCCCGGTTTTCCGTGGAGCAGGGATTTGTTCAGCAGGTTGTTCTGAGGGATCGCGGAGGTGGGACATGAGTGATGCCCGTTTTGATGCGGCGGCCCTTCAAGGCAGGACGGCGCATACGATGTTTGGAATCGTCTCAGCTGTCGACCCCGTTAATCATGCCGTAAAGGTCCGGATCCAGCCTGAAAACGTGGAAACTGGCTGGCTTCCGGATGCTGGTGGGGTGCATGCGGGAGATCTGCGGATTGCGTGTCCGTCTTCTCTCGGCACGCATGTTGTTCTTCAGCCTGTTGAGGGAGATGGAGAGCATCTTGTTGTGACGGGATGTGTGTTTGACACGGTGGTGATGGCGCCTGTGTCTCCTCTGACGGGAGACGTCGCGCAGCCTGGCGAACTTCTGGTCAAAGGAGGGTGTGGTTATCCGCCGCTTTCCTCGTCAGGTGCTTCCGGGGCGACGTCTTCGAAGGCTGGCTGGTTGCATGTCGGACCTGTTGGTGTGGCAGTTGGTGCGGGAAATGCACGGATTGTTCTGAAGGATGGGGAAATCAGTCTTTCTGTTGCTGGGACAAACATGACTCTGACATCTTCCGGGTTGACGGTTTCGGGGGGGGATGTGCGTACGGATCAGCATTCGCTGAATGAGCATGTTCATCTGCTGGGAAGTCAGAAGACGGAAGGACCGCTTGGATGATCGCTCTTTCACATATTTTCGGGAACGATCTGGTGCTGACCTCCGGTACGCTGCAGACGGTCTCTGGCACGGAGTTGACGAGACAGAGTCTGTTGAGGCGTTTGCTGACTGTTCCCGGGAATTATATCTGGCAGCTGGATTATGGGGTGGGGCTGCCACTCATGGTCGGTCAGATCATTACACCGGAAGCGATGGAATCTGTCATCCGGGCGCAGGTTCAGGCAGATGCCGGGGTGGATTCATCACAGGCTGTAACAGTGACTGTGACGGATGAGAGCGGTGGTGTCTGCAGATGTGATGTGTCCTATGTCGATGCGGCATCCAGTCAGCAGCAGAGCCTGTCTTTTTCCTACTGAAATGATGAGAGCGGCACAGTATTGAACCGCTCCAAGAGGATGCGATGTCTCTCTCCTTACGTTCTTTCTCCACGACTGTTTCGGCAGCAGTGACAACAGCGCAGTCCTCATGTTCTCAACTGTTGGACGTTTCCATCGGATCGCCTGTGCGGGCGCTTATGGAAGGTGTCGGCGGTGTAGGATTGTGGTTGCAGTATTTGGTATTGCAGTCGTTGTTGCGGACTCGTCTGGCGACATCGACGGGGTCGGACTGTGACAGTTTCGTCAATGATTTTGGTATGATCCGTCTGCCTGGAACGCCAGCGACGGGGCTTGTGACGTTTACGTCCTTTACGGCCAACGAGCAGTCGGCGGTTGTTCCGCCGGGAGTGATCGTGCGGACTGTGGGGGGAATATCCTTTGTTGTGACGCAGGATCAGTCCTTGTCGACATGGTCCGCATCTGCCGGTGGATATGTTCGTGAAGCCGGTGCGACGACGCTGTCTGTGCCTGTTTCATGTCAGGTGGCGGGAACAGTCGGAAATGTCTCGGTCGGTGCGATCTGCCTGATGGGCACGGCGGTTTCAGGGCTGGATACCGTGACTAATACGGCTCCTTTCCTGAATGGTTCCGAACAGGAGACGGATAGTCAGCTGAGGGCACGTTTTCCGCTCTGGCTGGCGGCGAAGGCGTCTGCCAGTCGGGCCGCAGTGGGGAATGCCATTGCTAACGTACAGACGGATCTGAGTTATGCGCTCCGGGATGGTTTGGATGCGGCGGGTGTTGTGCGTAGCGGATACTTTATTGCTGTGGTCAATGACGGAAGTGGGGTGCCTTCGGATCAGCTGTTGTCGAATGTCTATGGGGTCATTGATTCTGTTCGGGCCCTGGGGGTTGGGTTTGGTGTGCAAGCGCCACAGGTTCTGACGGTGGATGTTTCCATGGATGTTGTGGTGCCGTCTTCCGTTTCGGTTCTGGCGGCGGCAAGCGCCATTCAGTCTGTCGTTTCGAAAGATATTGCCGCGATGACCGTCGGGGCCGGATATCCGTATAGTCGTCTTTCCTACCTGGCCTATGCGGGCGGGGGGATCTCCGTGACGTCAGTTCTGAATGTCCGTCTTAATGGAGGGCAGGCCGATATTCCCGCCAATGGCAATCAGGCGCTCGTGGTTGGAAGCATTCAGATCAATGTCACCCAGGGCTGAGGATCCCGAAGCTGGATCTATCGGCAGGGATGAGGAATTTTCATGGCGGTATTTAATACATATCCGAAACTCGAATCTCTGACGGGAGAAGAGGTCCTTGTTCTGGCGGATGCCAGCGGAACACGGACAGTGACGGCGACTGTAGCGCAGGTAATTGAGGCTCCTGTCAGCGTTTCGGCCAGTGGTCAATTCTATGCTGACAAGGGAGCGCAGGTAAAACGTTTTGCGGACCGGCTTCTGGTTGGTGTTGCGGCGGAAAATCCTGCTCTAAGTGACCGGGCCAGTTCTTCGGAAAATGACTGGTTGTCGGAAGCCATGGCGGCGACGTCCATTGGTCCATGGGCATTGCAGGATGCCCAGTGCGCGTCGGTTGCGCAGTTCGGTAACAGTGCGTTTGTTGCGGGGTCGCGGACGTCTGATGCGGTGATCGGCTCTTCGGTTCTGGGGTTCCAGCCAAGCTCCATCGGAGTGGCATCCTGGGGAATTTCCGACGATACGTCCAACCCTACTACCACGACCGCCTATGCCTATTATGGTGAAGCGTGGCGAATGGCAGGGGTGAATTACCAGCCGACTTTCGGAATGGAGCTTGAGGCAGTCAACTTCGGTGGCCTTGCGGTGGGTCAATCCACCCCTTATGCGCCCAATGTCGGTGGTGGCGTATATGGAATCCAACTTGGCGCAGGTGGGGGGCAGACGTCTGGGACGTCCGATGCTGCAGCAGGAATAGTATTTGTTGCCAATCCGAACTCTTGGCAGACGGGTATCGTTTTTGGCGCTCAGTCTCTGACGGGAACGGATGGGAAGGACTCGGGATATGCGTCTGCTGTGTCGCTGGCGCGAAATCATGCTGTCGAATGGCATACGCCTGAGAGTGTTTCTGGTGTGGCAGGTGCCAATGTGGGAGCATTTGTCCGTTCCACGGTGACGGAACGCACCAGTGGCACGCGACAGGAATTTACCAATGACGGAATCCTGTTTGGTAATATCGAGGGCGAAACACTCTTCTCGATTGCCGGCATGGCCAGCCCGACCAATGCTCTTCAGGTTCAGGCGGGAGCCGGGACGCAGGCAGCGGGTCTGTATGTGCAGGAAGGGACGGGAGGTTCCGGAAACCTAGGACTTTTCCCCGCAAACGGGGGCGAAATTCAGATCACGTCGCCGGTCACGGGAGCCGGAGGTACGATGCCGACTGTGGCAGATGGTGGTTTTCTTCATATTAACGTCAATGGTGCCGATTATCGTATTCCGCTGATGAGTCCTAGCCAGGCTGGGGGATGATCGGATGGGTATTCTCTATGACGAAGGTCGGGATATTCTCCGGGCATCGGATGGAAGCATCCTTTTCGATACGGGACCGGTTCCCGGTTCGATAGATGATTTCGCAGGCCGGCTCCGGCGGCTTTTGCCCAAGGGATGGTTTCCTGCGGACCCTCAGGGGCTGGATGAGGAAGCCGCACCAGTACTGGCGGCTCTTCTGCGCGGGTTTGGCACTGTCTTGGCTGGCATCTGGCAACTGATGCTGGAGTGTTCCCCCCAGATGCGTCTTGCGACGATGAGCGGCGCGTTTCTGGACATGGCTGCGGACGATTATTTCGGTGCAAGCGGTCTGGTCCGCCAAGCTTCCGAAACAGATACTGTCTATCGCAAACGCATCAGTGCCTCGTTGTTTGCCGAACGCAACACACGTCAGGCTGTGACGAATGCGATTGTTGCGGTGACCGGTGTGCAGCCGATTATCATTGAAACCCTGAATGCTTCTGACTGCCATGCCCTTGGCTGCGCGACGACACCTGCTCTGGGTGGGGGGTACGGTTATGGTGCGGGGGGCTTGCGTTACGGCAGTCTCCAGGGTGGTCAGTTCTTTGTGGAAACACAGTTGGGAAAGGCTGCAGATCTGGCGACAGTCTGCCGCGCTGTCGATCAGACGGCGGCCATGGGCGTTACCGGCTGGATCAAGGTGAAAAATTAATGGACCGGGCAATCGTTTATGCGGGATCCATCCCGCTCGACACGGATCTTCTGCAGGCCGGGCGTTATACCAAGGCCGCTTTCGGAAACCTGGCGTCTATGCTGTACGGTCCGAATGTCATGGCTGCGTCAGGACTGGGATATTCTGCATCCTCCAGCGATCTGAGCCTCACGGTTGAGGCGGGTTCGATTCTGGCACCGGGCGTCATCGACGCCACCAGTCTGGGCGGCAATGGCGGGGGGCTTGCGGCGGATACAACGGCTCTCACATGCCAGTATATCAGCACGGAGTCGCAGATCGTTACGATTCCGGGGAGTGGAAATACCTATACTGTTTATGCAGTCTGCTCCGAGCAGGATGTTGATCCAACCGTGTTGCCGTTTTTCAATGCCAGCAATCCGTCGCAGACGCAGGCAGGAATCCAGAATGACGGTGGCGCGCTGCCCGTGCGACGGGCAGGTGTGCTTTCTCTGGTGGCCGCGGCCAATCCGCCTTCCGCTCCTTCTGGCGGATGTGTTGTGGCGCTTTACACGATTGCGGTTCCACAGGGGGCGAGCAGCCTGTCAGGTGTGACTGTTCAGCCGGGACAGGTTTTCTGGCCGACCATCCCGGAATTGGCGACCCAGGCTCTCCTCAAGGCCTGCACAGAACCCATGACGCTGGTGACAGTCAATGGCTCGGTGCCTGTTCCGGCATGGGCATCCCGAGTAGAACTGCGTGTTATTGGCGGTGGCGGCGGTGGGGCTGCTTCTCAGTCGATGACGACCGCCGGTGCGTTTTCTGGTGCCGGTGGCGGCGGTGGGGGGGATGCCTGGGGTATCTATGCCGTCAGCCCTACACAGGGGAATGGTCTGGCGATTACTGTCGGAAGTGGCGGTGGGTCCGAGCAAACGGGCGGAACCTCCCTGGTGAGTTACAACGGGCAGACGCTACTACAGGCCGAAGGTGGACAGGGCGGAGCCTTTTATTCCACGATCGGATCTGCGGGCGGTGTGGGTGGCAATGCTTCTGGCGGCACGATCTGGAACCAGAGCGGAACCTCTGGTGGGGACGGGCAGTGTAACGCCTATACGTTCTCCGGATATGGTGGGGATGGCCCCTGGGGGGGGGCGGGACGTTGTGGCAACCAGGGGGGGCGCCTTGCAACGCGGTACGGCGCAGGCGGCGGCGGCTCCTATTCGGCGACGGCTGAGGGTGTGTCTTCCAATGGTGGGGCTGGGTATCAGGGCTGTGTGCTTTATCGTTTCCTGCCCTGAGACGGCATTATCTGCCATATCTGGTGGGCATGGTCTTGCTGAACTGTTTGACGGATTCTGCTGAAACAGGAGAGGTGTGTTGCCCCTGGCATGGCGGATGAAAGTCACGATATTGGTAATCTGGTGATCGGTTGTTTTGTGACTGATAGCGTGCAGGACGTTGTCGGTCAGTTTCTGTGTGCCGTGCAGAACAGCGGAACTCATGAAGCAGGCTCGTTTTTTTTTGATGCTGAAGAGCGGCTTGCGTGATTGAGTGGGCTTAGTGATCAGCTCGAAGCCTTTTCCCTGCATGTGGATTTTTGAAGTGTTTCGCCCTGCTCTGGAGAAGGATTTGACCTATTCAGACGGCAGTAAAGGCGGGCGGCTGCCGTTTTGATCAGGTGCCGATGTTCAGGAGCCTGACGATCCAGACGCTGAACAATCTGTCCAATGAACAGACGGAGTATCTGGTCAGCGACCATTGAAAGATTGTTTGACTGCTTTGACGCGTCCCTGCGAAACGCGGGCTATCTGCTAATCTCTGGACAGATCCTCGATGTCACACTGATAGCCACGCCAAAGCAGCGCAACACGATCACCGGGAAAGCGAATCTTCGAGAGGGACGGATCTCGCAAGTCTGGCAAGACAATTCGGCAAAGCTGTCCCACAAGGAGCGCCATGCGCGCTGGACACTGAAGTTCACCAAAGCAAAACGGCAGGATGATGGGACGATCCCGTCAACGGATCTTGCCATTCCGTTCTCTGGCTACAAATCCCATATTTCCATCGACCGGAAGTTCTGGTTCATCCAAATTGTCGGTATCATTCAGGTCACCATAAAAATCGGGCTGGCCAATATCGTCTACAACATTCGCCGCGTCCTCTGCCTGGAGCGGATCAGCGCCACAGCGCAGCTATCAAGCGGATAACAGCCCCCGATCTGTTCAGAACGCAGAGCGAAAGTGACACAAAGAACCGTCAATCAAATCGCTAAAACTAAAGATCAGAAACAAGGAACATCAACTAACGGTTCTTCGAATCCTCCATGTGGTTCCAAGAAGCCCTTTTACGAAACCGTGGCGAAACGGGCGGCCTTATGGGAGGCATAGGTTTCTCTGGATAATAGAAAATATGGAAACAGTCGTTTTACAAAAAGGATGCACTTTTCCTAACTGAGGCCGTCGCAGTACACACAGACACGTGCTCATCACAGCATGATGAAAGGCGTAAATTAGTGCGTTTGAGTGCTGTCTGTTGAGGGAAGCTTCAGTATTCCGGGCTGTGGCGAGTGCTGGGTGGCCGGTGCGGCTGTCGCCTCGGTGTCGGATCCTGTGGGGAAAATGGCGTCCGGTACGCTCGGCGCGGCAGCGGGTGTTGTCGCTTTTTCGGACGCGGTCGATCCCGCAGTAGTTTCTGTAGCAAGTGTCGGCGTCGTCGGAGTGGGTGCTGGTGCTGTCCCAGGTGCTCCAAGCGCCTGCTGCTGGATACCGCCATTGATGAGCGGAGTTCCGGCAGCATCCGTCATCCAGGAGAGGAGTTTCTTGCGGATCTGGAATTCCAGTTCCACGTTCATGTCCTGCATCATCTCGTTGGTAAGGGTATAGAGTTCTTTGCGCGAGGTCGGATCCCGATCTCCCGCATCCAGCTTGTGGGTGATGCGTGCATGCACGAAACCGGTATGCTGGTTACCGGCATCTGCGACGTTGAGTTGTACATCCATGGCGCCGGTTATCACGTTATCGCCTGCCCGGTTTAGATAGGCCTGCTTGATGATGAAGTCGGCCTTGCCGGAGGTACCGCTGGCTACCAGACGCTGGTTTGCCATGGCCTTCAGGGCCTGGTCCGGTGCAACAGGGGCTTTTGCGGATAATGAATCCGGCGCAGCGAGAGCTTCATCCTGCACGTCAATCGACGCTACGTTTAGATGGATCTGGGACAGATAGCTGTAATCGAGCGGAGGAAAGGTCTGGTTCGCATCTCCATCGGAGCATGCCGCCATGCCAAGAGACAGCACCAGAGCACTCAGACCAGTCCAGTAATGTACGCGCATATCCTGTCTCCTGAAGGCGCTACAGACGCCCGAAAAGGGACTTGAGTCGACTTTTTAGCCCCTGTCTAGATGCTTGAGGTGGAACTGCGGAAGCCGGTTGTGCCACTGGGAGCGACGAAGGAGCTGGCGCAGCCAGTGGAGGTGGAGAATTTTCTTCCGATGGTTTCGGGCGCAGGCCGGACGCCTGTCCGACGCCGAAATCCTCGGCCCTGAAGGGCCGCGCCTCTCGGATCAGCTCTGCATGTTCGGGATGGCGCGCATACCAGCTTAGGATCATCCCAGGGATCATCGCGCCGCCCGGATCATCACTGATAAGCAGCGGGGCATCGGGATAGTAGAAAGAGGGGCGAAGGGCTGGAAGAGTGTCGTTCCAGATCAGGTAGAAAACTGTATCGGCTTCTTGAAAACGGCTGACATTCAGGGAGCCCGTCTGGAACGTGATCTGTGCCAGCAGGGGGAGCGCCGTGAAGGGCGAAGAAACGATCAGCGGGCCATTTCCGCGCTGGGCAGCCAGCAGTGCCGTTATCCGGTTGGCGCCGATTTTGCGGCCGTTCGGACATGGCAGTGCCTCGCCGCTATCTGCATGGCCTGATGGCAGAAGAAGCGTATGCGGTGCGTATCCTTCAAGCCAGGAACCGGCAAGCTCGTTCACGGCAATTTCGGGCAGGGCGTCGCAGGAGGGGCCGGTCTTGTCGGGTAGGGGAGAGCCCAGCACTCCTGATGCCAGCGGCCAGAACACCGGATCCATGGTGGTCAGAAGGCGTTTCTGCAAGGAGGGATCAAGTGCCAGAACATGGCTGGCACGATAATTTTCGCCTTCAAGCCACCAGCAGGCTCGGCGGTTGGTGCTTGTTTCAGTAAACACCACAACGCTGAAATCATTCTCTAGAGGCGCCCGGCTGAGAGGCGCCCAGCCGGGATAAAGCTGCTCGACCGGAAAGCCATTGAGCTTTGCGTCATCAAGCAGGGGTAGAGTCATGCAGAGTGTGCTCCAAGTTCATCGCGCGTGAATCTGAAACCCACATTGCAGAATTCACAGTTCATCGTGATGGCGCCATTTTCGACCATGTGGTCGAGATCGTCATCGGGGAATGTCTCCAGAACGGACGCCAGCCTTGCCCGGTTGCATCGGCAGCCATACGCCAGCGCGCGTGGCGTGCCTACGCGGACGTCCAGCGTGCCGAAAAGCCGCTGGATCAGGCGCTCATTGGACAGGTCCGGGTCAAGGATTTCCTGCTCGGTCACCGTTCCGGCCAGCGTGCAGGCGGTTTCCCAGGCGTCCTCATCCTGTTCGGAAGTCTCGATCCCGCCTTCCGCTGCGATCCGTTCCAGAACTAGCGCTCCAGCCTTCCATCCGTCCGCCGATTTCGCACAGAACAGTCGGATCCAGCAGTCATGTTGCTCGCTGGTCTGGAAGTAGTTCACGGCCATGTCCGCCAGCGTCGTGCCGGTCAGATCCACGATCCCCTGATGCCGGTCCATGTCCGGTCCCTGGTCAATGGTGAACGCCATGTAGCCGTCTCCCAGAAGGCTCTTGGCCGTCTCAGGGAGGGCATCTCGGTCCGCATCGTCGCGCAGACGCGCGAAAAACCGCAGATCCCCGCTGTCTGTGGCATCCGTCACCAGCATTGAAACCGGCCCGTCGCCTTTGACCTGGAGGGAAAAGGCCCCCTTGAACTTCAGGGCCGACACCATGGCCGCCACGAGGGCCAGCGCTTCTCCCCCAAGCTGCGAAACCGCATCGGGATTGTCATGCCGCGACAGGATGGCATCTGCCAGAGGCCCAAGCCGCACCAGACGTCCCCGCACCGGGGAGCGTTCCAGATAGAAGGGCGTAACGCCGCCCGAGACGACCATGTTGGGAACGTCAGGCCGGTTCGTGTCCAGGAAGGGTGGTGTATCCATCAACTATTTTCTTTCCCAAGAGCCCAGAGTAGCAGGCCCTTCTGCGTGTGTAGGCGGTTTTCCGCCTCATCGAAGACAACGGACGTCTGGCCTTCAAAGACCTCCGGCGTTACTTCCTCTCCGATATGGGCAGGCAGGCAGTGCAGGAACAGGGCATCGGGCGCAGCTTTTGCCATCAGCGCCGTATCGACCTGATAGGGCTGGAATACCTTGAGGCGCGTTTCACGGTCTTTGTCACCCATGCTGACCCAGGTATCCGTCAGCACGGCATCAGCGCCCGCGACGGCTTCCGCAGGGTCGTGGAAAACCTCGATCGTCGCACCATGGGTGCGTGCCCACGCCACGGCGTCAGGGTTGGGCGCGAACCTTTCCGGTGTTGCCAGGCGGACATTGAAGCCGAGAAGGGCCGCGCCTTCCATCAGGGATGTCGCGACGTTGTTGCCGTCTCCGATCCAGGCCAGCGTTTTGCCGCGGATCGGCCCGCGATGTTCCTCGAACGTCAGGACATCCGCCAGAATCTGGATCGGATGGGAGACGGGCGTCAGGCCGTTGATGACCGGAACCGAGCTCCACTTCGCGAGTTCGCGCAGATTGGCGTCATTCCCGGTCCGCAGCACGATCACGTCCAGAAAGCGCGACAGGACGCGGGCCGTGTCGGCCACCGTCTCGCCCCGGCCAAGCTGCATGTCGCCCGGCGAAAGGACTGAAACGGACCCGCCAAGCTGCCCCATCCCGACCTCGAACGACACGCGGGTGCGCGTCGAAGGCTGGGCGAGGATCAGGCCGAGGGTACGGCCTTCCAGCGGGCGATCCGGATGCAGAGGCTGACGCCGCCCGTTCTGCATGGCCTTGACCTTCGCTGAAAGGTCGATGATCTGCCTGATGATTTCGGGGCTGAAATCGCGCAGATCCAGAAAGTGCCGGGGGGATGTTGTCGCGCTCACGATACTTTCTCCTGCGCGGCAGAGGCTTTCAGGGACAGGGCGGCCTTCAGCAGCCGCTCGCAGGCCTCACGGCATTCGGCTTCTGTGACGATCAGCGGCGGAACAAGACGCAGCACATTGTCCCCCGCGCCTACTGTCAGGAGTCCCTGATCCAGAACGGCCTGCATGACGTCAGCGACCGGCGGCACACAGTGCAGGCCGCGCATCAGTCCAAGACCGCGGACATTGTCGAAAACGCCTTCCGAGCGGCTGACAACGTCTTCCAGCATCTTGCCGAACGCGTCTCCGACCGTGCGGACATGCTCCAGAAAGTCGGGGCTCAGAATTTCTTCCAGAACGGTAACCCCGGCTGCGCAAGCCAGCGGATTGCCGCCAAAGGTCGTTCCGTGGGAGCCCGGTGTCAGGTGTCGCGCCAGCTCTTCCGTCGCAAGCACGGCGCCAAGCGGGAAGCCACCGCCGATGCCTTTGGCCACTGAAATCACGTCCGGACGGATGCCATACCATTCATGTGCAAATAGCTTGCCCGTCCGGCCAACGCCCGTCTGGACTTCATCAAAACCCAGATACAGCCCGTATTCGTCACAGACGGCGCGCAGCCCTTCCATGAACTCGCGCGTTGCGGGCTTAATGCCGCTCTCGCCCTGAACGGGCTCGACGATGATGCCCGCCGTGTGCGGCGTAATGGCCTCACGCAGCGTGTTGGTGTTGTTGAACGGCGCATGGTCGAACCCTTCCACCACAGGGCCAAAGCCCTTTTGATAGGCGGGATTGCCTGTCGCCGAGATCATGGCGAGCGTCCGGCCGTGGAAGGCCCCGTCAAAGCACAGGATGCTGGTCCGCTCCGGATGCCCGTTCTCGAACTGGGCGCGGCGGATCATCTTGACCATGCCTTCATTGGCCTCGGCGCCCGAATTGCAGAACAGCACGGAGTCCGCAAACGTGTTCTGCACCAGAAGTTCCGCCAGCGCCTCCGCCTGCGGAACCCGGTAAAGGTTCGAGACATGCATGACCTTCGCGGCCTGTTCCGCAATGGTTTTAACCAGTTTCGGATGGGCATGTCCCAGCGAAGTCACGGCAATGCCGGCCCCGAAATCCAGATATCGTCGCCCGTTCGTCGCCGTCAGCCAGACGCCTTCGCCCTGCTCGAAAGCGAGGTCGGCACGTTTGTAATTCGGCATCAGCGCGGGGATCATGATGGATCTCTGAATATCTGGTTGAAAACGAAACGGTTTATGCGGAATCGCAAAACCCTGCTCCGGTTGCCCGGAGCAGGGCTTCAAATTCCGCCCGTGCATAGTGAAGGGCAGAACGGGGTTCCGTCAAACCCCGGCGTGCCGGAATGTGGCGGTCAACCCGGCAGATCAGACCCGTTGATACGACAGATCCCGCGCCAGCCAGCACCCGACCCGCACTGCCGTCACGCTGCCGCCCTGCCGCTCGAATGCCAGGGTCCAGTCTCCGGGAGCCGTGTGATCGAGTGCGCGCGGGCAGGGCAGAACCCACACATCCTTTGCCAGACGCTGGAGCATTTCCATCCGTCCATCGCCCAGGATTCCCGAAAAGCCGCCATAAACCACGCCACCGGCCAGTGTGATGGTGACTTCGGCCTCGTCCAGTTCCTCGCAGCGATAGACGCCAGCCAGTTCGGCAATATCCTCGCCGGGAGTTTTGTCGCAGCGCGTGAGGATGCTCGTCCGGTTTTCGCCCGGACGTTCCACCACTATTTCCGGACTCTCCGTGGTTTCCTGCGCCTTTACGATGACCGATCCCCCTTCAGCTCGCGTTGTCGAAATCCCTTCCAGAGCCTCCGGCACCATCAGATAGCGCAGCGTTGCTCCACCGGTTGCAGGTTCGATTCGGGCCGACAGTCCCGTCTCCCGCTCCAGATAGGTCCCATACAGCGCGGTTGGAGGCTGCGTGCTGCGGTCCGACTCATAGGGAACGCCCAGAGCCGCTGCCAGAATCTGCGCCGCCGCAACCTGTGCTGCGCTCATGTGATTGAACATTACCACGACTGACAGACGCTCGGACGCGACGTGCAGTCGATGGGAGCGCCAGCCCCGCAACGCGCCGCCATGCATCGTCACATCCTGTCCGAACATCGTGCTGCGTTGCAGGCCAAATCCATAAGGCGCGGCCTGACCGTCGCTGAACGTCACCGGCGCGGTCAAACGCCGGTACAGACTGTCCGGCGCTTCACGTGTGGCATCAATGAACCGCTCCCAGGCGATCATGTCTTCCAGAGACGCCCCAAGCCCGGCATCTCCCGTCCAGATGACATTGTTGACCGCCGGGCGGAAACCGCTCTCCACGGTTCCTTCATAGCCGACTGTCCCATCCGGCATGGCACGCGTATCGGCGGCCAGAATGGCGCGTTCCATGCCCACCGGATTGAAAATGGATGTCTGGAGCAGTTCGGCAAAGTTGCGTTCTGTCCGGTCCTGAAGAATGTCGGAAATCAGCCGGAAATTCTGGTTTACATAGGAATAGGACGTGCCGGGCTGAAACTGGAGCGTCCGAGTTCCCTCAATGACACGCCGGGCCTCGCGGTCTCCGAAATCCCCTTCGATGGGCGCGCCATGCAGCATCGCTACGGCCCAGTAATCCCGCAGGCCCGACTGGTTATGCGCCAGATGCAGCATTCCCGGCGAAGGCTCGTCGAGCTGCGGCAGCCGCGCATCCACATCCGCGTCCAGCTCCGACGGATCGTCATACAGATCCAGCAGCGTGCCGCAGGTGAACTGTTTGGTGATGGAGCACATGCGAAACAGCGTGGAAGGCGTGAACGGAATGCGCCGCTCCACATTCGCATAGCCCCACCCATGCCGGACCAGAACCTCACCGTCCTTCAGAACGGCCACAGCCCCGCCTGGGCCGGGAAAGCAGGCAGGGAGGGCGGAGATGGCCGCTTCAACGCGGGTAAAAAGTGAATCACTCATGGATGGAATGATGGCTCCAGACCGTCTTGCCGTAAATGCCTTTCACCCGGCATAATTGTCCCATCATGGAGGACAATCCCGCCCCGCCCCCCGTTCCGGATGCCGCGTCCCTGCGTGAAGCCGCGCTGGCACATCTCGCCCGCTTTGCCACGACCGAACAGGGTCTGCGTCAGATGCTGGACCGTCGTCTGCGCCGCTGGGGCGTGCGTGCGTCGCATGCCGGTCTGCCGAACGAAGATATCGAATCCGCCATTGCTGGTCTCCGCCGCGCCATCGACGGAATCGTCACGTCCATGACTGATCTGGGCGCCGTGGACGATGCTGGGTTTGCCCGCAGCCGCGCCACGAGCCTGACCCGGACCGGTCGTTCCCGCCGTGCTGTGGAAGCGCATCTCGCCAACAAGGGGGTCGATCAGGAGACTGTACGCGACGCCCTTAACGACTCGCTGGGCGAACGCTCGGACAGCACCGCACGGGAAGCGGAACTCGCGGCCGCCCTCGTTCTGGCCCGCAAACGCCGCCTCGGCCCGTTCCAGAGGCCCGACCGTGAAGACGATGATCCCCTCAGGGGGCTTGGAGTTTTCGCCCGGAACGGCTTTTCACGCGATGTTGCGCAGAGCGTGCTCGACATGGACCCCGATGAGGCAGAAGACCGCATTATCGCCTTCCGGAGTCTGTGAGCATGACATTCCGCTTCCTGCCGCTCGGCCTTCTCGTGATGCTCGCAGCCTGTGGCAACCGCTACGAATACAGCCGCGCCAGCTTTAACGGCCCGTTGCAATGCGCGCCCTATGCCCGCGAACGCACCGGGCTGAAACTGAGAGGAAGCGCGGCTTCATGGTGGGGGCAGTCCAGCGGGCGCTATGCCCACACCCATACGCCCCGTCCCGGAGAAGTACTGGTTTTCCGCGCCACGTCCCGTGTTCCGAGCGGTCATGTTTCCATCGTGCGCCGACAGGTCTCGGATCGCACGATCCTCGTCGATCACGCCAACTGGGAACCTGGACGCATTGATCGTGCCGTTCCCGTCACGGACGTCTCGGCCCGCAATGATTGGACGCTGGTCCGCGTCTGGTGGGCACCGGTTCATGGTCTGGGAAGGCGTTCCTATCCGACTTACGGCTTCATTTCCCCACGGGACAGTGACGACTCTTCCTGAGAGGAACGCTTGCACAATCGTCCAAGCCTTGCCACATGAGGGGAAGCCTTGGCTTTTCGGAGTAACACACTATGGGTAGCATGAGCCCCGTTCACTGGCTGATCCTGGCGGTCGTCCTGCTTGTCGTGTTTGGCGGTGGCGGCAAGATCAGCGGCCTGATGGGAGACTTCGCGAAGGGCATCAAGTCCTTCAAGAAGAACATGGCCGACGATGAATCTATGACTGCGACGGACGCCACGCAGGCTCCGGGTCATATCTCTCCGCCGAACCAGAATCCCGGCTACAGCCAGACGACCAGCAGCGAAACGCACCGTAACCAGGCCTGATGCAGAACCTCAAGGTTGATGAAGGTTGGGGCAATGCTTGCCGCCAGATCGTGCAGGCTGGCCAGCGGATGGACCAGCGCGGTTGGGTTCCGGCCACGGCGGGGAACCTGTCCTGTCGCCTGCCGGACGGTCGCATCGCGATCACGCGCTCAGGTGGCCACAAGGGCTTTCTGACCGATAGCGACGTCATCGAGATCACGCCGGACGGCCTGCCGGTCGATCCCGCCAATCGCGCGAGTGCGGAAACGCTGCTGCACACGCAGCTTTACGCCCATGACCCCGCGATCGGCGCCGTGCTGCATGGCCATTCCGTCGCCGCGACTATTCTTTCGATGGATGAACCGTCCGACGCGATCACACTGGCAGGCTATGAAGTTCTCAAGGTCTTCGAAGGCCAGACGACCCACGACACGAGCCTCGAACTGCCCCTGTTTCACAACGATCAGGACATCGCCCTGCTGGCCACGGTTGTTGCGCCAAAGCTCGCGGATATGCGCCTCGGCTATCTGATTCGCGGCCACGGCGTCTATGTCTGGGGCAAGGACATGTTCACGGCCCTGGCCCGCCTCGAAGGGCTTGAGTTCCTGCTGGCCTGCGAACTCGCCCGTCTGCAGAAGAAGGCCTGACCATGAGCCGCCTGACCGTTTACCGCGATGATGCTCCCGACACGATCCTGCTGGACGTCACTACGCCCGGCGAGATTGCGGAGACCCTGCGTCCTCACAATATCCGCTTTGACCGCTGGTCGGCTCCCGTCACACCGGCACCGGACGCCCCGGCAGAAGATGTTCTCGAGGCTTACCGACCCTATCTCGACACGCTGATGGGTGAGACAGGCGCAGGCAGTGCGGACGTGGTGCGGATCAACGCGTCTACGCCAAACCTTCCGGAACTCCGGAAAAAATTTCTGTCCGAGCATACCCACAGCGAAGACGAAGTCCGCTTCTTCGTGCACGGGCAGGGCGCGTTCGTCCTGCATATCCGAGGGCGCGTCTATTCCGTCTTGTGCACCCAAGGGGACCTGATCTCTGTTCCTGCAGGCATCCCGCACTGGTTCGACGCCGGGCCGAAGCCGGACGTGGTGGCCCTGCGCGTCTTCACCGACACGACCGGCTGGATCGCGCAATATACCGGCGATGATATTGCCAACCGCTTCCCCGCTGAAGTTCCCTGAAAGTCCCCCATGATCCGTCTCGTCCTGCTTGATATCGAGGGCACAACCCTGCCGATCTCTTTCGTGCGGGACGTCATGTTCCCCTATGCGGCGAAAGCCCTTCCGGCCCTGCTTCAGGACCACACGAACCCGACGGTCGTGGCGGCGCGGGCGGATATCGTCATGGAGCACCCGGGGCAGGACCCGCTGAAAGTCTGTCAGGACTGGATGAAGGCGGACGTGAAGGCAGCCCCTCTCAAGACGCTTCAGGGCCTGACCTGGCGTCAGGGGTTCGAGGACGGCACCCTTCGGGCCGACCTGTATCCGGATGTGCCACCCGCTCTTAAAGCATGGTCGAAAGGCGGCCTGCGTCTGGCGGTCTACTCGTCCGGCTCCATCCCGTCCCAGAAGCTGCTTTACGGTCATACGGCACAGGGCGATCTGACGCCCCTGTTCGAAGACTTCTTCGATCTTTCGACCGGTGGAAAAAAAGACGCCGAATCCTACGAAAAGATCACCGCCGCCGTCGGCCTGCCCGCAGACGAAATCTTGTTCCTGTCCGATATCGGCGCAGAGTTGGACGCTGCCCGGGCGGCGGGTATGAGCGTCTGCCAACTCGTTCGCGAACAGGACGGCACCGTCCCACATCCGGGTGTCGCGCAGGCCCCGGATCTAACTTCGGTCGCCAGTCAGTTCGGCCTGCCCGTCGCATGATTGTGCACACGGACTGGCGCAATATTCCCGCCTCCGCCCGCAATACGGTGGCAGCACTCGGCAATTTCGACGGCGTGCATCGCGGCCATGTCCACCTTCTCGACACTTTGCGGATGGCCCGACCAGATCATCCGCTGTCGGTCGTTACGTTCGACCCGCATCCCCGCACGCTGTTCCGCCCGCAGGACCCGCCGTTCCGTCTGATGCTGCCGGATGTCCGCGCCGCAGCCCTTGGCGAGCAGGGCGTTGAGCACGTCTTTCAGATCCCATTCGATGCGGAATTCTCCCGTCTGAGTGCCGACCGGTTCGTAAACGATGTCCTCGTGAAGGGCCTCGGTGTGGCGCACGTGGCCTGCGGCGCAGATTTCGCATTCGGCCACCGTCGTCACGGCAATATCGACCGTCTTGAGGCGCTTCTCGCGCCACACGGAATCGGCCTGACCATCGTGCCCCAGCTTGCCGATGATGGCGGTCCGATCTCCTCAAGTCGCATCCGTCGCCTGTTGCAGGAAGGTTATCCCGAGCGTGCAGCCGAGGAACTGGGCCGTCTCTGGAGCATCGCCGGTCCTGTCATGCACGGAGACCAACGCGGGCGGCTTCTCGGTTTTCCGACGGCCAATATTCCTCTAACCCAACATCTCGAACCCGCGCGCGGCGTCTATGCCGTCCGCGTTACACTGCCCGATGGCCGTATCGTTCCCGGTGTCGCTAATATCGGCCGTCGTCCCACGATCAATGACGGTCGGGAAAGCCGTCTTGAAGTCCATCTCTTCGACTTCAACGAAGATCTGTACGACCAGACCCTCAGCGTTGCCCTGATCGCGCTGCTGCGTGAGGAAAAGAAATTTTCCAGTCTGGAGGAACTCAAGGCCCAGATTGCAGCGGATGCCGCGCAGGCCCGCTTTATCCTGGGCATATGACGACCTCGATTTTTCCTTTTTTCAGCGTCGTTGAATCCCCTTCTCCAGTCCAGGAAAGGGGATTTTTATTACGCATTGTTCTGTGTCATTTATGTCACGTTTGGCATAGAGAATGAGAATCTTTCGCAATGTTGCTGAATCTGTATTGAGAATTATTCGCATTAACTCTTTAAGGGCAGCATCCGTTTTCGTTTGCAGGATCATGATCCGATGTCGTCCAGAACACCTCGTCACCCTTTGGGTCCCCTGTCCCTTGCTGCTGGTCTGACGCTCGTCTGCTCCGCCGCCCACGCACAGGACGATAGCCGGCATCATCACAAGGCCCGTCGCCACCCTGTTTCCAAAAATAACGTAGCGAACCTCCAGTCATCCAAGGCCCCTCAGCCTAAAGCTCCCACATCGGGGACTGCTCCGAAAACGGCGGACAACAGCATCGTCGCAACGCCTGAGGAAGCCGAACACCTGCAGGTCGTCGGCTCACCGATGAACACGTTGCAGACCCCCATCGGCATCGGCCGGATGCCTGAAGACGTCCTGCACACGCCGCAGACGATCAACGTTGTGCCCAAGCTCCTGATGGAACAGCAGAACGTCAAATCTCTCGACGAGGCCCTCCGCAACGTGCCGGGCATTACAGCATCGGTCGGGGAGGGCGAGGGTGGTATGGCAGGCGACCAGTTCTTGATCCGTGGCTTTCAGGCCCAGAACGACATCTACGAGAACGGCCTGCGCGATTTCGGCGTCTATACCCGTGACAGCTTTGATTACGATCATGTCACGGTCATCAAAGGGCCGTCCTCGGAAGTCTTCGGCAATGGGACGACGGGTGGCGCCATCAACATCAGCACCAAGGTCGCGCATCTCGGGGACAGCTATGGCGGCAGCTTCTCGGGCGGGTCTGCGGATTATTATCGCGGCACGCTCGATTTCAACAAACAGATCGGGGATTCCACGGCCATCCGCATCACCGGCATGGGCAACGAGAACAATACCGTCGGCCGGGATAATGTTTTCTCCCATCGTTGGGGGATTGCCCCGTCCATCGCTTTCGGTCTGGGCAAACGTACGACCTTCACGCTGGAATATTTCCACCAGACGGATAACCGTGTGCCGGATTATGGTGTGCCGGTCGTCACCAAGCCGGGGACAAGCATTGCGAAGCCACTTACGGAGTATGGTCTGAACCGCAATAACTGGTACGGCACAACGTATGATCAGGATGCATCGAATGTGGACATGCTGACGGCACGCCTGAAATTCGACCTGAACAAGAACATCACGTTCTACAACGATGCTCGCGGTGGCATGTACAGTCGGTACTTCTCCGCGTCACAGCCAGGCTGTGATACGACCTGCGCCGCTAATTATTTCACTGATCCTGAAGCGGCGACCATCAATCGTCGTGGTCATCTTGGCGGTCCGGAGCCCTATCAGCAGAACGACTGGTCCGTGCAGGACGTGTTCTCGGGCATTGCGAAATTCTCGACTGGCAGCATTCGTCACCAGATGATCGCCGGTGTCGATATCTCGCACGTTTATGATCGTCGCACGAACTATGCGTATAATTTTAACGGCCAGAACGGCACGAAAGCAGACACGACGAGCCTGCTGCACCCATCCGCCACCCAGCCCGGTCTTCTGCTCGGGACGCTTGGCCAGTATAGTGGTAATCTCGTAAACATATCCGGTGTTGGTCATGCCATGTACAAGACGGGCGATGCCACCGATGTTGGTGCGTTCTTCTCTGAACAGATGTGGCTGGTACCCTGGTTCTCGATCCGTGGCGGCTTTCGCTGGGATCACTGGGACAGTCATTATTCCGCTAATGGGGGCACGGCCGGTGCCGGCGTGTCTTACGGACAGACGCAGGACACGTTCAATCCGACCGTCAGCCTGATGTATACGCCGACCAGCAATGCCATGGTCTATTTCAACTGGGCGCAGTCCACCACGCCGCTTGGCCTGTATGTGACGAACAGCTCCGAACCCCTGAAATCATCCACGCAGGGTTTCAGCCCCGAGCGCAGCAGTCTTTACGAACTGGGTGCGAAGTATAGCGCTTTTCATGGCCGCATGGGCTTTGCGGCCTCCGTATTCCGGCTGGAGAAGGGTAACGCCCTCATGACCGATCCTACAACGGGGAATGTGTCATCTTCCAGCGACCGCCAGCGCAATCAGGGCGTCGAACTCAGCGTCTCGGGCGAGATCCTCAAGAACTGGACCATGATCGGCACTTACGCTTATTATGACGCCACCACTGTCTGGTCTCAGACCGCTGCCAATATCGGTAAGCGTATTCAGTACGCTCCGAAGAATTCGGCCACGATCTGGTCCACCTACACGATCGCGCCCAACCGCCCCTGGAACGTCACGTTCGGCGGCGGCCTGACATGGCGCGATGGAGTTTACCTGAATGCCGCGAATACGGGCTGGGTGCCTGCGACCGTGGAATGGGATGCCGTGGTGTCGCATAATTTCGGCAAGCACTGGCGCGTGGCCATGAACGGCTACAACCTCGACAACCGCCTGAACTACAGCAACCTGTTCAGCGACCGCGCCACCCCGGCGGTCGGGCGTTCTTTCCTCTTCAATCTTTCGGCGAATTACTAAGTCGAAACGCCCCCGCCTGAAGGAGAAATTCCCATCCCCTTCAGGCGTTCGCGGACCCGCTCCAGTAGGGCCGCATCACCTTGCGGCCCCAGCACCGTGAGCTTCTGGTCCATCGCCAGCAGGATGTCGGATGTCGCATCCACAACCGCCTGACGCCACCAGTCCAGTGCCTCTTCGGTTTTTCCGGCGTCTACTAGAGCTGTCGCATAATTGTGCTGCCCTCGGTAATCGCCGCCTTCGGCCGATTTCCGGTACCAGTCCAGCGCCGCTGCCCGGTCCTGTGGTACGACCCAGCCTTCTTCCAGAAACCGCGCATAGAGATTCATGGATTTCGCATGACCGTGACCAGCTGCCGTGCGGAACAGATCCAGCGCGCGCGGCAGATCCGCGTTCATGCCGATCCCCCGCATGGTCATGATGCCCAGATTGTAACGCCCCCATTCGTCGCCCGCGGTGGCGGCGGCCTCATAACAACGCGCGGCCTGCTGAAGGTCCTTCCTGCAGCCCCAGCCGAACTGGAAACACCGACCACGCATGTTGTGTCCCGGGCCGAACCCGGCATCTGCCGCGATCGTGAACCAGTCCAGAGCGGCTACCGGATCACGCGGGATATACACGCTGTCCAGCAGAACCTGTCCCCATTGCACGATCTGAAGGTGCTGCCCTTTGAGTGCGCCCTGTCGGATTTCCTCGATTTGCGGCGGCAGGACAGGGGGCGCAGGTCGATGCGTGGACGCCCTGCGGCTTAGGAATTTCTGAACGATCCGTTTCATCAGAGTGCGGGTACGATCTGTTGGACCTCGAACCCGTCCTTGCGGAGCAGGCTGGGCAGCCCTTTCTGTCCCGCCATGTGCAGGGATCCTACGGCCGCGAACAGCGATGTGCCGCTCTCATGGATATTCTCGATTTTTTGCGCCATTCCGACATTCCTATCATCCAGGAGCCGCGTCATGAAGCGCCGTTCTTGCGCGGTATTCAGGCAGTCGCACCAATCCGGATAATGATCCAGCCGTTTTACGTCGCTCGATGCCCACATCTCCGCCAGACGTTGGTTCTCGGCCTGCGTCTTGCCGGAAGACACGCCCTTGATGATGTCATCAACAAAAGCATCTTCATCTGCCTGATCCGGTCCAATCAGTAAGTCCCGCTGCATTTGTACTGTCTCCAGTCCGACCAGGGGCTTTTTTAGACTGCCTGTCATGCCCTGCAGAACGCTATCCACGGCATAATCCGGATAATATCCGTCCTGCCGTGAGGCTAGGGATTCTATGCCTGCCGCTTCCACGCCAACCGCCACATGTGCGAATGCTGCGCTGGGTACACATTGCTGATCCATAAGTGCATCTACTTTTGCCTTGCGCCCCGACTGGACGAGATGCGACCATCGGGCGGGGTCTTCCGGCTGTCGTAGCGTGGTGGCCATGTCCGGGGTGTTCAGATCAAGCTCAAGGGCGACCTCGCTGCTGTGCAGGATCGCGGCGCGTGTTAGTGGACCGGGTAGCAGCCAGTCTTGTTTCGCCACATGCAACGTCCCATACAGCCAAGAAGAGTGACCGTCTTTCGTCACTTTCCACAGGAAGCCCCTGTCCGGTGCCGTCTGGAACATCTGTGCCATCCGGGCCTTATCCGGCACGCTTGCCGGAGCCGGACAACGGGGAGACTGCGCGTGTGCGGCCATGTCGAACCCCGCACAGACGCCCAGAACGGCTCCTGCAACAGACTGGAAGAGACGAAGTGCGTTCACGGTTCTGCCTTCTGAAAAAGCGCCATATCCCGCATCATCCGCCAGTCCCGCTGTCCCGGCAACCCGCTTTGAGGCGGCCCTGCATTGCTGCCGCCCTCAACCCTGGACTTGACCGGATTGGCTCCCGATCTCCATATGGTCCCCCTTAGTGTGAATGACCGAAACTGGCCCGTCCCCCATGTCCGATAAGACTCCCGATCCTTCCGTCGCCGCATTCAAGGAACAGCAGGACCGCTACCGCGACACTGTGTTCCTCCCCCGCACCGGCTTTCCGATGCGCGGCGGCCTGCCCAAGCGCGAGCCTGAGACGCTCGCCCGCTGGGCTGCGATGGGTCTGGACGACAGGATCCGTGAAGCCGGGAAGGGACGTCCCGTCTTCACGCTTCACGACGGCCCTCCCTACGCTAACGGCCACATTCACATCGGACACGCCCTGAACAAAGTGATGAAGGACGTGGTCAACCGCGCCCATCGCATGTCGGGCTACGAAGTTCGTTATCTTCCGGGTTGGGACTGTCATGGCCTGCCGATCGAATGGCGGATCGAGGAACAGTACCGCAAGGCTGGCAAGGACAAGGATCAGGTGCCCCTGCTTCAGTTCCGCGCCGAATGCCGCCAGTATGCTGCCGAATGGGTGCAGAAGCAGGCGGACGATTTCAAGCGCATCGGCGTGCAGGCCGAATGGGCCAACCGCTACGTGACGATGGACTTCAGCTCCGAAGCCAAGATCGTCGATGAAATCGGCAAGTTCCTGCTCAATGGCAGCCTCTATCGCGGCCTGCGCCCTGTCATGTGGAGCCCGGTCGAGAAGACCGCCCTGGCCGAAGCCGAAATCGAATATCACGACATCGACTCCACCACGATCTTCGTGGCCTTCCCGGTCATCAAGGACCCGACGCCCGCCCATGCCCTCGCAGGTGTGTCCGCTGTCATCTGGACGACCACGCCCTGGACCATTCCGGCCAACCGTGCGCTCGCCTATGGCCCGGATATCACCTATGTCGTCCTGCGGATCGACGAGACGAACGAAAACAGCCTCGTCCCGCAGGGCGCAAAATTGCTGGTAGCCGAAGACCGTGTGGAAGCGTTCTGCACGGAAGCCGGGATCATCGCCTATCATACGCTCTACACTCTTCCGGGCACCGCCCTGGAAGGTGCGGTCTGCGCTCATCCGCTGCGTGGTCGTGGCTACGAATATGATGTGCCCATGTTGCCGGGTGAATTCGTCACCACCGATGCCGGTACGGGCCTCGTCCATATGGCCCCGTCGCACGGTCAGGACGACTTTGCGCTCTGTCGCCAGTACGGCATCGAAGTCCCCGAACTGGTTGAAGACGATGGTCGTTACGCGCCGTGGGTTCCGCATCTGGCCGGTATTCACGTCTTCAAGGCCGCCGATCCGGTCTGTGACCTGCTGACGGAAGCCCGCCAGTCAGCCGAACATGACGACGCACCTGCCACCGGCCTTATGGCCCGCGGCTCGGTCCGTCACTCCTATCCGCATTCCTGGCGCTCCAGAGCCCCGATCATTTTCCGCGCCACGCCGCAATGGTTCATCGCGATGGATGGCGAGACGAAGCTGCGCGAAAAATCCCTGAGCGCGCTGGACAATGTCACCTTCGTCCCCGAAGCGGCCCGCCGCCGCCTGACTTCCATGATCGAGCAGCGTCCCGACTGGTGCATCTCCCGTCAGCGCGCCTGGGGCGTGCCGATCGCGGTCTTCGTTGAGAAACGCACCGGCGAGGTCCTGCGCGACCCCACTGTTATGCAACGCATCGTCGATGCGTTCCGTGAGAAGGGGGCCGATGTCTGGTATGAGGCCGATCCGGCCGTGTTCCTTGGCGCCGATCGCAATCCTGCCGATTACGAACAGGTTTTCGACATCGTAGATGTCTGGTTTGAAAGTGGTTCGTCCCATCGCTTCGATCTGGGGCAGGAGGGGCTGAACTTCCCCGCCGATGTCTATCTTGAAGGCTCGGATCAGCATCGCGGCTGGTTCCAGTCCTCCCTGCTGGAAAGCGTCGGCACGATGGGCGTTGCGCCCTACAAGGCACTCGTGACCAACGGCTTCGTCATGGACGAGCAGGGCCGCAAGATGTCCAAGTCGCTGGGCAATGTCGTGGCCCCGTCTGACGTGACTGACAGTCTCGGCGCGGACATCCTGCGTCTGTGGGTCTTGAATTCCGACACAAACGAAGACCTTCGCATCGGGCAGGAAATCCTCAAGCAGCAGGGCGAGCTCTATCGCCGCTTGCGGAACACGCTGCGCTGGCTCCTCGGCGCGCTGGATGGCTTCACGGCTGAAGAGGCCGTGCCTTACGCGGATCTGCCGCCGCTGGAGCAGTATATCCTGCATCGCCTGTCCGAACTGCGCGGCCTGATTTCCAACGCAGTCGAAACGCATCAGTGGGTCGGTGTCTATCCGGCGCTGCACGGGTTTTGCACCACCGATCTCTCGGCGTTCTATTTTGACATCCGCAAAGACGCGATTTACTGCGACGCCAAATCCGATCCGACGCGCCGCGCGGCCCGCACGGTTCTGGATGTTTTGCACCGCGCGCTCTGCACCTGGCTCGCGCCGGTTCTCGTCTTTACAGCAGAAGAAGCTTGGCAGGCCCGCTTCGGCGAAAACGACAGCGTGCATCTTGCGCAGTTCTTCGAGCCGGACGGCGCATGGAACGACCCCGAACTCGGCAACCGCTGGGAAGACATCCGTGCCTATCGTCGCCTTGTCACGACCGAGTTGGAAACGGCTCGCCGTGACGGTACGATCGGCTCCTCGCTCGAAGCCAGTGTCACGCTGCCTTTGTCGCAGGAAGAGGCTGGGATTTTTGGTGGACTGGACTGGGCCGAACTTCTCATCACGTCTCATGCTGAAACCGAGCTTCTGCCGGGCGACACGGCCCATGGCGGCCCGCAGGTCGAGCGTGCGCCGGGCCATAAATGCGCCCGCTGCTGGAAGGTCCTGTCCGAAGTCGGTGACGATGCAGAACATCCAGCCCTGTGCCGCCGCTGCATCAGCGTGGTGAGTGCCTGATGTCCCTGTGGCATGAAGGCATGAGCCGCACGAGACGCATGGCTCTGGGTTTCGTTCTGTTGCTTCTGGTTCTCGTTCTGGATCAGGCCAGTAAGGACTGGATCCTGTATGTCTATCATCTGCCGGATCGCGGCTCGGTCGAGATCCTGCCGTTCCTGAACTTCACGATGGTTTGGAACCATGCCGTGACCTTTGGTATGTTCGGCGGTCTGGGCAGGCGGGGCCCCTGGATCTTCTGCGGTGTCTCGCTGATCGCGGTGGGGCTTCTGGTCTGGACCCTGACGCGGACGAGGCGCACCTTGGTTGCGGCGTCCTGTGGGGCGATTGCCGGTGGGGCCATAGGCAATGTCATCGACCGCCTGCGCTATGGCGCGGTCGTGGATTTCCTGCATGCCCATGCATTCGGTTGGTCATGGTATGTCTTCAATATCGCGGATTCAGGGATTGTCTGCGGCGTCATCGTCTGGCTAATCGATTCCCTGCTCGCGGAACGTCAGGCAGCAGCCAAGTGATGCGATTGCGGAACTTGTTCCAATGGCTTGCCCCCGCGTCGCGCGGACTGTAGGAGTGTTGCATCATGATCGCGTCCCAGGGGCCCTCCATGCGCCGTAACCGTCTTTCCGTTGCCCGTCTCAGTGTCCAGATGGGTGCCATGGCTTCCGTCGGCCTGCTGCTTTCGGGCTGCTCGGGCGCCGATGTCTCACGCGCGATCGGTCTCGAACGGGCCATGCCCGATGAGTATACCGTTACCACGCGCGCTCCGCTGTCGATGCCGCCTTCTGAGCAGATGCAGCTCCCTGGTGCCGCAGATGCCCATCGTCCGGACGAAAGCCCGCGGATGCAGGCGCTCGAAACCCTGTCGCCGGACACGGCACTGCATCCGGATTCCGGTAAGGGCAGCACCGGCCAGACCGCACTGGTAGGACAGGTGGACAAGTCCGCCAGCGCACCGAACAACGCCGAACTTGGCACGGCAGATGCTGGTTTCGTGGATAACCTGATGTTCTGGAAGGGCGGTAATGCCGGTTCCGTTGTTGATGGTGACGCCGAAAACCGCCGTATCCGCGAGAATTCTGCTCTAGGACGTAATCCCGCAACGGGTGCGACCCCGACCGTCAAAAAGAAGAAGGCCTTCCTCGGCGTTCTCTGAATTACTCTCCGTCCCGACTTTCCCCTGATTGGGTGGACGGGACGGCCCTGTTTGCCGTTCGGCCTCTGTCCGGACGATGAGGAGGCATCGTGTCCGAGGCCCCGTCTTTTTCCCGTCCCACAATCCGTCGTCTTTCCGGCCATGTCATTGACCTGATTGCAGCCGGCGAGGTCATTGAACGCCCCGCCGCTGCCCTCAAGGAACTGGTCGAAAACGCCATTGATTCCGGCGCAACCCGCATCGTAGTCGCGCTGCGTGCAGGCGGGACGGACCGGATCGACGTTACGGATAATGGCTGCGGCATGAATCCGTTTGAGCTGGAACTGGCGGTCGAACGACACTGCACTTCCAAACTTCAGGACGACCATCTCGTCCAGATCCGGACGCTCGGGTTCCGAGGCGAGGCTCTGCCCTCCATCGGCGCCAGCGCGCGGCTCTCCATCACGTCCCGCACGCCCGATGCCGACACCGCCTGGTGCATCCGCGTTGATGGCGGCGTCATTACCCCGCCACAACCCGCTTCCGGCCCGGTCGGCACGCGCATTGTCGTAACGGACCTGTTCTTCGCCACCCCGGCGCGACGCAAGTTCCTTAAGAGCGCGCGCGTCGAGAGCGGGCATGCCGAGTCCGTCATGCGGCGGCTGGCCCTGTCCGCTCCCCATTGTGCCATGCGTGTCCTGCTGGACGACAAGGTCCTGTTCGACCTGCCCGAACAGAGCCCGATCAGTCGTGCGGCGTCCATCCTCGATACCACGCCCGATACACTGATCCCACTCGACGAAAAGCGCGGTGCGGTTCGCCTGTCGGGTTTTGCTTGTGGTCCGGCCCGGACCCGTGCCACCGGATCGGGGCAGTTCATTCTGGTCAACAACCGCCCGGTGACGGACCCCATGCTCCGCACTGCCATCCGTGTGGCGTATCGGCCCGTGATCGAACGTGGACGGTTCCCGGTGATGGCACTGCATCTGACAGTGCCACTGGAACGGCTAGACGTGAATGTCCATCCTGCCAAGACGGAACTGCGTTTCGCCGACGAAGCCGAAATCAGGTCTCTCGTGATTGGCGGTCTGGGCCGGGCGCTGGGTCATGGTTCGAATGGCGGTGGCGGCATTCATGCGAGTTTCGGTTCGCGCCCATCCATCGTTTATCCGTCCCGCCTGGCGGAGCCACAGGGGGCACCGGCCTCTGTTCCGCTACAGGGCAGCCTACCGACCGGTTATGACCCGCGGCCCTCGTCTTTGCCGGACGTCACTTCATCTCTGGCTCGACAGGGTTTTGCGGAAACGGATCCGGCTTTCGCTCCCGCTGCCCGTGCTCCGCAGCAACCTGAAGCGCTTGATCCTGCATTTCCGCTGGGTGCCGCCATTGCGCAGGTCTTTGACACATACATCTTGGCTCTTGCACCCGACGGGGACCTCGTTCTCGTGGACCAGCACGCCGCCCATGAGCGCCTGACACATGAACGCCTGCGCGAACAGTACGCCAATGGTGGCACGCTGCGGTCGCAGGCCTTGCTCCTGCCGGAAGTGGTGGACCTGCCGCGTCGCGAGGCGGAAGCACTTATGGCCCGGTCCGAAGATCTGTCAAAACTGGGGATCGATCTTGAATCTTTCGGCCCCGGCAGTGTTCTTTTACGCTCGGTGCCGGCCCTTTTGGGTGCTCAGGATATTCAGGGGCTTCTGAAGGATGTTGCCGACGAACTGGCCAGCGATCCGGATCTAGACGCTGCCAGTACGGGAAGTTTCTCGCATCATCTGGATGCCATTCTCGCGCGCATGGCATGTCATGGCAGCATCCGCGCAGGTCGTCGCCTCAAGTCAGAGGAAATGGACGCCCTGTTGCGTGAGATGGAACTGACACCGCGTGCAAATACTTGCTCACATGGACGGCCGACATGGCTCAAATTGACACGGCGTGAACTTGAGCGTCTTTTTGGTCGCGTTAAATAACACGTAGGGTTGAAGATCGGTTTCTTGTAACACCATGTTAAGACCAGCGGCGATCGCTTTCGCGGCAAGAAAGACAATAGCATGCCAGCGTCACTAAAAGGCAGTTCCGAGGTCAACAATGCCTCACTCATCCATTCTCTGCGGGCCATCCTGGGCGCGCGACACGTCCTTACGAAGCCGTCAGCGACCTACCGCTTCCGTAAGGGCTTCCGTTTCGGCATGGGCAACGTTGTTGCAGTGTTGCAGCCGGGTAGTCTGGTGGAACTGTGGCGCGCTGCAAAACTCTGTGCTGAAACGGGCCGGGTCATCATCATGCAGGCCGCCAATACCGGTCTGACCGGCGGTTCCACCCCTGACGGCAACGATTATGACCGTGATGTTGTCATCATCAGTACGAACCGCCTGGACGGCATTCACCTGATCGGTAAGGGCAGGCAGGTTGTCTGCCTGCCGGGCTCCACTCTGCATGACCTTGAAGAAAAACTCGCTGCCATTGGCCGTGAGCCTCATTCTGTCATCGGCTCGTCTTGTATCGGTGCCTCGGTTCTTGGCGGTGTCAGCAACAACTCAGGCGGCGCGTTGGTGCAGCGCGGACCGGCTTTCACCGAGATGGCCCTGTTCGGCCAGATGGGTGAGGACGGCAAGCTCCACCTTGTTAACCATCTGGGTATCCGTATTGAAGGCAATCCCGAGCAGATCCTTGCGGCTGTACAATCCGGTCAGTTTCTGGAAAATGCCATCGACTGGAAGGCTGGTCGCGGTCACGACGAGAATTATGCCACTCATGTCCGGGACGTGGATGCCGATACGCCCGCCCGGTTCAATGCCGATCCCAACCGCTGGTATGAAGCTGCGGGATGCGCGGGCAAGCTGGTCGTGTTTGCGGTCCGCCTGGACACATTCGAGGCAAACAAAAACCCGGCCGTGTTCTATATCGGGACGAACAGCACGTCCGATCTTGAAGACCTCCGCCGTCATGCCCTGACCCATTTTGACGAACTGCCGATCGCCGGTGAGTATCTGCACCGCGATGCGTTCGACATCGCCGAGAAATACGGTAAGGACACGTTTGCGGTCATCCGCTATTTTGGCACGAAATACCTGCCGAAATTCTTCTCGATGAAGTCCCGCTTCGACGTTTTCGCTCAGAAGCTGCCGTTCCTGTCCGATCATTTCAGCGATCTGGCGATGCAGGTCCTCAGCCACTTCCTGCCGAAGCAGCTTCCCCGGCGCATGTGCGAGTACCGTGACCGTTTCGAGCATCACCTGATGCTCAAGGTCTCGGCCCCTATGACCGCGCCCGTTCGGACCTATCTGGGACAGTGGGCCTCAGGCACGGGGGGCGCTTTCTTCGAATGTACGCCCGAAGAAGGCAAGCTTGCCTTCCTGCACCGCTTTGCCGCGGCCGGTGCGGCCGTGCGGTACCGCGCAATCCACACGAAAACCGCCGAAGACATCGTGGCGCTCGATGTCGCCCTGCGCCGCAATGATCGTGAGTGGTTCGAGGTTCTGCCGAAGGAGATCGAGGACAAGATCATCGTCAAACTCTATTACGGTCATTTCTTCTGCCATGTGATGCACCAGGATTACGTGATCAAAAAGGGCTACAACGCCATGCAGGTGGAGCACGACATGCTCCCCGGACTGGACGCCCGCGGCGCGCGCTATCCGGCGGAACACAATGTCGGGCATCTCTACAAGGCGCCGGACGAGATGGTCGCCCATTACCGCAGCCTCGATCCGTGCAACTGCTTCAATCCGGGCATTGGCCTTGCGACAAAGACCCGGAACTGGGTTGCCGAGAGCGTCTGACGCTCCCGACTCTCCTTAGAATGCGGCGGTCAGGTTCATGTTGAAAGACCGCCCCATTCCCGGCAACGGCCCCAGAACACCCGTAGCGTCGTAATCCCCCAGCGAGAGGCCGCCCAGCGGCAGGTAATATCGCTGGTTCAGCACGTTCGCGAGCTCGGCATTGAGCGTGAAATACCGCCAGTGATAGGTCCCCCCAAGCCCCAGCAGAGCATAGCCGGGCGTGCGGGGCTCGTTGCGCAGCCAGTCCACGGTGTCCTTGGATTTCACGAGCGTCACCTCGACGCGACCTGTCCAGTTCTCATAGGTCTCGTGCAGCCCGATCAGGCCATTCGCAGGCATCTGGTGATACAGGCCCGAATGCGTGACCAGATCCACACCGCGCACCCAGTTGATGTTCCCGACCAGCTCGCCCCGTCCATAAGCCGTCCTGTCCCACAGGCGCACGGAGCCTGAGGCGTTGATGCCATAGCTCTGGGCGTTGTGATTGACGAAACCCAGCATCGACAGTCCGTTCGAGAAGCTGCTCAACCGCCGGACGTTAATGTAATTGTGCGTATAGGTATAAAACGGCTGGATCTTCAGATCCCAGCGCTGGGTCGGGTTCGGATCATGCCAGTCCACCGTGACACTAGCCGTATTCGCGACCTCGGGCGACAGGTTCAGGTTCCCCACATAGCCGTTGCCATCGCCAAACCAGCCGATCATCCGCGTCGCCATGCTGCCCATGCCCCAGGCATAACGCTCATACAGGTTTGGCGAGCGCGTCTTGCGGGCATAGCCCCCTTCAATGGACAGGCTGTCCAGCGGCTTCCAGCGGCCCGTTGCGGTCACGTCGAAATTGACGTCCGTGCGCCCGCGTGACGCCTGGTTGAACCGCTCCGCCGCCATCGCATCGGCCATGGACATCATCCCGGTCCAGGAATAGGGCGCGACCTTGCCCGTATTCATCATCACCAGATCGTTGCGGAATCCGAGCTGTGTGGAAAAGCGGGGCAGCCACTGCGCGTCCCATTCCGCGAAATGACCCAGCCGGTCCCGATGGCCGTTATTGATGTTGTGATAGGTGCCTGGCCCCATCATCATGCTGCCCTGAAGCGGCGGCCACCAGTCGTTCAGTCCGTTATGGTCGAAGGAACTGCCCAGCTTGAGCGTGTGCTTCAGCCCGAGCGGAATGGTCGCCTTGATCGCATAGGTCGCCGTCCGCGCATCCGTATTCATCGGCATACCCGTGGTCGCGCTGTGACCGCCCTTGTCCGAAAGCATGTCCATGACATGCGTCACCCGCTGCCAGGAGCCGCGCACATCGAGCGTGCCCCAGTCGAAGTCGCCCTTGTACTTGCCGTTCACGAAGGTGGAGCGGTTATTGGTCATGTCCATGTACTGGTTGGGAAAGCCCTCATAGGGGATGTCCTGCTGACCGAAGGTCAGGGCCAGAAGATGGTTGGCCTTCTTCACGCCCAGCGTCACGGCATGGTTGAAGCTCAGATACTCGGTGGACCGCACCTGTTTCCCGCTCCCGCCTGCCTGATAGTCGCTGGCATGGGAATAGGACGCCGTATAACGCAGGCTGAACATGTCATTGGCAACTGTCAGGGACCCTGAAGCCCCCGAACCGCCACCATTGCTGCGATAATCCCCCCGCACATGCCCGGTTACGAGGATATTGCCCGTCTTGGCAAAGAGCGGGTCTTTGCGTTCGATCTCGACGGTCCCGCCGATACTGTCTCCGCCCAGACTCACGGGCGTGATCCCCGCAATCGCCACGGCACGCGAGACGCTGTCCGGATCGACGTAAGACATGGCGGGATTCATATGGTTCGGACAGGCGGCATCAATCCGCATCCCGTCCACGAGCGTCGCCACCCGGTCGTCGGCCATGCCGTTCAGGACAGGCAGGGCGGAGACACCACCTGCAGAATAGGTGCTGTACCCGAGTGCATGGTCCAGAAGATGCGCCGTGTCCGCGTTGCTCGTCCGGGGCTGGCGCAGACCGTTGACGGTCAGATGTTCGGCTTTGCCGGATTCGATGGAATTTGGCTGGGGCAGGGTTTCCTGAGCATAGGCCCCTGAAAAGGCGCTCAGGGTCATAATGATGGTCGTCAGGTACGGGCGCACGTGAGGTGCACCGCCTGCGCGGGTACTGACAAAGGGGAGCATGATTTGCATCCTCGACTGATCTGAAATCCAGTCACGGCGGATCACGTCCTGAAGGGCTCCCGAAACGGGCAGACCACAGGAAGTTCCTTCCTCCGCCATGAGCACGATGGGGGTCAGACGAGGCGAGGTGGTCCTCGGGACGGTGGGAGCAGACGCCAGATCGCTGGCGGTGCGCGTGATGTGCCCGGGTGTTGCCGGATTTGACGTCCTGTGGCCCCACGTGCCGGTACGGCAGGCAGGCTGGCGAGGATGACTGCCAGCAGCTGCAACAGCGGGCAGAGCGGGCAGGTGCCGTCATGAGAATGGTGGTCGTGATGCTGCCCGGTCGTCATTCCGGGCATGGGCCCGGCCATCACCATGGGTGACGGCGCGACATCAATCCCCGTCAGGCGCTCAATCGTCGCCCGTGGACTTTCTTCGGGGTAGGCGCATCCTTGAAGGACCAACTGCCCTAGAAATCCCAGAAGAACCAAGGCGATGACTGCAAGGGCAGACAGATCGGACCGTTGGTTCGAGGAGGGAAAGAGGCGGGACATGACGTCTGCATCTGGCGCGTGTGTCGCAGGCCGGTCAAGGGCGCGAAATACGGCCCATCCCTATATTTCTGTCAGTTTTCAGCCGATTATTGCTCAGGCGGGCTCAGTGGAGCGGCTTCTGCCGCCCTGTCAGGACATTCCCGGCCGATGCCGCCGCGATGCACAGAACGCCCATCCAGCGCATGATGGACAGCGCCTCATGTAGGAAAATAAATCCTGAAAGCGCACCCAGCATGGGTTCCATGCTCAGCAGGATTCCCAGCTCGCGCGGGTTCAGGGTGCGCATCGCCATCATGTCCAGAATATAGGGTACGGCCGAGGAGAGGACCGCGACGCTTAGTGCGGCTCCCCCCTGCCAGGGATGACTCAGCACCGTCGGAATCGTCGGGATCAGGCAGGGTAGCAGCAGGATACCCGCGGTGCTCATGCCCAGAGTGGTGGCGACGGGGGCGGGGAACATCTTGCCCATGCGTGTGCCGGTCAGGATATAGACCACCCACCCACACCCGCTCAGCAGGGCTGCGGCCACGCCAAACAGATTGAGTGATGACAGGTCAGTCGTCGCTCCCTCGGGCCGCAGCAGCAGGACGAGCCCTAGCACCACAAGTCCGGCCCAGCATAGATCCAGCCATCGGCGGGATCCGACCAGTGCCAGCGTCAGAGGGCCAGTGAATTCAAGGGCTACTACGACGCCCAAGGGCAGCCTGACCAGCGCCACATAGAAGCAGAAGTTCATGACCGCGACAGCGGCGCCATAGGGCAGCAGCAGTTTCAGCCGTTCGACGGTCAGCGAACCGCGTGTCGGCCGCCAGATGCATAGCAGGATCACTGCTGCCAGACACACGCGTAGCCCGACCATGCCGGTCGGGCCAAACAGCGGGAACAGTCCTTTCGCGAGCGTTGCGCCGACCTGAAAGGAGGAAATTCCTCCGATCAGACATCCGACGGCCTTGAGCTGGCTATTCGATTCCGTGGAACTGGCCGGTAATGACACGCTCAGACGTCGAGATCGTCAACGGAGCGGGCGTGTTCCTGAATAAAGCGGAACCGCAGTTCCGGCTTGCGGCCCATCAGGCTTTCTACACGTTCGCTGGTCGCCAAACGGTCCTCGGGCGGCGTGATGACGCGCAGAAGCGTCCGCCGGGCCGGGTCCATGGTTGTTTCTTTGAGATCTTTCACTGGCATCTCGCCCAGACCCTTGAACCGCGAGACTTCGACCTTTGCATTGGCCTTGAAATCTGTCTTGATCCGCCGCAGCCGGTCCTGATCGTTCATGGCATAGACCGTCTTTGGTCCATGCGTGATGCGATAGAGCGGAGGCTGGGCCAGATGCAGATGCCCCTGCCGGATCAGTTCGGGCATCTCGCGATAGAAGAACGTCATCAGAAGCGAGGCGATATGCGCTCCGTCCACGTCGGCATCCGTCATGATGATGACGCGCCCATAGCGCAGACGGCTGATATCGAACGATGCCCCGATGCCGCAGCCCAGTGCCTCGGTCAGATCCCGAAGTTCCTGATTGGCCCGCAGCTTGTCGGTCGTGGCGGAGGCCACGTTGAGGATCTTGCCCCGCAGCGGCAGCACGGCCTGTGTCTCGCGGTCGCGCGCCTGACGGGCGGAGCCGCCAGCCGATTCGCCCTCCACGAGGAACAGTTCCGTCTCGGCGGCATTTTCGCGTGTGCAATCCGTCAGCTTGCCCGGAAGGCGCAGCTTGCGCGTGGCGCTCTTGCGGGCCGTGTCCTTGACTTCGCGGCGGCGCAAACGCTCTTCCGCACGTTCCACCATGAAGGCCAGAAGACTGTCCGCCTGTTGCGGATTACCGCCCAGCCAGTGATCCACGCGGTCGCGCAGCGCACCCTCGACCAGTCGCGATGCCTCCTGAGAAGTCAGCTTGTCCTTGGTCTGGCCCTGAAACTGCGGATCGCGAATGAAGACCGAGAGCTTGGCGGCCACGGAGCCGAGTACGTCCTCGGCAGAGATCGCTGCAGCCCGCTTGACCTTGCGCTGATCGCCCCAGGCGCGAAGCCCCTTGACCAGAGCTGCCCGGAAGCCAGCTTCATGCGTGCCACCCTGCGGCGTGGGAATTGTGTTGCAGAACGAGGACAGTGAGGCCGTACCGCTTTCAAGGAAAGCTACCGCCCATTCCACGCGGCCGCCCGTGCGGCCGTCTGCCGCAATCGGCAGCTCGACGTCGCCGGCCCAGATCGGCGTCAGTAGATCCGGATCCGGCCCGAGCTCTGTCGAAAGGGCGTCTTCCAGACCGTTGGGGAACTGAATGGTGGCTTCAACCGGCGTCTCGTCGTCCGCTTTGATGAGGGATGCTTCGCATTTCCACTGAATCGTCACACCTCGGAAGAGTGCCGCCTTGGAGCAGCACATCCGATAGAGCCGGGCAGGAGAGAAGTGATGATTGCCGAAGATTTCCGGGTCGGGCGTAAAACGCACCGTCGTGCCACGACGGTTGGGCGCATTGCCGACTTCCGCCAACGGTGCCAACGAGACACCGCGCACGAAATCCTGCCGGTACAGCGTCCTGTCCCGCGCGACCTCGACTTCCAGCTTCTCGGACAGCGCATTGACGACCGAACTGCCAACGCCATGCAGGCCGCCGGAGGTGTCATAGGCTTTGCCGGAGAACTTTCCGCCTGCGTGCAGTGTGGTGAAAATCACCTCAAGCGCGGATTTCTCGGGAAATTTCGGATGGGGATCGGTCGGGATGCCACGGCCATTGTCGCGCACCATCAGCGTACGCGGGCCTTCCAGCCGTACATCGATGGTCGTGGCGTGCCCGGCCACTGCTTCATCCATCGCGTTATCGAGGATTTCGGAAGCCAGGTGATGATATGCGGTATCATCCGTGCCGCCGATATACATACCCGGACGGCGCCGGACGGGCTCCAGCCCTTCCAGCACCTCAATGTCGTGGGCGCCATATTCCGTGTCGACCGTGCCCTTGCGGGCGCCGCCGGTCCGGGTTTTGCCTGTCTTTCCTGACTCGAACAGATCGCTCATGTCTGCGTTGTCGCTGTCCCGTCACGGAACGTCAAGCGCACGCTTCGCGACAGGATCAGAGATTGGCTCAGGCGCGGTTTGTGTGGCGGGTGGCTGCCCGCTTCGTCACGCCTTTGCGGGAGTGGCGGTCAATGGTCGCCGGAGCTTCGCAGCTCTCATAGGAGGCTGGCTGGGCCACGTCCTTGGCTTCGGCGTAATGGGCGAGGTCGGCCGAGCTTTCGAGGGCGTTGATCTCGTCGAACATCGCCTCGCGTTGCTGGCAGAACACTGTGCCGGATTTCAGTCCACCGAGTGACTGGATGTCGGCAAGCTGCGTGATGTAGTCGTCATGTTCGACCTGCGCGCGACGGCCATAGGTCGTGCGGAAATAGCTGTTCAGACGTTCGTCCGCATTCAGTAGTGCCGGGCGAAACTTGCTGACGAAAGCGTTGTAACGGTCCTGCGCCTTGCACGACAGTGCCGTCACCATCAGCTCGGATTTCAGGCCAGCCACATCGAAGGCTTCGTGAGCGGGCGAGTTGCCGCAGTCCGCAGCGCGGGCGGACAGGGGATGAGCGGCAGCAAGCGTAGCGCAGGAAAGCCCAACAGCAAGCAGGCTCTTGAAGGAACGACGGAAGATCGACGGCATTGACAGACTCCACAAGGCCGGATCGACCGGCCACAACCACTGGAACAGACTACCCGCGGTCGACCCCCCGTGAAAGCTGAATCTGCGTCTGAGGAACGTGCGGCAAGCCCTTAATCCGAAACATGATTTCGTGGCAGAAAATGGGCGCACGCCGTCTCAACAGCAATTTATCCGCCATCAGGCATAAAATACCGTCAAAATGGCCGCTGTCCCTTCACGCAGTCTTTCGCCCCGTGCTGTCCTGTTCTACATCCGAACGTCTGTCCGCCGTGAAAATGCGGCATGTCCAGTCACGATGCGTTGGAGTTGACCGTGCGTCTGCGAGGTTCTGCCATTACCCTGGGTTCGGCACTTGCCGTATCCCTGCTTCTCTCCGGTTGTGCCCAGCAGCCGATCGTCCAGCGTTCCGTGGCTCCGAATCCCTTCGGTTATCAGCGGACCTCCGCTGTCTGTCACGTTTCCGCCGTCAAGAAGGCTGTTGACGGGACAATGAGTGTCGACATGACGGTCCGCAGCGATGATGGGCTGTGCTCCATCGCTATCCAGAAGCCGATGGGTGGCAACTATGCGTCCTTCGGCGTTAATCCGCCGCCGGCTCACGGCAAGGCTTTCCTCTACAATTATGATGGCAAGACCTATGTGGATTACACGCCGGCCACGGCTTATGCCGGAACGGATTCGTTCACGGCCGAGCTGATCCCCGGTGGTGGCCAGAAGCGCGAGCATCTGACGATTCACGCCACGGTGGATGCAACAGGCGTCGTTGTCGCCAAGCCGCCAGCAGTCGTCGCTCCGACGCATGCGAAGACGACTGCTAAGAAAGCCACCGTCCGTCATACGGTGCGCCGCAAGAAGTAAGTCTTTTCCATCACGTTGATGGGTCTGAAAGGGCGGTGAGATTTCTCTCCGCCCTTTTTTGTGTCGGCAGAGCGTATAACAGGTGCAAAAAAACCGGCGACCTCATGAGAAGCCGCCGGTTGACCGGGATCCGGGTCTATTCGTAGGCCTTATTTGAAATCGATTTCCACGCGGCGGTTCTGGGGCTCGCGGGTATTGGCGGCGGTGACCACCAGCGGGTGGCTCTCGCCGAAGCCTTGCGTCGTGATTAGTCCGGCAGCCACGCCATCACGAACCAGCTCTTCCTTGACTGTGTTTGCGCGACGCTGTGAGAGCGCCATGTTGTAGGCCTCGCCACGATGTCCCGGATGGGCGGCGGAGGTATCGGTATAGCCACTGACCTCGATATGCGTGACCTGCACGGAGGTCGAGTTGCGTGCTGCGGCGGCAACAACGGCTTTCGCGCGCGTGCTCAGCTCAGCTGAATCCCAGTCGAAGAACACCAGATAGGTGCGGGTGGGGGCCGGACCCGGGATCGGCATGGGAGCCGCAACCGGCTTCGGCGGCGGGGGCGCAGGATTGAACTCGTAGCGCAATCCCAGCATCAGTGAATGATTGAAGTCCGTGCGGGTATCGCGGTTACCGCTGGACACCCCGAATTCCTTGGTCTTGTCCCAGCCGCCATAGATTCCGGTTGCCGTGGCATGGTGGCCGTTCGGGCCCATCAGCGTGTAAAAGCGGTACTCGGCGGTAGCGGATAGACCCACAACCCAGGGAACAGGGAACGACAGGCCGAAGATGCCCTGATAGGCGAAGTTTCCGGCCGTGCCGCCTACATGCTGGTCAAAGGCGCCGTTCGGGGCACGAACATAGGTGTTCATGGCCTGCCAGCCATAGCCGATACCAGCGCCAAAATACGGAAAGACCCAAGACTTGCCGATATCCATGTCGAACAGGGCATTAGCCATGACGCCATAGCCCTGCTGACGGCCGCCGACGGAAGACGGGAAGGTGCTGGAGCGGAACTGCTGCAGCCGGTTGTTTCGGTAATTGCCTTCGACCTCGACGCGGAATCCGTTTCCGAGTCCGTAGCCCAAGCTGCCAATACCGGTCACACCGGCCTGATAATGGTCACGTCCGCTTGGAAAGACCGGGGACAGGCGTGCGGTCTGGTCCTGATTGAAGCTCGCACCGCCTTCACCTGCAATATACAGGCCTTTGACGGGCTGCGCGGTTGCGGCACCCATGACGAGCATCGAAACGCCTGCAGTGAACCCGGCGCGGGTAAGCCAGGTCCTGACAACGGATCGTTGCGTCATGTCATTTCTCTCCAACCAGACAAATCTGCCAACCTTATCTGCGTGTGTTTTTGCCGAAAGCTCGGACGATGGCAACGCATCACACGACACAATGCCGCATCATGCGGTTTTCTTTATGGCAGGTTCACCATGTGCTGTGTCTTCACTCCCACAGTTTACGCCTCTTCGTCCAGATCGAGCCTTCGCGAGCCGAGGGTGCGCTCTATGGGCTGGGACACGTCCCGCATCTCCAGCTCGATGATCCACAGGTCAGGATCATATTTTTTCTGTCGCTCCAGATAGGCGTTCACGTCTGCCGGATTGGTAGCATCTACACGGGACCATCCGTTCCCGTCTTCGCGTAGGACGCCTGTTCCACCTGAGCGATCAGTCAGGACGATCAGGACCGCGCCGGCGTCTTCGTCGCCTTTCTTCAGAACCATGGCTGAGGTTCCGTCCGAGGAAATACGGCGAAGGACAGCCCGTACCCAGAGTCCCGTTTTCAATCGTGCGCCCATGACTGTTTCCGTTCGTCTTGCAAAGTTAGTGGATGGGCGCGCTGTTCTCGTCAGGAACAGACTCCAGCGCCGCCTTGTAGGCGGCAGGGGAAGACATCAACACCTTGGCGGCGTCCATGTCGGCATCCGAGCCGATGGCGGCCGGGCAATGTTTCCGGATATCGAGAATTTTCGTCACCGGAACCGGGTAGCGGGCCGCGCGTGCCATCTGCACGGCCTCGCCCTGCAGGGTGTTGCCCTGCTTCAGGGCAGAGAGCTGGGCCTGAAGGGACTCGGCACCGAGCGATGTGCAGACCTGCGGCATGACTCCCAAACCCTGGATGGGCCAGCCGAGCGGGGCCTGATTGCGACTCCACGTCACGAACAGTTCACCTCCGTTCGGCATCTGCCCGATCACCTGCACGAGTCCCTTGCCGAGCGTCTCGCTTCCGATCACGACCGCGCGTCGGTGATCGGCCAGTGCGGAAGCCAGGATTTCAGCCGCGCTAGCCGTCCGTCCGTCTACGAGAATCACCACCGGTGTGCCATTGGTCATGTCACCACCCTGAACGGCCCAGATATGGTTAGCCAGAGGATTCCGGCCATACGTGGTCACGGCCACGCCATGATCCAGCAGCAGGGCCGCCGTGGTGACGGCCTGCTGAAGGACGCCGCCGCGATCACCGCGCAGGTCGAGAATGATCCCCGCGGTCTTGTTTTTGTTGGTAGAGGGAGCAGAGGTATCTGGTGTCGGCTCATCTACGACCTGATCAAGATACTGGCTGATCTCTTCTGCTGTCTGGGTCGAAAAGGAGGTGACGCGCAGAACAGTGAATGGCCCGTCTGTCGAGGCAAATACGGTTTCGGGCGGGACCTGTGTCCGTTCCAGCTGCAGCATTGTTGTTCGATGGCCTTTTGCGGCAATCCCCAGCGTGACGGAAGTATGTTCGTTGCCCTCCAGCCACTCCTGGACCGTGGTGACATCCTGACCACGCGTCGAACGGCCGTTGACGGAGACCAGGCGCTCGCCCGTATCCACGCCGGCCTCCCAGGCGGGGCCATTGGCGTTGACGGCCGTAATCACGATCATGCGGCCGCTCTGGCCCAGACTCAGCCCCACCGTTCCCGTATCTCCGGTCCGCCGCGTGCGGTCCGAAATGGCGGGAGAGGGACCGAGATACCGGGAATAGGGGTCAAGATGATTGAAAAGTTCGTCGAAAAAGCCCTGCAGAAGTGCGTCTGATCCGGCCTCCCGCAGTGTGGCGGAATGCTGCCAAGCGGCCTGCATAGCAGCCGTGACCAGATCGGCCCATGCCCCGTTGCTGTCTGCGCCCGGCATGATCCGGCTGAACACGACCGTCTGCCCCTGGAGAACGTTCAGTATTGCGGGTGCCTGCGCAGATGCATCGGCAGAATTCTTTGTCGCTGTCATTGCCCCAGTGGGCGAGGGTACGGGTCCTGACACTTCAGGGCGCGTTTCCGTGACGGAAAGGGTGGGGTCGATGGCCGTCAGCCCGTCCAGACCCCACAGGCAGAAATCCCGCGCGGAGTGCGCCTCGAGTGTGCGGGGTTCCAGAAAGCCAAGGGCTGCAATCAGCACTTCGCGTGTCAGGGAAATTGAAAGTGCCGGCTGTGGTACGGGCGCAGCAGCGGAGAGGGCGGAGGTCGCCTGCGCCGTGGTTCCGGTTGTATCCGCGGGTGTCTGTGCCTTTGCTGGTCCTGTCGGGGCGATCAGGATGAACATGCAGAACGCCAGGCAGAGAGCCGGACGACATGACGTCTCGTGGCTGCGCGGCATGAAATGGATCATAGGGCGGACGGCATGACGCAAGACGGGGTCCTTGGAGACGGGACGGCAAAGAAGGCTGCTCCCCGTAAGGCGACCACGCCACAAACTTCATCCACGGTAAAGACTTGCCAGACCGAATGTGGGGTCGGCAGTGCCGTCAGGCAACACTGTTGACCCGATCCTGTTTTCAGTCTTCCGACGACGTGTCGGAAACAGTTTTACGCTTCCGCGGCGTTATGGTTTTTGTCTTTGTGGCAGATTTGGTCGGGCTACGCTTTGTTACCTTCTTTGGGGTCGTTTCATCCCCTTCCGCAGCCGCAACGGTTTTTTTTGTCTTTGCTGCTTTCGGAGCCGCTTTTTTCGTAGAAGTTTTTTTTGTGCCACCTTTCAGTGGCTTGCCCTTCTCCGCCAGAAGCGCCACCGCTTCATCGAGCGTGACCTCCTCCATGTCCTGCCCCTTCGGCAGGTTGGCGATCAGCTGACCGTGCTGGGCGTAAGGGCCGAACCGTCCCTTACGGATCATGACCGCTTCGCCGTCCTTGGGGTGTGGTCCCAGATTGCGGATGGAGGCGAGCTTTTTTGCCAGCGAATCTACGGCCCGGTTCAGCCCGACTGTCAGGACGTCGTCGTCCTTGTCGAGCGTGCCATAGATGGCGCCCATCTTCACATATGGCCCGAAGCGTCCAAGGCCGGCCTCGATCTTTTCGCCCGTTTCGGGGTGAAGTCCGACCAGACGTGGTAGGGACAGCAGTCCCAGCGCCTGTTCCATGGTTATGGTATTGCCGTCGATTCCCTTGGGAATGGTCGTCCGCTTGGGCTTGGCTTTCTTGTCCTCGGGATTGGGTTCGCCGCGCTGGATATACAGCCCGTACGGTCCGCGCCGGATCGAGATGTCCTCCCCGGTATCCGGGTCCTGGCCCAGAATTTTCGGCCCGTCATTCAGCCCTTCGGTATCGCCTTCCTCGGCCACCAGACGGCGTGTGAACTGGCAGGTAGGATAGTTTGAACAGCCGATGAAGGCGCCGAACTTGCCAAGCCGCAGGCCCAGCCGTCCGGTTCCGCAGGAGGTACAGACGCGCGGATCACCACCATCAGGGCGCGGCGGGAAGAAATGCGGCGCGAGGTCCTCGTCCAGAGCGTCGATAACGTCCGAGATTTTCAGATCCTTGGTCTGCGCTACAGCAGCCGAGAAATCATGCCAGAACGCAGCCATGACATCATGCCAGTCCGCACGGCCGCCTGAAATATCATCAAGCTGTTCTTCAAGCGAGGCTGTGAAACCTGAATCCACATAGCGCTCGAAGAACGATGTCAGGAATGCCGTGACCAGCCGTCCGCGATCTTCGGGCACGAAACGCCGTGCATCAAGCCGCACGTAATTACGGTCCCGCAGCACGCCGAGAATGGAGGCGTAGGTCGAGGGACGGCCAATGCCGATCTCTTCCATTTTCTTGACGAGCGAGGCTTCCGAATAACGCGGAGGCGGCTGGGTGAAATGCTGCTCGGCGTCCACGGCGCCGGTCGTCAGGCGGTCGCCTTCCTTCATCGGCGGCAGGAGCTTGCCGTCTTCGTCTTCAGCCTTCGTATCGTCACGGCCCTCGATATAGAGCTTGAGGAAGCCGTCGAATGCGATGGTCGAACCCGTGGCGCGCAGAAGCGTCTGGCCACTCGCATCCGCCAGCGTTACCGCCACCTGATCCAGTTCCGCCGATTGCATCTGCGAGGCGACGGAGCGCTTCCAGATCAGCTCGTACAGCTTCTTCTGGTCGGGTGTCAGCGCGTGGCCGAGCTGCTGGGGCGTCAGAAAGACGTCCGTCGGGCGGATGGCCTCATGGGCCTCCTGCGCATTCTTGGCTTTGGTGGAATAGGCGCGCGGGAAATCCGGCACATAGTCATCGCCGAACGCCTTGCCGATATGCCCGCGGATGGACCCGATGGCTTCTTTCGCCATCGTCACACCATCGGTTCGCATATAGGTAATCAGGCCGGTGGTTTCGCCGCGCAAATCCACGCCTTCATAAAGCTGCTGCGCCGTACGCATCGTCGTCTGTGCGCTCATGCCGAGCTTGCGAGACGCTTCCTGCTGCAGGGTCGAAGTCGTGAATGGCGGCGGCGGGTTGCGCTTGGTACGCTTGCGCTCGACGGAGCGTACCGTGAACTGTCCGCTGAGGACCGTATCGCGTGCGCCGAAGGCCAGCTGCTCGTTGCTCAGATCGAACTGGTCGAGCTTTTCGCCCTTCAGATGCGTCAGACGGGCCTGGAACGCGGCCTTGCCGGGCGTCGTGAAGCCGCCGGTGACAGTCCAGTATTCCTTGGGGCGGAAAACTTCGATTTCGGCTTCGCGCTCACAGATCAGGCGCAGAGCAACGGACTGCACACGGCCCGCACTCCGGCTGCCCGGCAGCTTGCGCCACAGGACGGGAGACAGCGTGAAGCCCACCAGATAATCCAGCGCGCGGCGGGCCAGATAGGCGTCAATCAGCGGGCGGTCCAGCTCGCGTGGAGCGGCCATTGCCGCCGTAACGGCCGATTTGGTGATTTCGTTGAAGGTGACGCGGTGGACGTCCACGTTCTTCAGAAGATTTTTCTCTTCCAAAACGCTGCGGACATGCCAAGAGATCGCCTCACCTTCGCGATCCGGGTCAGTGGCGAGGTAAAGGTTTTTCGCCCCTTTCAGCGCCTTGGTGATGGCGGAAATCTGCTTGGCGCCGCGCTCGTCCGTCTGCCAGCTCATGGCAAAGTTCTCGTCCGGGCGCACGCTGCCGTCCTTGGGTGGCAGATCTCGCACATGCCCGAACGAAGCGAGTACGGTATATCCGCTTCCCAGATACTTGTTGATCGTCTTGGCCTTTGCCGGGCTCTCGACCACCACAACGTCCGTCATCGCTACTCCGGTATTCCGCGTCACTTCAGTTCGGCAGCAACGCCACGCGTCCGCCGGGCACAAACTCCACGACCCCGCCGAGCTCCAGCTCGGCCAGCGTCGCAAGCACTACCGACACGGAGAACTGGCAGCGGCGCACCACCTCGTCAACTGCTACCGGTGTTACAGACAGGAGGGAACATACTGTCTTTTGGGCCAGATCCGGCTCAACCCAGTTCTCGCTGACAGGGTTGCCCCAAGCTATGGAGGGCTCGGAAAAGCCCGTCAAAGGCGGGCTGTGGGCGGATGAACGCTGCCAAGGCGCCGCCTCGCGTGGTGGAAGCGCCGAGGGCAGGGCCTGAAGAATATCGACGATATTTTCTGTCAGAGTAGCCTGGCCTGTTTTCAGTAACTGGTTTCCGCCCCGGGACCGGGGATCGAGCGGTGAGCCGGGCACGACGAGGAGTTCGCGGTTATAGGACTGTGCCAGATCGGCCGTGATCAGAGTGCCGGACCCGATAGTTGCTTCAATAATCAGGCATCCAAGTGAAATTCCGGCGATCAGGCGATTGCGCCGTGGGAAATGGCGGGCCTGCGGAGCTGTGCCGAGCAGGGCTTCCGTCACCAGACAGCCCCTTTCCGCGATCTGCTGCTGAAGGGAGGCATTTTCGTGTGGATAGACATGATCCAGTCCGCCCGCGATGGCTGCGACCGTCAGTCCCGTATGGAGTGCCGCGGCATGAGACGCCGAGTCGATGCCCCGTGCAAGCCCAGAAATCACGCAAAGTCCCGAATGGGCAATTTCGGCCGAAAGGCTCTCGGCCATCCGGATTCCGGCTGCAGACGCATTGCGGGCGCCCACAATTCCCACGGACCGCATCGAGAGTTTGCGGATATCTCCAAGTGTGAACAGGACAGGCGGGGCATCCGGGATGCAGGACAGGAGCAGCGGATAGTCCGCATCACCCCGCACCAGCATTTTTCCACCCAGCTTTTCAAGGCGTTCCAGCTCATCCGACATGCGCGAGACGGTCGGAATAACAGGGTCTTCCCGGCGTCCCGCCTGGCGCATACGGTCGGGGAGGGCGGCAAGGGCAGTGCCCGCACTGCCATACTGCGTCATCAGTCGCGCAAAGTTGATCGGGCCGACGCCCGTTGTCCGCGCCAGACGCAGTATGTCGATTCGGTCTGCTGCGGGCAGGACGGGACGCATGTCCGGAGAAGCTGTCATAGGATATTTTCCTTAAGACAGATTTCTTAACGGATACTTAAAATCTAGCGCCGGGATGCCTGATCAACCTTCACGCGCGGTTCGCGTCCCGTTACAAGCCGGGCAATATTGCTGGAGTGCCGGGCCCAAATCAGAAGCGAAATAAGAAGAGTCGCCACCGGGATCGGCGTGTGGAGTGTCCGTCCGGACAATAGCACCATCAGTCCTGGTGCCAGCAGGAATGCCGCCAATGCCCCGGCCGAGGAAATCCGGCTTAGCCGTGCGACCAGCAGCCAGACCACGCAGCAGGCCAGTCCCACCGGCCAGCACAGGACCCAGATCGTTCCGAGCCCCGTTGCAACGCCTTTCCCGCCCCGGAAACCGAGCCAAACCGGGAAACAGTGTCCGCTGACAACCGCTACGGCCGCCACCGCCATGGTAGTTTCGCTGGCGCCAGGGAAGAAAAACCGGGCGATCAGGACTGCCAAAGCTCCTTTGAAGGCATCCAGAAGCAGTGTTGCGGCTGCGAGACTCCGACGGCCTGTGCGCAGGACGTTAGTCGCACCGATATTGCCCGAGCCGATTTTGCGGATGTCGCCGCCACCGGCCATGGCCGTCAAAAGTAGGCCGAAAGGGATGCTCCCGATAGCATAGGATACAAGAGACAGCAGGATCAGCTGTGCCTGAAAGCCGCTCATGAAGCGGCTCCCGCCCATTCATCATCAGACAGCTTATCCGCGGTAAAGACTTCCACACCGCGTTTGAAGGTCCGAAGGACGCGGCCCTTCAGGTCTTTTCCATCGAATGGCGTGTTTTGCGCCCGGCCCGGAAGGCTTCCGGCCACGACGGTCCAGGAGCCTTCCGGATCAAATAGGCACAGATCGGCATCGCTTCCGACCGCCAGCGTTCCGGCTTGAAGGCCAAGCAGTGCCGCAGGGGCCGATGTCACCAGGCGCAGGGCATCAATCAACGGTAGTCCAGCCCCGAGTGTGACGCCCAGAAGGGTGACTAGTCCTGTACCGCCTGCCCGTGCCTGTGCAAATGGCAGCCGTTTGTCATCCGCATCCGCCGGGGCATGATCCGACGCTACGGCGTCGATCGTGCCATCCGCCAGCGCCGCACAGACGGCCTTGCTGTCCGCTTCGTTGCGCAGGGGAGGCGACAGTTTCGCATAGGTGCGGAAATCGCCGATATCGTCTTCGGTCATGGCAAAATAGGGCGGTGCCGTATCGCAGGTCACCCGGATGCCGCGGCTTTTGGCCTCGCGGATCAGGTCCAGCCCTTCTGCCGTAGAGACGTGTGCGAAATGCAACCGCGCCCCTGTCATGGCGGCCAGACGCAGATCTCGCGCGATCATGATGCCCTCGGCTTCTGCCGGAGCCGAGGGCAACCCCATCCGCACAGCCCGCGCTCCGGCTGTGGCGCAGGCGCCTTTGGCGAGAGAAGGTTCTTCCGGATGCTGCACCACGATGGCGTCGATGAAGCGCGAATAGGACAGCAGATTGCGCATCTGCTTGGCGTCCGAAATGGCCCGCGTCCCGTCCGTAAATGCCACAGCTCCGGCGTTTTGGAGCAGGCCGAGTTCGACTATCTCCTCGCCCTCGCAGCCGCGTGTCAGCGCGCCATAGGGATGGATCGAGACCATGCCTGTCTCTTCGCCTCGGACACGTAGGAGATGAACCAGCGCCGGATTGTCGATCGGGGGCGAGGTGTTGGGTAGGACCGCCATGGTGGTGATGCCGCCTGCCACGGCCGCTCGCGCACCAGAAGAGACACTCTCGCGATATTCCGAGCCTGGCTCGCCAAGTGCCACGCGCATGTCCACCAGACCAGGACACAGAATGGCCCCCGCTCCGTCAATGACCCGCGCCCCTTCGGGAATCGATCCGTCCTCGCAGGCGACGATTTTACCCTGACGGACGACAAGCCGTCCGGTCTCGTCCCGACCGGAAGCAGGGTCGATCAGGCGGACATTTTCAAAAACAATATCAGTCATATTGGCATCCGTGCCCGGGACAGACGGTCTAGAACCGCCATCCGCACAGCCACGCCCATTTCAACCTGTTCGGAAATCACGCTCTGGTCCGAATCTGCCACGTCTGAGGCAATTTCTACCCCGCGGTTCATTGGCCCCGGATGCATGACGAGCGCGCCGGGTTTGGCCAGTGCCAGACGGCGGCGGTCCAGTCCGAAAAAATGGAAATATTCCCGCGCACTTGGCACCAGACCCGCGCCCATGCGTTCCTTCTGAAGCCGCAGGGACATGACGACGTCCGCGCCATCCAGCGCCTTGTCCATGTCCGAATACATCTCGACATTGCCGAGGCTGGCCATGGCCCCCGGAAGCAGCGTCGGTGGTCCGACCAGCCGCACCCGGTTTCCGAACGCTGTCAGCAGATGAATGTTGGAGCGCGCCACACGGCTGTGCCCGACATCTCCGCAGATCGCGACCGTGAGGCCCTCAAGGCGGCCGAAATGTCGCCGGATGGTCAGCGCATCCAGCAGCGCCTGTGTTGGGTGTTCATGCGTGCCATCGCCCGCATTAACAACGCTGGCTTCGACTTTCTGCGACAGCAGGGCGGGTGCGCCGGACTGCGCGTGGCGGATGACCAGCAGGTCACAGCGCATGGCGTTGAGCGTTGCCGCCGTATCCAGCAGCGTCTCGCCCTTGTTCACCGAACTTGTGGCGACGGACATGTTGATGACGTCCGCCCCAAGCCGCTTGCCCGCAAGTTCGAAACTCGTGCGGGTGCGGGTGCTGTCTTCGTAGAACAGGTTGATGACCGTCCGCCCCCGCAGCGCATCGCGCGGCGCGGAGCGCGAACGGCTCAGCAGCGCATAGCTCTCCGCCAGATCAAGGAACGGCACGAGCTGTTCGGCCGACAGCCCCTCGATTCCCAGGAGATGCCGGGGGACGGAGGGCCGCTCAGCCATCGGTGGATGCAGAAGCAAGAACGGCTGCGATGCGGGCCAGAACCTCGTCCTGTCCCAGAGCCGCGAGTGTCAGGTCAATACCCGGAGACGTCGTGGAGCCGGTCATGGCCGCGCGCAGCGGCTGGGCCACGGAGCCGAGCTTGATCTCGTGTTTTTCAGCATAGGCGCGCAGCGTCGCATCGACTGTTTCGGGCGTGAAGTCCGAAAGCGCGGCCAGATCCTTGCCGACGCCTTCAAGAACCGTGCGTCCGTCCTCGCCCAGCAGCTTCTCGGCCTTGGGTGTGAAGGTCAGGGGCAGGGTGAAACCTGCGAAAGCGGCATTGTCCGCCAGTTCCACGAGCGTTTTTGCGCGCTCCTTGAGACCCGGCATCATTGCAAGGATGCGTGCGCGGGTCTTGTCATCCGTCACAACGTCGTCTCGACCTGTAAGGCGCTGCATGACGTCATCTGTCAGACGCGCATCATCGGCGATACGCATCCAGATCCCGTTCAGATGCGCCAGCTTGACGTAATCCATGCGGGACGGGGAGCGGCCCACGCCATCCAGATCGAACAGCTTGATCTGTTCTTCGCGGGACAGGACTTCGGCATCGCCATGACCCCAGCCCAGACGCAGCAGGTAGTTGCACAGGGCTTCCGGCAGATAGCCTTCCTCGCGGAAATCCACGACCGACTGTGCGCCATGGCGCTTGGACAGCTTGGCGCCGTCGGGGCCGTGGATCAGCGGCAGATGCGCGAAATGCGGCAGGTTCCAGCCCATGGCGCGATAGATCATGGCCTGACGGAACGTGTTCGTCAGATGATCGTCACCGCGCATGACATGGGTGATGTCCATATCGTGATCGTCCACGACCACGGCGTGCAGATAGGTCGGCGTGCCGTCCGAACGCAGCAGGATCAGATCGTCCATTTCGGAGTTTGCGACCCGGACTTCGCCCTGCACCAGATCCTTGATGACCGTCTCGCCATCACGCGGCGCCTTCAGACGCACGACATAGGGTGCACCAGCAGGCGCTTCGGATGGATCCCGGTCCCGCCATGTGCCGTCGTAACGGGGCGGGCGCTTCTCGGCCATGGCCTTCTCGCGCATGGCGGTCAGCTCTTCGGGGGTGCAAAAGCACTTGTAAGCCTGACCCTTTTCCAGAAGCTCAAGCGCCACTTCCGTATGGCGGTCCTGCCGGGCGGACTGGAAAACCGGTTCCGCATCTGCCTCGATTCCCATCCAGGCCAGACCGTCAAAAATCACGTCCACTGCTTTTTGAGTGGAGCGTTCCTTGTCGGTGTCCTCGATCCTCAGGAGAAATTCGCCGCCATGATGACGGGCAAAGAGGAAATTGAACAGGGCGGCGCGGGCGTTGCCGACATGCAGCAGACCCGTTGGGGAGGGGGCAAATCGCGTACGGATGGTCATGCCGCCGTCATATCATGCTCTGACCCGCGCTTCCATCCGCCTGCGCCTGCGTAGCTCAGGTGTTTCGTCACGCGCCATCGCTTTACAAAACGCTAAGGTTCTTCAAGCGCGTGTGATTTCCAACCGCCTCCCGAAGCGGCCTATTGTGGGATTCAATAGTCCGGGTGGTGCCTTTCCAATGAACAGACGAGATTTCAATGCCCTGCTGGCAGGGCTGGGTCTGACCTTCGGAGAGGGGAAGATCCATCACGCCAGCGCCACGACCTCTCGTGTGGATGTCTTTAAGCTGCGCGCCAATGACTGGGTTCCGAATAATCCGGATCTGCCCGTCATCGTCTATCGCAATGCGCTTGAAGCCGGGCCGGATCGCGAGGCGGTGTATGAAGACCTGTTCAGCCGGAACGACTGGCCGCCGCAGTGGCGAAACGGTGTTTATCCGTTTCATCACTATCACAGCCTTGGTCATGAAGTTCTGGGCTTTTCCAATGGTTCCGCACGCCTGATGCTTGGCGGCCCGAACGCCCGGACGGTCGAGGTACGCGGTGGCGACATCGCCGTGCTTCCGGCCGGAACGGGGCATTGCAATCTCGGATCGGACACGGAGTTCGCCGTCATCGGCGCTTATCCACCCAACCAGTCTTTCGACATCCTCCGCGCTGCGCCTACGGCGGAGCAGAGTGCCCGTATTCACGGTCTACCATTCCCGAAAACCGATCCGGTTCAGGGCGCAGCAGGTGTTCTCGCGCGGGAGTGGCACCCTTCATGATGGCCTTTCCTCTCAGACGACGCCCTTTCCTCGCAGCACTCGCCGGTCTGGCCACCGTCAGTAATGCCGGCGCGGTGGGTTCCCCACATGCAGCAGACGCGGATCGGCATCATCGGCACCGGACATGTCGGCACAACGCTGGCTGAATTCTGGGTCCACGCGGGTTACCACGTCATGGTCGCAGCCCGCTCCCTGGGTGAGGCGCAATCGCTGGCCACCTCGCTGGGCCCGCTCGCAACAGCGGGAACTCCGGCTCAGGCGGCGGCTTATGGAGACATAGTAGTTCTGGCTGTGCCCTATCGGGCTATCCCGCAGCTTGGCCCGCAACTGAGTCGGACGTTGTTGGACAAGGTAGTGCTTGATCCATCCAACCCTTATCCGTGGAGGGATGGGCCTATTGCGGAGACCGCGCAGAAGGACGGGGCGGGGGTGACGACACAGCGTTATTTTCCTTCCGCGCATGTGGTCCGGGCGTTCAACTCAATTGACATGACTACGCTTCGTTCTGAAGCGCATCGTGCTCTCCCTTTGCTGGCTGTGCCGGTTGCGGGGGATGATGCGGGGGCGGTGTCACAGGTAGAGACGTTGGTGAGGGCAGCCGGATTCGAGCCTGTCGTGACTGGGAATCTTGCGACCGCAAAACTGTTCCAGCCAGGCAGCACAGGTTTTGAGTTGGAACAGGATGTCGCTGGTCTGAAGCAGGCACTTCACCTGCCGCAGTAGGGGAAGTCTGTTCGGGAAGCGTCGGCCTCGAGAGAGGAGGCGCGTCCTGCGGAAAAATCCGTTACGGTCCTGTCCGTGAAGACAGTGCCCCTTTCCGTTCCGGACCTTGATCCAGACGAACTTCTGGTCTGTGTGGAGTCTCCTGACCCTGCACTGATTCTGCCGCCTGCCATCATTCGGTCCTTTTTGGATCAGGGGCGGCAGATGATCTCCTGGCTTCCGGTCGCGGTAGGGCTCGGCGCTCTGCTTTATCTGGTTCTGCCGTTCGAGCCTTCCGTGTTGTGTGGTGTGTTCGTTACGGTTCTGCCGATCCTGATGGGGGGCGCCTGTTTCTGGTGGGGCTGGCAGCGGCTGTTTCCGCGTCTGTTGGGATTCGCATTGCTCTCTGCGGCGATCGGCTTTGGTGACCTGGCGTTTCAGGCCCGGATGCAGCCGCCCATGCCAGCTCTGCCTAGCCATGCTACCGTTCTTACCGGGCGCGTCCAGTCGCTGGAAATCCTGCCACCTCGTAATGACGACGAGGATGACGGCCATCGCGTGACTTTGGCGGATGCCGTGTTCGAGACGCCTGTCGATGCCGGGATGGCACCGTTACGCCGGACGCTGCATATCCGTCTGCGCGATGATGACGACGTGCTTCTTGAACCCGGAAGCACGATCCGCCTCCGCACCATGCTGCGCGCACCGCCGCCGCCTTCTTGGCCCGGCGGACGGGATCTTCAGCGGGAAGCCTGGTTCTCGGGGGTGGCTGGAAGTGGTTATGCGCTCGGGCCCGCCAATTTTTTAGGCGCACACGCCCGCCAATCGTGGCTTGAGGCCCTGCGCGAGGCTGTGGCTCTGCGTGCCCATGCTGCGCTGTCCGACCAGACTGCCGCCATTGCCGCCACGCTTCTTGCAGGAGAGGCCGGGAGCATCGACCAGCATACGCGCGAGACGTTTTCCGCTTCGGGTTTGGCGCATCTTATTGCCGTGGCCGGGCTGCATTTGGGGCTCGTGATGGCGGTCGTCATCGTGACGCTGCGCCATGGACTGGCCACTATTGAATATGTTGCCTTGCGCTGGCCATGCCGGCAGATTGCCGCTGTTGCCGGACTGTTGGCCGGAGCGGGTTATGTGATGTTGACAGGAGCGCATCTTCCCAGCCTGCGGGCGCTGGGCATGGCCAGTATCGTAACACTGGCCATCGTGACCGGACGGCGTGTTCTGTCTATGCGGTCGCTGTCCATTGTGGCGCTTCTGATTCTGTTGGTTTCCCCGGTTTCTGTCGTCGATGTGTCGTTTCAGATGTCCTTTTCCGCCGTGATGGGGCTGATCGCTGGCTATGGTGTCTTGCGTGAGCCGCTTATGCGTTTGCGGGGTGAGGGAGAGTGGTATCGCGTTGTCGCGTCCCATTGTGCCGCGCTTGTTCTGACGAGTCTTCTGGCCGGACTGGCGACACTGCCAGTTAGTATGGCGCATTTCGGCGCGTTTCAGCCCTGGTTCGTGTTGGCGAATCTCGTGGCCGTGCCGCTGGCGGCGGTCTGGATCATGCCGGTCGGTCTTCTGGCGCTCGTGGCCATGCCGCTCCATGCCGAAGCACCGTTCCTGAAGTTCATGGGAGTGGGAATCCGCGTGGTGCAGACATTGGCGGAGCGTGTGGCGGCGTTTCCGATGGCGCATCAGTCCGTACCCGCAATGCCAGGCTGGGGCCTGCTTCTGGTGATGCTTGGGCTGTGTTTCCTATGTTTGTGGAAAGGTAGGATATGTCTTGTAGGATTGCTGCCCATCATGGTCGGGGTGGTCTCGATCTGGCTTGCGCCGAAGCCGGATATTTTTATTTCTCCAGATGCGGGGTTGATGGGCGTGCGTCGCCAGGGTGTCCTTCTGATCGGGCCTCATTCCAGCTTGCAACGCCGTACATTGGAAGACTGGCAGCAGGCGCTTGCTCTTCCCATGGCGCCCCTGCCGTCAGACTGTCTGGCCGGCCTGTGTCGAATGCCTCTCGGTGCGCAGACTGTTCTGCTGCGTGTACGTGATGCGTCGGATGGCAATACGCTGCCGACTGCGGAGCAGTGCGGGGGCGTGAGCCTGTTCATTAGCGTTTCGCCCGTGCGGAAAGGTTGCCCGGGCGTATCGTCCATTGATCGGTTTTCGGTTTGGCGGGATGGGGCCTACAGCGTGTTTACAGAGCGGGGTCTTACAGTCGTGTCGGACCGGAGCTGGCGTGGAAACCGGCTCTGGGTTCCGCCCGTGGGCTGGCATGGCATGCCTAACCTGCCTCTGGCCCAGTCTGAATGAGTATCTTTCAACCTTTTGGAAAGTAATCGCCCTGTAGGATCGCCTGACAAGGAGGTCCGCTATCGTGGCTTGCAAACCCGCAACGGGCGTTCTGCTCGCATATGCACTGACGGCTGCCGTTCCGGCACAGGCTGCTCCCGCCGTGATCTGGGACGGGCTGAGTCTGGGCATGAGCGTTGCGGAAGCAAAGTTCAGCCATCCGGAAATGACGGCGCTGCCCACGCCGGTGCCGCGTGCGGGTTTCGCGCGCTATGTGATGCAGGGGCCTTCGATAGGCTCCTGCCTTTCGAATGTGGATGTGAATTTTCTCGGTGGCCGTCTGGCTTCGGTTGAGGTGCATGCCCTGACGGATACGGATTCCGGCGATGTTCGGATCTGTGCCGATGAATGGGGGCGCGCGGTCCGTCAGAAATACGGCCTGCCGCTATTCGATATCCGAACCCCCCTGACTGAAAACATCACCTGGAATGCCAATGGCTTTTCGGTCACGACCCATATGCGCGTGGTCAATACGGTCGTGGTCTATTCCGTGTCCTATCAGGCCTCTCGCCGGACAGCGGCCCAGATCCTTTAGGTGGCAGCGACTTTTCGTGTTGGCGGAGCCTGCATCCGTTTGTCCGGATAGAGGCACCATTTCGTTGCCGGGCAGCGCCAGCATTCCGGTGTACGTGCCTTGCAGACATAGCGCCCATGCAGGATCAGCCAGTGATGTGCCGGACGCAGCATGTCTTTCGGGATCCGCGCGACCAGACCATCCTCGACCTGGCGCACGGTTTTGCCCGGCGCCAGGCCAGTCCGGTTGCCGATGCGGAAGATATGCGTATCGACTGCCATCGTATCCGCCCCGAACGCGACATTCATCACGACATTTGCCGTCTTGCGACCCACACCGGCCAGCGCTTCGAGCGAAGCCCGGTCGGACGGGACCTGTCCTCCGTGCCGTGCCAACAACTGTTCGCATAACAGCGCCACGTTATGCGCCTTTGCCCGCCATAGTCCGATGGTGCGGATATGGCGAGCAATGCCTTCTTCCCCGAGGGCGGTCATTGATGCGGGGTCAGGCGCTTCCTCGAACAGGCCTTTCGTTGCCTTGTTGACGGATTTGTCCGTGGCCTGGGCTGAAAGCACGACGCTCACCAGAAGTTCGAACGGATTGCAGAATACCAGTTCGCTCTCCGCGTTGGGGTTGGCTTCGGCCAGTGCGGTGATGAAGGCTTTCGCGGCAGCCTTGCTCATGGCCCGGCTTGCGGTTGCGGGGGCATCGGTCATGACGGGGGCTCCACCGGGATGTCTTGCAGGCTGTTGCGTCCGGTCCGGACAGACAGCAAGATACGGCAAAGTTCTAAAAATTCCATGCCATCACACCGTGGCCTGCCCTGCATCACAGCGCAGGCAGACAGACGGCGGAGCCTTTTGTGTCCGATACTACCCCCCTCATGACCCGCCAGCAGAAGGAAGGCCGCAAACAGGACGTGTCCTTCACGGAAGTCCTCTCCTTCGTTTCAAGTCGCTGGTGTCACCATCCCCTGCTGCTGTCGAAAACCCTTGGCGGCGTTGGCCTGGCCACGCTGGCCGATGTCTGCACGCCCATTCTCGCAGGGCGTCTGGTGGATGATATTTCCCGCCATGCCGCAGGCTCCGCCGTGCAGCAGACTGCCGAACTGCTGCATCTGCGGGACGATGCGGTCCTGATGGTTACGGGGCTGATTGTCCTTGGGCTGGTCGGGCTCTTCGGGCGGCGTTCGTCCTTTATCGGGATTTCGCACCTTACGCTCGCCATCATGCACCATATTGCCAATCAGGCTTTCGATCGGGTGCAGCGCTTTTCGACGGACTGGCATTCTAACAACTTTGCCGGCTCCACCGTCCGCAAGCTGACGCGTGGCATCTGGGCGATTGATACGCTGGACGATACGCTGCTGCTTCTGATCGCGCCCGAAGTGCTGGTTCTGGGCGGAACGACGGCCGTTCTCATGTTCCGCTCGCCGCTCATGGGTTCGGTACTGGCCGTCTCGGTCGTGCTGTTCGCCTGGCTTTCCATCATCCTGACCCTGCGTTACGTCGCGCCCACCGCCCGTGCTTCCAATGAATGGGACACGAAAATGGGTGCAGCGATGGCTGATGCCGTGACCTGCAACCCGGTCGTCAAGGCGTTCGGTGCGGAAGACCGTGAGGATGCGCGGCTCGACAGCATTATCCATGGCTGGCGTCAGCGCACTCTGAAAACCTGGATCCGCGGGACAAACAGCGCCAATCTTCAGGCTCTGGCGTCGCTTGCCATGCGGATGCTACTGATCGGACTGGCTGTCTTGCTGTGGTGGGACGGCAAGGCGGGCCCGGGTGACGTGGCCTATGTGTTGACGATGATGTTTCTCGTGCAGGGCTATCTGCGCGATTTGGGACAGCAGGTCAGTCAGGTGCAGCGTTCGGTCAACGAAATGGAAGAGTTGGTGGCAATTTTCCGCCGCGATCCCGCCATTCAGGACGCTCCCGATGCGCAGAAGGCCCATTTCTCGCACGGTGCCATCCGGTTCGAGCATGTGGACTTCCAATATCCCGGACAGGCCAAGCCGCTTTATCATGATCTGAGCATTGATATCGTGCCGGGCTCCCGTGTGGCGCTTGTCGGACCGAGCGGATCGGGCAAGACGACGCTGACTAAGCTGCTTCAGCGTCTTTATGACGTGAATGGCGGGCGGATCGTGGTAGATGGGCAGGATATTGCGCATGTCACGCAGGATTCCCTGCGTTCGCACATTGCTATCGTCCCGCAGGAGCCGATCCTGTTTCACCGGACGCTAGCAGAAAACATTGCTTATGCGCGCCCGGACGCCAGTCGTGCAGAAATCGAGGAGGCCGCCCGGTTTGCAAATGCCGCGCCGTTCATCGAGCGTCTGCCTGAAGGTTACGAAACCATGGTCGGAGAGCGTGGCGTGAAGCTCTCGGGAGGCGAGCGCCAGCGTGTCGCCATCGCCCGGGCCTTTTTGGCTGACGCGCCGATCCTGATCTTTGATGAAGCGACGTCCAGCCTCGATTCAGAGTCCGAATCCCTCGTGCAGGACGCCATGCGCCGCCTCATGCAGAACCGGACGGTCATCGTCGTGGCGCATCGTCTCTCCACGGTCATGGAACTGGACCGTATTCTGGTCTTCAGTCAGGGTGAACTGAAGGAAGACGGGACTCATGCCGCGCTGATCGAGCGAGAAGGCGGGATCTACCGTCGCCTGTTCGAGCTTCAATCTCTGGAAGCCTGATACGGGAGCGGAAAGGGAAGGGGTTTTTGCATCCTTTCATGTCCGGCAGCGTTTTTTTTGTAGTGGGTTTTACCGGCCGGACGATGCATGCCCGACGGGAGCCACACAGGAGACCGCCCATGACCATCCGTTCCGTTTTCGCCGCCCTGCTGCTCGCAACACCTTCCGCTCTGAGTGCAGGGAGCGCGATGGCCGAGCCGGTAGCGTTTGAGCATGCGCGTCTGATCGATGGAACGGGTGCTCTGGCGCAGCCGGATACGACGGTGGTTATCGATAATGGTACCATCATCTCCGTCGGTATTCCTGCACCGGCCGAGGTGCGACATGTGGATCTGACGGGCAAGACGCTTATGCCCGCTCTCATCAGCAATCACGTCCATGTCGGGCTTGTGAAGGGCACGGGGGGCAGTCGGGACAACTACACCCGATCCAATATTCTTGCGGCCCTGAAGCAGTATTCCGATTACGGTGTTCTGACGGTCACGGCGCTAGGCCTGAACCGCTCTCCGCTTTTCGATACGTTGAGGCAGGAGCAGCATGATGGCCGTAATTCGGGTGCGGATTTGTATGGCGTGGACCAAGGTATTGGTGCGCCTGAGGGCGCCCCTCCAGCAGCCATGGTCAAGGGTGTTGGTCCCGATCAGGTTTTCCGGCCTACCACGCCGGAAGAGGCCCGCAAGGACGTGGATCAGATGATCGCGGAGCATACGGATTTTGTGAAGTTGTGGGTGGACGATTTCCGTAATGACGTGCCCGACGGCAAGACCTATCCAATGTTGTCCCCGGCCATCTATCAGGTGGTCATTGACGAAGCGCATCAGCATGGCACGCGGGTTGCGGTCCATATTCATGATCTTGCCGTCGCCAAGGCCATTGTTGCTTCGAAGGCGGACATCCTTGCTCATGGCGTGCGGGACCAACCTGTCGATCATGATCTGATCGCCGCGATGCTTCGTCAGGGGACGTGGTATATCGCGACGCTGGATCTGGATGAGGCGAACTATCTTTATGCCGAACAGCCTGAGTTACTTTCCAACCCGTTTGTGCTGGCGGGTATCGATCCGGCTTTGCGTCGTCAATTCACGGACCCGAAATGGCGCTCGGAGACGATGGCCAAACCGCTGACCAAGGCCTCACATTATGCGCTGTCTATCAATCAGAAGAACCTTGCCGTTCTGTATCGTGCGGGCGTGAAAGTTGGTTTTGGTACGGATTCCGGGGCTGCTCCGACGCGTATTCCCGGCTTTGCTGAGCATCGTGAGCTCTACCTGACGGTGCAGGCGGGACTGTCGCCCGTGCAAGCCATCAGTCTGGCGACGGGCAATGCTGCAGCCCTGTTGCACTTGGCTGATCGCGGTGTGATCGCGCCGGGCCGCCGGGCCGATCTGCTGGTTGTGAACGGCAATGCTGATGAAAGTATTGGTGCCGTGGACCAGATCGATCAGGTCTGGCAGCGGGGCGTCCTTGTCAGCCACGGCCCCGTGCGCTCAAAGAATTGAAGAACGGTTATCCGGTAGTCTGGGTGCGCAAACGCACTGAAACCAGTCGGAACATCGGTCCCGTCAGGGTGGTGGAAATCACGGCCAGCACCATTAGCGATGCAAAAGCGAACTCCGAAATCATGCCATGGGCATGCAGGATGGTTGCCGCCACGATTTCCATGAGCCCCTTGCATTGCAACAGAGAGCCGATTCCTAGTGCCTGACTGTGCGTGAGGCCCGGTGCAGGCGGGAAGACCCAGACGGCCAGGATCTTCGTGACGATGGCAATCACGACCAGTAGCAGGGATGCCAGAACGGACGGCCAGGTCAGTGCATCACCGTCGATCCGCAGTCCGCTATGGCCAAAGAACATCGGAGCCAGCCAGATCAGTGAGAACGTCCCAACGGTCTCGACTGGCAGGTGACGCACCCAGCGCGGCGGCATGAGCGCACCCGCGAAATAGGCGCCGATCAGCTCGTGCAGTCCTAGCTCATGGCTCGCCCAGGAGCCTGCGGCGAGATAGGCTGGAACCGCGGCCCAGATGATCCAGATCGGTGGGTTCTTAAGGTTTCGCGTGGCCCAGCTGCTTAGTAGTGCCATGCCGACGAGAAGCAGGACGGCCAGCCCCTCGAAGCCGGTCCAGCCATGCAGGGCAGCAGGGCCGCGCGCTGCGAACTGCAGAATGGCCAGTCCGATCCAAAGAGCTGCATCGTCTACAACTGCAAGCTTCAGGGCAAGCTGCCCGACGGGGCGGTAGACAGGCTCCAGTTCGCGTACAATCCCGATCAGGACCGGTAGCGCACTCACGGAAATGCAAAGGCCGATCGCCATGGCGCCGATCCAGCCATTTCCGTGGGGGGGCTGCCAGCCATGCAATGGTAGAAAGAAAAATTTGACCAGAATGCTTCCAATGACGAACGGGATTCCCAGTGCCACGAGTGCTCCGCCCAGCAGGCGCCCGAGTGTCGGGGAGGGGAGGTTTGCGGTTTCGGGAGCATGGGTGGGGTTCTGCCACATTTCCAGTCCGGCGGTGAACGCCAGAACCAGAACGGCCAGCCAGCCGATATAGTCGCCGTAAAGCGAGGGGATACCGACTTTTGACGCGGGAAAATGCAGGACAGCCAGAAAAATGCCGATAAGAATGGGCAGGATGGCAATTGGAATGGAGCGTCTGAGCAGCTGCCACAGTCCCCACGGAATAAGGACAAATATAAATGCATCCGTAAACAGTGCTGTCACATTCCCCATGACGTTCCCTTTTTTTGTTTCAGGCGCGCGTAAGGTAACATGGAAAATGAGGTTAATGAAAACTAATAAAAAATCTTAATAAATATAAAAATGCTTCAGAATTAAAACGTAATGTTAAAACAATAATTGAGTTCGGAAAAAACGGGCTTCAGGAATTTTTCGCGGAAGCCCATTTTTTTCTTATGCTTGGCTAAGTTTCTCAGCTTCGTCGATGTAAGCTCGCATAGCCAGATGTTTCTCTGCAGTATTCCAGAAGTGGATGAAGCCACGGGGATAGGCAGGGTCTGTAGGATGGTCGTAACCACCGACTTGCGTGTGTGCACTGACGGGCTCGCCATCGAAGTCGTCGAGTTTGTACAGTGTGTAGTTTAGCACGCTCTGGTCATAGAACGGAATGGATTTGCGGCCATGCTGCGATGTGTAGCGGACCAGTGTCTGATAGGCGGCTCTGATGTAGCGGGCATGATCTGCCATGTTCGGTACCAGGAGAAGGCCGCCGTTGAAACCATGCAGTCCTTCGCATATGAACGGATCGGCCTGTACGAGGGTGGATCCTGTGTGTTCCGATGTAGCGATCTGATGAAAAGGCTCGATCTGTGCGCTGCAGCGCCTAGCTTTTATAGCTTCGAGAAGGAAGGGCTCAATCGGGCGGTCAAAAACGATATCAACATCCGAATACAGGATGGGCTGGTATTCATCGAGTAATGACGTGTTGAAGATCGTCAGGCGGGCACCGACATAGTCGAGTTGGTCTGAGCCCTGCATCGGAATGACCTGGATCTGGCCGCGAAGGGCCTCAGGGGCCAGACCTTTCAGATGGTCTGCTTCAATGTTGCTGACGATCAGTATCGTGCCGTCGTATTTTGCCAGCGATCCAATGCTGCGAATACATTCACAATACTGTTGCAGAGCCACTCCATGCCCGAAAACGACGAGGACGACGGCGGGATTGAGCAGAAACGCTTCATGAACTTTCCAGTCGTCGAAAAATATGAATCGGGGCAGGTGTTTCGTGGTTGCGGCGCTGTTGAAGAATGCTTCCATTGGAAGCTTCTTTTCTCCGAAAGTGACCTGGTCGAAATTCGATTCTCGGAGATTCAGCTTTACGACGGTGTCGCTGCCTCCCAAAATCCAGCGGTAGCTGGCAACTCGCTTAGCGGCATGGAAGGTTTCGATATCGAGAAGCTTGAATGTTTCCCAGAGGTTGCGGTGCTCAGCAATGAAATCAAGACCGCCAAGATGGTTAGCCCGGCCAAATTTGCCATCGTACTGAAAGCTGTAATGCCCATTGCCATGATACTCTGAAGTTATCGCAACAGTGGGGACGGCACGCGTGATGGTCAGTGTCGCAAGATCCAACCAGCGATCTGAATCTCCCAGCGTGCAGAATCCTTGGAGGCCGTTTTTGTTGTAAAAACAAAGGACATCTTCAGGACGTGTAATGTTTGAAAGATCGCGCTGAACGATGCGCTCTCCTTCCACATGAAAAACTTTCAAATCGTGGCTGACCAGAATTTTTAGCATTGGTTCCCGCGCACTTTCTTTGTGAATGGCGGATCACAACATTGCATAAATCATATTCGGAAACAAACAGTCGAAAAAAGGAAAGTAAGGGTTGCTGTCAGTACCTCTTGGAGGAAGATTAGGGGAGGAGTTCAGAAGCTGGTATTATGCTTTTTTTTGGCGTCTGTTTTTGCGGAATTGAAAGATATTAGGCTCAGGCCACATAGGCAGAAGATGACGATTGCAGCGAGGCCGATGGCGGAGGAGAACGCGGTCGGGTATCTGTCATAGCATGTTGCAATACGCCGCCAGTCCTTGAGGCTGCCAAACATGATTTCAATGCGGTTGCGGCGTTTGTACTCCCACCTGTTGTATTTGACTGGTTTTGTGTGGGATCTTCTTCCCGGAATGCAGGGCCTACTTCCTTATGCCTCCAGAACATCCCGGCACCAGTTCGCATCATAGCCCCGGTCCGCCAGTAGCCACTGTGCCATGGAAGGGCTGTTCAGAAGAGCTGAGGCTTCGGTGCCATTACTGACCTGTCTTGTTATCATGAAGAAGCTTAGCGATCGTCCGTTCTGATCGGTGACCGCATGCAGTTTAGTGTTCACGCCGTCTTTGGCGCGACTGGTCAGGCAGCGTGGATCCCCTTTTTGACCGCAGGATTGAAGCTGTGCGGTGCGCCTTGAGATACGTCGCATCAATCATAATCGTCTGAGGCTCTGCCTTTTCGGAAGACAGACCATCCGTCATCCATAAGGGGCCGTTCATCTTCAGTCTCCCTTACAGAGCTTGGATTCCTCCAATTACTCATATCAATGGGGCCTGAGCCTAGGGTCTGTCTTCTAATCCTCAACCGTTTGACGCCTGCGTTATATCGTCGTTGCGCTTCCATAACGCAGCTGTCCCATAAGGCTTCCTTTCACTCTCGTGAAAATACTACACTATTAAAATACGGGACTGAACAACAAGACAGGAAAAGCGTTCCTCGCCTTTCTCATGCGGAAAGATCCAGGCAAGTGTCCAGAAACGCTGTCAGAGCCCGCCCGCGATGGCTCACGGCGTTTTTTTCGGTTTCAGTCATTTCCGCGAAAGTCCGGCTTTCACCTTCGGGCACGAACATCGGGTCGTAACCGTGTCCATGTTCGCCTCTCGGGGGCCAGACGACGGTGCCGTGACATTCGCCTTGTACGGTCCGGGTCTCGCCATTCGGCCAGGCCAGGCATAGGGCGGCGACGAAGAATGCCCGGTGATCCGGATTATCGCCCATCTCTCGATGCACGCGCTCCATCGCAACCTGCATGTCTTTCGTGGGGCCGCCCCAGCGGGCGGAATAGACACCCGGTCGGTTATCCAACGCTGAAACGCAGAACCCGGAATCATCGGCCAGCGCGGGCAGTCCGGAAGCCCGGGCGGCAGCCAGAGCCTTGATAGCGGCATTGCCGGTGAAGGTCTCTTCCGTTTCTTCCGGCTCGGGCAGATCCAGCTCTGCGGCCGAGAGTACGGTGATTCCGCTCTTGGCTAGCAGGGTGGAGAACTCGCGGAGCTTGCCGGCATTATGGCTGGCGAGAACAATCTTCGAGCCGCGGGTAAGTGTACGCATCATGCAGTCTCCAGCGCTTTATTCTGCGATTCGAACAGTCGGGCCGTGCCGAGCTTCGCCAGCCGCAGAAGTTCGAAGAATTCGCTTTCCTGAAACGGTTTGTCCTCTGCCGTTCCCTGAATTTCGATGATGCCACCATCTGCTGTCAGGACGAAATTCGTATCTGCCTGTGCGCTGCTGTCCTCGATGTAATCCAGATCCAGCACGGCTCCGGTCTTCGTTAGCCCGCAGGAAACAGCCGCGACCTGTGCCGTCAGGGCCTGCGACCGTTTGGCTTTTTTTAGCGCCAGAGAGAGTGCCACCCAAGCGCCTGTGATGGATGCGCAGCGCGTGCCGCCGTCCGCATTCAGTACGTCGCAGTCGAGCGTGATGGTCCGTTCGCCGATTTTCTTCAGATCCATACAGGCCCGCAGCGAACGTGCGATCAGACGTTGGATTTCCTGCGTTCGGCCGGACTGCTTGCCTTTGGCCGCCTCGCGCTGCCCCCGGTTGTGCGTGGCGCGCGGGAGCATCCCGTATTCCGCCGTGATCCAGCCCTGTCCTTTGTTGCGCAGGAAGGACGGTACGCGGTCTTCGATCGTGGCCGTGCACAGGACTTCGGTTCCGCCAACGCGGATGAGGGCCGAACCTTCGGCATGGCGGGCAAAACCCGTCTCGATGGAAATAATGCGGCTTTCGTCCGGCGCACGTCCTGAAGGACGTTTGCCTGCGGTGTCTGTCATGTAAAAAGATCCTGTGGTCGAATATGTCCCGCCTCTACCGCGTTTGACGTGAAGGCATCCAGCCCCGACAGTTGGTTTTACCATGATGCGACCCCAGTCTTCCCTGTTCCGTCCCTCCATCCCGATGTCCCACGGACTGGGAGATCGGGAAGCCGCGATCTTGCGAGAAATCGTTGAGGAATATGTTGAAACCGGCGAACCTATCGGCAGCCAAACTCTGGCCCAGCGCCTGCAGCCTAGCCTGTCTCCGGCCACCATCCGCAATGTCATGGCGGAACTGGCCCGCGCCGGATTGCTGTTCAGCCCACATGTCTCGGCCGGGCGATTGCCGACCGAAAAAGGCGTTCGCCTGTTCGTGGATGGCCTGCTTCAGTTCAGTTCTTTGACGGAAGAAGACCGAGCGAGCATCGATAGCCGCCTTGATATTCATGGCCGCTCCTATCAGGATATTCTTTCCGAAGCGTCGTCCCTGTTGTCGGGCCTATCTTCTGCAGCTGGACTGGTGCTCGCTCCGAAATCGGATGCCACGCTCAAGCATATCGAGTTCGTGGCCCTCGGGCCGGGACGTGCTCTGGTGATTCTGGTTGGTTCGGACGGGCAGGTGGAGAACCGTATCATCGAGACGCCGCCTGGTGTTCCGCCCGCGGCGCTGGTCGAGGCTGGGAACTACCTCAATTCCTGTCTCGGTGATCTGACGCTCGGCAATCTTCGCGAACGGGTCCGGACGGAGATGGATGCTAGCCGTCACGAACTGGGAGCGCTGACTGCCAGCGTCATCGAAAGCGGACTGGCTACGTGGGATGCTGATGGAGGTACGCTGTTTGTGAAAGGACAGGGGAAACTGCTGGCCGATATCACTGAGATCGAACGCCTGACCAGTATTCGGATGCTGTTCGACCATCTTGAGACGCAGGAGACTATGCTCCAGCTTCTGCAACTGGCGGATGCGTCCGAAGGGGTGCGGATCTATATCGGGCGTGAAAGCGGCATGTTCGGGATGTCGGGCGTGTCCATGATCGTGGCGCCTGCCCGCAACGAAGCCCAGAAGATTGTAGGCGCCATTGGCGTGATCGGCCCGACCCGTCTGAACTATGGGCGGATCGTGCCGGTCGTGGACTACACTGCGCGGATGGTTGGGCGGCTTCTGGGCTGAGGTAACGCGGAAATACCGCTTGTCCCAGACCTGCATCTTTGTCACGAAATGACCCTTTTAGACGGGGGCGACGGCGGATACGGAACAATGCTATGCAGAAGCCATGACGCGACGTTCCTTCCGCTCCCATAATCCCCAAGGCTCTGGCAATCCACAGGGTCCTGGCGCTATGCCGCCCCGTCCTCCACGTTTCCGCCGCTATCGGCAGTCCTTGGCGATAATTGCCGGTGTAGGGCTGGTGGGGATCGCCGGAGCAGGGGTTCTGGGCTGGACGACCTATGCCAAGCTGGTGGCGGATCTGCCCAGCGTGGATAGTCTGCGCGCCTACCAGCCGCCGACCGTCAGTCGTATTTATGCTTCCGATGACCGTCTGATGGCGGAACTGGCCAATGAGCGCCGGATTTTTGTGCCGATCAACGCTATTCCTGAGCGCGTGAAGAATGCCTTCATCGCGACCGAAGACCATAATTTCTATACGCATGGCGGCGTGGATTTCATGGCGATCGGCCGTGCGGGCCTGACGGACATTTTTGCGCGTCATGGCCGCCGTCCGCTGGGTGCTTCGACCATCACTCAGCAGGTGGCGAAGGTCATGCTGCTCAACAGCAACGTCGTGAGCCTCGATCGCAAGATCAAGGAAGCCCTGCTTGCCATGAAAATGGAGCAGGTGCTGTCCAAGGACAAGATTCTCGAGATTTACCTGAACGGCATCTATCTGGGGAACGGCGCTTATGGTGTCGCCGCCGCCGCCCAGAGCTATTTCAACAAGCCGCTTGACCAACTGGATGATGCCGAGGCTGCTTCTCTGGCTGCTCTTCCTAAGTCGCCGACGAACTACAATCCGTTCCTGCACCCGCAGGCTGCGATGGCGCGCCGTAACCTTGTGCTGGACCTGATGGTTGAGGCCGGTGTGCTGACACGCCAACAGGCTGACCAGGAAAAGCAGGAGCCGCTGGTTCCGCAGCAGAAGCAGCGCTTCGGGCCTTTGCCGGATTCTGAATGGTTTGGTGAGGAAGTCCGTCGTCAGCTTATCGCCCAGTACGGACAGGATCGGGCGGCTCAGGGCGGCCTGGAAGTTCATACCAGTCTCGACCAGGGTCTTCAGGTTACCGAGACGCACCTTTTGCGTGAAGGGCTGATGAATTACGACCGCGTTCATAGCGGTTGGCGGGGCTCTCTGCGCAACCTACCGGACATTCAGGATGATGGTTGGGAAAGCGCGCTCGATCACGTTACTCCTCCCGGTGGTATGTTGCGGGAGTGGCGTCTGGCGGTTGTGCTTCCGGGTGGCACACATGTGGGCTGGATCGAGGAAGGCTTGGCCCGCAAAGGCGTACTTCTTGAGACGGATATTGCCTGGGCGCGCCGAATGCATCCGCTGCGGGGTGGTGATGTCATCATGATCGAGCCGCAGGAAGGCGGCTTCGCAGCCCTGCGCCAGATCCCGCAGGTTGAAGGCGCTGCTGTCACGTTGGACGTCCATACGGGCCGCGTTCTGGCGATGGTTGGCGGCTGGTCGTTCCATGAGAGCCAGTTCAACCGTGTAACGCAGGCACTGCGTCAGCCGGGATCGTCTTTCAAGCCTTTCGTTTATCTGGCTGCCATGGAAAAGGGGATTTCCCCCTCTGAGCGCTTCGATGATTCGCCTATTTCTTATGGTGACTGGCACCCCCAGAACTACGAGCATGATAACTGGGGCCCCACGACATTGCATGACGCGTTGCGTGAAAGCCGCAATCTGGTCACGATCCGGGTGGCCGCTCATCTCGGCATGAAGGCCGTCGCCGATACGGCTATCCGGGCCGGGCTGGTGGCACAGATGCCGCATGTGTTGCCTGCGGCGCTCGGCGCCGTCGAGACGACCGTCATGCGTGAGGCTGCGGCTTACGCCACTATCGCTAATGGCGGCCATATCGTTACACCGACCCTCGTGGACGACATCCAGGATCGTGCCGGAACTGTTTTGTGGCAGGCGGGTGGCCTGAAGCTGGGTACTGCCATGCAGGCTCCCCCTGCCGAACAGCCGGCTTCCACGGATGGCACGACGCCTCCCGCCCCTGCGACAGCTCCTCCAACTCCTTCCGTAACATCGGCGGTTCCCCTGCCGGGTAGTGTGCCTGTTCCGGCTCTGACGGATGTGCGGCCGATTCTAGCCAGCGAACAGAGTACCTTTCAGATCGTGAAGATGATGCAGGACGTGATCGCCCGCGGGACTGGTCGCATGGCAGGTGTGGGCATTGATCGCCCTATCGCAGGCAAAACAGGCACTAGTCAGGATTTCCATGACGCCTGGTTTGCCGGCTTCTCGCCTGATATCGTCACGGTTGTCTGGGTCGGTTTTGACACGCCCCAGACGTTAGGTCGCAATTCCGATGGTGGCCGCGTGGCCGGGCCGATCTGGAACCGGATCATGAAGGTTGCCCTGGCCAATCGTCCGAAGCTGGATTTCCGGGTGCCTGACGGCATCACGCTGGCCAGCTACGATACGGGACGCATCTCCGCGGTGGATGGCTTCAAGACCGATCAGGTTCCGGGCGCTTCCGTCGAACTACATGGTTTCGGCGCAGGTACGGAAGCCCTGACCGCCGCCGATACGGGCGTGGATAGTGTAATTTCGGATTCCGAAAGCGATATGGCCCAGACGCCCGGCCATGGCGGGGGAATGACCGGAACTGGCTCTGGAAGCAGTACGGCCGTAGCTCCGGGGCAGCCCCAGAAACCTGCTCCGTCTGATGGTGACATTGGCGTGGGTGGCCTATACTAAGACGCACCAGAACAGACCGAATGGGGCGGTGACAGGCCGCCCTTTCAGTGGAGGACATTATGTCGGCCGAAACCGAGGCCCTTTCAGAGCAGATCAAGCAGTCGGTGGCACTGCTGAGGAGGCATCTTTGACTGGGATGTCGCAACAACACGCCTCGCGGAACTAAATCACCGCGTTGAAGATCCTGACCTGTGGAATGATGCGGATGCTGCTCAGAAGCTGATGCGCGAGCGGACAACGCTTGCGAACCAGATTGAAGGAGTGCAGCGGATCGAATCCGAGGTTGAAGGCACGCTCGAACTAGTCGAATTGGCGGAAATAGAAGGGGACGAAAGTCTCGTCCAGGACGCCGTGCAGACTCTGCGCGCCATTGCTGAAGATGTTCGCAAGCGAGAAATCGAAAGCCTGCTCTCGGGTGAAGCGGACAGTAATGACTGTTACGTCGAGGTGAATGCGGGCGCCGGTGGTACGGAAGCCCAAGATTGGGCCGAGATGCTCCTACGCATGTACACGCGTTGGGCCGAGCAGCATGGCTATAAGGTCACCTTCATTGAAGGTAGCGAAGGCGAACAGGCCGGCATTAAATCTGCTACCATCCAGGTGAGCGGTCCTAATGCCTATGGCTGGCTTAAGACCGAGGCGGGCGTACACCGTCTGGTTCGGATCTCGCCCTTCGATGCGGCAGCCCGTCGCCAGACGTCGTTCGCGTCTGTCTGGGTCTATCCGGTCGTCGACGATTCGATCGAGATCGACATCAACGATTCGGATCTGCGCGTTGATACGTTCCGGGCGTCGGGTGCGGGTGGACAGCACGTCAACAAAACGGATTCGGCTATCCGCATTACCCATATTCCGACCGGGATCGTGGTGGCCTGTCAGACCGACCGTTCGCAGCATCGTAACCGGGCCAAGGCAATGGAAATGCTGCGGGCTCGGATGTACGAAGCGGAGTTGCAGAAGCGCGAAGCCGCTGCTGCCCAGACGGAGGCCTCAAAGACGGACATTGGCTGGGGGCACCAGATCCGCTCCTACGTCCTGGCGCCTTATCAGCTGGTCAAGGATCTGAGGACGGGGGTGGAGAAGGGGAATCCGGGCGCGGTGCTCGATGGTGCCTTGGACGACTTTATGTCGGCTTCTCTGGCCCAGAGTGTGGGAGCGACCCGATCCGAAGCTAGTGCCTCGGCCCAGTAGGGCAGAAAGAGGGATTGCAATCAGGATCCTGCAGGGTACCAGAACGGATAAAGTCGTTCTGGTACCCTGTTTTTTATGAAATCTGTCACAATAGGCAGAGAGAAATTGCGTCAAGCTGATTCTCTGCGATATTTTTGATCATGAGGCGATAATCAAAACCGAAGAATATGTCGTCATTATGAAAAAAACGTTTCGATAAAGGCAATAACCCGCTTGACAGCGGGGGGGTTAGACTGCCCAATCAGCATATCGGGTATGTTCTCAAAGCATGTGACGCATATTATGGGTCTGCGGTGAGGGAACCCGAGGGAAACACAGAAATCGGGGGCACCGCACCCGGCAGATGTGGATCAACGCCGGTGTCAGTGAGGGGTAAGAAGGTTTCGACATGAAGAGCTACGCCGCACAGCAGCGCAAGCCGACAGACTACATTGTCGCGATCGTCGTGGCCGTGCTGGCTATGGGCGCCGTGATCTATGCGCTCATGAGCGGTGCCGTGAGCAAGCTGGTCCAGGAAAAGCCGCCTATCAAGACGGAAGTCATCAAGGAACAGCCCAAGCCACCACCGCCACCGCCACCACCGCCGCCGCCGCAGATGGAGCAGCCGCCTCCGCCGTATATTCCGCCGCCGAAGATCTCCGTGCCGCCGCCGCCCAAGGCGATCCAGCGTGTGACCCACGCCAAGCCGCCGCATCCGGTGCCGCCCAGCCCGACTCCATCGCCAGAGCCTGTTCCGGCTCCGCCGCAAGGACCGCCAGCTGAAGCAGTTCCAGATCACTCGGCTGGTGCACGACCGATCAACGGCGCACAGGCAGTCTATCCGGACGAAGCTATGGAAGAAAATCGCGAAGGTCATGTGACCGCGTCGTGTGACATTCTTCCGACAGGCAAGACGGCGAATTGTACCATTGTGAGCTCAAGCGGTGGCCACGAGTTCGTGGAAAGTGCGCTCGACTTCCTTCGTCGGGCCCGTTATCAGCCCGCCGTCGTGAACGGCGCTCCGGTAACAGAGCATCATCACGTGCTGCACATCGACTTTACGATGGGCGACGACTGATCTTTCGATTGCCGTCAAACAGAATTGCTCTGTCAGGTTCTCCAAACTTGGCAGGGCTCAGAAAAGGGCCGGTCTCCATATGGCCGACAACCCAGAAAGCTCAGAAAACGGGCATCTCTAACGAGGATATGGAGTTCATGACCAGACTGTTCCGCCTTCCTGCCCTTGCCGTTCCGACGAAGGCGCGTGCCGTCCGTGCCAGCGCACTGGCTCTGACGCTGGCCCTGGCTTCCGGTGCCGTTGCACCGGCCGTCGCTTTCGCCCAGCCGGCTCCGGCCGACCAGAGTGCTCCCGCAGCGGCTCCGGTGGATCCTTCTTCCAACCCGGCTGCCCCGACGACGTCTGCCGATCCGGCTGGCGCTCCGGCTGCAGCCGCTCCTAACGATGCTGGCGCTCCGGCCGACCAGAGCGCTCCTGCGACGACTCCTGCCGATGAATCTCCTGCCGCGGCCGCAACGCCGGGCGAGAGCGCAACAGCAACGCCGGAAGCTCCCGCTCCGCAGGGCAACCCGTACGGCCTCGGCGCTCTGTGGGCCAATGGTGATGCGATTGCCCGTGGCGTCCTGATCATCATGGTGATCATGTCCGCTGGTACCTGGATCATCATGGTCATGAAGTTCCTGGAACAGGGCCGTATGTTCGCGGCATCCAAGGAAGCTGCCCGCGAGTTCTGGACTAAGCCGTCCGTTCAGCAGGGTGCTGCATCCCTGAAGGCGTCTTCCCCGTTCCGCTACATCGCAGAGACGGGCATCGTTGCCGCCGAGCACCACGAAGGTTCCATGCGTGACTCGATTGATCTGCCGTCCTGGACTGAAATGTCCATTTCGCGCTCGGTCGATACCATTAACACTCGTATGCAGGGCGGCCTCGCTTTCCTTGGTACGGTGGGTTCCACGTCTCCGTTCGTCGGTCTGTTCGGTACGGTCTGGGGTATCTATCACGCCCTGACGGCTATCGGCATCTCCGGCCAGGCATCCATTGATAAGGTTGCCGGTCCGGTTGGTGAGTCCCTCATTATGACGGCTATCGGTCTTGCGACCGCTGTTCCGGCCGTGCTGGGTTACAACCTGCTCGTCCGCCGCAACAAGGGTGCCATGGATCGCGTCCGCAACTTCGCTGCCGACATCCAGTCCGTCCTGATCGGTGGCTTCCGTCATGGCGTCAGCCCGGAGCAGGGCAGCATGTCTGTTCCGACCACCATCACCACCAGCGAGCGGATCTGATCCTATGGGAATGAACGTCGGAGGAGGCGGCGGTGACGACGAGGTGGTGTCGGCAATCAACACCACTCCCCTCGTCGACGTCATGCTGGTGCTGTTGATCATCTTTCTGATCACCATCCCCGTCGCCACGCATACGGTGAAGGTCAAGCTGCCGGTTGATGCTAATCAACCGACACAGACCAAGCCGGGCAACGTTGTTCTGGCCGTGAATGCGAACGGTCAGGTGTTCTGGGACACAACACTCGTTCCGAACCATACCGAACTTCTGAACCGTCTCGTCGAGGCGGCAAAGAAAAAGCCGCAGCCGCAGATCCAGATCCGCGGTGACCAAGCTGCCAAGTATCTGGCAGTCGGCCAGGTGGTTGCAACCTGCCAGGAAGCAGGGATTGCCCACGTGGACTTCATTACCGAGCAGCCTCACTCGAACTGAGGTCGTGTCGGGTCGTTTTGAATAAAACGGCCCGTTCCTGCTTTCACGTCACCCTTTTGGAGAACCGCCGTCATGGGCATGAGCGTCGGATCTGACAGCACGCACGAAGACGAAGGCATTGTCGATATCAACACCACGCCGTTGATCGACGTGATGCTGGTGCTGCTGATCATGCTGATCATCACCATCCCACTTCAGACACACTCGGTGGCGATCGATCTGCCTCAGGGCAATCCTCCTCCATCGACCGAACAACCCAAGCTTGTGACCGTCAGCATCGGCTACGATAATAGCATTTCTTGGAATAACGAGCCGATCACGTCCGAGGCCGCTCTTCAAGCCCATTTCGAAGCTGCCGCAGCAATGCCGGATCAGCCTGAAATGCATATCCATCCCGATCGTCTTGCCGACTATAAGACGGTGGCCCATGTTATGGCAGATGCACAGCGTCTCGGCATGACCAAGCTGGGGATTGTCGGTCTGGATCAGTTCATGGAAGGACAGTAATTCGTGTTTTTGTCCCTTTGCCGCCGTCTGAGCGCCCGTAATCTCCTGCTGGCCGGTGTTTTCGGTATCGCCGCTCTTGCTGGCTCTGCTCATGCTGACGATGTCCTCGGCCAAGCCGTGGGCAAGGACCTTCAGCAGGCCCAGAGTGCCCTGGCATCCAAGAACTACGCCAAGGCGATGGAAGCCGTCGACGCCGCAGATGCGGTCAAGGGCAAGACTGATTACGAAGCCTACACCACGGCCCAGATGCGTGCGGCTATCGCCGCACAGTCCGGCAACACGGATGCTGCCATTAGGGCCTATGATGTCCTAATCAATAGCTCCCGTACGCCGAAGACCGCCAAGGGTCAGATGCTGATGGCGCAGGCTACGATGGCTTACAGCGCCAAGCAGTACGCCCGCGCTATTCCTGCGACCGAGCGTTATCTTAAGGAATACGGCGTTGATCCGCGCATGCAGACGATGCTGATTCAGTGCTACTACCTACAGCAGGACTGGAAAGGCACTGCCAAGGCAGCTCAGGAACAGGTGGACGCCACAATTAAGGCTGGCAAGATTCCGCCTGAGAACCAGCTCCAGATGCTGGCTACAGCCTATACGAACCTGAAGGACGCGGATGCTAAAACGCATGCTTATGTCCTGCTGGCGAAATATTATTCCAAGCCTGACTACTGGTCGATGTTGATCCACGATTTGGTGGCCAACCCGAATCTTTCGCCGCCGCTTGTTTTCTATGTCGAGCGTCTACGTCTGGCGACCGGTGTGCTCAAGGATCCGTCCGATTATCAGGATATGGGTGAGCGCGCGGTCCAGATGGGCCTACCCCAGTTGGCACTCAACCTGCTGAACCAGGGTTATGCCAATCATTCGCTCGGCAATGGGCCGACCGCAGCGGCAGACGCGAAGTTCCATGCTTTTGTGGCTCAGCAGGCTTCAACGAACCGGAGCCAGCTGGTTACTGCCGTCACCCAGGCTGCTTCTGCGTCGAACGCAGGCCCGGCTCTGACCGCTGGTTACAATCAGGTGCTGAACGGACAGGTCGATGCCGGTCTGGCTCTGATGAAGACAGGATTGGGCAAGAACCCGCGTTATCCGGATCTGGCTCAGGTCGAATACGGCATGGCGCAGATGGACGGTGGCCAGAAGGCTGAAGCCATCAAGACTTTTGCTTCCGTGCAGGGCAATGGCCCGGCCAAGGACGTTGCTGAACTTTGGTCGCTGCTGCTGTCGCGTCCTGCGAAATAAAATATCCGTTTTAGAGAAGTATAGAAAAGCCGGGGGTTCTGCCCCGGTTTTTTTTGTGTTCAGAACGGTAGGATTGCGTCCATGACCTGCTGGCCATAACGGGGTGTCTGAAGCTGCGTGAGAGTCCCGCGGCCGCCATAGGAAATCCGCGCTTCCGCCATCCGGTCATGCGTCACGGTATTGTCAGCCGTGATATCCTGTGGCCGGACGATGCCACTGACCCCCAGTTCCCGCAACTCGCTGTTCACCCGGACTTCCTGCTTTCCCATCACGACGAAATTGCCGTTGGGCAGGACCTGAGTGATCGTTCCTGCCAGACGCAGGGTCACGGTCTCGTTGCGGGCGATTTTTCCGGTTGCGCCAGAATCGCTGCTACTGGCGGTGCTCAGGCTGTTCGCGCCCGTAATGGCGCTGATGACCTTTCCCTTGATCCCGAACAGATTGGGAATGCCGAATTTCTCGTCAGCGGTGCGGTCGGCAGTTGTTCCGTTGTTGAAGGCGGCGTTGTCGGTGATATCCACGATGATCGTGACCAGATCACCCACCTGCGATGCCCGCTGATCCTTGAAGAATGCCTTGCTGCCCGAACGCCAGAGGCTCGCGGCCTCATCGGGGGGGGGCTGGAGCGGTGGCATCGGCATGGTGACGGGGCGATAGGAATTGGCCAGTGTGGGATCGGTAATGGATGTCATGCGGGGAGGTCGCCCGATCTCCGACATTTGGGCGAGGGAGTTACAGGCTGACAGGGTCGGCAAAAGTCCGAGCAGTCCCAGAGTACGAACAGAGTGTCGAAAAGCGTGCCGCATGGGAAAGTTGAGATCCGTCAGTTCCGTATGATTTCCAGCAAACACGAGAATGGTAAAAAACCTGTTAAGACGTCGTTATTCAGGTCTTCTGAAAAGACTCGGACTTCGCCTGCATCTGACGGGAAGATTGTTTGCACGTGACGGCTTCTGCTTGTTCCTTGCCCTGTCCGGGGACGTGATCGAAAATAGTATGGCGTGGCCGACATGCCTGATGGCCCGGGCCCATTCTGTCGGGAGAATGCCTCATGCCAATCGTTTCAGTTTCCTTCCATGCGGATGTGTTCTCCGCATTCCTGTTCTGAAATGGCACTGCGGATTCTGCTAACCGGCGGACAGGGATTCGTCGGTCAGCATCTCAATGCGCGTTTGCAAGACTGCATTTCCGGTCACGCCCTACTTGAAGATCCAATGGGCCTTCGGGGCCGCGTTGCCGTCGAACGGTTCGTGAAAGACAAAAAAAACGACGCCTGTCTACATCTGGCCGCCGTGTCCTCGATTGTTCGTGCAAAAGCGGAAAATGCTGAGGCCTAGACCGTGAATCTCGATGGAACGCTTATCCTGCTCCAAACCTTCGAAACCGACGCTCCTCAGGCCAGTTTCGTGTTTGTTTCGACAGCCGCGATTTACGGCGCCAGTTTTTCCTCGGGGTAGCCACTCGATGTGTTCGACGTCATCGCGCCGGTTAATGCTTCTGCGTCCAGCAAGACCACGGCGGATCTGGCGATTGGTAACTTGATTCAGGAGGGGCTGCATGGCGTGTGTCTACGTGCTTTTACCTCAGTTGGAACGGCACAGGATGAAGACGCTATTCTACCATTCCTTGTGGCACAGGTCGCTCGGATCGAGGCGGGACAGTAGGCCCCCGGCCATTATTGTGGGCCATCCGGATGCCGGTTTTGACATAACCGACGTTCGTGATGCCTGTGACGCTTATATTGATGCGCTTGCCCTTCCCCCGCCTCTGCCGAACGGAACGATTCTAAACATCTGTTCCGGTGTGACCCGGAGCGCGCAGTCCATGGCGCATGATCTGTTGGAGGTTGCCGGGATTTCCGCCTCTCTTGAGGTTGATGCCACGATCGTCTGTCCGTCCGTGCAGGGCAACCCCGCCGCTGCTCGCCAGGCACTGGGCTGGGCGCTGCGTATTCTGTGGCATGAGCTCTGGTCATCGTTCTCAGTGACTGGCGTTACCGAAACAGGTCGTAAAGTCCTGCTTTCGAGATTGTCAGGTGCTGGACAGCGCCTGAACGCGTTGTCATTCTTCCCGCAGAACCGGCAACCGGAGTGCGTATAATGACAGACCCTTATGATACCGAAATTACGGTGCTCGCCTGTGCGAGTGGACTGACCATTCCTGTTGAATTTCACGCCGGCGTGCGGGCCAACCTCGATCTTTTGCGCAGCTATGGTGCGTTGATCGAAGGGGTGGACCTGTCAGATCGCCTCGAACCTGCCTTCCGGTACGAACCGTGAGCGGCCTTCAGCAGCGCACTCTCGCCCTCGCGGCCAGTGTGCGCAAAGGCGAGATTTCCGCCCGCGACCTTACCGTGAAGACCCTGGCCGATATCGAGGCACGGGACAAAGATTATAACTGCGTCACGCGCTTGTTGATGCATCGTGCGCTGGAAGCTGCCGAGCGGGTGGATCGTCTGGTGTTGCAGGGACAGGATCCGGGGCCGCTTGCCGGGGTGCCTTTTGGCATCAAGGATCTGTTCGATGTGCGTGGTGAAATCACGACGGCCGGATCAAAGGTTCTCGCCAATGATCCGCCCGCCACGCAGGATGCAATACTTGTTGCTCATATGATCGCAGCCGGGGCCATTCCCATTGCGCTAACGAACATGGACGAGTTCGCCTACGGGTTCGCTACGATCAACGCCCATTACGGCAATACCCGCAATCCGCATGCTCCCGAGCGTCTGGCTGGTGGGTCGTCAGGAGGTTCTGCAGCCGGTGTGGCGGCGCGGATGTTTTCTCTTGGTCTTGGGTCCGATACGAACGGCTCTATCCGTGTTCCGGCATCGCTTTGCGGGATCTGGGGGTTGCGAGCGACTCAGGGACGTTTATCGGTTGAAGGCAGTTATCCGTTCGTACCGAGTCTCGATACGGTTGGCCCGTTTGCCGACAGTGCGAGGGGCCTGAAAGCCTGTTTTGAAGCCCTCTGCGCCAGATCGCTGACGGATGTGGATGTGGGTAGTTTGCGCATTGCTCGTCTAGGCGGATGGTTCGGCGAGAATATGTCTACGCCAATGAAGACCGCGATCGATACACTCTCCATGGCGCTGGGAGCCGCGGATGTTGTCGAACTTCCGGAAGTGGCGCGAGCGCGGGCTGCGGCTTTCGTTATCAGCGCCTCCGAAGGGGCGGGGCAGCATCTAAAACGCCTGCGCACACAGGCCGCAGACTATGATCCCGCTGTCCGGGATCGCCTGTTGGCCGGGGCTCTTCTGCCGTCCACGCTGATCTTTCAGTCTCATCGCTTGCGTCACTGGTTCCGCGACCGGATGCATGAGGCTTTTGCGAAGACGGATATCCTGCTGGCCCCCGCGCTTGTCGGTGAGGCACCGCGTTTCGATCAGCCGGAAATCGAAATCGGCGGCAAGATGGTCTCTGCTCGTGCCAACCTGGGGCTTTACACTCAGCCCCTGACGCTTGCGGGTTTTCCGGTTCTGACGGTCCCGATGAAGGTTCCGGGACTGCCGCTTGGTGCGCAGCTGATTGCGCGGCCGGGCCGCGAGGACCAGCTCTTTGCTTTGGCTGAAAAGCTGGAAACGGATGGGCTGGCGGAAGCCCGTCTGATCTGACTTAGGGCTGTTTCAGCGCCTCGGCCATTTTCGTGTGGTCGAGGCGCTTTTCCCATGCGGCAATTAGAACCGGGGCAACGCAGTTTCCTGCGAAATTTCCTACTGCTCGTGCGATTCCTGCAAACCAGTCCACGGCCAGCAGCATCACCAGACTTGCGGGCGGAATGGATGGCACGCTCGCCAGCGTTGCCGCCAGAATGACGATTGCAAAACCCGGAATTCCGTGCGCCCCTTTGGACGTGATGAGCGCCGTCACTAGCAGTGTTGCAATCTGCCAGATTGTCAGGTGTGCTTCGGTGGCATTGGCCAGAAAGATGACCGCCAGTCCCAGATAAATCGATAGCGCATCCAGATTGAGCGAATACCCGGCCGGGACCACGATGCCCACGACCTGACGCTCCACTCCGAGTTTTTCGAGCTTGCTCATCAGGCTGGGCAAAACCGCGTCCGATGCTGTGGTCGTGGCGACGATCAGCAGCTCTTCGCGGAAATAACGCGCAAACCGCGCCGGATTGACTCCTGCAAACCGTAGCCCACCACCCAGCGCGCCAATGATAAAGAGACCAACCAGCAGGAAATACAGCATTGTAAATCCGGCCAGATGTCCGATGGTCTCCAGTCCGTAACGTGCTGTTGTTGTCACCATCGCGCCGAACACGCCCAGAGGGGCTACGCGGATGATGACGCCCATCATGCGTGAAAACAGTTCGGAGATGCTTTCGATCAGCCGGATTAGAGGTGCGCCGCGCTCTCCCATGCCGTTCAGGCAGCACCCCGCAAAAACCGCGAAGACGAGAATCTGGAGGATGTTCCCCTGTGCGAAAGCTTCAGCAGGGGTGCGCGGCACGAGCGAAAGTAGAAATCCGCTGATGCCTCCGGCCCGCAGGTTCTGTGCATGGTCGCCATAGGATGCGATCATCCGCGCATCCTCGGCCGTCGGCACAAACCCGACGCCTCGGCCGATGCCAAGTTCCATCGCCACCAGAACTGCTACGCCAAGTGCGAACGTCGTCATGATCTCGAAATAGATTAGGGCCTTTCCTCCTAGGCGCCCGACTGTTTTCAGTGATCCGGCCCCGAGAATCCCGAGTGTTACGATACAGAAGAGCAGTGGCCCGACCGCCATGATGATGAGCTGCATGAACAGCGTCGTCATCCATCCCACATCATCCGCCAGGGCGGGGAAGAACAGTCCGGCCCCAAGCCCTAGAACTGTCGCCAGTACGACTTGCGCGAACAGGTTTTCAGTCAGAGCTCTTACCATGCTGCAACGGCTCCGTCGCTGCGGGGATCAGTGGCACCTTCGAGTCGCCCATTTTCGTGACGGATCAGCGCGCCGGCGTGACCCATGATGATGGACTGTTCGGAGAGTGCTTCGACGGTATGTCCGGCCGCCTCAAGCTGCGACATGACATCCGGACTGAATCCCGGTTCCACCTTGAGCGACAGGCTCTCGTCTCCCCAGGTTCGCCCGAGTAGCCAGCGCGGACGGCAGATTGCTTCCTGAAGCGGTACCCCATAGCGGACGTGACGACTGAAGATCGCGGCCTGCGTTTGGGGCTGCCCTTCGCCGCCCATGGTGCCGTAGACCATTGTTCGGCCGTCCTGCAGCCGGGCGGCAGCCGGGTTAAGTGTATGAAACGGTTTGGCCCCGGGGCGCAGGATGTTCCAGCCGGAGTGCTCCAGTCGGAAGGATGATCCGCGATTCTGCCAGAACAGGCCGCTCTGCGGCAGCATCACGCCGGATCCGAACTCGAAATAGAGGCTCTGGATCATGCTGACCGCGACGCCATTGCGGTCGATTGCACCCATCCAGGTTGTGTCGCCCCATTGCGTTTTCTCGGTCCAGGGCATGGCGTGGGTCATGGAAATGCGGGACGCCATCGCTTCCAGCCGTGCCGGATCGGCCAGTAGCTCCCGGGCCAGTGCTTCGGAGTGCTCGCTACCATCCGTATGGCGGTTGCGATAGAGGAACGCCTGTTTGGTGGCTTCGACCAGACCATGCACATGTGCAAAGCTCTCCGGCCCTTCCGTACGGCTCAGATGATCCGACAGGGCCAGGATCAGAAGCGACGATACGCCCTGCGTGGGAGGGGCAGTATTGTAAAGAAAGCCGTCGCTGGTCTGCGCATGCAGCGGTTCCTTGACCTCTGCCCGATGCGCCAGAAGATCCAGAGACCGCACCGGACTGCCCGCCGCCGCAAGATCGGCGGCCAGACTGCGTGCCAGAAGCCCATTATAGAAACTGCGCAACCCGTCCCGGTTCAGCATCCTCAGCGTCTGGGCCAGTTCGGGTGATTTGCGGATACTGCCCGCTCTCCATGGCTTGCCGTCGGGAAAGCAGATTCGCGCCAGCGTCGGGTTCGACATCAACTCCGGCTGTTTCTGCGCCAGAAGTGCTCCCTCGCTTTCGGAGACCACACGTCCATGTTCGGCATAATGGACGGCATCCCGCAGTAGCCGGCCCAGCGGGAGTGGGTCGCGGATCTCGCTGCTCAGTTCCAGTGCTGCCTCCCAGCCCGAAACTGTTCCCGCCACCGTGTTGGCGGCCAGACCGCCACGCCAGGGTATGGTAGTGTGTCCGGCATCGGCATAAAGCGTATGTTCCGCTCCCATGGCCAGTGCACCGCAGGCGTCGATGGCCATGGTGCGCCCATCGGGATAGCAGATCAGCCAGAACGCATCGCCACCCAGCCCGGTCATGTGCGGGTAAACCACTGCCAGCGTGGAGGCCGTAGCCACGACCGCCTCGATCGCCGTTCCGCCTTCGCGCAGAACATCCAGCCCCGCCTGGCTGGCAAGATGATGTGGAGACGTAACCATTCCGCCCAAGGCGTTGGGAGTTAGCATGGCAGAGGAGTCCTTACAGGGGCAGGAGATCGGATTGCAGGCGTGGAATATGGGCGCACAGCGTCCGGATGAGCAGTTCTTCCGGGCCCTGCGCGGTCTGATGACGGGTAGAGGCGATGAACTCCACCTGTGGCATCTCCGGTAGCAAACCCTGCGCACAATGGGGCAGATGTTCCGCATTGCGCAGAAAAGCTGGCTGCGGCGTCACGCCATATCCGGCGCGCACAGCTGCCAGAAGCGCGCTCAGGCTGCCGCTGGTAAAGGCCAGATGCCAGGCGCGTCCGGATTTGTTGAGTGTTTCGATCGCCAGGCGGCGGGTGACGCTGCCATCGGGGAATGTCACGAGGGGAATGGACTGCTCTGTCGGAAATTCTACCTCCGCGGATGCGTACCAGCGCATGTCCTCGGTCCACAGCTTCTGGCCACGTGTCTCCGTCGTGCGCCGCATCCCGCACCAGACGTCCAGTTCTCCTTGGTCCAAAAGATGCGCCAGATATGCCGAAAGACCGACCGTCATGGTGATCTGAAGCGACGGATGTGACGCACGGAATGTACCCAAAATTTCGGGAAAGCGCGTTAGGAGCAGGTCTTCCGTCACACCCAGCCGGATCGTCCCGCGCGGTGCGCCCTGTCGGAAGTGGGACAGGATGCTGTCCTCGCATTGCAGAAGCTGCCGGGCCAGACCGATCAGCGCCGTGCCATCTTCCGTCAGCCGAACGCTTTTGGTGCTACGGGCCAGAAGGCGCGTACCAAGCTGCTCCTCCAGTCGGCTGATATGCTGGCTGATGGTGGACTGGCTCACTCTCTGGCTCTGTGCGGCGGATGTGAAATGCAGCGTTTCCGCGACCGCCAGAAAGGATTGCAAATGGAACGGATCGAGATGCATCTGATCTTTCATGCCAATATGTGGGACCATATTTATTGGCAGGTCAACTTGATCTGCCTTCGTTATGAGCGCAAAGTTTCCCTTCTTTGATACGTTCCGGACAGGAGCCCTCATGACAGCCCACGGAGCCCGCGCCGTCGAGCGGTGCCGTATTCTCGCGGATGGCTCTTTCAGCGAGACGCCAGGCAGTCTGTTCCGATTCTGGCTCGGTCCTGCCTACCAGCGGACTCTCACGCAGGTCGCGCAATGGATGGAAGAGGCTGGTCTGAGCACGCGTCTGGATGCGACCGGAAGTCTGATCGGACGCTATGAAGGGCTGACGCCCGGCGCTCCGGCGCTGATGATCGGCTCCCATCTCGATACCGTCCGTAATGGCGGGGCTTTTGACGGAAATCTGGGCGTCATGCTGGGGATCGAGCTTGTTTCAGCCCTGAATGCAGAAGGCACGCGCCTGCCATTCGCCATCGAAATCATGGGCTTCGGGGACGAGGAAGGCTCGCGTTTTGCGGCTCCCATGATCTGCTCTCGCGCTATGGCCGGCCTGATCGATTCCATACCTGCACACATGACCGATGCGTCCGGGATAACCATGGCCGACGCCATGATCCGCTCCGGTCTCGATCCCGCACGTCTGACCGAAGCTGCCCGTCGCTCCGACGAACTGGTTGCCTATATTGAACCTCATATCGAGCAGGGTCCCGCGATTGAAAGCGCGGATGGCGAAATCGGCGTTGTCACAGCCATCGCTGCCCAGACCCGCCAGGGCGTGACCGTCACCGGCCAGTCCGACCATGCGGGCACGACTCCAATGAGCATGCGTCAGGATGCACTTGCAGCAGTGGCTGAAATGATCCTGGCGGTCGAACGCAATGGTGCCTCAGGCGGCGCGACGCAGGTCGCTACGGTTGGTCAGATCGACGTTACGCCAAACACGTCAAATGTTATTCCCGGTGAAGTCCGCTTCTCGCTCGACATGCGGGCCGAAACCAACGAGGCCCGTGATGCCATGGCCGAGGCGATCCGGATGGATCTATGTACTATTGCGGCTAAGCGTAGTTTGGGGATTACGTTCGACATGCCGCAGTATCTGCCCGCCGCCGCCTGCGCACCCGAACTTGTGGCAGGTTTGGCGCGGGCCGTCACAAGCGTTACAGGTCGTCCGGCCCAGCGCCTTCTGAGCGGTGCCGGTCATGACGCCATGGCCATGGTCGATCTGTGTCCGATGGGGATGTTGTTCATCCGCAGTCCCGGCGGCCTTAGCCATCACCCCGATGAAACCGTTCGTGTGGGAGACGTCGAGCTCGCCCACCGTGCCCTGCTCGCCTTCGTCAAGGAGTTCCAGTCATGAGCCAACCCTCAACTTTCGCACAGCTTGACCCGCCGTCCCGCCTGCTGATGGGGGCGGGGCCAACTAACGTCCATCCGCGCATCCTGCGCGCCATGTCCTATGACGTGATCGGCCAGATGGACCCGGAAATGACCGCCTATATGGACGAGGTCATGGCCCTGTACCGCGAGGTCTTCCGCACGAAAAATCACTGGACGCTGCTGGTGAACGGCTCGGCTCGTTCGGCCATTGAGGCTGCGCTTGTCTCGCTTGTCTCGCCGGGTATGAAGGTCGTCATTCCGCGTTTTGGCCGCTTCGGCCTGCTGCTGACGGAAATCGTCCATCGTTGCGGCGGCATTCCGTGCACGGTGGATGTAGAGTGGGGGGAGGTCGTCGATCCGGCCCGCATCGAAGCCGCTATCATCGAACACAAGCCGGGTCTGGTCGCCTGCGTGCATGGTGACACGTCCACGACGACCGCTCAGCCGCTCGAAGAGATCGGCCGGATCTGCCGCAAACATGACGTGCTGTTCTATGTGGATGCCACCGCGACCCTCGGCGGCATGACGTTCGAGACCGATGCCTGGAACATCGACGTCGCTACGGCAGGGCTTCAGAAATGCCTGAATGGCCCTCCGGGTTCCGCGCCGATCACGCTCTCGGATCGTGCCGTCGCCGCCATTCTCAAGCGCCGTCACGATGAAGCGGGGATTGCCACCGGTCAGCCTCAGGGTGAGGGGCCGGTCATCCAGTCGAATTATTTCGATCTGGCGATGCTGATGAACTACTGGTCTCCCGCCCGGATGAACCATCATACCGAAGCGACCTCCATGCTCTACGCCGCGCGCGAGACGGCGCGTCTGGTCGTGGAAGAGGGCGTGGAGGCGCGCGTCGCGCGTCATGTCAGGGCAGGGCGCGCCATGGTCGCCGGGCTGCGGGCCATGGGGCTGAAGGTCTATGGCGACGACACCACCCGCATGAGCAACGTCACCGGCGTCTGGGTGCCGGACGGCGTGGACAATGCCCGCATCCGCGAACTGATGCGCGACGATTTTGGCATCGAGATCGTCTCGTCCTTCGGCCCGCTGACCGGGAAAATCTGGCGCATCGGGGCGATGGGCCTCAACGCCCGCAAGGACAAGGTGCTCCTTACGCTGGCCGCGCTCGATTCCGTTCTGGCCGGCGAAGGCGTGACGCTGAATCGTGGTGCGGGCGTGGATGCCGCCCGTGCCGCGTGGGACGCGGCCTGAGCAATTTTCGGGCCGGAAACTCTATTTCGGATGGTTCTTCCGGCCTGAACTACTTTTCTTTCCGCCGCCGTCGTCCTTGTTGACCGTGGCCCAGGCGCGGCGCTCCGCTTCCTTTTCGGAGATGCCACGCTTTTCGTAGCTCTCCTCGATATGCTCCGCTTTGCGTTTCTGTTTGTCGGTATAGGCTGACTTGTCCCCACGAGGCATGATCCTGCCCTCCTGCATGAGATCCGGCCTTCTCTACGCCCGAACCCGGCACGCGTTCCCCGGTTCTGTGTCCCTACACAAACAGGTGTGAGGGCAGGGGAGCGGGCTTGATCCGAATCCCGCATGGCGCGACCATCTCCGGACATATTTCCGGTCGGAGAACACGCAGAATGTCGCTCGTCTTCCATCAAACGCCCGAACGCGCCGCCATCTGGCGAGAGAAATTCGCCAGCGCCCGACCGGACATGCCGTTTCATGTCTGGCCTGAAACCGGCCCGAAAGAGGATGTCCGCTATCTCGTGGCGTGGAAGACGCCGGACGATCTCGCCACGCTTTTTCCCAATCTCGAGGTCCTGTTTTCGCTGGGCGCGGGAATCGACCAGCTTAACCTGGCCAATATTCCCCCCGGTGTGCAGATCATTCGCATGGTGGAGAACAGTCTGGTTGAGGGCATGATCGAATATGTCCTGTGGGCGGTTTTCTCCTGCCATCGTGACATGTTCCGCTATGCCCGGCAGCAGCGTGAGCATGTCTGGAACGGTTCGCACAACCGGCCTGCGAGGCTCTATCGCGTCGGTGTCATGGGAATGGGAGAACTGGGCAGCCCCGTTCTGGAGAAGCTCGTCGCCCTCGGATATGACTGCCGGGGCTGGAGCCGTAGCCGCCGGGAGGTCGCGGGCGTGACATCCTTTGCCGGAGAAGCGGAGCTGGACGAGTTTCTGGCGCAGACCGACATTCTGGTCTGCCTTGTCCCGCTCACGGAAGCTACACGCGGCATCCTCAACCGCGACCTGTTCGAAAAACTGCCGAAAGGCGCGTGCATCATCAACTGTGGACGCGGCGGCCATCTGGTGCAGGACGATCTGATCCCGGCCCTCGACAGTGGCCAGCTGTCACAAGCGGTTCTCGATGTCGCCACGCCCGAACCGTTGCCTGCCGAACACACGTTCTGGGATCATCCCCGCATTTTCCTGACACCGCATATCGCCAGCGCCGCACAGTCGGACAGCGCGGCCGAGGTCGTTCTGGCCAATCTGCGCCGCTACGAAGCCGGCGAGTCCATGACCGGCGTCATCGACACAGGACGCGGTTACTGAAGATGCGGGCCGGTTTTTGCATTTTCCGGCTTGCCAACCCTGAAGGGCTCGGTTAGAACGCGGCCACCTTGATGGGTGCGCCGGTGTAGCTCAGCTGGTAGAGCACGTCATTCGTAATGATGGGGTCGGGAGTTCGAATCTCTTCACCGGCACCATCAAGGTCTTCCGAAAATACCGGATTAGAGATACCTTTCTGCTGTCATGCAGACGGAGAGATTATCAATTGCGCGGCTTTCCGGATCTTCACAAGTTTTCAAAATATTGCCGATAAATCCGGCTTCCTCTGGGCAATCCGCCTGAGATGGGACTACGATGAGTCCCGATATCCCGATGCGGAGGGCTGCCTGTAGAGGGCGGACTGTCAAAAGACTGCTCCCTGCGTTAGGTTAGGAGCCCGATGTCTGACCGTTTTCATAAACGACTGTGGCGCAACGCCGTCAGCTTTTCCCGTAGTCAGGAGCCCCACGCATCCATCCATGCGGTGGAAGGTCTGCGCGAATGCCCGACTTGCGGTCTCTTCCAGCACGTTCCGCGCCTGAAACCTGGACATCTCGCCGAATGTCTGCGCTGCGGTTGCCAACTTGCCCGCCGCCGCCGGACATCTCTGATCGGTGCTCCAGCCGCATTCTGCATCACATCCGCCGCGCTCTACGTCACGCTCCTCATCAGTTCCCTCATGACTCTGAACGTCTACGGACGTGAAAACACGGTTTCGCTGATGAGCGGCCCGATCGAACTTGGCCATCAGGGTTATGGCGCGATCGGCGTTCTCGTCGCCCTGGTGACGATCATTATGCCCGGCCTCATCATCGGTCTGATGGCAGCTATTCTCTATGGCGCTTCCCGCCCCCAGATGCCTGACTGGACCCCCCGTCTTCTTACTTGGTACGACCGTCTCCGTGGCTGGTCGATGGTGGAGGTGTATGTGCTCGGCGTTCTGGTGGCATACACCAAGCTCGTGGACCTTGCTCTCGTTGTCCTTCAGCCAGGTGTCTATCTGCTGGGTGGCCTGATGCTGAGCATGGCCGCTGTGGACTCGACCTTCGATGCCGAACGGATTTGGCGCAGCCGCGACATCCGTCCCCAGCTCGATGATCACCAGGGCCATCTTCTGGATGTCGCCCATCTGGACGCTCGTAATGGCGTCATCCCACCCGTGGAGAACATGCTGTCCTGCCACGCCTGCAATCTGGTCGTGGCTTTCGATCATATTGTGCCGCAGGAACAGGATATGGGCGATTGCCCTCGCTGCGGGCAGATCCTGCGTCGCCGTAAACCGCAGAGCCTGGCCTCGGCCACATGTCTTCTCGTAGCCAGCGTCGTTTTCTACCTGCCGGCCAACCTGCTGCCTGTCATGACCTACACCAAGGTCGGCCATGGTGCGCCCAGCACAATCATCAGCGGTGTGATCGAACTGTGGCAGGCGGGAATGATTCCGCTGTCCCTGCTGGTTCTGTTCGCCAGTATCACCGTGCCCGTTCTTAAGATCGTTGCTCTGACGATCATGATCATAAGCCCCCGCTTTGGAGGCCGCTGGCAGCTCAGGTATCTGGCGAAACTCTACCGGCTTGTCGTCATTATCGGCCGCTGGTCCATGATCGACGTCTTCATGATTTCCATCCTCGTCGCTGTTGTGCATTTCGGCTTTCTGGCCAATGTTACTGCCGATCCGGGAATGGTCTGCTTTGCACTGGTCGTGATCTTGACCATTTTTGCCGCAGAGCTTTTCGATCCCCGCGGCATGTGGGATGCAGCCGGCCTCAACGGTGCGGTCGCAGGCCCCGCAGCGGATATCAGGGAGCCGGAGACGCCGTTTCCGTCCGATCCTATGCTTCGCCTGCCTTCTTCTGACCCTACTGATATGGAGCCTGGACGCCCGTGAGCGATTCCCGAAACAACCGGGGGGAGCCAACGGTCTCGCCGAAGGAAGCCCCGGTGCGCCGTACCCGCTTCTCCCTCATTCTGCTAATTCCGGTGGTGGCCATTCTCATCGCCGGATGGCTGGCGTGGGAGCATTTTGCCACGCGTGGCCCCGTCATTACCATCACGTTTGAGACGGCGGATGGCCTGACTCCGGGCCAGACGCAGGTAAAGAACAAGGCTGTAACGCTGGGTACGGTGCAGGACATCACACTGAGTGACGACATGAAACATGTCGACGTCACGGTGCAAATGAACGCCAACAGCGCACATATTCTGACTGACCACACCCGGTTCTGGGTCGTGCGTCCGCGGATCAATGGCGCCAGCATCACTGGCCTCGATACATTGTTCTCCGGCGCCTATATCGCCCTGGATCCGGGAAGCGATGACGGCCACTACCAGAAGTCCTTCAAGGGCCTTGAATCGCCGCCGGGTGTGCGGTCCGACCAGCCAGGCGAAACGTTCTGGCTTGTGTCCCAGTCGTTGGGCTCGCTTGGTCCGGGATCGCCGGTCTTTTTCCGCGATCTTCAGGTGGGTGAGGTGCTGGGCTACACGATGCCGCCGGGTGGGATGGGGCCCATCGTCATCCAGGCTTTCGTCAAGGAGCCCTATGACCACTATTTGCGCACGGACAGCCGGTTCTGGAACGTCTCAGGCGTTCAGGTCGGCCTTGGTGCCGGTGGTTTGCAGGTCCAGCTCAAATCGCTTCAGGCCCTGTTCTCGGGTGGCATTGCGTTTGGTCTGCCGGAGCGCCGTCGCAACATCGATTTGCCTGATGCGCCGGCCAATTCCGTCTTCAAGCTTTATGCCAGCGAGGCTGATGCCCACAACGCGCGCTACCATAAGCGCCTGCGTGTCGTGACCTACATCAACTCCTCTGTCAAAGGCCTTACGAACGGCAGTCAGGTCACCATGTTCGGTTTGCAGATTGGTACTGTCACTGATGTCCGTCTCCTTCTCGAAGGCCCTACGAAGCTGCCTCGTGTCCGCGTGGATATGGAGCTTGAGCCGGAGCGTATGCTGTCCAACTGGGATGATCGGATCGAGAACAGTAAGGAGCCGCCTGTCGAGAAGTATCTCCAGGCCTTCGTGGCTGATGGAATGCGTGCCTCGGTTCAGAGCGCCAGCTTCCTGACCGGTGAATCCATGATTGCCTTGCAATTCGTCAAGAATGCTCCTGTTACGGCCTTGACCTACGAAGGCGACGTTGCCGTTCTCCCCAGTCAGGCTGGCGGAATGGACGGAATCATGGAGTCCGTCTCCACCATCACCGACAAGATCGCGGCAATGCCGCTGACCGAAATTGGTGGCCATGTGAACGATCTTCTGGCGCATGCGGATAGCCGTCTGAATAGTCCGGAAGTCACGCAGTCCCTCGCGGCGCTGCGCGATTCTCTACAAAATCTGAGCAGGCTGACGAAAACCGCCAACCAGGACCTGCCGGCGCTGATGAAGGGGCTGCAGGGCACTCTGGCAAATGCCCAGTCTGTTCTGGGGGCTTATGGCGGCGATACGGATTTCCATCGCAACCTTCAGAACATGATCATCCAGCTGACCCAGATGTCCCGCTCCCTGCGGTTCCTCACGGATTATCTGGATCACCATCCTTCCGCTCTCATCACCGGCCGCAGGAACTGAGCCATGACACAGTCTTCGACGTCCCGCCTTCGTTTCCTGTCCCTGGTGGGGGCTCTGGGGCTGACGGGCCTCCTCTCGGCCTGTAGTAGCGATCCCACGCTCTATACGCTGGCTCCTCTGTCAGGTGTGTCCCAGGCGGGAGGCCCTGCCGTGGTCGAGGTCCGGACACCTGTTGTGAGCGCGCGGCTTGATCGCGATACGATTGTGAAGGCCAGTGAGGATTATCAGACAAAGCTCGCTTCGGGCAGTAGTTGGAGTGAGGCGCTTCCGGACATGCTGGGTCATACGCTGATGACCGACCTAGCCCAGCGTTTGCCGGGCACGACCGTCTTCGCGCAGGATGATGCGGTCACGACGACGCCTGCGGCCTATGTGGAGCTGACCATCCGCAATTTTGAAGCCGATTCGGTCGGGCACGCACTTGTGACGGGCATGCTGTCCGTTCACCCGGCTGGAAAGATGATTGGTCCTGTGATGACCACGCCTGTGGTGTGGCAGTCGTCAGAGCCGGTTGTGTCTAGCACGGCAAAGCTGACGGCAGCGCTCAGTCAAGGTGTTGCCAGCATCGCGGATCAGGCTGCAGCAAAACTGCGGGTTCTGCCACAGCCCCTGAAGAACTGAGAATCATCAGGGTCACCAATAAAAAAGGCTCCCGAGAGGGAGCCTTTTTTATTGTAAGGAATAGAACTTGAAAAACTTAGAGCTTCTCGACCTGCGTGAAGTCCAGATCGACTGGCGTGGAGCGGCCGAAGATGGAAACGCTAACCTTGAGGCGCTGACGCTCGTCGTCGACATCCTCGATCATACCGGTGAAGGAAGTGAACGGACCATCCGCCACGCGGATCTGCTCACCAATCTCGAAGGAGAGGCTAGAACGGGGACGCTCAACGCCTTCCTGCGCCTGCTTCATGATCCGGTCGGCTTCAGCTGCCGTAATCGGGGTCGGACGGTTGCGGGTTCCAAGGAAGCCCGTAACCTTGGGGGTATCCTTGACGAGATGCCACGCTTCGTCCGTCAGTTCCATTTTGACGAGGACATAGCCGGGGAAAAACTTGCGCTCCGCGTTGACCTTACGGCCGCGGCGCATCTCTGTAATATCTTCGGAGGGAACAAGGATCTGTTCGAAATGATCGGACAGGCCTTTCTGTGCAGCCTGCTCCTGGATATGGCTCGCGATCTTCTTCTCAAAACCGGAATAGACGTGAACAACGTACCAACGCTTCGCCATGGTGCGAACTTAGCCTCCAACGCCAAAAAGTTCGCGGACGCCGAGGCCGATCACCTGGTCCACGATGAAGAAGAAGATGCAGGTCACGGTAACCATGACCAGCACGGCACCTGACGTAATCAGGGTGTTGCGACGGGTCGGCCACGTGACACGTTTTGCTTCGGCGCGCACGTCACGGACGTAGGCCACCAGATTGAAGCCGGATCCGCTCTTTTGAGGCGCCGTTTTCCGCGACTCGTCTTTCGGGGTACTGACCGACACCATCGTCCTCGAATCAAGTGAAAATCCCGCTCCCGGTGTCGGGAAGGACATCCGGTGAGAAGGAGTGGCAGGGGCGGAGGGTCTCGAACTCTCAACCTCCGGTTTTGGAGACCGGCGCTCTAGCCAATTGAGCTACACCCCTATCATCGGGCAAGACATTTTTGAGGTGTCATGCCAACGACAGTGGCCGCAAAAGAGAATGTTCAGGAGTAAAAGTCAAGTGCCTCGAACATCTTTGTTGCGGAATTTCCATTTTGATCTTTCCCCTCTTGCGGGCGCGGAAAAAAATGGGCTAAGGACACTTCCATCTGAGCGGGCGTAGCATAGTGGTAATGCAGTAGCCTTCCAAGCTTCTTAGGAGGGTTCGATTCCCTTCGCCCGCTCCAGATCTTCCGGAATTGATATTTTCGTCTTATCGCCCCTGACAGGGAGCGTGTGATGGCGTCGCTTCTCCAATCTGGAGAATCTGCAGGGCGACGGCGGAATCGCCGACATTGCCTGACTGATGGCCTTTAGGGTCGGTGTCGTGAGCGATCGGAGCCACATCCTCACTGAGCAGGACATCACCCGGATTCAGCTCCACGCTGGTCCCGTCCATCGCCTTGACGAAATAGATTCCTGATAGCGGCACAATCCATTGGACCTGATGGCTTTCGTTCCATCCGCCTTTCCAATGCGGGGGCTGAACCCGTATCGTCATCGTTGCCGGTCCGTCATGGAGCGTGCTGAGCATGACCTTGTCTCCGGTCGGCGTGATCGAATTCTCATGGAATGTTGATATCTTGCACTTGGTCAGATGCGTGACACCTTGAGGGTCGGTCCAATTGTCCCAGTAGGAAATGGTCGGGAAGGACGGTTTGTCCTCTAGTGGGGTTGCTCGTGCTGCCGTGGCCAGGGGAGGGAGCGAAAGGGCGGGGATGGACAGCGCGCCTAACAGAAAAAAGAGGTATTTCTGGATGGTCATCTGGTCTCCGTGGTTGTTTGGAGGGCGTGTGTTGAACGGAAGTAAAGAATTTCCGAAGAACCACTGTGAAACTCTCGTCATGCCAGTCCGGTAGAGGAAAACGCAAACCTTCGTCTGGTCGGGGGCGGATGAAAGGGGATTTGCGTATCGTCTCGGTTGCGCAGGGCTAGGACAGCGTGCTAGAGGCGGCCCCAAGTGGAGGACCGGGTTTCAGACGAATCCTGCGCAGGAACGTGTATGCCCGGTCCGGACAGTTTTGATGCAAGGAACCGGATAAGCCGGTTCCGGCCGCACTCTGCGGCGGATTTAGTGAGACGGAACACGCGTGTGACGGTGACACAGGTGCCGCAGGTTGGACAGACAGGGGGCTTGGCCCAGCGCTACGCCCGTGCGCTTTATGATCTTGCTTCGGAGCAGGGGAATCTTCCCGATGTTCTGGGTGAAGTGAAGGCGCTGCGTACCGCCATTTCCGAAAGCGACGACCTGCGGAAATTCCTAGCTGACGCTCGGATGGACATCCGCCAGGGTCAGACGGTTTCGAATGTTCTGGTGTCGAAGCTCGGCTTTGGAGACGTCCTGCGCCGGTTCGTCGGCGTTATCGCCGAAAACCGTCGTCTGCCTGATCTTGCATCCATTCTGGACGGTGTTCTGGCGCTCGACGCCGCCCTGCGCGGCGAAGTCGTGGCCGAAATCCGCTCTGCACAGCCTCTTAACGACACACAGCGCAGCCAGCTTCAGGTCCGACTGGCCGAAGCCGGCTACAGCCGCGTGTCCATGACCGAACATACGGACCCTGCCCTCCTTGGTGGCATGACCGTACGGATCGGTTCCACACTCTTTGACACTTCGATCGCCGGGCGCCTGACCCGCCTGCAGAACGCCATGAAGGGAGCCGCGTGATGGATATCCGTCCCGCCGAGATTTCGGACATCCTCAAGCAGCAGATCGCGTCTTTCGACCAGGTCGAGACCGTTTCCGAAACGGGAACGGTCCTGTCCATCGGCGACGGCATCGCCCGCGTCTACGGCCTGAACAACGTCATGGCCGGTGAAATGGTCGAGTTCGAAGGAACCGGCCTCAAGGGCATGGCCCTGAACCTCGAAGCCGACAATGTCGGTGTGGTTCTGTTCGGAGATGGCGACGGCATCCGCGAGGGCGACACCGTCCTGCGTACGAAGTCCGTGGTTGAAGTTCCGGTCGGCAAAGGCCTGCTGGGACGTGTGGTTGACGGTCTGGGCAACCCGATCGATGGCCGTGGCCCGCTGACGGATGTTGAGTACCGCCGCGCCGAGGTGAAAGCTCCGGGCATTATGCCGCGCCAGTCGGTCAGCGAGCCGATGCAGACGGGCATCAAGGCCATCGACGCTCTTGTTCCCATCGGACGGGGCCAGCGTGAGCTGATCATCGGTGACCGCCAGACGGGCAAGACCGCGATCCTGATCGACACCATCGTCGCCCAGAAGCCGGTCAATGCTGAAGGCGATCCGAAGAAGTCCCTGTACTGCATCTATGTCGCTATCGGCCAGAAGCGTTCCACGGTGGCCAACCTGGTCCGCACGCTGACCGAACATGGCGCGATGGAATATTCCATCGTTGTTGCCGCTACGGCCTCTGATGCGGCTCCGATGCAGTATCTCGCTCCGTACACGGCCTGCGCCATGGGTGAGTATTTCCGTGACAACGGCATGCACGCTCTTGTCTGCTACGACGATCTGTCCAAGCAGGCTGTGGCTTACCGCCAGATGTCCCTGCTGCTGCGTCGTCCGCCGGCTCGTGAAGCGTTCCCGGGTGACGTGTTCTACCTGCACTCCCGTCTTCTGGAGCGTGCGGCCAAGATGTCCGACGCCAATGGCGGTGGCTCCCTGACTGCCCTGCCGGTTATCGAGACGCAGGCTGGCGATACGGCTGCCTACATCCCGACCAACGTGATCTCCATCACTGATGGTCAGATCTTCCTTGAGACGGACCTGTTCTACAAGGGTATCCGCCCGGCCGTGAACGTCGGTGGCTCCGTATCCCGCGTGGGGTCTGCAGCCCAGATCAAGGCGATGAAGCAGGTTGCCGGCAAGATCAAGCTGGAGCTGGCACAGTATCGTGAAATGGCTGCGTTCTCGCAGTTTGCTTCCGACCTGGACGCCGCAACCCGCAAGCAGCTTGATCGTGGTGCCCGTCTGGTCGAACTGCTGAAGCAGCCCGAGACGTCCCCGCTGCCCGTCGAAGAGCAGGTTGTTGTTCTTTATGCCGGTACGCGTGGCTACGTTGATCCGATCGCCGTGGACAAGGTCGTGGCCTACGAAGCCGCTCTCCTGTCCGAGCTGCGCGGTGCGGGCTCTGACATCCTGACGGCCATTCGTAATGACCGCCAGATCAAGCCGGAGACGGAAGGCAAGCTCAAGGAGCTGCTCGAAGCATTCGGCAAGCGCTTTTCGGCCTGAGGATAGCCCATGGCTTCGCTGAAGGAACTGCGTGGACGGATCACGGGCGTCAAATCGACGCGCAAGATCACGAACGCGATGAAAATGGTCGCAGCTTCCAAACTGCGACGCGCCCAGATGCAGGCCGAAGCGGCTCGCCCCTATGCCGACGCCATGCGTCGCATGATGGCAGAGCTGGCGACGGCGACTCGTGGTGAGGACGCGACAAGCCTGCCGCGCCTTCTCGCGGGAACGGGCAAGGACCAGACCCATCTCGTGGTGGTGCTGACTTCTGACCGTGGCCTTGCCGGCGGCTTCAACGCCAATATCGTCCGCAGTGCCCGTCAGCTGGTCGATACGCTGGTATCAGAAGGCAAGACGGTCCGCATCCTGCCGGTCGGTCGCAAGGGGGCAGATATCCTCGTGCGTCACTATCCGGACATGATCGTTGATCGTCTGGCCGGAACCGAAGGCAAGGATGTCGGGTTTGACAAGGCTACCGACATCGGAGGCCGGATCGTGACCCTGCTGGAAGCTGGCGACATCGACCGCTGCACGCTGGTCTATAACCGTTTCCTCAATGCCATGACGCAGGTTCCGGTCCAGGCGCCTCTGGTTCCGCTCGCGGTTCCCGAGAACGACAATGCCGCTCCGGATGCCGACACGGCCCAGTACGAATTCGAGCCGGACGAGACGACGCTTCTGACGCAGCTTCTGCCGCGCAACCTTCAGGTCCAGATCTTCTCGGCCTTGCTGGAAAGTGCTGCTGGCGAACAGGGCGCGCGCATGACCGCGATGGATAATGCCAGCCGCAATGCCAGCAAGGCCATCGACCGTCTGTCGCAGAAGTACAACCGTACGCGTCAGGCCAACATCACCAACGATCTGATCGAAATCATCTCCGGCGCAGAAGCCGTTTGAGATCACGCAGGAGACGAATCCGATGTCCGAAACCCTTACCCCTTCTGCCGGAGCTGCCAACAACGTGGTCGGCCGCGTCACCCAGGTGCGCGGCCCCGTCGTGGACGTGCAGTTCGAAGGCGATCTTCCCTTCATCCTGAACGCCCTGCACGTCCAGAACGGCGATCATACGCTGGTTCTGGAAGTTGCGCAGGAAATCGGCGAGCGTCAGGTTCGCTGCATCGCCATGGACACGACCGACGGTCTAGTCCGTGGCGCTGAAGTCCGTGACACGGGCACGCAGATCATGGTCCCGGTTGGCCCGGCAACGCTCGGCCGTATCCTGAACGTCGTTGGTGAGCCCATCGACGAGCGCGGCCCGATCAGCAGTGAACTGCGCTTCCCGATCCACCGTCCGGCCCCGGTTTTCGAAGACCAGGCCGCTGCGTCCGAAATCCTCGTGACCGGCATCAAGGTCGTCGATCTGCTCTGCCCGTACCTCAAGGGTGGTAAGATCGGCCTGTTCGGTGGCGCCGGCGTCGGCAAGACGGTCATCATTCAGGAACTCATCAACAACATCGCGAAAGCCCATGGCGGCGTCTCCGTCTTCGCCGGTGTCGGTGAGCGTACGCGTGAAGGTAACGACCTGTATTTCGAAATGCAGGACGCAGGCGTCATCAAGATTGCCGAAGACGGCTCGACCGAGGGGTCCAAGGTTGCGCTGGTCTATGGCCAGATGAACGAGCCGCCGGGAGCCCGTTCGCGCGTCGCCCTGACGGGTCTGTCGCTTGCCGAATATTTCCGTGATGAAGAAGGTCAGGACGTCCTGTTCTTCGTGGACAACATCTTCCGCTTCACGCAGGCCGGTTCCGAAGTCTCCGCACTTCTGGGCCGTATCCCGTCCGCAGTGGGTTACCAGCCGACGCTGGCCACCGAAATGGGCGCCCTGCAGGAGCGTATTACGTCTACGAAGAAGGGCTCCATCACGTCCGTTCAGGCCGTGTACGTCCCGGCTGACGATCTGACCGATCCGGCTCCGGCTGCAACCTTCGCGCATCTTGATGCAACGACGGTGCTGAACCGTTCGATCGCGGAAATGGGCATCTATCCGGCTGTTGATCCGCTGGATTCCACGTCCCGTTCGCTCGATCCGAAGATCGTTGGTGAAGAGCACTATCAGGTTGCGCGCCAGGTTCAGCAGACGCTCCAGACCTACAAGGGCCTGCAGGATATTATTGCGATCCTTGGCATGGACGAACTGTCCGAAGACGATAAGAAGATCGTTGGCCGCGCTCGCCGTATCCAGCGCTTCCTGTCCCAGCCTTTCCACGTGGCCGAAGTCTTCACGGGCGCACCAGGCAAGCTGGTGTCGCTTGAAGATACGATCCGTTCCTTTAAGGCCGTCGTGGCTGGCGAGTACGATCACCTGCCGGAAGGCGCCTTCTACATGGTCGGTGACATCGACGAGGCCGTTGCGAAGGCCGAGAAGATGAAGCAGGAGGCCTGATCCGATGCCGCTTCGCATCGAGATCGTCAGCCCGGAAAAGCGCCTTGTCGAACGTGACGTCGACATGGCCGTGGTCCCGGGCATGGAAGGCGATATTGCAGCCATGCCGGACCGCGCACCGCTGATGCTTCAGCTGCGGGGCGGCGTTGTGGCCCTTTATAAGGGTGACAAGATCGTTGACCGTTACTTCGTGACGGGCGGTTTTGCCGATATGGGCGCTGATCACTGCACCATTCTGGCCGATTCCGCACAGCTCATGAGTGAGCTGTCTGTAGACGAAGCCAAGGCTCGTCTGCGGGACTTGGAAAGCCGTTGGGCCGAAATCGGTCCGAATGATGTGGACATGCACGACCAGATCAGCCGCGAACTGCAATCGGTTCGCGCCGAGCTGGAAGCTGTTCAGGAGCATGCTCCTGCCTGAAGGGTCTGTTCAGATCAGGTTTGTAAAAACCCGCTTCACCGGAAGGTGAAGCGGGTTTTTCTTTGCCATTTCTCCAGGGCTTTTCTTTCGCAGGCTTGCCCCCATGCCTGAAATAACTCAGTGCTT
>NZ_BJMK01000008.1 GCF_006539125.1 Gluconobacter sphaericus NBRC 12467
TTCTTCCAGGGCATCCCTGCACCAGTCAGCATTCTAACCCCGGCCCGCCAGCATCCACTGTGCCATAGAAAGACTGTCCAGCAGAGCAGCGGCACCGGTGTAATCGCTGACCTGTCCCGACGTTATGAAGAAGCTCAGCGGTCGTCCGTTCTGATCCGTTATCGCATGTAGCTTCGTGTTCATGTCGTCTTTTGTCCGATCGATCAGGTGCCCTGTATCTCTTTTTTAGGCGCAGGCTTGAAGCCGTGCGATGTGCTTTGAGATAGGTCGCATCAATCATAATGGTCTGAGGCTCGGCTTTCGCAGCAGACAGGCCATCCGTCATCTACATGAAAATGCTCATTTTCAGTCTCCGCGCAGAGCGTGAATCAGATTTCCGCAATCAAATCAATGGGTCCTGAGCCTAGGAAGCTTGTCAGCATGGGCGATTCAATGTCGTGATGTTGCTTAAGCCAGCACGCGAAATCCTGTCTGCACTATCAGCATGCTGGATCTTGGTAGTTACTGACGCTATCCTCGTTAGAACTGATGTTAAGGGGCGCAGATAAGATGAGGCAGGATGCTGGCGATATTATTGGTTTGCATCACGTCGCCATAATCGCATCCGATTATCAGCGCTCTCGCGCATTTTATGTTGATTTGCTGGGCTTCAAGGTCATCGCTGAAAATTTTCGCGCCGAGCGTAATTCATGGAAGTGCGATCTTCAGGTCGGTGATGTCCAGATTGAACTCTTTTCTTTTCCGCAGGCTCCCCCTCGGGTTTCGCGGCCAGAAGCCTGCGGACTGCGCCATCTCGCATTCCGTGTTCAGGACATTGCCAGGGTCGTACAACGTCTAGAGGGGCACGGAATTGTTTCGGAGCCAATTCGCAAAGATTCCTATACGGGTCGCCTGTTTACCTTTTTCGCTGATCCGGATGATTTGCCACTCGAACTCTATGAAATGTGAGCGCCCTCAAATTAAGGAGACTATGCTGTCTGAGAGCCAGATGAAGCGGATTGAGCCGCTTTTTCTGCTGGCGCAGGGAGTACCACGCATGGAAGAGCGGGATCGTTTATGTGATTCGCAACGGCCTTCAGTGGAAAGACGCTTCGAAATCGTATGGTCCGCACAAGGCTTTATATAATCGCTTTATCCGGTGGAGCTGTCTCGGTGTTTTTGACAGGATTTTTGTCGTCCTGACAGAACAGGCTAGCCGTTCGAAGCTTCTGATGATCGATGCAATACACTTCAAGGTACACCGGGCATCGACGGGCCTGCTCAAAAAGGGGCTTTTTCCCGCCATATCGGACGGACAAAAAGCGGCCTGAACTCAAAATTTTATGCCGTGCGCGATGATCAGGGCCGATCTGTCCGCCTCCATCTGACTGCTGGACAGGTCAGTGATTTCAAAGGTGCTGCTGGCGGACCTGTCGGGTGAGACAGAAGAAGTGATCGGGAATACGACAGTAATAAAATTAGACAGCCTCTCGCAGACCGGAACGTCACCACCTGTATTCCATCAAAGAAAAACAGGAAATCAAAGCGGCCTTACAATTGGCATCTTTATAAAAGCGCCATTTGATCGAAAGCATGTTCACGAAATTGAAAGACTGGCGAAGGGGGGGGCATGACTGCTGCGCTCATACATTCATCTTCGCAATCCAAATCGTAGCAAGCTTCATCTTCTATCTTAAAGAATGAGTCCTGAGCGTAAGGCGGTCCTTGGGGGCAGGCTTGGAGATGTGTAAATTAATTATTCAGACTGAAATTAGATGGATCGAAAAATCCTTTGGTTTGAGGTTTTCTGTATGATTTCATCATTGCGGCAATGATTGGGGATGCTGGAAGGTGAGCGATCTGGAGGGATCGAAGAACCATTGGTTGATCCGCTCCAGGAAGATGAAGCGGTGCATGTTGTAGACGATACTGGCCAGCCCGATCCTCATGGTGGCCCGGGTGAGGCCTACGATTCGGACGAACAACCCTGTCTGTGATTTCTGATCGGCAAAGACATGCTCGATACGCAGGCGGATCACGGGCTTTCCAGCATTCGCTGTCCGCCCATAGACTTGAGATGCGGCTTGTTTTCTGTGAACCTTTGAAAAAATCCCTGTTTTTCCATGAAGTCCTCATTGGCTTTTGAGCGATATGTCGTATCCGCCCAAACCGTTGAAGCTGTATTAGTTTTATCCAACGGGCACTTTCTCAGCCGCGCGCCATCACTGGTGGCGGTATCCGTCGTTTTCCATTTGCGGATGAACCGGAACTTCAGGTCGAGGGAGACGTAGGATTTGTAGCCAAAGAACGGGATGGCAAGATCACTCGATGGCATGGTTTCATCATCCTGTCGCTTCGCTTTGGTGAATTTCAGCGTCCAGCGCGCATGATGATCTTTTTGCGAGCTTGTCCTGCCAGAATACGCCCTGCCCGAAGGTCGGCTTTCTCAGTGTTGGTATTGCGCTGCTTTGGAGTAGCCACCAGCGTTGCATCCAGGATCTTGAACACCAGCACCGGATCAAATGGCGGTCGCCCGCCTTTACTCCCAGTTGAATAGGCCAGAGCCTTCTTCAAAACAGTGCGGAACAATTCAAAATCCACAATCTGGGAAAACGCTTCGAGTTGATCACCAGTCCTGCTCAGACTCTCTTCAACATCAAAGAAACCAGTTTGCTTTATGACCCATATCCCCAATCATCGCAGAAGAAATGGAATCACAGGGCAGCTCTCAAAATAGAGGGTTTTTCGAACCCTCCAAGTGGTCTGAGATAATGTGTTTAGTATGTAAATAACTTGATTTTTGTGCTGTATTTTACACGAAAATTGAAGAATATATGTAATAGTCTGGCAATAAAAGAAAAGTTATTTTCAATTTTTGTAGTGAGGAGCATATTGGCGAAAACAAAACTATGACTGCTGCCGTTTCTGAACGACGCGATGCAGAAGGGTGACGTAAATCTTGCAATCTCTTTTGGGTTCTAAGGGGATTTAATCAGTTATATCCTTGCACCGTTTAGGTTGTGGGAGAATAAAAATTCTTAAAAATATAATTTTCAAGGATTTAGGATGGTGGGCGCGACAGGGATTGAACCTGTGACCCCTGCCGTGTGAAGGCAGTGCTCTACCGCTGAGCTACGCGCCCATCCGTGGGACGGGCTTTTAGCAAGACGTTGTTTTCATGACAAGATCTTTTTCGTGGGGAGCCGCATTGTCCGTTGCGGTTCCCGTGTTGCAATGGTTCAGAAGCCGAACATGTGGTCCAGCGAGAATGCGCCTTTTCCGTTTTCCAGGCCGTGATAACCGAAAAGGCGGCAGGTCAGGTCTCGGATCAGGACGTACCCCCCTTCCCCGGCATGATCGAGGTGCGAGCCATCAAATAGTTGGTGCGGGCGGATCATGAATGACCCGTTGGGCGCAATTGTGATGGTCGTCTGGGTAATTAAGGACCCATTTGCGCCATGAAGCAGAAGAACGGTTTCCGAACTATCGGTCCCTTCGACGGAAGCCGGATGAATCAGGCAGCAGAAGCTTCGGAGCGTCTCCTGTCCTGCCTTGTGTCCCAACTTTAGAAAAAGTCGTGTCGTCAGGCCCGGCGGTGGGCCTGAGTACGATTGCGGCTCCGAGCGCCAAGTCATGAGCGTATTGAAGATATGGGCGCCGAAACTGGTTTCAGCGGCGTGAGCGCTTTTCCGATTTCGATAGCGCATCAGGGCGTGCAACCAGCCATCAGCTTCGCCGCCATCGCGGAAATCATAGACCAAATCGGCATGACCCGGTCGATCCATCAGGGTATGCAGTGCAACGGCTGTGTCATGGTTCCGGGATAGATTGCCGAGGAAATGCGATCCGACCTTTCCTCCTGCTTCATCAAACAGATCGAGCCTTACGGGAAGAGACTGAAGCGCTTCGGACATGGGGTTGGGCTGCAGGAAAGTCTCGAACTGTTTTGGATCCAGGATTGGAAACGGCAGCAAAAACCCACGACCCAGCGACGGCGCAAATTGACGGATGGCAGGATCAGGGCGCAGATCGTCTCGTTCTACGTTTAGATGGGCGATTCGGGTGCGGCCTCGCTGCGTGATTTCATAGCGGGGACGCACAAGATGTCGGCCCGAACGCAGTTCAAGCTGTGCAGGCCAGTGCAATCCGGGAAAAAGCGTACCAACATCTACGGCCACCGTCTCAAACGGCCCTACAGTCCGATCGAGCGGATGCGATCTACCTTCTCCCATCCGGTTGAAGGTAATGCCTCCTGCTGGAATGGTGGTCGCATGGCTGTTCTGCACCCAGACGATCAGCGTCTCGTCGGGTTCAGGGGCAGGAAGCGTTGCGTAACACACGGAAGGCCAGGCATTGGCATCATGCGTGACGGAGAGGCTCGGATCGCCGTTTTTGCCCCAGCTGTCGAGAGCATATTTGACGACGTCATGTCCGCGCGCGCCCAGTACATGGATGAAAAGTTGTCCCGTAAATTCTGGTAGATCAAAGCGACGACGGATATCGGCGCTGTCAATCGTGATTCCTGCCCCGGCTTCAGTCACCGGTTGTTCCCACTGGGCCAGTACCTTGCCTGCTCCGTCATAGAGCCGCATCCAGTAACGCAGGTTCTCCGCCGCATAGCTGGACCAGTAATTGGCGGTTACGATCCGGCAGGAAAACTGCTTCGTTTCGCGGAAAAAGGCGAAGTTGGTCGCGAAGTTCAGTTTGTCCAGATAGGGACGGCCTGCAACTAGCATCTCGTCTGGCAGGCGCGCGGGAGCGAGCGTGTAAAGATTTCGGTCTTTCTGAAGCCCCTTTAGCCGGGTCCGCATCTTGGCATCTTCAAAAGACAAAGCAAGGATAGCATCCGCTTCGGTCGCGGGAAGATCCACGAGCGCACGAAGTGTTCCGCCAAAACCGTCCGGCTGCCCTACCCGCTCCGTATCATGAACATAGACGCAGGCCGGTTTCAGTCCTGGATAGAGCGCGGCCAGTGTGCGGGCAGCGTCATCCGGATCGTATACAGCCAGTGTCCGCCCTGCGAATTCGGCTTCCATCCGGACGAGTGCTTCCGTGGCCAGCGGATGCGCCAGCGCCTTGTACAGAACATTGCCACCCTGCGGACCAAAGGTGCGGATATCGAGCATACAGGGGCCCTTTCAGAGCTTCAGACGTCGGCGCATTTCTCTCGCCACGAGGGGGGTATCGTCAAGCGGCATGACATTCCATGGAACCTGTGCTGGATCGAACCACTTAACCCGCCCGGCGTCCTCAAGGGTTTTTACAAAGCGTGAAATTCGGCTGGAACGGCCTGGAAGCGGGAAAACCAGCACGGGGGCTGACGTTGCCACGGCTTCGGAAATCATCGAGACACTGTCCGTCGTGACGGCAATCATGTCTGCGCAGGCCAGCATGCCCATATAAGGGTTGTCGCCCCCGCTACCTGTCAGAACGGCAATGCCATGAGGCTCCAGCCGTTTGCGAAAAATGGCCACGGCAGCGGGATCGGTCCGGCGCGAAGGTGTAAGGACGGCCTGTATGTCGTTGCGCTTCGTGAAAGTGATGATTCCTTCTGCCATCCGCTCCGCTTCAACCGCCCCCAGCGAGAAACGACCATTGGCGCCGCCAACCAAAATGGATAACAGCGGTCGTGCGCCCTGTTTCAGGCGCTCTTCCCACTCGGTCCGCGCCACAGCGAGCTTTTTTGGTGTGACGGGGTGCAGTGCATTGCGCGAAATCAGGACATTCGGTCCACTGATGTCATCATGCGTATTGGCAATCACGAGCTCGAACCTGCTGACCGGCATGCGCGGGTTCTGGATCTGCACGACCGGCAGTCCCTCGCGTCGGGCCACGGCTCTGCCGATGACGCCTCCTGTTCCTCCGATACAGATAATGAGGTCTGTGTCTTCGGGAATCCTGATGGGATTGACCCGACGCAGCGGAGATGGCCAGTAACGCGCGGGAAAACGCGACCAGAAAGGCTGGATGCACACAGGCTGGAAATCCCACTCCAGACCGGCCTTTTCAGCCAGTCCCGCCCCCTGCGCCCGCATGCCGGCGAAGTCCTCTGCGATGATGATGGCCTTCATGAGGGAACTCCGTAAAAAAGAAGGTATTTCCCGAACTGTAAGAAATTTGGCAAGAAGCGCACATGATAACGTCCCAGCCGCGCCCTGCCTCGCCGACCGCAACGTCCGTCACTCCTGCTCCCGGGTTTGAGGAGCTTGGGTTGATTGCACCCCTGCTGGCAACTCTTGCCCAGGCCGGACACAAACGTCCGAGCCTGATCCAGGCACAGGCCATTCCCCCTCTTCTGGAGGGCAAAGACGTTCTGGTTGGCTCCCAGACAGGCAGCGGCAAGACAGCCGCTTTCGTGTTGCCCATGCTCCAGAAGTTGACGGAAGCTGGTCCGGCTCCCGGTCCACGTGCGCTTATTCTGGAACCTACGCGCGAGCTTGCAGCACAGACCGCTGCTGTCTGCCGCCAGCTCGGGCGTCGGCTCGCCCTGAAAACGCGCGTTATCTGTGGCGGGACATCCCGTGAGCAGCAGGTCCAGTCCGTCAGCGATGGGGTTGATATCATCGTTGCGACGCATGGTCGCCTTCTTGATCTGGTCATGCAGGCCGATCTCGTTCTGGAACATCTCACCTATCTGGTACTGGATGAAGCGGATCGTCTGTTGGATGAGGATTTCTCTGCCAGCATGACGGCCCTAACACCCTATTTCCCGGACCAACCACCCCAGACTGTTTTCTGCTCGGCTACATTGCCTGAGCCGGTAATGGATCTGGCTAGGCGTGTGACACGCAATCCCGTCCGCGTGGAAATCGCAGCAGAATCCTTTACCCCTAAAAACATTCGTCAGCGGGCGATTTTTGTAGAGAAGGACGACAAGCCCGAGACTGTTGCCCGTCTTCTGAAGCATTTTGAAGGCCGCAGCATCGTTTTCGCCCGGACGAAAAACACGGTAGATGCCCTCGCCAAAACGCTGCGCCGGCATAACCTGCGGGTCGAAACCCTGCATGGCGACCGAACGCAGGGTGCCCGCAACAAGGCACTGGATCTGTTTCGTCAGGGGCGTGTTCCGGTTCTGGTCACGACCGATATCGCCTCGCGTGGTCTCGACATTCCGGATGTGGATCTCGTTATCAACATGGACATGCCCGAAACGCCGGAAGCCTATGTGCACCGCATTGGCCGGACTGCCCGCGCCGGCCGTAAGGGCGTGGCGTTCTCGCTAATCAATATCGACGAACGTACGTTCCTGCGCGATGTCGAAAAGCATATCGGCTACCGTGTCCGGATCGCGACGGAAGATTCGCTGGACCGCTAGGACATCTCACGGCTGGCGAGAATATCCCTCGCCAGATTTTCCCATTCCTGCCCGCTATCAACCTGCGGGCGAACGGGTGGAGGCGCCTCAAGGATATTCTCCAGCGCTGTCGCAATCGCCACCGGTTCTGGCGCGCACAGAACGGCCTGTGCATCGCCCGAAAACTGCTCTACCAGCCCCCCGACCCTGGTCGCCACGACATAGCGCCCGCTGGCAATCGCCATGGCCCCGACGCCACTCTGGGAGGCTTCACGATAGGGCAGCACCACAATGTCGGCCCATGCGATGAGGCGGGGAAGTTCGTCTTCCGCGACCCAGCGGTTCTCGACCCTGACCTGCGCCAGTGCCGCCAGTCGCCCCAGTTCCGGGCTTTCAGGTCCCTGGCCTACAACCCGACATTCGAAATCACGTCTGACATGCGGCAAAGCTTCCGCCAGCAGGTCCAGCCCCTTGTAGGGCAACAGACGGCCAAACATTAGGATGCGCGGGGCTCCCTCATGGGCGAACGGTGGCGCGGCTGCTCCCCCAATGAACGGCGGATGGGCCAAGGCGACGACGGGACAGTCTAAGGCATCCGGCCCGGTGGTCAGTCCATTGGCGACATGCCGGCTGAACGTGACGATCTGGTCGGCCTGACGGATCAGCCTGCGTTGCAAGGCTGCCTGTAAAGGATAGCCGTCTCCCGGATGTGGCTGCGCATCGTGTACAATGAGCATAATTTTCACGCCAGCCCGTCGCAGCATATACGTCATCAGCAGATCTAGGGGGCCCGGCATCGCACAGATCGCTACATCCGGACGGAAGTCTCTTACAATCCATCCCAGCTGGCGTAGAAATCCGGGCGCCGTCAGCAGGCGCGCCACCAGACCCCGGAAGGAACTATAGGTCGCAATTTTCACGACCGCGTCTGGAGCGTTCCGGCTCTGAAGAATTTCCGCACGGTCTGATAGGCAAAGCAGAACATCTGTACCAGTCAGGCGTTTCAGCCCATCCGCCAAATCTACGGCAATCCGCGGCCCGGCTCCCCGTCGCCCCCATTGCCACACCAGAATGCGGTCGGCAGATGTTGTCACGCTTGGATCCCAACCGCCAGAGCCGCTTCCCGTAGTGTCGTACCATCCAGGCGCGTGGCGATCCTCTGTCTGGCATTCGCACCTAGGTGTGACCGCAAGCCCGGATCTGCGGCTGCCGTCCGCAGGGCCGCCACAGCGGCATTTTTGTCGGCAAGCGCCCATTTCGTGTCTGGCATGTCCCAGATCCCGCGTGGATCCCGCGCCGGAACCAGCGTGTACGGGACCGGCAGGCCGCACGTCCCGTCCAGAAACTCAGTCGTCGCCGACCAGTCTGTTGCAATCACGCACCGCCCCAGCGCCATGGCCTCCGCCACGACAAGCCCGAACCCTTCACTGCGATGGAGGGAGAGCACGATATCTGCACAGACCGTTAAGGCAAGCCGGTCGGCGCCGCTGAGTTGCCCGGTCTCGATCCGAATATTGGTCGCTCCCCCGGTGGCTGCTCGGATCTTCGCCAGGTCGTCAGGATAATGTTCGGTATGGCCGATCTTCATGAGCAGGAGCCGGTCTGAACGATCCCCGAAGGCAGCGCGAAACGCCTCGATCATCTCAATCGGGCTTTTGCGCACCATGCTGGAAGAGAGGCTGAACGAAACAAGAACAATCACGCAGTCTTCTGGTAACCCGAAAGATGCCCGGTCACGATCTGAGGGTTTCTGTTCCGCAAGGCCCACCGGATGCTCGACGACCCGCACAGGGCGCCCCAGCGTACGAAAAGCCTGAGCGGTAAAATGTGACGGAGCCCAGATTTCATGGACATGACGGCGGGCATGACGCCATGTCTGTGGCATAATTGGTAGTTCCCAAGCCCAGTATCCAATGACTCGCCGTCCAGTTCTCAGCCAGCGTGGCATGAAAAGCTGTACATAAGGCAGCATCGGTGCATTGACGTGAATTATCAGTGCTGCGCCCGGCCCCGTTGCGTCACCTTCAAGAACGCGTCGGTCAATGTCCCATGTTGCGCAGGGAATATTCATGTCCCGCAATGCCTGAACCATCAGACGCGCTCCCTCGCCCAGCCCCGAACTGCGGCTGAACTCTCCCGCTACGATCATCCCGTGTGCCGGAATAATTTTGTGCGGCCTGAGCGCGGGGGCTGTAAGCGCCGTGACCCGTGCGAAAAACCGCCTTCGGGATTCGGCAGGAAGCTGCTGCCACAATTTGTGAAAAAAGGAGAGAGACTGTTTCATCGTCTGTTCATGTGCCGTCTGTACCTGGGTCGTGACCATGGACACGGGCTGTAATCCGCGAAAAACCGGGCGGAGTACGGAAAGGGGAGGCGCCAGATCAATCTCGACGAAATGTGACTCTCTTCAGGCCCTGCCGAAGAAAAAGGCAACATTCCCTCTCTGGTGAGCTGTCCCCAACGTGCTTACACTACAACCCATGACCGATCCATGTCCTATGCCCCTTGGTGCAGGTATGGCTCCCCCGGGCGACCGGATGGGGAGCAGTTGGTCCTGTTCTGTATCGTTGGGTTCACGGGGACCATGAGTTGCAAGGCGGGACAGCGGCACCATCCGCTCCGGATCCGTCAGCCCCGTCTGTCGGAAACGTTGCCGGGGCTCGGCCGCCCGCCCTTGGTCTTCAACGTGGCCCTTTCGCCCCCCGATCTTTTATCGTGGCGTGCACCTCCTTCGGGAATACCTGGCGTCTGGGTTTTCGATTCGGGCCGTTCCGGCCCAGAGATAGTCATCATGGCCATGGTGCATGGCAACGAATATGCCGGGGGATGGGCGCTTGAAAATCTCCGTAGGGGTGCTCCTGTCTTGTCCTCCGGACGCCTGACGCTGATTCTGGCAAATCTAGAGGCCTTTGATCGCTTCGATGCTGCCAATCCGGTCATGTCCCGTCATGTCGACGAGGATCTTAATCGTCTGTGGCACAATACACGTTTGAACAGTCGCGAGCATTCCAGCGAACTTGAGCGTGCCCGTAAGATTCAGCCCTATATTGCCCGGGCCGACCTGCTGCTGGATTTACATTCCACGCTATGGCCATCTGAACCCCTGTTCATTGCTCCCCCCCGTCAGAGATCGACCGAATTGGCCTGCGCTTTGGCGGGTGGCAAGGAACTGCCGCAGATGGTCCTAACGGATCTCGGGCATCATGGTGGATCACGGTTGATCGAGCATGCGCATTTCATGTCGCCGGGCGGCACGGGACGCAGTTGCCTCCTGGAGGCTGGTCCTCACTGGGAGCCTTCCACCGTCACGGTTATGGAAAGCGCGATTGCACGCCTGCTGGCGGAGGCCGAGACCATCCATCTTCGTGGACAGGCGACCGAGGAGTCCCGTCAGACGGAAATGGCGGTGGTGACGGACAATATCATCGCCCGGAATGCGGATTTCAATTTTGTCAGGCCATGGGAGGGTGGGGCTATGATTCCTAAAGCAGGAACGCCCCTCGCTCATGACGGGCATGATCTGATCTGTACACCATATGATGAGTGTCTGTTGATCATGCCCAATCTTCGTCCTCGTCGGGGACAGCTTGCGGTCCGTCTGGCCAGACGGACCGCAGCACTGTTCAGATCTTAGGCAGACGCGCGGTCATAGATCGGGAAGCGGCGGCACAGGGCCTTTACTTCCTCATGAACCCGGGCCGTGACGGCCTCGGCATTGTCCTCCTCAAGAGCCGCCGTCAGCACTTCGTCAATCATGCGACCGATTTCGCGGAACTCGGCTTCTCCGAAACCACGCGCGGTTGCAGCTGGGCTACCCAGACGAATACCGGAGGTCACGAACGGCTTTTCCGGATCGAACGGGATGGCGTTCTTGTTCGCCGTAATGCCGGCACGTTCCAGAATGGCTTCGGCCAGCTTGCCAGTAACCTTCTTAGGACGCAGATCCACGAGGATCAGATGGCTGTCCGTGCCGCCTGTGACGATGTCGAAGCCACGGTTCTGAAGCTCGTCCGCCAGCGCGCGGGCATTGGCAAGAACACGCTTCTGATAGTTCTTGAACTCATCCGAAAGCGCTTCACCGAACGCAACGGCCTTGCCCGCGATGACATGCATGAGTGGACCACCCTGCAGGCCTGGGAACACGGCGGAATTTACCTTTTTCGCCAGTTCCGGATCGTTCGTCAGGATGATGCCACCACGCGGGCCACGCAGCGTTTTGTGGGTCGTGGACGTCGTGATGTCCGCAACCGGAACCGGGTTCGGATACAGGCCAGCGGCAACCAGACCGGCAAAATGCGCCATGTCCACCATCAGATACGCACCGACTTCATCGGCGATCTTGCGGAAGCGGGCGAAGTCGATGACGCGCGGATAGGCAGAACTGCCCGCCACGATGATCTTCGGCTTGTGTTCGCGGGCCAGCGCTTCCATCTGGTCGTAATCGATCAGCCCGTCCTCAGCGCGCACGCCATACTGTACTGAGTTGAACCACTTGCCCGAGTAGTTCGGGGCCGCGCCATGCGTCAGATGTCCACCAGCCGCGAGGCTCAGGCCGAGAATCGTATCGCCCGGCTTGGCCAGTGCCATGAAAGCGGCCTGATTGGCATTGGCGCCGGAATGCGGCTGCACGTTTGCGAACTCTGCGCCGAACATCTTTTTCAGACGCTCGATGGCGAGGTTTTCAACGCGGTCCACGTCCACACAGCCGCCGTAATAGCGCTTGCCTGGAAGGCCTTCGGCATACTTGTTCGTCAGCACCGAACCCTGTGCTTCCATGACGGCGAAAGAGGCCATATTCTCCGAAGCGATGAGCTCGATGCCGTCCTGTTGGCGCGTCAGCTCCTCGTTCAGAATGGTGGCAACTTCGGCATCAGCCTCCTTGAGGGGGGCATGAAAGAAACGATTCAGCGTGGACTGGCTGGCGTGTTCCGACATCGTGGTCCATTCTCCAGGGTGAGTTCGGCATGTGACTAGCCCAGATTTCCTGCCTCGGCAAAAACAATCCGCCTATCAAACGAGGATCCTTCATGACCACTCCGCTCTGGCGGACCAAACCCGTATCTTCCGCAGCTGACAGCCAGACTGGCCTCAAGCGTGTCCTCGGTCCGTGGCAGCTCGTTGCCTTGGGCGTCGGTGTGACGATCGGTGCTGGCCTTTTTTCTCTCACGGGCGTTGCCGCCGGCCAGAATGCTGGCCCGGCTGTGACTCTCTCTTTCGTCATCGCAGCGGTAGCCTGCGGTTTCGCGGGCCTCTGCTACGGTGAACTTGCCAGCATGATCCCTTCGGGCGGTTCAGCCTATTCCTACGCCTATGCGTCGATGGGCGAGTTGATCGCCTGGATCATCGGCTGGGATCTCGTGTTGGAATATACCGTGGGCGCTGCGGCCGTTGCGTCCAGCTGGTCAGGCTACCTTGCGTCGTTGCTTGAGGGCTGGGGCATCCATATCGATCCCCGTCTGCTGGCAACGCCAATGACGCCTGTCACGATGCCGGATGGAAGTATGGCCTCGGCCTGGTTCAACTTCCCGGCTGTCTGTGCGCTCTGGGGTGTCACGGCTCTGCTCATGCGCGGCGTGAGTGAGTCTACGACTATCAACACGATCGTTGTCTGCATCAAGCTCACCGTTATCGTCGCTGTGATTGCGGCCTGCGCACCGCATATCAGCTTCGCGCACTACCATCCGTTCATTCCGCAGAACACCGGTACATTTGGACAGTTCGGCATGTCCGGCGTCATGCGAGCCGCCGGCATGGCCTTTTTCGCCTATCTAGGCTTCGACATCGTCTCCACTACTGCGCAGGACAGCCGCAACCCGGCGCGCGACATTCCCGTTGGTATTCTGGGAAGTCTGCTCGTCTGCTCCGTGGTCTATGCAGTGTTCTCAATGGTCCTGACAGGCGTGGTTGATTACCGCGCTATGGCGAATGACCCGAGCCCGGTTGCTACGGCCATCGATGTCGCCGGCATGCCCTGGCTGGCCAGTTTTGTGAAACTCGGCATCACGGCCGGATATATCTCGGTCTTATTCGGGCTCCTAATGGGGCAGGTGCGCGTCTTCCTGATTATGTCCCATGACGGCCTGTTGCCGCCAGTCTTCTCGAAGCTCAATGCCCGAACCCATACGCCCTGGACGTCACATCTGATGTTTGCAGCGCTGACCAGCGTGTTTGCTGCGGTGCTTCCGATTGCTCAGCTCGGCAATATGACGTCCATCGGTACTTTATTGGCTTTCATCATTGTCTGCGTCGGCGTTCCAGTCCTGCGTTACAGATATCCGGACGCCCCGCGGCAGTTTCGGGTTCCGGGTGGTCTGCTCGTTCCCTTGCTCGGAATACTATCTTGTGGTGCAGTGATGGTATCGCTCGACAGGTTGACCTGGATCAGACTTGTTGTCTGGCTCGCTATTGGACTTTCTGTCTATTTTGCGTACGGCATCCGCAACAGTCGACTTTGCAGGGACTGAAGTTAGGCGCATGATCGGGGGTATGAGCAATGCAGCATACCCCCTCTCCCGTCCGCGGCGTAATCGCCACGATGCTTTCACCCGTCGTCTGGTGCAGGAACATCGCCTGCATGTCGACAACCTGATCTGGCCGATTTTCGTCTGCGAAGGTGAAAACCAGCGCCAGAAGGTCGACTCCATGCCGGGCGCCGAACGCGTCAGCGTGGACAATGTCGTGGAACACGTCCGGCAGGCTGTGGACCTCGGCATCCCGGCCGTCGCCATCTTCCCTGTCACGCCCATGAGCGTCCGCGACGCTACCGGGACCGAGGCCCTCAACCCGGACAACCTGATGTGCCGTGCCTCGCGCACCATCAAGGAAGCTTTCCCTGATCTGGGTATCATCGGCGATGTGGCGCTCGACCCGTACACTGATCATGGCCATGACGGCGTCATTGAGAACGGCCGCATTCTCAATGACGCCTCCGTCGAGATCCTGCGTCAGCAGGCTCTTAATCAGGCCCGAGCCGGGAATGATATTATCGCTCCGTCCGACATGATGGATGGTCGCGTTAAGGCTATTCGCGAAACGCTTGATGGCAACGGCTACGACACGACGCGTATCATGGCTTACACGGCCAAGTATGCCTCCGCCTTCTATGGCCCGTTTCGTGATGCCTTGGGTTCCGGCAGCCTGCTACACGGAGACAAGAAGACCTACCAGATGGACCCTGCCAATTCCGACGAAGCCATGCGCGAAGTCGAGCAGGATCTGCGTGAAGGTGCGGATATGATCATGGTCAAGCCGGGTATGCCGTATCTCGATATCATCCGTCGCGTTCGAGAGCGCTTTGAGGTACCGACTTTTGCCTATCAGGTGTCTGGCGAGTACGCGATGCTGATGGGGGCCATTCAGAACGGCTGGCTCGACCGTGACCGCACGATCATGGAAAGCCTGATGGCCTTTAAACGTGCTGGATGTAACGGCATCCTTACCTATTTCGCGCTGGATGCCGCCCGCCTTCTGCGGAGCGAACGCTGAAAAGCAGGCGCACACGCGGCGTTCAGTCCTATTACATGGGGCTGAACGCCGAAAACATTGCAGCCCGCCTCCTTGAGGAGCGCGGTCTGACAATTCTTGCACAGAGGCTGCGAACGCCTTACGGCGAACTCGATATATTGGCGACAGATTCGGAATGGCTGATCGCCGTTGAGGTCAAACAGAGACGCAGCCTGCGGGAAAGTGCGTCATGTTTGACAGCCAGACAGTCTCAAAGACTGATGGAAGCCTTCAACTATATCCTGCTGACAAAACCGGAGTGGAACAGGCCCAGTACCCGGATTGACCTTATCGTTGTTGACTCATCAGGCCAGGCGCGGCGCATCCAGGATGTGTTGCGGCAGTTCTGAAGAAATCAGGTCCGACGGGCGCGTGCGTGGTGGTGTGCCGAGGCAACAGTGACATGTGTGTGAGCGACTGTATGCGGACGATAGGCCACGTTACGGACCACCGCGTGTGAGCTGTTCCAGGCAATGGCTGTATTATGCGACGTCGTGCGACGTGCGAGAGCATGATGGAAAACGACATGGTGATAGACCGGCGTGGCAGTCAGTGCATCGAAGGTCAGCTTGCTGGCTTCATAATCGGTGATGGCCGGACGGGCATAGGCTTTGCCTGCTCCCATGCAGATACCGACACCCATGATACCCAGAGCAATTCTGCCGACCCAGTTGCGCGCCATTGACGTTGTGTCCCATCCTGTTCTGATGGAGACAGCCTATGCGCTGAACTCGGGGTCCGGCAACCCCTGCTGGGAAAGTTTCCAAAAAAATCAAGGTCCTGCCACTTTTCGCTGCTTCATGGCTGAATTGTGGCAGGAGCAATGCTTAAAAAGTGCTGAATTCAGCACTTTTCGCCATGATTGGCCCTGAATCAGGGCGTAGCAACTCAGGCGTTAGCGGTCGTGATGCCTTTTTCAGTCAGCAGAGTCTCAAGCTCGCCACTCTGATACATGTCGGTAACGATATCGCAGCCACCAACGAACTCGCCCTTGACGTAGAGCTGGGGCACGGTTGGCCACTGCGAGAAGTCCTTGATGCCCTGACGAAGTTCAGCGCTTTCAAGAATGTTGCAGGTTGCGAACGGGACGCCAAGATGGTTGAGGATCTGGACCACGCGTGCGGAGAAGCCGCACTGCGGGAAGAGCTTGTCACCCTTCATGAACAGCATGACCGGATTGGCGTCGATCAGGTTCTGGATATGCTGGAACACGGTTTCGGACATTGGATTTTCCTTGGTTCGGCAGGGCGGACAGACCATCCGCTCCTGCTGTCAGTGTTCGTCTGGAAAAAGAGACGTCAGCCCCGGCTCTTAAGGGGTGAGCGTCTTGAGGGCCATCGCATGCAGTTCAGTGCCCATGCGGGTTCCGAACGCATCATAAACCAGTTTGTGCTGGCGTACACGCGAAAGCCCGCGGAAGGCCTCACTTGTGACCGTGCAGGCGTAATGATCCCCGTCCCCGGCGAGATCTTCGATCTCGATCCGGGCGTCAGGGATAGCGGCAAGGATCGTGCGTTCGATCTCAGAAGCTGCCATCGGCATGGAAATCAGGCTCCCTCACCCATGAACCGCGGGAAAAACGCGGCATTGATCTCGCTGAGATGGTCCGCGCTGACACTGACGGTTTCTGGCACGATCAGATCCTTGCCGCCCGAACGTCCCAGACGGATTGCCGGAACATTGGCCTTCTCAGCCGCTGCGACAAGGGCTGCGCCATCAGAAGTTGCTACAACATAGCAGCCCTGATCCTCACCGAACCAGAAGGCATGCGCGGCAATATCCGTCGGAGCGGCTTCAAGCGTGCAGCCAACGCCGCTTGCCATGACCATTTCCGCCACCGTCACCAGCAGTCCGCCATCGGCAATGTCGTGACAGGCCGCAACTGCGCCCGCGCCGATCTGGCTGCGCACGAAATCACCGTTGCGACGCTCGACAGCAAGATCGACCACTGGCGGTGCACCATCTTCACGCTGGCAGATCTCGCGCAGCCACAGGGACTGCCCGAGTTCGCCCTGGATAGAGCCGACCAGCACCAGATCATGGGCATCCGGCATCGCAAGTCCGATGGACTTGGACGCATCCGCCAGCACGCCAAGCGCACCGATCGCCGGCGTCGGCAGGATCGCCTGAGCCTCGCCGGACGGAGAGCGCGTCTCGTTATACAGCGAGACGTTGCCGCTCACGACCGGGAAGTCGAGCGCGCGGCAGGCATCGCCCATGCCTTTGATGGCATCGGCGAACTGCGCCATGATTTCCGGACGTTCCGGATTGCCGAAGTTCAGGTTGTCCGTCACGGCCAGCGGTGTGGCACCGGTCGCCGTCAGGTTGCGCCAGGCTTCGGCCACAGCCTGCGCACCACCCGTTTTCGGATCAGCCTGACAGTAGCGTGGCGTGCAGTCCGTTGTCAGGGCAAGACCCAGACGCGTACCTTCGACACGCACGACAGCCGCATCGGCCGCACCCGGACGACGCGCCGTGTTGCCACCAACCGAACCGTCATACTGGTTCCAGACCCAGGCGCGGGATGCCAGATCGGGGCAACCGATCAGCGTCAGAAGCGCCTTTTCGATCCCTTCCGGGTCTGCCGGAGTCTCGATCCGTGCTGGTGTCGTCAGAGGCACGGTCGGGCGGTTATAGACCGGAGCTTCATCTGCTAGCGGGGCCAGCGGAATATCGGCTTCGATCTCGCCATTATGACGGATCGTGATGCGGCCCGTATCGGTCAGTACACCGATGATGGCGAAATCCAGTTCCCACTTGGCAAAGATCGCACGGGCAACTTCGGTCCGTTCGGGCTTGAGAACCATGAGCATCCGCTCTTGGCTCTCGGACAACATCATCTCGTAAGCCGACATGTTCGGCTCGCGCTGCGGAACTGCGTCAAGGTTCAGCTCGATGCCAACGCCGCCCTTGCCCGCCATTTCAACGGCGGAAGATGTCAGACCGGCTGCACCCATGTCCTGAATGGCGACGATCGCATCGGTCGCCATCAGTTCAAGGCAGGCCTCGATCAGCAGCTTCTCGATGAACGGATCGCCAACCTGAACGGTCGGGCGCTTGGACGCTGCTTCCTCGTCGAACTCCGCCGAGGACATGGTCGCGCCATGAATACCGTCACGGCCCGTCTTGGAGCCGACGTACACGACCGGATTGCCTACGCCAGCCGCAGCCGACAGGAAGATCTTGTCCTGCTTGGCCACACCTACCGTCATGGCATTGACGAGCGGATTGCCGTCATACGCCTTGTGGAAGTTGACCTCGCCACCCACGGTCGGAACACCGACGCAGTTGCCGTAACCACCAACACCACGCACGACGCCATCGACGATGCGGCGCGTTCCTGCATGTTTTGGATCGCCGAAGCGCAGGGCGTTGAGGTTCGCAATTGGACGCGCGCCCATCGTGAACACGTCGCGCAGAATGCCGCCGACGCCCGTCGCCGCGCCCTGATAGGGCTCGATGAAAGACGGGTGGTTGTGGCTCTCCATCTTGAAGACGGCGGCCAGACCCTCGCCGATATCTACGACGCCTGCGTTCTCGCCCGGCCCATGGATGACCCACGGAGCCTTGGTGGGCAGCGTCTTGAGATGGATGCGGGACGATTTGTAGGAGCAGTGTTCGGACCACATGACGGAGAAAATTCCAAGCTCCGTAAAGCTCGGCGTCCGTCCCATGATCGTGACAAGTTTGGCGTATTCCTCGCCGGTCAGTCCGAAAGACTGGGCAAGCTGGGCATCAATCGTCACACTCATCCGACAAGAGCCTCCACAAGGCCTTTGAAAAGCGGCACGCCGTCGGTTGCGCCGATTTCGGGGTCAGTCAGGTTCTCCGGGTGCGGCATCAGGCCACAGACACGGCCATTTTCGCTCAGGATCCCGGCGATGGAGCGCGTGCTCCCGTTGGGGTTGGTGGCGCGGTCATCGTCCGAAACCACTCCATCCGCACCGCAGTAGCGGAACGCCACGCGGCCCTCGCCTTCAAGACGCTTCAGCGTCTCGGGCGAAGCCGTGTAGTTGCCGTCACCATGTGCGAGCGGCGCGCGGAACACATCCCCGCGCGTCCAGCCCTGCGTATAGGGCGACGACGCGTTCTCAACCTTCAGATGGCAATCCTGCGACAGGAAACGCAGGCCTGCATTGCGCAGCAGTGCGCCCGGCAGAAGATGGGATTCCGTCAGGATCTGAAAGCCATTGCAGACGCCCAGAACGTGACCGCCTTTGCCCGCGAACGCCTTGACGTCGCGCAGGATCGGCGAATGTGCGGCCATGGCACCGCTGCGCAGGTAATCCCCGAAGCTGAAACCGCCCGGCAGCACGACGAGATCCAGATCACCCAGCGAGGTCTCTCGGTGCCAGATTAGACGCGGTGTCTGCCCCGTGACCAGCTTCAGGGCATGAACCATGTCGCGCTCCCGGTTCGTGCCGGGAAATACGACGATACCTGCTTTCATTTCTGGTCCTCCGCCGGAGCGGAAGCTGCATGGCACGGATAAGTGTCATGCAGGGCGCGATAGACCGCTTTACCGGCAGGCTCCGCCAGCGCGTCGTTATGGGCATGCAGCCAGGCGACGACCAGACCGCGAACCTGCGGTGCAGTCTGCTGGGCGGGTACGCAGAATGCGACCGGAGCGGACTCGTCATGGGCAAAACTGTCATATTTCTTGGCCCAGGCTTCACCATCCATCAGGCCAGAAAGATAGGCGTCGCACATCCCGATGGAGGACTTGCTGGAGCACATCTGGCCCAGAGCCTTACCCGAAACCTTGGACACGCGCTGCGCGTGGGCCGGGACAGTGACAAGAGCGGGAGCGGCCGCGATGCCAGCCAGCAGAAAGATCGCGGAAAGACGGGTCATTCTGCCACCTCGACACTGAAATCTTCGATGACTTCGTTAGCCAGAAGCGCACGCGCCATGGCCTCGCCCTGTGCCAGCGCATCGGCGGCATTGTCGGTCGGAACCTCAAGCTCGACGACGCGGTTGACGCGAACTTCGCCGAGCCCCTTGAAGCCAAGGGTTTCCAGAGCATGGCCCACGGCCTTGCCCTGCGGGTCGAGAACGCCGTCTTTCAGGGAAACAAAAACGCGAATTTTCACTGAACTGCCTCCGGACCCTTGAGGTCACCATTCCCGGCCTCGGGCAGGATCCCGAGACGCTTTGCCACTTCCTGATACGCTTCCTCGACGCGACCCATGTCACGGCGGAAGCGATCCTTGTCCATTTTTTCGTTCGTCTTGGAATCCCACAGACGACAGTTATCCGGTGAAATCTCGTCTGCCAGAAGAATACGCATCTCCTCGCCTTCCCAGATCCGTCCGAATTCCAGTTTGAAATCCACCAGCGTGATACCCACGGCCGTGAACATGCCCATCAGGAAATCATTTGTCCTGAGCGCAAGCTGGTTCATGTCGTCCATGTCCTGCGGTGCGGCCCAGTTGAACGCTGCGATATGCTCTTCCGACACCATCGGGTCATTGAGCGCGTCGTTCTTGTAGTAATATTCGATGATCGTGCGCGGCAGGCGCGTCCCCTCGGGGATGCCAAGCCGCTTGGCCAGCGAGCCCGCCGCCACATTGCGTACCACAACTTCAAGCGGAATGATCTCCACTTCGCGGATGAGCTGCTCGCGCATGTTCAGCCGACGGATGAAGTGGGTTGGAATGTTGATCTCGTGAAGCTTGAGCATCAGGTATTCGCTGATGCGGTTGTTCAGGACACCCTTGCCGGTGATGATGCCGCTCTTCGCGCCGTTTCCGGCGGTGGCGTCATCCTTAAAGTACTGAACGAGTGTGCCGGGTTCTGGGCCTTCAAAAAGAACCTTGGCTTTGCCCTCATAGAGCTGGCGGCGGCGAGCCATGAGCAATCCTTAGCGTTGCGCCGTCCTGACAGAAGATGCGGACGGCTGGAGCAGCGACGAATTGTGGTTCCATAGCATTGCGGAACCGGAACTGCGAGTGTGCGGAACGCAGGAAATCGCAGGAAGTCTGCGTTCCGCATACCTCTCAGTCGAAGATACGGGCGAAGATGCGATCCACGGCACGAAGATGCTGTGCCGGGTCGAATGCCTGATCGAGAATCTCCTTGCTGACCCGACCGGCGACTTCCGGATCGGCTTCAAGGTTTTCACGGAAGGTCTTGAAGCCCGGTTTGTTCAGCTTGGTCCATGTTTCCATGGCGTTGCGCTGTACGATCCGATAGGCGTCCTCGCGGGAAATTCCGGCGCGCGCCAGCGTGAGCAGCACCTCACCGGAATGGACGACGCCGCCGAGGTTTTCCATGTTCGCGATCATCTGTTCGGGATAGACGACCAGCTTTTCCATCATCCCGGCCAGACGCATCAGAGCAAAATCCAGGCCGATCGTCGCATCGGGGCAGATGTTGCGCTCGACGGCGGAGTGGCTGATGTCCCGCTCGTGCCACAATGCGACGTTTTCCAGAGCCGGCACGACATGCGAGCGGATCAGGCGCGCCAGGCCGGTCAGGTTCTCCGACAGGACAGGGTTGCGCTTGTGCGGCATTGCCGAACTGCCCTTCTGTCCCTTGTGGAAGAACTCTTCAGCTTCCCGAACTTCCGAACGCTGCAGATGACGGACCTCAACGGCCAGACGCTCAATGCCACTGGCAATCACGCCGAGGGTGCAGAAGAACGCGGCATGGCGGTCACGAGGAATGACCTGCGTGGACACGCTCTCGACAGCCAGACCCAGCTTGTCAGCGACGTATTCTTCGATTTCCGGGTCGATATGGGCATAGGTGCCGACAGCACCGGAAATCGCGCAGACCGCAATTTCCTTGCGGGCCTGAAGAAGGCGCTCGCGGTTGCGGGCGAATTCGGCGTAGTGTCCAGCAATTTTCAGGCCAAAGCTGGTCGGCTCGGCATGGATCGCGTGGCTGCGGCCGATCGTAACCGTGTTGCGGTGCTCGTAGGCGCGGGCCTTCAGGGCAGCGAGAACGCGGTCCAGATCTTCCAGCAGAAGATCGGCGGCCTGCGTCATCTGGACGGACAGGCAGGTATCCAGCACATCCGAAGACGTCATGCCCAGATGGACGAAGCGGCTGTCCGGGCCGACCTTTTCTGCAAGCCAGGTCAGGAACGCAATGACGTCATGGCGCGTTTCGGCCTCGATCTCGTCAATGCGGGCCAGATCCGCGTCGGAGAACGCCGCCATGGCGACATCACCCTTTTCGCGAATGATTTTGGCTGATTCGGCGGGAATGTCACCCCGTTGTGCCATGGCTTCGCAGGCAAGGGCTTCGATCTCGAACCAGATGCGAAAACGGTTGGCGGGAGACCAGATGGCAGTCATCTGCGGACGGCTATAACGGGGTACCATGGGAACTCCGGATGCTGGGTGGGGCTTTACGGAGGCTCCTTAGACCAAATACGAAGACATTGCACGGACCCCTTTTCGGAAGAATGACACTTTGGCTCCTGACTCTCTGCTTCACGCTCTCGTAGCCCTCGGCCAGATCACCCTGATCGACATCACCCTCGCCGGTGACAATGCGGTCGTCATCGGGATGGCCGTGCGTAATCTCGAGGGTCGGCAGCGCCGTCTCGCCATTTTGTTCGGAACGGGCTTTGCGGCCATCCTGCGTGTCGGCCTGGCCCTGCTGGCGACAACGCTCCTTGCCGTGGTTGGCCTGACGCTGGCAGGTGGCTTCCTGCTTCTATGGGTCTGCTGGAAAATGTATCGTGAGCTTCGTGGCGCCGAACATCACGAGGACATCGAAGCCGCCCCACCGCGCCTCGGACAGGCCGTCCTGAGGATCGTGGTGGCCGATCTGTCCATGAGTCTCGATAACGTTCTGGCGGTGGCTGGTGCCGCTGTCGGACATCCGTGGATTCTTGTATCGGGGCTTGTGCTCTCGGTTCTGCTGATGGGGCTCGCTGCATCGATCGTCGCCAATCTTCTAGCCCGTTATCGCTGGATCGCATGGATCGGCCTACTGGTGGTTCTGGGTGTCGCAATCGAACTCGTCATCCGGGGTGGCGGAGAGGTTTGGACGCATGTTCTTCCGAAATAGCCGAATACTCTTTACTGGGCTTATGGCGCTTTGCGCCGCGCCATCTGCCCTCGCCGTGCCTCCGTCTTCTCTCGTTCGGGAGCGGTTGGCGGAATGGCTCCTTCTCGTCGGACCGGGCGGAGCTGTTTTTCCGGCACAGCGCTACGCTGATTTTCTGGCCCAGACGCCGCAGTGGCCGCAGCGGGGCCGGATCCTCTGGCGCTACCAGAACGCCCTGGCCCAGACGAGTGATCCGCAGATTTTGAACGCTCTTTGCCCGCGCTATCCTCTCACGCTCCCGGCGGCGTTCGAGGTCTGCGCTCTTCATCTTCCTGACGCGGCATCAACGGCCCGTCGTCTCTGGTTGTCAGGCAATGCCCTGACCGTCGGCGAAGAACAGACACTATTTCAGCGGTTCGGCCAGAACTTCGCCTCCACCGATCAGTGGGTTCGTTATGAGGCGCTGGAACTGCGGGGCCAGTTCTCCGCCGCGTCTCGTCAGATCGAGCGTCTTGCCCCGGAGCAACAGCTACTGGCTCGTGCCCGGCTGGCCGAACGTCAGGGTTTGCCTGACGCTGATTCCCTGTTCGCATTGCTCCCTGCTGACCTGCAATCTGATCCTGTCTTGATCCGTTATCGCCTCAGAGCGCTGCGCCGTGGGGACAGGCTGGACGAAGCGCTATCGTTGTGGGATGCGCAGGGCGCGTCGCTCCAGAAAGCCAACCCCTCGCATGACTGGTCGTCCGAACGCCTCAGTCTTGCTCGTGCCTTTTTGCTGGCTGGCCGTCCAAAAGAGGCTGCGGATCTCGCCGACGACACCAGCATGGCGCCCGATACGACGGATCGTCAGGAAGCCGAGCTGCTTAGTGGGATCATCGCCCTGAGGGAGTTTCAGGCTCCTGCTCGTGCGGAAAACTTCTTCAGACCACTTCAGGACGCCACTTCGCTCCAGATGCAGGCCCGTGGTTATTACTGGGCAGGCCGCGCACTACAGGCCGTAGACCGGCAGCAGGATGCCGAAGCCGCCTTCCGCAAAGCCGCTTCTTATCCCACCACCTTTCCTGGGCAGCTTGCGCTCGCGGCTTTGACACACGATGAAAATATTCTGGTTTCCGGAAAGTCCTCAGAGGTTTTTGACGGCGCCCTGCTGCAGGCGCTCCAGACCCTTCCCCCCCTTACTGCCGGAACCCTCATCCATACGGACCTGCTCGAAGCTGCAACGGATCTCGTGCAGGCAGGCGATCCCGATCATGCACGCGAGTTTCTCATGATGCTGAGTGTGCTCAATCCTTCGTCCAAGGGACAGAAAGCCGTTGCGGATGCTGCGTCCCGGCTTGATCTAGCCGCGCCGGAAGTCTTTGCATCGTATGCCTTGGCCCGCAAAGGGATTGCTCTTTACCCACAGGGCTTTCCCGATCCCTATCCGTCAAATTCGACTGTCCCTGACGGGCTGATTCCCGCCATTATTCGGCAGGAAAGCGGCTTTGACCCCGACGCCATAAGTAGCGCTCATGCGGTCGGCCTGTTGCAGCTTCTTCCCGCCGCAGCGAAGGACGTAGTACGTAAGGGGCATCTTGGTCACGTTAATGTCTCCCCCGCAGCCCTGACCGATCCCCAGACGAATCTCCGGATCGGCACGGCCTATGTTTCACAGCTTCTGGAGCGTTTCGGGAATGTGATTCCCTATGCTCTGGCGGCCTATAATGCCGGCCCGCACCGCGTTGATCTCTGGCTGAAGGCAGATCCTCCCGCCGAACCGCTCTCCGAAGATGGTGTTCTGGATTGGATCGAACGCCTGCCCTATCGCGAGACACGCCTCTATGTCGAAAATATCGAGGCCAGCATGATGATCTATCATGTCAGGAATACCCATGCCGGATAACGAACTCCGCACTTTTGCCGCACAGGTGCTTGAGCATCTCCGCAGAACCGGCCGCAGGCTGGTTACGGTGGAAAGCTGTACAGGCGGTCTGATTGCTGCTGCGCTTAGTGATATTCCTGGATCGTCAGACATGCTGGAGGGCGGCTTTGTTACCTATTCCAATGCCCTAAAAATGAGCGCTGTCAGTGTTTCCGAAGCCATTCTGGTGCAATACGGCGCCGTTAGCATCCAGACCGCCGAGGCGATGGCTAACGGTGGTCTTCTGAATGCCAAGAATGCGGACGTTGCCATCTCCGTGACAGGGATCGCCGGACCGGGTGGTGGTAGCGCACTCAAAGCGGTCGGAACCGTCTGCTTCGGGCTGGCCGTCCGAACGGGATTAACCACAAGCGTACAACGTCATTTTACAGGGGACCGCGCTGCCATCCGCGCCCAGTCCGTACACCATGCCCTGCAGATGGTTCTGGATGCCTGACACAAAAAAGCGGCTCCCGAATGAACGGAAGCCGCTTTCGCCTGACATTGCAGCGGACCTAAGGTCCGCCTGGAGCCTCAGTTGCCCTGCGTCGGAGCCGGAAGCGTGGAAGCTGTTGCCGGAGCCTGAAGACTCGGAGCCGTCGGAATTGCGGCGGTTGGTGCCGTCGCTGCAACCGGCGTCTGTGCCTGCTGCAGCGAACGGGCGTTGAGGGCATCTGTTGCGGACTCGCTGTCAATCTTCTGCGCCTGCGCAGCTTTGCCGTGGTGCTTGCTGTGATGGTGATGCTCGGCCATTGCGGGAGAAGCCACAGCGACCAGAGCGATGAGGGTAAATGCGCCAAAAGAAATCTTTTTCATTACGTAATCCTTTCCATATTACCATGACCGTGCTCAAGAGCAGTAACGACTCACGCATCAGATGGTTCTGGAAATACTATGAAATTTTATGTCCGTTGGGAAAGTCCGGGTGCTGGCGGGACCGCTTTCGTCGCTTGTGTGCCGTAAATGTCCCGTGCACGCTTGATGAAGGCAGAGACCATCAGGCGCACGCCCTCATTGAATACGACGCCCATCGCATTCTGTAGAAGACGCGAACGGAATTCAAAATCCACGAAGAAATCGACCAGACAGCCCCGTGGATCCGGCGTGAACGTCCAGACATTGTTCAGGTAGCGGAAAGGCCCCTTCTCGTAGCGCACCCGGATACGTGACGACCGCTCCAGTGTCACGCGGCTGGTGAAGGTTTCGCGGAACGGGCCGAACCCGATCGTCAGATCCGCAACAAGTTCCTGTTCCGTCTGGGTTCGGATGCTTGCCTTCACACACCAAGGAAGGAACTGCGGATATTTCTCCACATCTGCCACAAGATCGAAAAGCTGATCTGGCGTGTAAGCGATCAACCGTTGCTCGGCATGTGTCGGCATCAGAGACTTTCTTTCAGACGGCTGTTCCGCGCAGCCTGAAGCTTCGCGAAATCACTATCCGCATGGTAGGAGGACCGGGTCAGTGGACTGGCGCTGACCTGAAGAAATCCTTTTGAACGGGCAGCAGCAGCATAGCCGTCAAACTCGTCGGGGGTAACAAACTTTTCCACCGCCGCGTGTTTCGCGGACGGCTGGAGATATTGTCCAAGCGTCAGGAAATCGACGTCCGCAATTCGGAAATCATCCATCACCTGGGCTACTTCCATCCGTTCTTCGCCAAGCCCAAGCATCAGGCCGGACTTGGTAAAAATGGAAGGATCGAGTTTCTTTACTCCGTCCAGGATGCGGACTGACTGATAGTAACGAGCGCCGGGTCTGATGGTGGGGTAAAGGCGCGGCACGGTCTCGATATTGTGATTGAAAACGTCCGGTCGAGCCGCGACCACGACCTCCAGGGCGCCATCCTTGCGCAGAAAATCAGGCGTCAAAATCTCGATCGTGGTCTGTGGAGAAGCCTCACGGATTGCATGGATGACCCGTGCGAAATGCGTCGCTCCCCCATCTTCCAGATCGTCACGGTCTACCGAAGTGATGACGACATGCTTGAGTCCAAGCTTCGCCACCGCTTCCCCGACCCGCCGTGGCTCGTCCTCATCGAGATGCTTAGGCATCCCGGTCGTGACGTTGCAAAACGCACAGGCCCGGGTGCAGATCTCGCCCATGATCATCATCGTGGCATGACGCTGAGACCAGCATTCCCCGATATTGGGGCAGGCCGCCTCCTCGCAGACCGTCACGAGGCCCGCATCCCGCATGAGCGCGCGGGTCTCGTGATACACGGGATGGTTCGGAGCCTTGACCCGGATCCAGGACGGCTTGCGTTGGATAGGGTTGTCAGGCCGGTGCGCCTTTTCCGGATGACGGAGGGCAGGCGCCGAACGGTGATCGATGGTGATACGCTGGGACATGATACTCAGATATGCAGCGGGCCGTCGAAGGCCGCCAGAGTTGCCTCGTGCATAGTTTCGGAAATGGTCGGATGCGGGAAAACCGTCTCGACCAATTCCGCTTCCGTCAGTTCACCTGTGCGGGTGATGACGTAGCCTTGAATCATTTCCGTGACTTCGGAACCAATCATGTGCGCGCCAAGAAGCTCGCCGGTCGTGGCATCGAACACGGTCTTGACCATACCGTCTGTCTCGCCCATCGCAACAGCCTTACCATTGGCGATAAACGGGAAGCGCCCGACCTTGACCTTGTGGCCGGCAGCAATGGCCTTCTCTTCGCTGAGCCCGACAGAGGCGATCTGCGGACGCGAATAGGTACAACCGGGGATATTCAAGGGATGGAGCGGTTGCGGCGAACGGCCTGCAATCTTCTCCACGCACAGAATGCCCTCATGGCTCGCCTTGTGGGCCAGCCATGGAGCCCCCGCGACGTCGCCGATCGCATAGATGCCTGGTTCGCCGGTGCGGCAGAAACCGTCCGTCACGATGTGGGTCCGTTCGACCTGCACTTTAGTGCCTTCGAGTCCTAGATCCTCGACATTACCGACGATGCCGACGGCGCAGATCACGCGATCGACCGTAAGCTCGACCTTACCCGCCGGACTTTCGATCGTCGTGGAGACTTCGTTTTCACCTTTGTTCAGCGGTCCTACTTTCGCGCTGGTGATGATCTGCACCCCCTGTTTCTCGAAGGCCTTGCGGGCAGCGGCGCTGATTTCCGGATCTTCGGCAATCAGGATCCGGTCCGCCACTTCGGCAATCGTGACCTCACTGCCCATGTTCCGGTAGAAGGACGCGAACTCGATGCCGATGGCACCTGAGCCGATGACGAGGAGGCGTTTGGGCAGTTCCTTCGGTGTCATAGCCTCGCGTGCGCCCCAGATCAGGGTGCCGTCTGTTTCAAGCCCCGGAAGCTGACGACCGCGCGCACCCGTTGCAAGGATGACATGCGGCGCCTTGATGGTCGCAACCGCAGCACCATCCTTGGTGATGGCGACCTGATGCGCCTCGCCCGAACGACCGGACAGTTTTGCATGACCGTCAAACGTCGTGACTTTGGCCTTCTTCAGCAGATGCGCAATGCCAGCACCCATCCGGCGTGCGATGCTGCGCGAACGCCCAACGATTTTGGACAGATCAAACGAGATATTGTCGGCGGAAAGCCCGAACGTCCCCAGTTCGTGAAGTAGGTGGTGAATTTCCGAAGACCGCAGAAGCGCCTTGGTCGGAATGCAGCCCCAGTTGAGGCACACTCCGCCGAAATGCGTGCTTTCCACAAGCGCCACGCTCATGCCGAGCTGGCTGGCGCGAAGTGCCGCCACATAGCCGCCGGGGCCGCCGCCAACAACAATCAGATCGAATGTATCGGACATGGTTCAGACCACCAGAATGTAAGGGTTCTGCACGATATCGCGCAGTGCATTAAGCCATTCGGCACCAAGCGCGCCATCGACGGCGCGGTGATCGACCGAAAGCGTCGCCGTCATCACGGTTGCAACAGCAATTTCTGATCCACGCACCACGGCCCGCTTTTCACCGGATGCAATTGCCAGAATACCGGCCTGAGGCGGATTAATGATCGCTGCGAATTCGCGCACGCCGAACATGCCCATGTTGGAAATGGAGAACGTCCCGCCCTGGAATTCCTCCGGCTTGAGTTTTCCAGAACGGGCACGCTTGGCCAGATCTTTGGCCTCGACGCTGATCTGGCGCAGGGACTTGTGATCAGCGTTGCGGATGATCGGCGTGATCAGGCCGTCTGGCACCGACACGGCCATCGAGATGTCCACATTTTCGAAATGCAGCGTCTCGACATCCGTGAACTGCACGTTCACACCTGGTACCTTCTTTAGAGCCAGCGCAACGGCCTTGATCATCATGTCATTGACAGAAATCTTGAAGCTGTTTTCTTGCGCAGTAGCATTCAGCTTCGATCGCAATTCCAGCAGTGCATCCAACTCGATATCGACCGAGACATAGAAATGCGGAACCTGCGTCTTGGACTCCGTTAGACGTCGCGCAATGACTTTACGCATCGTGGAATTCGGAACGCGACGCACCGTATCTTCCGAAGTGGCAAGAAGAGTTGCTGCCGGAACTACTTTCGGCTCAGTCTTTGGAGCCGTCACGCCCTTTTCTACATCTCGCTTGAGAATACGGCCATTCGGGCCGCTGCCCGTCAGCTCATCGAGGGCAATGCCTCGCTCACGCGCCATGCGGCGCGCCAGCGGAGAGACGAAAATTCGCTCACCCTTCTCTTCTGCCGAAGCTTTTGCAGGCACGGCTCTCATCGTTTCCGGTGGGGCGACCTCAGCTTTCGGGGCCGCTGGCGCCTGCATGGAAGAGGCGTCCGGCACAGCTTCACCCTCTTCCACAAGAACTGCGATCGGCGTGTTGACGGGAACGCCCTCGACGCCTTCCTTAATCAGGATGCGGCCAAGAATGCCCTCGTCCACGGCTTCCACTTCCATGGTCGCCTTGTCGGTTTCGATTTCGGCAATCACGTCGCCAGCGGAGACGGTATCGCCCTCAGCTTTGAGCCAGCGAGCCAGTTTGCCCTCGGTCATAGTCGGCGACAGCGCCGGCATCAGAATATCGGTAGCCATCGTTGTCAGTCCCGCAGCTGCTTGCGAACGGCGTCCACAACCCATTCAGGTTTGGGAAGCGCCAGTTTTTCGAGATTGGCCGCATACGGCATTGGCAGGTCGAGTCCGCAGACACGCGCCGGCGGAGCATCGAGCCAGTCAAAAGCCTGCTCGACGGCCACGGTGCAGATTTCCGCCCCGATGCCTGCCACCGGCCAGCCTTCTTCGACGGACACAATCCGGTTTGTCTTTTTCACGCTGCGCACGATCGTCTCGGTATCCAGAGGACGGATCGAGCGCAGGTTGATGACTTCGGCCGAAATGCCTTCTTCTGCCAGAATGGCTGCGGCTTCCAGCGCTACGCCGACCATGATGGAGAAGGCCACGAGCGTTACGTCCGTCCCTTCCCGTTCGATCTTCGCGCGACCGATCGGCAGGATGAAGTCTTCATCCACGGGGCACGGAAACTTCTGGCCGTAGAGGATCTCGTTCTCCAGCACGATGACCGGGTTCGGATCGCGAATAGCGGCCCGCAGCAATCCTTTCGCATCCGCAGACGACCAGGGAGCGACCACCTTCAGGCCCGGAATATGGGCAAACCAGCTTGCGAAACACTGCGAGTGCTGTGCGCCGACACGCGCCGCTGCACCATTCGGGCCACGGAACACGATAGGGCAGCCCATCTGACCACCGGACATATACAACGTCTTGGCAGCAGAATTAATAATATGATCAACGGCTTGAAGCGAGAAGTTCATGGTCATGAACTCGACGATCGGCTTTAATCCCGTCAGCGCCGCACCAACGGCCATACCCGTGAAACCATGTTCCGTGATCGGCGTATCGATGACGCGCTTCTCGCCGAACTCATCTAGCAGGCCCTGACTGACCTTGTAAGCACCCTGATACTGCGCCACTTCCTCACCGATCAGGAACACGTCCTCATCGCGACGAAGCTCGTCCGCCATCGCATCCCGCAGGGCCTGACGGACGGTGATTTCGCTGGTTTCGCCCCAGTCCCGATCATTCTCGGCCTGTGCGACTTCCGGTGCTTCCACGATCCCCGGATCAGTTGGTGTTTCAATCGCGACAGAAGCGCTTGCAGCCGGATCAGCAGAACGGGTTACAGTGTCTGCTGCGGCAGCGTCCTCGCCTTCCGCCAGAAGCACTGCGATCGGCGTGTTAACCGCGATATTCTGCGTACCTTCGGCCACCAGCGTCTTGCCGATCACACCTTCGTCCACGGCTTCCACTTCCATGGTCGCCTTGTCGGTCTCGATCTCGGCAATCACGTCTCCGGCGGAAACGGCCTCACCTGCCGCCTTGAGCCAGCGCGCAAGTGTCCCTTCGGTCATCGTCGGCGAGAGTGCCGGCATCAAAATGAGAGATGCCATGGATCAGGCCTCCACCAGAATATCAGTCCAGAGTTCGGAATGATCCGGCTCAGGGCTTGTCTGCGCAAATTCGGCCGCGTCAGCCACAATGGCTTTTACGTCCGTCTCAATGTCCTTGAACACGCTCTCTTCGATCCCGCTGCGTAGCATCTCGGCTTTCAGGGTCTCGATTGGATCGCGCGTACGACGCATTTCTTCAACCTCTGCGCGCTGGCGATACTTCGCCGGATCGGACATGGAGTGCCCACGATAGCGATAGGTTTCCATTTCCAGCAGGAACGGCCCCTTGCCCGCACGGCAATATTCTATGGCCTCCTGCGCGGCTTCATGCACAGCGAAGATATCCATGCCATCTACCTTGCGGCTGGCAATGCCCCAGGGCTCGCCGTTGCGGGACAGATCCTTGGAGGCCGAAGCGCGCTCGATGGATGTGCCCATGCCGTAGCGGTTGTTTTCGATCACATAGATGCAGGGCAGCTTGTGCAGTGCGGCGAGATTGAAGCTCTCATAAACCTGCCCCTGTGCAGAGGCTCCTTCGCCGAAATACACGATCGAGACTTCATCCGTACCGCGATACTTGTTCGCAAACGCCAGCCCCGTGCCGAGGGCCACCTGTGCCCCGACAATGCCATGACCGCCGTAGAACTCTTTTTCACGGGAGAACATGTGCATGGAGCCCCCCTTGCCGCGGGAATACCCACCGGACCGCCCCGTCAGTTCCGCCATAACACCGCGCGGCGTCATGCCTGCTACGAGCATCTGCCCGTGATCGCGATAGGACGTGATGGACTTGTCGCCCTGCTTCATGTTGAGGCCGATCCCAACCACAACGGCTTCCTGCCCGATATAGAGATGGCAGAAGCCGCCGATCAGGCCCATGCCGTAAAGCTGGCCAGCCTTTTCCTCAAATCGCCGAACAAGAAGCATGTCCCTGTAAGCGCGCTTCATGGTCTCCGGCGAAAGGGCCGGACCGTTGCTCCGGCCTGAAGCGGACGGTGTCTCGTCCATGACGGTCTCCTGATGAAAATGCACAAAATCCCGCATGCTTTAGCGGCAGAATCTACCAAAAGCCAGACCACGTCCCGCTTTCGCGGAACGCACCGATCTGGGGGTATGCCGTGAAAAAACGGCCCTGACCGCCCTTAAAGGCGGCCGAAGATCAAATAAAACCGAGCAATCGACGTGCTGCAACGCCCGGATCGGGCTCACGCAACAGGCTCTCACCGACCAGTACGGCGCTCGCACCTACTGCTCCGACTTTCATCATATCGTCCTGCGTCCGGATGCCACTTTCCGAGACGACCAGACGGTCCGGCGGCACCATCGGCGCCAGATCGATCGTCGTCTGGATATCGGTCTTCAGGGTGCGAAGGTTACGGTTGTTGATTCCAATCAGGAATGTATCGAGTGCCAGCGCCCGGTTCAGTTCGGCTTCGTCATGGACCTCCAGAAGGACATCCATGTCCAGCCCGCGCGCAATTGCGATTAGTTCGGCCGCCTGCGTTTCCGTCAGCACCGCCATGATCAGCAGAATGCAGTCCGCCCCGATTAGGCGGCTTTCATGGACTTGCCAGGGGTCCAGAATAAAATCCTTGCGCAGGATCGGCAGACTGCATGCCTCACGCACGGCCCGGATATCATCCGTGTTGCCGTGAAAGCACGAGCCTTCCGTCAGAACCGAAAGACAGGTGGCGCCGGCAGCCTGATATTCCTGCGCTATCTCCACCGGATTGTAGTCCGGACGCAGAATACCGGCGGATGGAGACGCCTTCTTGATCTCGGCAATCAGTCCGACCTGACGATCAGCCGTGAGATGCTGGAGCGCTTGACCAAAGCCCCGTGTCGGGACCGTTACTTCCCGGGCGCGCGCTGTGATCTCCTTGAGGGACATGATTTGCGAGCGCTGCTCGATATCCACGCGGGTGCGGGCGCAGATCCGGGCCAGAACGTCACTGCGGTCAGCCGCAGTTTCCGCTTCGGGATCCTTGATGGGCGGGGTCGTCGTTTCCGGAATTTCCGGGTCCGGGAACTGTTCCGTTCCCTCAGGCGAATATGTCATCGCCGGTCGATGGTACATGAATGTCATGATCGTCCTGCGTTTTGGGGGGCAATGGAATGAGCTGACATGCGCGCAACCTCGAGCGCGGCACGTGCAAGCCCCCGGTCAATGGAGTCTGCCGCCATTCCTACATTGCGACGGAAGGCCGGAACGTCAATCGCTCCGGCCTTCACGATATCGCCGCGACCTGCCACGTGCAGGGCCGCAGCGGCGTTGAGAAGAACCGTATCCCGGTAAGCGCCATTCGCGCCATCCAGCAGGGCGAGCAATGCGGCAGCATTGGTCTGCGCGTCCCCGCCCCGGATGGTTGAAATCGGCGCGACAGCCAGTCCGGCCATGTCCGGTTCGATCCCGAATGAAAAAAAAGCGTCGTCCTGCCAGACCGAAACCTGGGAGGGGCCAGCAAGCGTAAGCTCGTCGCTTCCACCCTCGTCGGTCGAGCCATGGACGGCCCAGACCGACAGACTGCCCAGTGCGCCAAGCGCCCGCGCCACGGGCTCGCACCAGCGCCTGTCAAACACGCCGATCAGCTGATGGCGGACTTGAGCGGGGTTGCACAGCGGGCCGAGCAGATTGAACAAGGTGCGGAAACCCAGCGTCTTACGGACAGGAGCCGCATGCCGCATCGCACGATGATGCTGGGGGGCTGCCAGAAAGACTAGTCCATCTTCGCGCAGCCGACGGCCCTGAAGCTCCAGATTGTCGGTCGGGGGAATGCCCAGAACCTCGAGAACATCCGTCGCACCCGTAGCAGATGAGAGTGCGCGGTTACCATGCTTGGCTACGGGGACGCCAAGTCCCGCCAGTACGAAGGCTACGGCTGTGGACACATTCAGTGTCTTCAGGCCGTCGCCGCCTGTTCCGCATACATCAATAGTGCCGGCTGGAGCATCCGGCAGAACCGTCATGTGATGACGGACCGCCCGAACGGCCCCAGTCAGTTCAGCAAAGGTTTCGCCGCGCAGTTTCAGCGCAGTCAGGAAAGCGGCAAGCTGAACCGGATCGACCTCGCCAGCCATGATGGCGTGAAAAGCAGTTTCTGCCTCATGACTGTCGAGCTGTCGTCCCGAGACCGCCTGATGCAGAAGGGACGTAAAATCTGCACTCACTGTCATGCGGCCTGCGTGGCATGGACCGGAATACCGGCAATCGTCAGGAAATTGGCCAGCAGTTCCCGGCCTGCAACGGAAGCAATACTCTCGGGATGGAACTGTACGCCGTGCACAGGATAGTCACGGTGGCGCACGCCCATGATGACGCCGTCTTCCGTCCGGGCATTGACTACGAGCGTTTCGGGAATGCTGTCGGGGGCAAGAGTCAGGCTGTGATAGCGCACCACATCTACTGGCTCTGGCAGCCCGGCAAAGACGCCTGTTCCGTCATGATGAACTGCGCTGATCTTGCCATGCATAGGCATGGGCGCGCGTACAACTTCTGCCCCGAAGACCTGCCCAATGGCTTGGTGGCCGAGGCATACGCCGAAAACCGGCACCTTGCCCGCAGCTGCACGGATCAGGTCACAGCAGACCCCGGCTTCGGTCGGAGCACCCGGACCTGGCGAGATCACGACTGCAGACGGATTGAGCGCCAGGGCTTCCTCGACACTCAGCGCGTCATTGCGCCGCACGTCACACTCAACCCCAAGCGCACCCAGATGGTGGACGATGTTGAATGTGAAGCTGTCGTAATTGTCGATGAGAAGGATCATGGCAATAGAATGACCGCCGTGTCTGTTTTCGTCAAATACATCGCGTTTCGAGGCCCCGTCAGGCTTTTGCGGCAGTTGCGACGGCGATTTCCGCCGCGCGAAACAGTGCGCGGGCCTTCGCCTGCGTCTCGCGGAACTCGGCGTTCGGATCGCTGTCGGCCACGACACCGCAGCCGGCCTGCACATACATGTTGCCGCCCTTGAGAACGGCCATGCGCAGCCCGATGCAGGTATCCATTTCCCCATCTGCCCCGAAATATCCGACGCAGCCCGAATAGGGCCCACGCCGCGTCGGTTCCAGCTCGTCAATGATTTCCATGGCGCGGATCTTGGGGGCCCCTGTCAGCGTTCCGGCCGGGAAAGCTGCGACAAGTGCATCCATCGCCGTTTTGCCGTCCTTGATGCGGCCGGTAACGGTCGAGGAAATATGCATGACGTGGCTGTAGCGCTCGACGACAAATTTTTCCGGAACCTCGACGGTTCCAAGCTCTGAGACGCGTCCGACATCGTTTCGGCCCAGGTCAATCAGCATCAGATGCTCGGCCAGTTCCTTGCGGTCGGCCAGTAGCTCCTCTTCCAGGGCCAGATCCTCTTCGCGATCCGCTCCGCGCGGACGTGTGCCCGCCAGCGGACGTACTGTGACCTCGCCGGCGCGCAACCGCACGAGAATTTCAGGCGAGGACCCGACCAGAGCGTAGTCCTCAAGCTCCATTACGAACAGGAAGGGAGCCGGATTGACACGGCGCAGGCTGCGATAGAGCGAGAGCGGCGACAGTGGGAATGGTGTTGTGAAGCGTTGGCTCGGCACGATCTGGAAGGCATCGCCCGCAGCGATATAGTCCTGTGCCTTGCGGACGTGATCCTCGAACTGCTGTTGCGTCATGTTCGATGTCGGTGGTGCCAGTTCCGTGTCGGGCGGCAGCGTCTCGCGCTCGTCTCCCAGTGGGGCGGCCAGAGCGGCCCGTGCCTGATCGAGAAGTGCCTTCGCCTTCGCATCCGTTGTCTCGCCGCGCACTGGCACGGCCAGCGTAAGCTCGTCCCGCACGGAATCGAAGACTGCGAAAAGGCGCGGACGGATCATGATCCCTTCCGGCAGTCCCAGATCGTTGAGTGGGGCGTTCGGCAGGCGCTCCATCTGGCGCACCATGTCATAACCCAGTACGCCGAACACGCCGCCGATCATTGGCGGCATTCCGGCCGGAAGCTCCATCTGGCTCTCATCCACGATGGTCTTCAGTGTCTCGAGCGGCACGCCGTCAATGGGCCTGCCATCCAGTGTCACTTTTCCGTCCCGGCATTTCCAGACCAGATCTGGCAGAAGCGCGATGACGGAATAACGCCCGCGGGCTGCACCGCCTTCGACACTCTCGAACAGCAGTCGGTACGGATCGTCCGACAGTTTTGAAAGGCGCAGAAAGGCCGAGACGGGCGTCAGGAGATCGGCAGCTTCGATGCTGTAGACAAAGCCCATCAGTGTGCCCCGTTATCGGCTGCCGGAGCACTTGCCGGCGTGGCGGCCGTTACGACCTGATTATAAAGCGCCATATTGATATGTGAGGGCGGAACCTCTTTTTCCATGGCGGCGTTCAGCGCCATCGGGATGTCGGAACGCATGGACTGCAGATATTCGTCGGAAAGCTGCTTACCCAGGCTCTTCAACTCCTCTGCCGAGGCCGGCTTGTCCGCCGTCACGTTGACCAGCCAGAAGGCATCCGGTGATTCGAACATGCCGCTCGTTCCCGGCTTGAGTCCGAAGACGCCGCGCAGGACATTCTGCGGAAGGCTCTGGTCTGGATGAACCCGGGACACGGCAACGTCCTGGCGCAGGGCTGAGGCTTCGGTCTGCCCCTCAACGGCCTTGCGCAGCGTTCCAGCCTTGGCGCTATTGAACAGTGTGGTCGCACGCAGATCTGCAGCATGGCGCTTCTGATCCGCCGTCCAGGCTTGCACGACCTGATCGCGTACGCTGTCGAACGGTTTGAGTGTGCCCGGATGCACTTCATCGACGAGCAGGGAGAATGCCGTGCCGTTCGGACCATTGATGACGGTCGGCTGGGTATCCTTGGACTGGGTGAAGATCTGGTGGATGATCGCCTGGCGCAGGGCTGCGTCGCCCGGGATGGGTGCCGGCAGACCGTCCTGCGTCAGGCCGTTTGAATCCAGTGTGCCGGATGCGGGCACGGCCCCGAGGTCGCTTGGGATCTGTTCCAGCGTCGAAGATCCGGCAACTGCATCCTGAAACTGCTTCTGACGGGCCTGAAGCGCTTCCCCGGCTTCCTGGTGCTGGACCTGCGTTTTCAAACCTTCCTTAGCTTGTTCGAAAGTCGTTTTGTGCGGCGCGGTAATGGCCGTGATGTTAAAGACGACCCAGCCCATGCCGGTCTTTTCCGGGCCGGAGATGCGGTCGGACGCTGCTGCGAATGCCGCCTTGGCGAGTTCGGGGTTTGGGATGTCGCTCTGGCGTACGGACGGCAGGGATACTGCAGCAGCTTCAGGGAATTTCTTCTGGATATCGTTCCAGGACGTTCCGCTCTTCCAAGCAGCGGCAGCAGCATCGGCCTTTGCCTGATCGGTGAAGGTCAGGACCTGAATTGTCCGCGTCTCGGGCATATCGAAGGTGCGGGCCTGAAAATCATAGAGACGGTGCAGGACGTCGTCGGGAACCTCGATCGTCTTCGCTACGCTGTCCGGCGTCATGACGACCATCTTTGCATGACGGTATTCCGTCGTGCGGAACATCTGCGGGTGGTTGTCATAGAAACGATGAAGCTGGTCATCGGTCGGCGCGGCAGCAATGACACTGCTTGCAAACGGGATCCGGACAAGATCGAACACGCGCTGGCTCGCATCGAAGGACAGCATCCGGTCCGTCAGGGAAGACGGCGCGACAACAGACTGTCCCATGCCCTGCAGAAGGCCGCGTGAAGCGATATCCTCGCGGATGGCCTGGAGCAGCTTGCCCTCGGACAGGCCGATCCGGGTCAGACGGTCATTGAAGACGCTCCGGTCGAACTGTCCGGCGGCGTTGTGGAACGCTGGAATGGCAAAGACTTCCTGCCGAACCAGATCATCGGGAACCATCATGCCCGCACGGGCGGCAGCAAGCTGGGTCTCGTTTTGGATCACAAGGTTTTGAAGCGCCTGCCTTGCGATCTGCTCGACCTCGCCTTTGGGAAGCTTGGACGGGTCGGCAAGTCCGATCCGTCTGGCGACTTCGGGAAGCTGCGCCGAGAGCGCGCGACTGAAATCATCCGGCGTGATGCTCCGATCGCCGACGCGCACGACTTCGTTCGAGCTTGCCGTGCCCATGTTGGAATACACATCTCCCACGCCCCAGCCGATGAAGGCCAGAAAGATCAGCAGCGCGGCGGCACGGCCGGCCCAGGAGTCAACAAAGAGGTGGCGGAGCGTGGTAATCATAGGGTCAGGGCAGATCCGGATGACGGGATGGTGCGGACACAAAAGGCCCGCTAGACTTGCCGCACCATAATGTCGTGAGAACGGCTTGACCAGAAGCAGACCGGAACGAGTGCTGACTTGCGGCATTCATTCGGTTGCAGACATTGAGCGCATACCGGTAACGCCCTCATTCTTCAGGGCTCATCATCAAGGAGGAAGAGTGCCCCCATCACCTAGGCTTGTCGTTGGAAACTGGAAGATGCATGGGTTGCGGGAGCAGTCCGGCCGTCTTGCCCGTGCCGTCGCCGAGGGCGCGCAGTCTCTCCCCGATGACGTGCGGCTCGTTTTGTGCCCACCCTTCACCCAGCTTGCCAGCGTGCATGGCATCATCAATGCTGAAGGGCCGGCGACGCCGCTGCATCTTGGTGCGCAGGACTGTCATACGACGTCTTCGGGGCCCCATACCGGGAATATTTCGGCTGAAATGCTGGCCGACCTTGGTGTCCGCTACGTCATTCTCGGCCATTCCGAGCGTCGACAAGCCCATGGCGAAACTGATTTCCTGATTCGCCAGAAGGTTGAAGCTGCCGAAGCTGCGGGCCTCATTCCCATCGTCTGTATCGGTGAGACGATGCAGGAGCGTCTTGAAGGCCGGACGACCACCGTTCTGGCCACGCAGGTCGAGGGATCGTTGACCGACGGCTTTACAGGTATCCTGGCTTACGAGCCTGTCTGGGCTATCGGAAGTGGCACGATCCCGCCTATCGACGAGCTTGAGAGAACCCTCTCTCTCCTGCATGGACTGTTGCAGTCCCGTCTCAAGACGGATGACATTCGCGTGCCGATCCTGTATGGCGGCTCCGTCACACCGGCTCAGGCGCCGACTATTTTTTCCATCGGGTCGCTTGGCGGGGTGCTGGTTGGCAGTGCCAGTCTGGAAGCAGAGAGCTTCCTGCGCATCGCTGAAGCAGCATCTTTCCGCCTGACGTCCCAATCATTGTCCGGACCCTATCGTTCATGACCACTCTTTTGCTTGCTCTCAACCTGCTGGTCACACTGGCGCTGATCGGAGTGATCCTGATCCAGCGTAGCGAAGGCGGTGGCCTCGGCATTGGCAGCGGCCAGGGCATGGGCTCCTTCATGAGCGGCCGCGGGACGGCAACGCTGCTGACGCGTGCCACGTCCGTTCTCGCTGGCATTTTCATGCTGTTGTGCCTGGTGCTGGCCGTCATGAACCGTGGCGCTTCTTCCGGCGTTGGCTCGCATGACATTCTGGCCGAGCCGCCTGCCGCAACCCAGACGACCACCACCACAACCCCGGCTGCACCTGCTCACTGACCGAGCCTAAAGATCCCCGTTCAAACTTTTTAACGGGGATCTTTTCAACAGACGCGTCTCTTCGCTTCCCCTGCCCCATGTCGGCAGTGTATGAAGACCGCCCATGACGCGTTTCGTATTCATCACCGGCGGTGTGGTATCTTCTCTCGGCAAGGGCATCGCTTCAGCGGCCCTAGCTGCTCTCCTCCAGGCGCGCGGATACAAGGTCCGTATGCGCAAACTGGACCCCTATCTCAACGTGGATCCGGGCACCATGAGCCCGTACCAGCATGGTGAGGTGTTCATTACCGATGACGGGGCCGAAACCGACCTCGACCTCGGTCACTATGAACGCTTTACGGGCGTCCATGCGTCACGTGCTGACAACACCACGACGGGACGGATCTATTCGGATGTGATCGCCCGCGAACGCCGTGGCGACTATCTGGGTGGGACCGTGCAGGTCATTCCGCACATCACGGACGCCATCAAGGACGTCGTGGTCACAGGCACCGACGACTATGATTTCGTCCTTGTGGAAATCGGCGGTACGGTCGGCGACATCGAGAGCCTGCCTTTTCTCGAGGCCATCCGTCAGTTACGCAATGATCTCGGCCATGCCCAGACCATGTGCGTGCACTTGACCCTCCTGCCCTACATTCCGGCAGCTGGCGAACTCAAGACGAAGCCGACGCAGCATTCCGTCAAGGAATTGCAGAATGTCGGCATCCAGCCGCAGATGCTCCTGTGCCGCTCGGATCGTCCGATTCCGGACAACGAGCGTCGCAAGATCGCCAATTTCTGTAACGTCCGCTCGGAAGCTGTCATTGCAGCGCTCGATGTGGACACGATCTATGCCTGCCCCATTTCCTATCACAATGAGGGAATGGACCAGGAAGTCTTGCGCTATTTTGGCCTGCCCTATGACAGCAAGCCGGACCTCTCGCGCTGGGAAAAGATCGTCCACGCGATTCGTGAGCCCGAAGGCGAAGTCCGCGTAGCCATCGTCGGCAAGTACACGGCTCTGCTCGACAGCTACAAGTCGCTGGCCGAAGCCCTACTGCATGGTGGCATCGCCAACCATGTTAAGGTGAAGCTCGACTGGATCGAATCGGAAGAGTTCGAAAAGAACGGCAACATTGCCGAGCGTTTGAAGGATGCAGATGCTATCCTCGTGCCAGGCGGATTTGGTGAGCGTGGCGCGGAAGGCAAGATCCAGGCTGTCCGCTATGCCCGTGAGCACAACATTCCCTTCCTGGGCATCTGCTTCGGCATGCAGATGGCCGTGATCGAATGTGCCCGTTCGTTGGCTGGTCTGCCCAAGGCCTCCTCGACTGAGTTCGGTCCGACGGACGAACCTCTGGTCGGCCTGATGACTGAATGGGCGCGTGGCAGCGAGCTGCTTCGTCGCCGCGAAGGTGGCGATCTGGGCGGTACGATGCGTCTGGGTGCTTATCCGGCCAAGCTGGTTCCGGGCTCCCGCGTGGCAGAAATCTACGGCCGCACGGAAATCCGCGAGCGCCATCGTCATCGCTGGGAAGTCAACGCCCACTACAAGGATCGCCTTGAAAAGACGGGCCTGCGGTTCTCCGGCCTCTCTCCTGACGGTGTGCTGCCGGAAGTTGTTGAGTATCCGGATCACGCTTGGTTCGTAGCAGTGCAGTACCATCCGGAACTGCTCTCCAAGCCTTTCGACCCGCATCCGCTGTTTGCAGGCTTCATTGCCGCGGCTGTCAAGGAGGCTCACCGCAAGTGAGCTTCCGGATCGGAGACCTTACGGTCGGCCAGGATCAGCCGTTCACGCTGATTGCTGGCCCTTGCCAGATCGAATCCCGCGAGCACGCAACAGAAATGGCCGATGCTATTTCCAGCCTGTGTCGTGAGCTGGGAATCAGTCTGATCTACAAAAGCAGCTTCGATAAGGCGAACCGCAGTTCGGTCAACGCCGCGCGTGGCGTAGGTATGGATGCGGGTCTAGAGATTCTCGCCAGCATCCGGGAACGATTCGGCGTCCCCGTCCTGACGGACGTCCATACTGCCGAGCAGTGTGAGCCTGCTGCCCAGGCCGTTGATGTTCTTCAGATCCCAGCTTTCCTGTGCCGCCAGACTGACCTGCTGCTGGCTGCGGGCAAAACTGGTCGTGCCATCAACATCAAGAAGGGCCAGTTTCTCGCACCTTGGGACATGGCAAATGTTGCCGCGAAGATCGCGTCTACAGGCAATGAGCGCATCATGCTCTGCGACCGCGGCACGAGCTTCGGTTACAACACGCTGGTGAGCGATATGCGTGGTCTGCCGATCATGGCGCAGACGGGTTATCCCGTCGTATTTGATGCCACTCACTCCGTGCAGCAACCGGGTGGCCTTGGGGCTTCAACTGGCGGTCAGCGGGAGTTTGTTGAGCCTCTGGCACGTGCTGCTCTGTCGATCGGCGTGGCTGCCGTTTTTATCGAGACACATCAAGACCCGGATCACGCGCCGAGCGATGGTCCGACCATGGTGCCGCTTAGTGAAATGCGCGAACTTCTGACGCGCCTGAAGGCCTTCGACGCGCTCACGAAGTCTTTTCTGTCCTAGGTTTAGGACGGCGCCAGAGCCGCTAGAAACAGGCTCAGCACCGCAATAGCTGTGAGCCCTGTGCGAAGCGGCAGATAGCCTGGGGGAAGAGCGCCTTTTCTCCAGGCCTCCCGTTCCACCAGGAATGTCCCGACAAAACCGATGATTTCCAGCCCAAAGCCGGCGCGGATATGCCCCAGAACGCCAACGCATAGTGACAGCCATGCCCACAGCGCAGGGCAGACACCCAGTACGAGGCGCTGACGGTCCCGCTGCGATGTGCCGCCAACGGTGATGATGTCCGGACGTTCCATGGCCAAGCCCCAGTGCACGGCCCCCAAAAATGACAGAACGCAGGACCCGTACGCCAGAAGAATGATTTTCAGATGAGGTAGTGGCGTGAAGATCCCGGCCAGGAAGATCCACCCTCCGAGCGTCATGAAGGGGATCAGTCCGGCAATGCCGAGCACGAAAACGGGAAAAGGAAGACGCATGTCGTCGTTGACCTCACGGCGTGATTTTGAGACTTGAAATAGCTGTTTCATTCCGAACGGTCACGAGCCAACCCGGTTCACGCATCTCCAGGAGAGCTTCCATTGAGCGCCATCGTTGATATTACCTCCCGCGAAATCCTGGACAGCCGCGGCAATCCCACCGTCGAGGTCGAGGTCGAGCTGTCCTCCGGTGCCCGCGGCCGCGCTGCTGTCCCGTCTGGTGCCTCTACAGGTGCCCATGAAGCCGTGGAACTGCGCGATGGTGATAAGTCCCGCTACGGCGGCAAGGGTGTCCTGAAGGCCTGCAGCCATGTTGAAAATGACATCCTTGAAGTGCTCCAGGGCGCCGAATCGGAAGATCAGATCGCCATCGACAATGCGATGATCGATCTGGACGGGACCCCCAACAAATCCCGTCTGGGTGCAAATGCCATCCTGGGCGTCTCCCTCGCCGTCGCCAAGGCAACGGCCGAGGAACTGGAACTGCCGCTGTACCGCTATGTCGGTGGTGCCTATGCCCATCTTCTGCCTGTGCCGATGATGAACATCGTCAATGGCGGCGAGCATGCCGACAATCCGATCGATATCCAGGAATTCATGATTCAGCCGGTCGGTGCTCCGACGGTAGCGGATGCCATCCGTATGGGCTCGGAAATTTTTGCGCGCCTGAAGAAAGGCTTGTCCGAAGCCGGGTACAACACCAATGTCGGCGATGAGGGCGGTTTTGCACCGAATCTGAAGTCTGCTGATGAAGCTCTTGGATTTATTGCAAAATCTGTTGAGGCTGCGGGCTACAAGCTCGGTGAAGACGTAACTTTCGCGCTCGATTGTGCTGCTACTGAATTTTATGCTGATGGCCGCTACAACTTGAAGGGTGAAGGCAAGGAATTCGATGCGTCGGGCATGATTTCCTATCTTGAAGATCTGGCCAACCGTTACCCGATCGTCTCCATTGAGGACGGTCTGGCGGAGGATGACTGGGAAGGCTGGGCAGAGCTTACGACCCGTCTGGGCAAGAAGCTTCAGCTTGTGGGAGACGATCTGTTCGTGACCAACCCGGAGCGTTTGCGCCGTGGCATCAAGGCCGGCACGGGTAACGCGCTGCTCGTGAAGGTCAATCAGATCGGTACGCTGACCGAGACGCTTGAAGCTGTCGAAACCGCTCATAAGGCCGGTTATGCCTGCGTCATGAGCCATCGTTCCGGTGAGACGGAAGATTCCGTAATTGCCGACCTCGCCGTCGCCACGAACTGTGGACAGATCAAGACGGGCTCCCTCTCCCGCTCTGACCGCACGGCAAAGTACAATCAGCTGATCCGGATCGAGCAGCAGCTCGGTAGCGCCGCACGCTATGCCGGACGTAGTATTCTCAAGAACTTCTGAGATTGCACGACGGCCTCATCTCCTTCGGGAATGGGGCCGTTTTTCAGATCCAGACGTGAAAGATCTCTGCTTCATTCATTGTCTGATCATGATTGACTGATATAAGCTGAAGCAGTCCTTCAGAACGGAGTATTCACGACGTGACACTGATCCGGCTCATCAAGCGTGGTGTCCGCGCCGTTGCTCCCCCAGCTTTCTTCCTGTCCCTGACGGCCTATTTCGGGTGGAACGCCCTTCACGGCGCTCATGGTATTCATGCCTACCAGGAGCAGTTGCAGCTTCAGAAGGATGCTCTTCAGGCTCGGCAGGATGCCGACGACGAACAGAGTGTCTGGCGCCGGCGTGTCGTCGCGCTAAAGGAAAAGGCGCTTGACGCTGATATGCTGGATGAGCGGGCACGTGCCACGATGAATCTAACCCGCAGCGGTGATTTGGTTGTTCCCTACGGTCCTCACGACAAGCTATTCTGAGCAGTTGTCAGGAAACCTAGTTCAGTAGATACAAAAAAAGCGGCCTTAAGGCCGCTTTTTTCATAAAGGCTGTCGAAACAGCCTTACTTGATCTTGGCTTCGCGGAACACGACGTGCTTGCGTGCAACCGGGTCGTACTTACGCACTTCCATTTTCCCCGTAGCGGAACGGGCATTCTTCTTCGTGACGTAGAAGTAGCCGGTTTCGGCGGACGAAACGAGCCGGATCTGAATAACGTTGCTCTTTCCCATGATACCCTCGGGCTTTCGCCATACTGATGCCGCTCGAAGGTGTCGATGCAGCATGTTGATCTCTAGATTGGGCGCACCATGCTGATTTGTGGTCCGCAGGTCAAGGCCCTGACGTACAATTTCGGGGTTTTCCTGCGCTTTCAAAGACTTTCAGACCCAGAGAATCTTATCAGGCCACCGTGCAAGCCTCTCTCTTTCGCTTGTGAGGCAACAGACAGGAACCTATAAGGAACAAATGTGGGATGACTTTCATTCTACACCTTGTTTTCCGACCTGCCTCCGCCGAGGCGCATGGGAGCGCCTGCATGCTGACCCGCAAGCAACACCAGCTTTTGCTATATATCGACGACCACCTTCGCAGGACGGGATATTCTCCTTCTTTTGACGAAATGAAGGATGCTCTTGAGCTTCGCTCAAAGTCTGGCATCCATAGGCTGATTTCTGCTCTGGAAGAGCGCGGCTTTCTGCGTCGTCACCATCATCGCGCCCGAGCGCTCGAAGTGTTGCGTTTGCCAAACATGGGAACCGAGGTTACTGCCGCTACGGGTACCGCGTTCCTCCCTGCCGTCCTTAACCAGGGGCAGAAGGGCCTTGAAGGTGCATTCTCAGAAGCCAGCGTCGCCAATGACCGCCAGACTGTCAGCATCCCACTCTATGGACGTATTGCAGCTGGTCTTCCGATCGAGGCCATGCAGGATGATAGCGATCGGATTGACGTTCCGGTCTCGCTTCTTGGCACCGGCGAGCATTATGCCCTGACGGTTGCGGGTGATTCGATGATCGAAGCGGGCATTCTGGATGGCGATATCGCCATCATACGGCGACGCGAGACTGCGGAAAATGGACAGATCATTGTCGCCCTGATCGACGAGCAGGAAGTGACGCTCAAAAAGCTGCGTCGTCGCGGATCGATGATTGCGCTGGAAGCGGCCAACAGGGACTATGAAACCCGCATCTTCCCGGCGGAACGGGTCCATATCCAGGGTCGTCTGATCGCGCTTTTCCGGCAGTACTGAAACTGAGCAACTGTTGACGGCTTCAGAAGCCATCAGAATTCCTGTTATTGCGACGCAGCGGGTGTGCCTCGTACGACTTTCACGCTGCCATCCGGCGCAATCAGTGTGCTTGTGCCGTCGCCATTCGGAATGACGATGGTCTTGCTTGGATTCTTGTTCAGGAAACGGGTAGCGCTATCGGGGACCGAGGATGGGAGTGTTGGAATTACATGGCTGCGGTCCCGGCTCACGCCCTGATGGGTATCGGCGCTTTCGCCGACAGACATGCTTTGCCCCTGCATGAGCTGCTGTCCGGAAGCCCCCAGAGCCCCCTTGCTGCCAATGCCTCCCATAAAGTTCTCGTCGAGAGCTGCGCCACCGAAATAGGTTGCAGGGTCTCCGAGGGCATGACTGAACGTGCTGTCGGGGTTTTCGACGTCCTTGAGAGTTGGAAGAGGCTGTGGGGCACCAGGCCAGATATTGCCGCCTTCAGGAAAGATCGGGGTTTCGGCGTATTTTTCACCACGGGCACGGTGAATATTTTCACTGTCACCGTGTGGACCATTGGGATTATCGAGTGCCGTCCACACCATGGTGTCACGGATATACTTGCCCATGCCTGAACAGCCGCTCAGAGCGAGAGGTAGTGCCAGCAGAGCGGCCTTCCGCATTTCTTACTCCCACAAGGTCAATGAATGACCCTTAGCGGTCCTTGTGACGGAGCGCCAGATGAAGACAGTCAAAGACATCCATAATTCCACAGAGACTAGTGTCAGAAACTGATCTTGGATGACTTGCGGGATTGTCCCGCCATGATACGGGCGAGCCCGGCAGTCAAATAACCCCAGCCGCTGATGACGGTCGGAATGACCGAGAACCAGAGAAGAATTCCACCGATCAGGCTGGCGGGAAGGAAGGAGAGACCCAGCATTCCTGCTGCCCCATCTCCACCGATCAGAAACCCGATCGCCACCATCTGAATTCCGGTTTTCCATTTCGCCAAGCGGGTGGAGGGCAGCGTTTCTCGCTGTGATGCCATGTATTCCCGAAGGCCACTGACCAGAATTTCCCGGACCATGATGATGATCCCGGCATAAAGTGAGAAAACCGGGAGGTGCGTCAGCCCGGCGAGAGCCAGAAGAAGCGACCCCACCAGCAGCTTGTCTGCAATCGGATCCATCATCCGGCCCAACTCCGAAAGCTGGTGCCAACGGCGTGCGAGTGCCCCGTCCAAATAGTCCGTGATGCACGCTGCAGTGTAGACCGCGCATGCAATTACGTTTGCAGTCGGCGAATGCACGGAGAGCAGCACGACCAGTACAGGAATGGACGCGATACGCAGCAGTGTCAGGATGTTTGGCAGATCTGTCAGCATCGCAGGCAGTCTAGAACAGTTTTCGTCTTTCCGGTATGCGCCAATGTGGCCGTAAAAGATGTATTTTTCGTGTAAATTCCGACGTGCGGCTTAATGGCTGCGATTATCGGTCGATGTCTTCTGCGCCCATTCCGGATGAAAATGCCCGTAAATGGCGGTTGCCGTACTCGAGCTGATCCCCGGCGCATTCTCAAGTTCGTCAAGGCTCGCTTGTCTGACGGATTTCGCTGAGCCGAAATGGTTGAGCAGGGCTTTTTTTCGCGCCGCCCCGATTCCCGGAACGTGATCCAGCTCCGAACTGCGCAGTCCTTTAGAGCGCCCTGTCCGATGGGTCGTGATGGCGAATCTGTGCGCCTCATCACGCAGCCGCTGCAGGTAATACAGGACCGGATCTCGCGGCGGGAGCTGGAATGGCGGTTTCGATTCCATGAAGAACCACTCCCGCCCTGCGTCACGATCCGGTCCTTTGGCGATGGCAACAATCGGGATTCCTGTCACGCTCAGATCTGCCAAAACGGTCCGTACTGCGTTGAACTGCCCGAGCCCTCCATCAATCAGCAGCAGATCGGGCCAATCTTCCGGTCGCTCCCCGTTTTCAGGGCGATGTCCGAACCGCCGTTCCATGACTTCCCGCATCATGCCGAAATCATCGCCTGGCGCGACAGGTCCCTTGATGGCGTATTTGCGATAGGCGCGCTTGTTGAACCCTTCCGGACCGCCCACGACCATCACGCCATAAGGGGCCTGTCCCATAATGTGTGAGTTGTCATAGGTCTCAATCCGCTGGGGAATTTCCGGCAGGCCAAACACTTCCGCAACACCCTCGAGCAGTCTGCGCTGTCCGGTATTCTCCGCCAGCTTCCGCTCCAATGCCTCACGCGCATTCAGTGCGGCATGCTCGACAACGTCTTTCTTTTCGCCCCGCTGGGGTCTCAGGATCTCGACCTTCTGTCCGCGGCGTATGCTAAGGGCTTCCTCGACGAGATTCAGCTCTGGCAGTTCGCAGTTCACAAGAATGGAAGGCGGTGGCGGTTTGTTATCATAGAACTGGATCATGAAGGCGGACAGCACGTCTGCAGCGGTCTCTTCTTCCGAGTGTGCCGGGTAGAACGCCCGGTTGCCGTTATTGCGGTTGCCGCGAATGAAGAAAACCTGGATGCAGCTCTGACCAGCTTCCTGCCAGATGGTCATGATGTCCGCATCGTTGATTGAGGTCGGGTTGATTGTGCTCGAGCCCTGAATACTGGAAAAACCTCGGATCCTGTCCCGAATGGATGCGGCCCGCTCGTAGTTCATTTCCTGCGAGGCCTGCTCCATCTCGGCAACTAGGCGCTGCTGCAGTTCCGTGCTGTGTCCGGAAAGGAACTGGCGTGCCTCGCTGACCAGTTCGGCGTAATCTTCTTTGGAAATCCGGTTCACACAGGGCGCTGAGCAGCGCTTGATCTGGTACAGTAGACAGGGGCGCGTTCTGCTGTTCAGAACCGCATCCGAACAGGACCGCAGCAGAAAGCTGCGCTGCACCAGATTAAGCGTCTGATTGACCGCCCAGACATTCGCGAACGGGCCCCAGTAGGTCGCACCCTTAACCGGTTTGCCACGCTGTTTGGTGATCTGGGGAAACTCATGGCTCTCGGTCAGCATCAGCCACGGATAGCTCTTGTCGTCGCGCAGCAGGATGTTGAAGCGGGGCTTCATACGCTTGATGTAGTTAGCTTCCAGAAGCAGCGCGTCGGCTTCCGTCCTTGTGATGACGATTTCCATCGACACCGTCATCGACACCATCCGCCGCAGCCGCTCCGGCAACTGGTTGATGCGGGTATAGGACGACACGCGCTTCTTTAGGCTCAGCGCCTTGCCGACATACAGAACCTCTCCCTTCTCGCTCAGCATGCGATACACGCCAGGGCTGTAAGGAATGGTCTTCAATGCCTCACGGATGGCCTCCACGCCCTGCTTTTTCTCTGCAGGAACAAGGGGGGCGTCCTGATCGGCAGGATAGTCGGAATGGTGCGGAGGAAGGTCGGTCATTCAGCTTCTTCAGTCATCCACTGAACCTGTGGAAAAGTCTGTGGGCTGCTCCGTGACAGAATCATGAAAGCCCCGGTTTGCTGGAGATGCCATCAGATTGCCCAATTTTTAATCATATTTTGTAAGTCATTGAAAACACTTGTATCTTGCTTCCCAATATATCCCGCCAGCGTCGATCTGTGGGACAGAAAGGTGCAGGAAGCTCCCGATGGGCATCTCTTCCGATCGTGGTGGACGAACCGACTCCCTATTTAGCCGTCCATGATCATGTTCTGTTCTGCTGGGCGCCCCCGAAAGCGTGTGAAGACTCCGCTCTCAGGCTTTCTCTGCAGCCTGTTCGGCCGTCTCCAGAAGACGCAGCATGTTACCACCCCAGATGGCAGAAATATCCGCGTCGCTGAATCCTGCCGCCTGAAGGGCCCAGGTCACGTTTGCAGTTTCAGTTGCGTCCTTCCAGCCTGGAATACCGCCACCGCCATCGAAATCGGACGAGATACCCACATGCTCAACTCCGATACGATCCGCAATGTACGAGACATGCCGCACCAGATCGTCAACAGTGCCTCCGCCGCCCTTTTTCAGGAAAGAGCCCATAGCAGTCACTTGAATCAGGCCACCCGTTTCCTTCAGGCGATCAAGCTGCTCGTCATCCAGATTGCGCGGATGATCGCACAGGGCGCGGGCGCAGGAATGGCTGGCGAAAATAGGCGTGGTGGAGACTTCAGTGGCCTGCATCATGGTCGACTTCGCCGCATGGGACACATCGACCAGAACGCCTGTGCGGTTCATGTGTGCAATCGCTTCACGCCCCAGATTGGACAGGCCGTCATGAAGTGTATCGCTATCCGCTAGATCTTTGCGGGGAATGGCCGCATCCGCGAGTGCATTATGCCCGTTATGGGTAAGTGTCATGTAACGGACGCCATAACGACGGGCGAGCTCGGCAATACGCTCTGGACGACCGCCCAGACCATGCCCGTTCTCGATCGCCGGAATGATGGCGAGGTCGTCTGCCTTGTGGGCGGCCCGCACATCCGCAGCTGTGCGGCAGATACGTGCGCCCTGATCGCCCTGCCGTCCTTCAAGTCCAGCAATCACGTCCAGCATGTCCTGAACCCGTTTCCAGCCGTTAGCATGTCCGGCTTCGTCACGGGGGCCCTGTGGAATATAGGCGGCCAAGCATACGGCCCGCAGACCGCCTTTGCGAGTCTTCGGGACATTCACCTGCCTTGGCGTTTCTTCTGCCCAGGCATCCTGCCGGTCCGGCCAGGGAATATCGATATGGGAATCAAGCGTCAGGAGCGTGTCGTGCAGATCGGTCATGGTTCGTTCTAGATCGGACGGGAACGTCTTGTGTGCAAGAGGGTGCTTGTCAAAACGATCGATCCGGTCGATCCAGTTTGAATGCGTCTCATCACCTGGAACATCAATTCCCTTCGACTCAGACTGCCTCTGCTGAAGCAGATCGTCGAACAGGAAAACCCGGATATCGTTTGCCTGCAGGAAACGAAAGTCCCGGATCCTCTCTTCCCTGCTCAGGCTTTGGCCGAAATGGGGCTCTCTCATCAGATCTACAAAGGCATGAAGGGCTATAACGGTGTGGCGATCCTGTCGCGACACGAACTACAGAGCGTAGACGGCACACCTGACTGGTGCACTCGCTCCGACTGCCGACATGTCGCAGCCAGTATTACCACACCGGCCGGCCCGATCCTGCTGCACGATTTCTATGTACCGGCTGGGGGAGACATCCCGGATCCCGAAGAAAACGAAAAATTCGCTCACAAGCTGGCCTTCGTGGACGAGGTAATCAGTTGGTTCAGCACCACACCACCTGCACGCAGTATTCTGGTTGGCGATCTTAATATTGCGCCGTTGGAACACGATGTCTGGAGCCACAAACAGCTCCTGAAGATCGTCAGTCACACGCCTCCCGAGATTGAACGTCTCAAGGCATGGATGGCAACGGGGTTTCAGGATGCTATGCGGACGATCACGCCAGAGCCCGAAAAGCTCTATACATGGTGGTCATACCGTAACAAAGACTGGAAGAAATCCAACCGCGGACGCCGGCTTGATCATGTTTGGATGACGCCCGATCTGATGCCGGGCCTTCGTAATGTCCGGGTCCTTCAGGACGTGCGGGACTGGGACAGTCCCTCCGATCACGTCCCGGTCGTGCTGGATTTCGATCCGGCCTGACCCGTTACCCAGCCTGTCAGCCTTCAGGCTGACAGCCTTCAGGCTGACAGGCTGTCGGAGCTGATGACACCACGGCCTTCCGGATCGAGACGATACCCGCCCCCTTCCGTAATCAGCAGTGACGTGCGAGCCGGATCGGGTTCGATCTTCTGGCGAAGACGGTAGATATGTGTCTCAAGCGTGTGGGTGGTGACGGCTGCGTTGTAGCCCCATACCTCGTTTAGGAGAACCTGACGGGCCACCGGACGCTGACCTGCGCGGTAAAGATATTTCAGGATCGCCGCTTCCTTCTCCGTCAGACGGATCCTGCGGTTGCGGGCAGTTTCGACCAGCAGCTTGGCGGACGGACGGAAGGCATACGGACCGATCTCGAAGACGGCGTCCTCGCTGTTCTCGAAAATCCGCAGCTGGGCACGCAGGCGGGCGAGAAGTTCACCGATCCGGAAAGGCTTGGCAACGTAATCGTTGGCTCCTGCATCCAGACCGCGAACGACGTCGTGTTCGTCATCGGATCCAGTCAGGATAATGATCGGCATGCGGACGCCTTCGCGTCGCAGCTCAGCGCAGAAATCGCGTCCATCACCATCGGGGAGAGTGATATCCAGCAGCATGGCGTCATAACGGGCACCAGGCTTGGCGAGAAGTTCGCGCGCCGCAGCAACGGAGGTCGCCTCAACGGCTTCCAGTTCGCCACCGTGCTGAAGCTGCTCTGCGAGAAGACGACGCAGCGTATCATCATCGTCAACAACCAGAATGGGGCGTGGACCTGCCATAATAACCTGTCTCGTTCTATCACGACGGAAGAAAAGTCACATCCGCAGAGGTCGGCGTTCGTAACTCGTGCATCTGGACTTGCCGTTCCCGTTACGGGGTGAAGAAAGCAGCATGCTCTCGGGGCAGACTATGGCAAGTACAGTCGCAAAAGGAAACAGCATTATGGCTAAAGCTATTTTGAAAACCGCTGGAGACCGCGCTTTTATTCACTTCCAGGGTAAAATCATTCCGGTTTTGACGGGGCGGCGCGGTCTATCTCTTGACAAGGTCGAAGGCGATCTGTGCACCCCCGTGGGGGAACTGCCGATCCGACGTGTCCTCTATCGTGCAGACCGGATATCCAGCCCCGTTTGCGGTGTAGAGCTGCCTGTTGAACCAATCGCTCCCAATGACGGCTGGTGTGATGATCCGGCCCATCCCGACTACAACCGCGCCGTCTCCCTGCCCCACCCAGCTTCCTGCGAGACACTGTGGCGCGAGGACCATGTTTACGATCTCTGTATTGTGATGGGCTGGAACGACGCGCCAGCCGAGTCGGGGCGAGGCTCGGCTATTTTTCTGCACCTTCCGCCCGTCAGTGGTTACACGGAAGGCTGCATTGCCCTAGAGGAAAAGGAACTCCGCGCCCTTCTGCGGGACGGTCTCTCCCACATTACTGTGGAAAACCCGTCCTGAGATGATCTTATTCTGCTGCTGGCGGAACCATAGAGACCATGTAATCTCTCGGTTGAGGCACGGCTTTGTCATTGTCCTCGGCCGACCGGATCAGGATGTTTCCGTCACGCCGTACCACAAGAATGTCGAGCCTGTTCTCGTCCGTTCCGAAAGTCGGCGCGCTTTCTTCCGTGGCTTCCACTGCCACGAACCGCCACCCCTGTTCGAACAGCGTATCGAACAGGGTGTAATTCCAGGCGGGATCCCCCAGAACTTTGCCTCGCGCATCGCGTGACAGGCCGTGATAGAAATCCAGCCGCGCCACGCCGGGGCTGATCTGATAGACGCGCTGCCGCCCCATGGTCGGTGCCAGATGTCCACACACCATTCCGTTATAGATGCCATCACCCGTCGTCGCGATCAGATAATCAGCAGGGCGTTCTTCAAAGGATTCCTGTCCGTGCTGAGACAGGAGTTCCGCCCGTAGGACGGGAATATCCCTGCGTGTTGCCGGCATGAGTGCACTGGAGCGGTTGTCTACCAGAAGTACGGGCACGCCGGCCCTGCGCAGGCAGGACGCAAAATTGATGGACCACGGACTTGCTCCCAGAATTGCAATCGCCGGATCGTTGGATAGCGTGAGCTTCAGAAGCCGCGCGATCGGTCTGAGCGAAAATCCATGCAGGATCATCGTGACCGCAATCACGGCGAACACCGCTGGCATGATGAGATCCGCGGACTGATATCCAGCTTCCTTGAGGCTGATTCCGGCCTCACCGGCTACAGCCGCCGCCACGATACCGCGCGGCGCGATCCAGCCAACGAACAACTTTTCCTTCCAGGGCATGCTTGTTCCCAGTGTGGACAGGAAAATACCCATTGGCCGCACAACAAACAGGACCACGACCGTCAGTGCGAAAATCGGAATGGAAAGCCGCGCCAGAACAGTGCGGTGAAGATCGGCTGTTAGCATGATGAACAGCACTGACACGACCAGAACCACGAGCGATTCTTTCATGCGTCGCAGTTCCGTGACACCAGGGATCTGAAGATTTGCCAGCGCCATACCAAAGATCGTGACGGCCATCAGTCCTGCGCCACCCATCTCAAGATTGCATAGCGAAAAGATCACCAGCGCTATCGAGATCAGCATTGGGGTCTTGAGGATTTCCGGCATCAAATCTCGTGTAAAGAGATAGCGGATCAGATAGGCCGGCAGGATTCCTGCCGATAGTGAGACGGCAATTGCTCCCAGAAGGTCCGGCAGCGTATGCGTAAAGAACACGTCCGCATGAACGTCCACATGCAGCATCATGAGCTGAAGGACGACAGCTGCCAGAATCGCGCCCAGAGGATCGTTGACGATGGCTTCCCAGCGTAGGAATGCGGCCACGCGCGGCTGAAGCTTGGCGCTGCGTAGCAGCGGCAGAACCACCGTCGGTCCCGTTACGACGACGATCGCCCCGAACAGCATGGATGTACCCCACTCCAGATGCGCGACATAACGCGCCGCCAGGGAGCCCAGAACCCAGTTGATCGGTAGTGCAAGCATCGTCAGGCGTGCAACGCCCTCACCGGCTTCGCGCAACTGGCGGAAATCCAGCGCCATGCCGCCTTCGAACACTACGAGCGCCACGAGTAGCGACACCAGAGGCCGGAACATCCACCCCATCGTCTCCGATGGATGAAGAATACCCAGTCCAGGTCCGAAGATCAGGCCCAGCAAAAACAGAAGGACAATAGCCGGAAGTCGGAATCGCCACGCGACCCACTGGGCCAGCATCCCTGCTCCGAAAGTCGAGGCAATGCCGATAAGAATGTCATATTGCATGGATGTTCGGGACGGGCTCCGCGTTATGGATACGAAGCGGTATCATATCCCGGATCAGCCAATGCACCTAAATTATGGAATAATGATCAGTTATGATGCGCCCGCAGTCCCTGCCAGATACGGACCTCCTGATCCGTCCCGCCCATTCGCTGGACCGTGAAGGAATCTGGTGTCTCCTGTCCCCCGTTCTGCGCAAGGCAGAAACCTACGCGTTGCCCCGTCATTGGGGACGGCGACAGGCGCTGGCGTACTGGATGGATGTGGAGCATCGCGTCTACGTCGCACAGACCCGTGACTATGAGATTGTCGGGACATTTTATCTTCAGGCCAATCAAAAAGGCGGTGGTGCGCATATTGCCAATGCTGGTTTCGTCGCCCGGCCCGGCTTCGGCGCGGGCCGCCTCATGGCCGAGCATGCCTTGGCGCAAGCCATGAAACTCGGCTTTCGCGCCATGCAGTTCAATTTCGTTGTTAGCACAAATTTGCGTGCCATAGTCTTATGGGAATCACTAGGCTTCCGGGTGATCGGCACGCTTCCCGGAGCATTCGACCACCCATCCCAAGGTTATGTGGACGCACTGGTTATGTGGAAGGACCTTCTGCCGCCGGCGTCGTAATCACGGATTCAGCTGTCTCGGTCGGCTCTTCAGGCTTCACTTCCGTCATGACCCGCTCCAGCACACAGGCAAAGAACCCGTCCGTTCCGTCCCGCAACGGCGTCAGGGAAAACTGCGCCTTGTTCCGTAGTTCGGTAGGCAGGAGTTCAGACATTTGCTCTTTCGGCAGGCGCGTGAAATCCTTGCGACGCTTGAGGAAAGAATCGATCTGCTGCCCGTTCTCGCACGCCAAAAGCGAACAGGTCGCATAGATCATCCGCCCACCCGGCTTCACCAAAGATGCTGCACGATCAAGGATTTGTGCCTGTTTGATAACAAGCTCCTGAATGTCTTCGGGCGTCAGGCGCAGCCGTGCATCTGGGTTCCGACGCCAGGTTCCGGTTCCTGAGCACGGTGCGTCGACCAGCACCCGGTCGAAGCTACCAGCTCGACGCTTGGCCCATTTGTCTCCCGACACCAGAAGATGCCGCTCGACGTTATGAACGCCTGCCCGACGCAGCCGCTTGACCGCTCCGTCTAGGCGCTTTTCATGCACATCACATGCTACGATATGCCCGCGATTTTCCATGGTCATCGCCAGTGCCAGCGTTTTGCCACCCGCACCTGCACAGTAATCCAGAACCCGGTGTTCGCCGTGCGCATTCGCGGCTGCCACCACAAGCTGGCTACCCTCGTCCTGGATTTCGACCAGCCCATCCTTAAACGCTTGCGTCGCCGTTACGGGCTGGCGTCCATCAAGCCGCAGTCCCCAGGGCGAGAGCTTCGTCGGTTCTGGTTGAAGCGATTCGCGGCGAAGCTCGCGGATGGCCGCCTCACGGCTTCCTTTTAGCAGATTGACACGCAGATCGAGTGTCGGCGTTCCGAGCATGGCTTCCATCTCGTCTGGAAGGCGGTTGCCGAACGTCTCGCGTAGTGCGCTGTCCAGCCAGTCCGGATATTCAAGGCGTACGGCAATGGGTTGTTTTTGGGCGGAAAGTTCTTTTCCTTCCAACCCCTTGAGCGCCATATCTTCACGTGATGTCAGAGGCTTCTGCGCATAGCGCTCGCCACTGAACAGCTTGCGGACGTTATCCATCGTTTCCCCACCGAGAAGAAGCGATGCCGAGCACAGCAGGCGTGGAGAAATGTCGCCGGAAATATCCTTAAGATGCCATTGCAGCCGTCGCCAACCCCGCAGGACATCCCAGACGATCGTGGAGATGGCCCGACGGTCTCCGCCACCAATATAACGGCGTTCGCGGAAAAAAGCGTTGGCTGTGGCGTCGGCGGGACGGCGGGGCGCGTTCTGGATCGCACAGAGCAGATCGATGGCGCCTGAAAGACGGGCTGCGGGGGTCATAGCGCCCCCGTAGCCCGTTTAGCCCCTCAATGCGAGAGGCTTTGATGCAGGAACGCTCAGTCCCGGCGGTAGTTCGGAGCCTCGCGGGTGATCGTCACATCATGGACGTGGCTTTCACGGAGGCCAGCATTCGTGATGCGACGGAACATGGTACGGACCTGAAGATCGGCAATGGTGGCCGATCCGGTGTAGCCCATTCCTGCCTTCAGACCGCCGACAAGCTGGTGGATGACCGCGGACATGCCCCCCTTGTATGGAACCTGACCTTCAATGCCTTCCGGGACCAGCTTGAGCGTATCGCGGACTTCAGCCTGGAAGTAACGATCTGCGGAGCCGCGGGCCATGGCGCCGAGCGATCCCATGCCGCGATAAGCCTTGTAGGAACGGCCCTGATACAGAAATGTTTCGCCCGGGCTCTCGTCGGTACCCGCCAGAAGCGAGCCGACCATGACCACATCCGCACCGGCGCCGAGCGCCTTGACGATATCGCCCGAGGTCCGAACGCCACCATCTGCAATGGCCGGAATGTCCAGCTCGTGGCAGGCGGCAGCCGTTTCCATGACGGCAGAGAATTGCGGCACACCCACGCCAGCCACGACGCGCGTGGTGCAGATGGATCCTGGTCCGATGCCGATCTTCACGCAGTCGGCACCGGCTGTAATCAGTGCACGCGCGGCCTGCGGCGTTGCAACGTTGCCTGCGATGACCTGCAGGTTCCCGTGACGGCTTTTGAGTGTCTCAACTGCGGTCAGAACGCCATGGGAGTGTCCGTGGGCCGTATCCACGACGATGACATCCACTCCGGCTTCAGCAAGGGCTGCAGCGCGACGGAAGCCGTCTTCTCCGACGCCTACGGCTGCAGCGCAGCGCAGACGGCCTTGGGAATCCTTGATGGCCAGCGGATGCGCGATGGCCTTGTCCATGTCCTTGACAGTGATTAGCCCGATGCAACGCTTCGCTTCGTCCACCACCAGGAGTTTTTCGATCCGGTGACGATGTAGGAGCGTGCGCGCTTCATCAGGTGCAGCCCCGTTGAGGACCGTTACGAGGTTTTCGTGCGTCATCAGGTCGCGAACGCGCGTGTTCGGATCGGTCGTGAAGCGCATGTCACGGTTGGTCAGGATGCCGACGAGAACACCGCTGCCATCTTCAATGACAGGAAGGCCAGAGACGCCATGCCGCGCCATGATGGCCTGAACCTCGGCCAGCGTCTGGTCCGGGCCAACCGTGACAGGATTGACGACCATGCCTGATTCGAAGCGCTTGACGCGGCGGACCTGCTCGGCCTGCTCTTCAATGGACAGGTTTTTGTGAATGACGCCCATGCCGCCCTGCTGCGCCATCGCGATAGCCATGCCGTCCTCGGTCACGGTGTCCATGGCGGACGACATCAGCGGGATGTTTAGTTCGATGGAGCGCGTCAGGCGGGTTCGTGTGGAGGTCTGTGCCGGCAGGACCGATGATTCAGCCGGCTCGACGAGAACGTCGTCAAAAGCCAGAGCATCGCGGATGCGCTCATTAAAATTGGTTGTGCCGGAAGATGATGTCATGCCCGCTTGCCCCCGTTACGTCATGCGTCGTGACGACGCGATATGTGTGAACCGGAGACCAAGAGGCCGCCCGGCCGTTGGCGGGTCCTCATAGAGTAATTTACCCCTTGAGGGGAAGTCTCTTTTTTGCGGTATTTTCTGAGGATTTTTTGGCTGGGAGACCTGGATTCGAACCAGGGCTGACCGGGTCAGAGCCGGTAGTTCTACCGCTAAACTATCTCCCAAGCGGTGAGAGGGTGTTTATCAATCGCCCCGGGGTGGCGCAAGGGGGCGATTGATATTTTTTTCAGAAAAACTGATATTTTTCTTGCGACTAGGGTCCTGCGCACCCCATGCTGCTTTTCCAAGGTCCCAGATCAAGGGCAAGCGGGAGCCGAAACACATGATGAGGTATAGAACGGATTACAACCTGTCAGGCCCTGTGCCTGTGCATGCGTCTGCCAGACGTACGGGTCCGTTCTTTGGTGCCATCGATCTCGGTACCAACAACTGCCGCCTCATGATTGCAGCGGGTACGCCCAACGGTTTTCGTGTAGTGGATAGCTTCAATCGCTCAGTCCGTCTGGGCGAAGGCCTGCGCGCTAGTGGCCGTCTTGCTGAAGAGTCCATGAAGCGTGCGCTTGATGCACTCCGTATTTGTGCAGAACGCATGAAGCAGTGGCCCCTCGTCCATGTCCGCGCCGTTGCGACCGAAGCTTGTCGTCAGGCTGCCAATGGTCGCGAGTTTCTGGCGCGCGTACAGCATGAGACAGGTCTGACGATTGATATCATCACGGCTCGTGAAGAAGCGGAGTTGGCGCTTGAAAGCTGCTCCCCCCTCTTCCGGCAGCCGGAGCACAAGCCGGTTCAGGCAGATCGTGGGGTCCTTTTCGATATCGGAGGTGGCTCTACCGAGGTCGCCTGGGTCCGGATCGATCCGGAGCGTCAGACCCAGACCTTGATAGGCACAACAAGTGTCCCCGTCGGCGTAATTACTCTTCAGGAAATGTTCGGTGAAGGACATGGCCCCTCTTATGAGACGATGGTCAGTCATGTTCAGGGCTATCTGAAAAGTTTCGAGACCGTTCACCGTATTCGGCGTGAGGTAACGCTCGGCAAAACACGGCTGATTGGCACCTCCGGAACCGTGACGACGCTAGCCGGAGTGGCGCTCTCCCTACCCCGTTATAACCGCGCGGCTATTGATGGCCTGACACTGCCTGGCCCAAGCATGGTTGATGCCATCGGCAACCTGCGCCGTCTGGATCGTGACGAACTGGCAGAGCATCCTTGCGTGGGGGCTGAACGCATGAAATTCGTTCTGCCGGGCTGTGCAATTTTCGAAGCGATCCATCGTCTATGGCCGGTTGAGGACGTAACGATTGCGGACCGGGGGTTGCGCGACGGGATGTTGCTGCGTATGGCCCGCGATCATGGTCAGCGTTCCGGCAAGGGGCGCAGTACGACCAGTCGCCATGCCACGCCTCGGTCACGGGGCCCATTCGGGACATACGCAACGATATGAAGCCGCCAAGATCCCGCTCCGGTTCCAGTAAGGACACGGGACCGAAGCGTATTCCGGGAAAGGCCCTGAAAAGCGCCTCCAACCCCGGTGAAAACGACGCAACGCTTGATTCTGCAACCGCCCGCACGGCCCGCAACAAGACCGTGTCGTTACGCACGGCCCGTGGACGCACCACGGCCCAGCAGCGCTGGCTCAATCGTCAGCTGAACGATCCCTATGTGGCGGCCGCCCGCAAGCAGGGCTGGCGTTCGCGTGCTGCTTTCAAGCTGATCGAAATCGACGACCGATTCAAATTGATCGGGGAAGGTACGCGGATCATCGATCTGGGTGCTGCTCCTGGTGGCTGGACTCAGGTCGCGGTTAAGCGTGGGGCTAAGCATGTTGTGGGGCTGGATCTGCTTCCGGTCGATCCTGTTGCGGGTGCGGAAGTCATCGAGGGGGACTTTACGGATCCCGAGATGCCGGATCGCCTGAAGGATATGCTGGGTGGTCCGGCCGATCTCGTCATGTCCGATATGGCGCCGAATACGACGGGTCATGCCGCAACCGACCACATGCGGATCATGGGGCTCGCGGAAGGAGCGCTTGATTTCGCTTTTCAGGTTCTGGCCGAAGGGGGAAGCTTCATCGCCAAGGTATTCCAGGGTGGTTCGGAAAAAGACATGCTGGCACTGATGAAAACAGCGTTTTCCAGCGTCAAGCACGTCAAGCCCCCGGCATCTCGCAAGGAATCCAGCGAGCTTTATGTCATTGCAACGGGTTTCCGCCCGGAGCGTTTGCTCGAAAGCAGCAAGGGTGCCTGAGGGCAGCAGATACCACTACCCTGTATAGATTTTTTCGGAAGAATAACCTGTCTCGATGCTTGCCAGCCTGCTCGTTATTCTTTTGTATCTCTGCTTTCTGCCCGTTATCTCCATTGCGCTGGCTCGGCAGCCTCATAAGGATCTCCCGCCATGGGCGATCTGCCTTTCATTAGTCGCGACCGAAACATCGACCCTGACCATCGTCAGTGTCCCGGGCGTGGCTTACCTCAAGGGTTATGTTTTTGTCGGGCTGGCCATTGGATACCTGATTGGTCGCACGGCGGTCGCAATCTGGTTTCTGCCGCTGCATGAACGTGGCGCAACATCCATCTATCGCTATATTGGCCAGAGATTTGGTACAAAACTACAGAAGCTCCTCTCTGGCACCTTTCTGATCACCCGCCTCGTCGCCGAAGGCGTCCGCCTCTACGCTGGAATGCTTCCCGTCTCGATGCTGTTTGCCAGCATGGGTTATCCAGTCTCGGACCTGATTCTTCTATTTCTGATCGTTCTGCTGACGCTAGCTTATACAATCGCGGGCGGTCTGAAAGCCGTTGTCTGGTCCGACAGTCTCCAGCTTGGACTGTATCTGGGCGGAAGTATTGCCTGTCTTATCGTGATCTGGTGCCGCGCGGGGGCAGCTCCCTTTCACTGGGCCCCTGTCTTCAGTCATGGCCTGCCCGTCTTTACAGATCCGTTTTCCATCGCCGGCGCAGTTATCGGCGGGGCTATTCTAGCTCTGGCTTCGCACGGGACCGATCAGTTGATGCTGCAACGTTGTCTTGCGGCGAAGACCCTTAATGGTGCGCGCGCGGCGATGATCGGCAGTGTTTTTGTCGTGGGAGGGTTTTTTGCCCTGCTCTCCTTCATTGGTGTGGCATTGCGGGATCTGATGCCGGCTCAGGGGGCGCGGCCCGACGCACTGTTTCCGCATTTCATCCTGACCTTGCCACCCGTATTAGGCGGCCTTATGGTCGCAGGTATACTCGCTGCGACTATGGGGTCCCTGTCCAGCGCTATGAACGCGATGGCGGCCGCAAGTCGGACAGACTTTATGCCGCACGGCCCGTTCTCTCTAAGGAGCCTGACGGCGTTCTGGGCTTTTCTTCTTGTTCTGACCGCGATGCTGTTTTCGCGCCCAAGTGGTTCGGCTGTCGTCTTCGGCCTCTCCATCGCGTCCTACAGCTATGGCGCCACCCTTGGAGTATTCCTGCTGGCCATGATCGGCCATTCCCGGGATGAACGAGCTGCGATTGCCGGTTTCATATCCGCAGTGATCGTGCTGGCGCTTGTGTCCCTCATCCGGATTGAGGGGCATTCCATTGCCTTTCCGTGGCTCGTTCCGATCGGTGTCGCGGCCACGTTTGCCGGTGCCGGGACCTTCTCAGGCCTGAGGCGAATTGGTCTGCAGGAATGAAGCCATGGAACGCTGGGCGATGGCCGCTTCCCTGCCCAGACGGATCAGTCCGCCGATCTGCAGGGGATGTCGCAGAAGGGAACCCACTAGGCCTGGTACATACACGGCCCCATCTCTGACGCTGGTCTTGACCGCGGGCGGGAGATCCCGCTTTGCATCGTCACAGACCACCCGTAGAACAGTAAAAGGCAGACCTACATCGGCAACGACGCCGCTTTCCATGTCCACAGCCAGGCATTCTGTCTGCGAAAAGTATAAGGCTTTTTCCAGAGCCAGTTCGACCAGTGCGTCGCTGTGCAGGATGCCACCACGTCGCGCATAGGCCGAGCCGAACATTTCACTCAGACGCGGATCGCAGGAAATATCCCTGTTCTGGTAACGGACATGGTCCGCCACGATGACTGTTCCGGGTGCAATGTCCGGTGAGAGGCTTCCTGCGCATCCGAAAGACAGGAGTTCCGTTGCGCCTGCATTGAGCAGACGTTCCACTCCCCTGCGCGCGCCTTCCGGCGTGGCATTGCTCAATGCCACGGGAGTATTCGGCAGGAAGCGTCGGATCAGACTGGCTTCCTGTTTCAGGCCTGCGAGAATACCGAGCATCAGAACCCGTACTCCACCTTGCCGCTGTTGCTTGCACCAAGATTGCGGTAACGGGCCAGGGCAGTCAGCGGGAAGAATTGCTTGTAGCCATGATAGCGCAGGTAGAAGACCTTCGGAAAACCGACCGCGTTATAGGCTTCTTCCTGCCATTCGCCCTTCTCGTTCTGCTGGGACACGAGATAGGCTACGCCGTGTTTGACCGCATCGCTATCGCGGCGTCCGACGGCCATGAGAGCCAGGACGGCCCAGGCGGTCTGCGACGGCAGGCTCTTTTTATAGATGCCGGCGGTACCGCCCTCGTAAGTGGCGCAGTCCTCGCCCCAGCCGCCGTCTGGACGCTGGACGCTCTCAAGCCAGTTTACGGCCCGCAGGACCATCGGATCATCATGCGGCACACCTGCAATGTTCAGGGCGCACAGAACAGACCATGTTCCGTAGATATAATTCGTTCCCCAACGGCCGAACCAGCAGCCCTCGGGCTCCTGTTCCGAGCGCAGATATTCGATCGCCTTGAGAATAACGGGCCGGTCATCCGGGTCTCCAAGCTGCGCCAGGAAGGAAATGCAGCGCGCCGAGACGTCCGCGGTCGGTGGATCCAGAAGTGCGCCGTGATCCGAGAAGGGAATATGGTTGAGTAGCTCGTGGTCGTTGTCGATATCGAACGCACCCCAGCCGCCATTGGTACTCTGCATACCGATGATCCATTCCCGAGCGCGGGAGATGGCCTCACGGCTGTTTTCGGGATCGACGCGATGCAGAAGCATGGCCACGACGGCAGTGTCATCGACGTCCGGGTAGTAGTCGTTCTCGTACTGAAACGCCCAGCCACCGGGGCGCAGGTCAGGCGTGTTGATGGCCCAGTCGCCCTTGACGTCCAGGATCTGGCGTTCCCGCAGCCACTCGGCACTCTTTTTTAGTGCGGCGAGTGTTTCCTCGGTTTTCGTGCCGGCCGGTCCGGACGCCGCCTCAATCATCGCAAGGCCCGACAGGCCTGTATCCCAGACTGGTGAGACGCAGGGCTGGCAGTAAATCTCGTCACCATGATCCACGAGCAGATCCTGGATTGCGTCCCATGCCGTTTTGGCACGCGGATCGCTGTCCGGGATGCCTTGGGCGCGGTACATCATCACGACATTCGCCATGGCTGGATAGATCGCACCAAGGCCACCCCGACTCAGGCGCGGTTCGATGAAGTCGCTGGCGGCCTTAAGGGCCCTCTTGTGCATGCTGCGCGGAATAAGTGGCAGGACCGGCCGAAGTGCAGAGTCCAGATGTTTGAAAAACCGTCCCCAGACCGAGCGGTACGGTCCGCGGATCCAGTCCGTGACTTCCGAAGGCGGTTTGACGAACAATTCCTGCACATGAATACCGTGCGGATTAATGGCCTTGGGTCGAAGCGCGTTGAGGACCAGCAGTGGTGCGATGACGGCCCGGGACCAATAAGACATGTTCCAGACCGAGAAGAACGCCTTGCGTGGCAGGAGCATGAGCTCGACTGGCATGACAGGAGTTGCATTCCAGGGCACTTCCCCAAACAGGGCGAGCTGGATCCGCGTGAATACGTTTGTCCGCGCCGCGCCGCCGTGGTCGAGAATGGCTTCACGCGCAATGCGCATGTGAGGCGCATTGATGTCATCCCCGATCGCCTTGAGTGCGAAATAGGCTTTTACGGTCGCCGACAGATCGAAGCCGCCGTCATGATAAAGCGGCCATCCCCCGTGATCGCCCTGAATGCGACGCAGATAGACACCGATCTTGGCTTGTTTTTCAGGGTCGATCCGGTCGAGATAATGTTCGAGCAGCACATATTCCGCAGGGATCGTCGCATCCGCTTCGAGTTCGTAAACCCAGTGTCCGTCTGATTTCTGCTTCCCACCCAGCGCGGCTTGCGCTCCCTCGACGGCATGATTGATTTCATCGGGTTCGACGGATTGGCGGGATAAGGTTTCGCTCACGCGGTCCTCCTTTTCCAGAATATCAGAATAGATCAGCATTGTTCGGTTCTCCCGACACAGGCGGTCCTGAAAGGCGGGGGTTGTGCTACAATCATGATTGTGAGAGCGTTCATCACGATTTCGTGTTCTCAAGGGCGGAGCGGAAACCCAGCGCCGCCACGGCCTGGAGACCCGATTGGATGGAGCCTTCGATCGTGGACGGCAGGCCGGTGTCAGTCCAGTCCCCGGCTAGAGCCAAATTCACGAGATCCGTTCGGGGGCCTGGCCGCAGTCGGTTTTGTTCGGGGGTCGCGGCGAATGTTGCCCGTTTTTCCCAGATCAGGCGCGCGGGCGGCATGGCCACCGGAAGCGACTGCGACAGGACGGGATCAAGAGCACGCCGAATCTCGGACCAGATTGTGGCCAGCAGTTCACTGTTTTCGCGATCGGCGTAGCGGTTGGCCGCACTGACGGTAACGGACAGGATATCGCCCTTAAAGAAGATCCATTCCGAAATGCCGCCAACCAGCCCAACAAACCCGGCTTGGGTCACCACGCCCCGGGCCTGAACCACGGCCGGAAGACGGAAATGCGCGTTTGCGATGCTTTCGAAAGCATCCGGCGCTTTCAGTCCCGGAATCAGGGATTGCGCGACAGGCCCCGGGACGGCCATGATGACCTGATCTTCAGGGCCGAGCTCGACCCGCCCTTCAGCGGTTTCGAGCGCCCTTGCCCGGCCATTTTGCTGTTCGATGGCACTGACGCGGACACCCGTGCGGACATCGCCATGAAAGCGCTTCAGATACGCAATGGCCGGATCGATCAGTGTTTCGGACAATCCAACTTCCGGGAACCAGGGGCAGCAGGCCATTCCGCCCTTGGCGAGGGATTGACGGATTACGTTCCCAAGCAGTTTTGCACTGCCGGTATGGATATCCGTATTGAGAACGGAAATCGCAAAAGGTACGAGCAGCCTGCGGCTCAGTTGCCCGGAACTCAGGCAGGCATCCACGGTCGTGTTCTCGCCGGCGCGCAGGAAGCGACCTAGGGAAGCCAGTTCCGACAGTTTCATGCCCGGGACGCGTCGGCCGCCCGGAAGCGCCCAGAATGGTAGCTTTCCTTTCGACAAGCGCAGCGTCCAGGCCAGGCTGTCCTCGAGATCGTAATACGGAAAGATCGGCAGTCCCGGACCGGTCAGGGTATGGCGAGAGCCAATGATGTCCAGGTAGCGAAACGTCAGATCATTCGCCGACAGGATCAGGTGATTGCCGTTATCAATCCGGGCATTGAGGGAGCGGTCGTGAAAAGAGCGGGCACGTCCGCCGCAGGCTGGCCCTGCCTCGTAGACCGTGACCCGGGCCTGTGCTGCCAGTTCGATTGCGGCGGAAAGGCCTGCCAGACCACCGCCGATAATGTGGACATGGCTCATGGGGCTTACTTCACATACGCTGCGAGAGTGCGCAGCTTTCTCCAGGGTTTACAGACTTTCGGAGCGATATCCGGCGTTTTCCAGCCGCGCTTTTCCAGCGCTGAGAGGATCGACGCATAGGAGGCTGCCATCATGCGGGCCGGCCGCATCGCAGTGCTATTACACAGCCGCATGGCATTGCGGGCTTCGCGGAAATGGTCTTTCGCCCGTTGTGCAAGAATGCGGGCGACTTGATCCAGGCCATGGGCGTACAGCGCTTCCTGCGGGTCTTTGGGAACATCGAACCGAGTCAGAAGCTCGGCGGGAAGATATAGCCTGCCCCGTCCCGCATCTTCGGCGATGTCGCGCAGGATGTTAGTCAACTGCAGGGCGCGTCCCAGATGGTAAGCCACGCGCCGCGCATTGTCGGACGAATCACCAAACACGCAGACTGAAAGCCGTCCGACCGCAGAGGCTACGCGGTCACAGTACAGATCAAGCGTTGCCTCGTCGGGCGCGACGATCGGCGCGCCGCAATCCATGGCCATACCGTCGATAACGTCATGGAAATCTTGGACCTGAATCTGATAGCGATGGATGGCAACAATCAGGATACGATCGAGCGCATCCGTCGCTACACCTTCATAGAGCTGGTCAATCCGGTGATGCCATTCCTGAAGAGCCGCCATCGGGTCTGCAACACCAGCGTCGCCGTCCGCAATATCGTCCACCAGACGGCAGAAAGCGTAGACCGCAAACATCGCCTGACGCCGATCCGGCGGAAGAATGCTCATCCCGCGGGCAAAGGATGTTCCCGAAGTGGTGACGATCCTCTCGACATGGTCCAGATCGGCCTGCGCGCAGGGAAGACCGGAAGAAGCGCGCATCCTGCTGAAAACCATGTCTGTCCCCTGTCTCGTTTCAGAAGATCAGGGTTCTAGACCCAAATCCCCCCGAGACAAAGATGACCTGAACGGAAAGGCGTGCCATGCGTTAGTGTGATGCCAAAACGCAACACCTGAAGAGGAGTCTTTACGACATGCGTTTCTTTTCTCAGATAAACCCGGCCCTTCTTGCAGGGGCAGTTGCAACTGCGATTTTCTCGACACCGCTTGTCTTTGCACAGGCGCCCTCACCCGCAACAGCCAGTGGCCACGCCGAACATCTCCTTGCGGACGATCATTCGTGGAATGGCACCCCTTACGATCATTATCCGGCGACCCGCCCGATGCTTAGCATGATCCGTTTGACAATCCCGGCGCATTCCGCGTTGCCCTGGCATGTGCATCCCTATCCTAATGCGGGCTATGTGCTTGAAGGCACCCTCACGATCGAGGACCGTGAGAGCGGCAAGAAGCGCACTTTTCATCAGGGTGAAGCCTTCGCGGAATCGGTTAATGATGTCCATCGCGGTGTGAGCGGCGACGGACAGACGGTTCTGCTGCTGACCTATGCCGGCTCTCCTGGAAAGCCGACATCCATCCCCCTGCCCGGCCAGAAGAAAGAATACTGAAAATATCCTTCGGGCCTGCTTTGACACAGAAAATGTTTCGGAACTAATATGTTCTGACCCTAGTCTGGAGTATGGCCCACAATGACCAGTCCCCTCTCTTCCGTCGCCCGCAGCGACCTTCTGGCCCGGGGATACTCCCGCCGCAGTTTTGGACGGATTGCCACGCTTCTGGCAGCTGGTGCGACCGTTCACGCCCTGACGAAATCCGCGCATGCTGGCATTCTTCCGTCAGGAATTAATTTTGAAGGCATGACCCGTCTGGGTAGTAATGAATGCTGGACGGGGCCTTTCCCGGAAGCCGCGCAAGCCGGTGCTTCTTCCGTTTTCCAGAGCAACCGTTACGATCCGACCGGCCACATGCGTGATGATCTGATCAAGACGGCTTCTGACGTGGAAGGAATTCCCGAAAGCCATGTCATGACATGGTGTGGTTCGTCCGATCCTCTCGCCCGCGCGATTGTTACGTTCTGCTCGCCCACCCGTGGGCTTGTTACGGCAGATCCGAGCTATGAAGCTGGCTGGGTGGCTGCTGACTGGTTGAAGATCCCCCTCGCCCGTGTGCCGCTGTCCGCCAGGGGTGGTTATCGTACTGACGTACGCGCCATGCTGGCGGCCGATCCCAATGCCGGCGTCTATTACATCTGCTCCCCGAACAATCCGACTGGGACGCTTACGCCTCTGCGCGATATTGCATGGCTCGTCGAGCACAAACCAAAGGGCTCTGTCGTTCTGGTCGATGAAGCTTATATCCACTTTTCGGAAGCGCCGAGCGCTCTGGAGTTGGTCGCCAAGAACAAGGACGTAGTCGTTCTGCGCACTTTCTCCAAGATGTTTGCTATGGCTGGCATGCGTCTTGGCCTGACATTTGCCAGACCCGATCTGCATGAAGCCATGATGCGTTATGATGGCAAGAGCGCAACCGTGATGCTGCCGGTTCCTGCTATGGCCTGTGGCACGATGAGTCTGACCATGAAATCAGCCATCGCTGCCCGTCGTCAGGAAATGATTGCAGCCCGGAACATGACGTTCCAGCATCTGCGCAAGCGCGGCATCCATTTTATTCCGTCGGATGCAAACATGTTCATTATTGACTGGAAGAAACCGGCAGAGCCGATCAAGGATGCATTTCTGCAGCAAAAAGTCGTGATCGGACGCTCTTGGCCCATCTGGCCGAATGCCTCGCGGGTTACCGTCGGCTCAATGGATGAAATGAAGACCTTCTGTACGGCGCTGGACCGGATCATCGCCTGATCCGATCCAGCCTCCCTGCCGTTCCGGCTCAGCCGGCGGCAGGGAAATAACGCAGCGCCCGGAACAGGGCCTTCGCCCCATCCGCCTTCGTCAAGGCCACACGTTCCAGCAACGGGTCCTGGCGACGCAAACGGGCTGTCAGGGTATGGCACAGCTCCACAATTACGGCCGCTTCCAGCCGCATCCGGCGATCCCGGATCAGGAGAGGCAGGATCCGGGCGTTTCTGTTGAGGACGTCCACCCCATCCAGCATCCGGTCGAGCACACGGCGAACCCCCGGCTTGCTGCGTACCAGACGCAGGTCATCCAGACAGACACCTTCTTCTTCCAACCACGGTAGCGGTACGTAGCACCGGTCGAGGACCTTTAGATCGTCTGCGACGTCCTGAAGATGATTGACGACCTGAAGGGCTGAACACAGGGCATCGGAAGGTGCGAGCGTCTCTTCTGCCTCACCATGCAACAGGAGCAGGAAGCGGCCGACGGGATTTGCTGAATATTTGCAGTAATGCAGCAGCTCGTCCCAGCTTTCATAGCGGGTCTTTTCCGCATCCATGCAGAACGCTTCGAGAAGATCCGTCGCCGTTTCCAGCGGCACGCCCGTCTGAAGAAGCACTTCGCGCAGCTTGACCGCCGTCTGTGCGTCGGCGCGCGGAGGTGCGGTGATCTCACCCCGGATGATCGCCGCCATGCCTTTGAGCCGCGCAATTTTTTCGGCAGGCGTCAGCTCTGTCGTGTCCACCATGTCATCCGCGACACGCGCGAAATTATAATAGGTATGGACGTAAGGCCGCAGCCGTGGGGCAATCAGGAAAGAACCGACGGGAAAATTCTCGTCGGATTTGCTTTTGGCAGAGGTGACGTCTTTCGCCCCCCAGATGCTGTCTGTCACGATATTTCATCCGTGTAGGAACGATTTTTCCAGCGCACGCCGACCCCGCGGTGGTGATCGAGAGCCGAGCCGATGGTTGCTGCCATATAGAAGGCTGCCACGAGTGGGAGGGGAATGGCACGCCATAGTGGCAGGCCAAAGCGGCGAAGTGTCGGTACGAAAGTCAGGCAGGACAGCAGATAGGTCAGAAGGCCGACCCGTCGTTCCCGCCCTTTGCTGAACAGGGCGAGGGTCACCGGCAGAAGCCAGATCGTGGCCATCCCGATGATCGTTGCTAGCAGCAGGAGCGGCGAATAGCGCAGTTGCACGTAAGCCGTCCGCGCGATCATGTGCCACACGTCCTTCATGCCACGATACGGTCGCACGGACCATGCCAGGGCACTGTGTCCCAGATAGAGCCGGCCACCCGAACGCTTTACATGTGCGGCCAGTGTGCAATCGTCGATCAGAGCGCCACGCAGGGCACTGATGCCTCCGATTCGCTCCAGAGCCCGACGCCGCAGAAGAATGGTTCCGCCTGCCGCACCCGCGATCCGCGAATGCTCGCTAGCAATCCGTGAAAACGGATAGAGCATCGCAAAGAAATAGACGAACGCCGGGACCAGAAAACGCTCTGCAGTGCTCTCGCAGTTCAGCGCCACCATTTCCGAAACAAGATCCAGATCATCTTCCCGGGCCTTGGCGACCAGGGAGGAAAGATGACCCGGGGCATGTATGATATCCGCGTCTGTTAGCAGGATGTAACCATAAGGGCCGATCCGCGTCAGGGCTTCCTGTTCTCCCTGATGGACCGCCCACAGTTTGCCACTCCATCCGGCAGGGCGCTTCTGGCCCGAAATGACGGTCAGGCGGTGATGCGGATCAGGCAGCGCGCGTGCGATATCGCCCGTCCCGTCTGTGCTCTCGTCATCGACCAGAATAACAGACAGTTTCCCGTCATAATCTTGCTCCAGAAGGGATGTCAGACATTCGCGGATAGAGTCCGCTTCGTCACGGGCGGGGACGACTACCGCCACGTCCGGTGCGCAGACCGGAGTGGGTTTCTGGGCGAGAATGGGGCCTTTCTGCCAGAATTTCCCATGGAACAGAGAAAGGTAGAGCCAGGCTCCCAGACTGGTCAGTGCAGTTCCGAACAGCATTATTTCATCCGCCCGTGTTGACGGAACCAGGCAATGGCGTCTGCCACGGCATCGCGGGCCGGGCGCGGAGCATATCCGAGTTCTTTCTTCGCCTTGTCGGATGAGAAGAACATCAGCTTTTTGGACATGGCCAGCGTCTCACGCGTGACTCGCGGCTCGATACCAAACCCGCGGGCTAGCCATTCAGACACAAGCGCTACGGGATAGAGCCAGGACTGCTTGAGCTTGATGCCAGGCGGCTTTACTCCCGCAATCTGGCTGACCATGCGGAACAAGTCTCCCAGCATGATGTTCTCGCCGCCGAGAATGTATTTCTCGCCGATCTTTCCCTGCTCCAGCGCAAGAACATGACCTTCGGCGACGTCATCGACATGAACGATGTTCAGCCCGGTCTCGACATAGGCCGGCATGTTTCCGCTGGCACAGTCGAGGATCATCTGTCCCGTGGGCGTCGGCTTTATGTCCCGTGGTCCCACCGGCGTCGAGGGATTCACGATGATCGCCGGAAGGTTCTTCTCGCGGACCAGACGAAGGACTTCCTGTTCCGCCCGGTATTTCGAAAGTTTGTAGATCCCGATGACCTTGCTTTCGGAAACTGGTGTGGTTTCGTCTGCTGGCACCCCGTCGCTTCGTAGCCCCAGGGCCGCAACCGACGAACAGTAAATAATTTTTTCTACGCCAGCCTCAAGGGCAGCCAGCATCAGATTACGGGTACCTTCCACATTGGCCTTCATCATGGTTTCCGGGTCCGGAACCCAGAGCCGGTAATCGGCAGCAACATGAAACAGGATTTTGACGCCTTTCAGCGCCGGAGCAAGCGTATCAGGATCGGAAAGGTCGCCGACGGCGAGTTCCGCGTTCAATTCAGCAATATTTGAACGATCGGATGTCGGCCGGACGAGAAGTCTCAGGCGGTGGCCGCGTTCTTCAAGGACGCGAGCGACGGCAGAGCCGACAAACCCTGTAGCCCCCGTAACGAGTGTGACATCGTTCATGGTGGCAGAGTCTCCTTGGGTCATCAGCAGATGGTTGCAATTTATGACAGCATAATCCCCCCGGCTTTTTGGGGAAAGCGTCTGAAAGGGTGGAATATTTACCCTGTGTGCGATAGAGCGTGTCCAAACGGTATGTGACGAAGACGTTGAAAAAAACTCTCCCTGTTCTGCTTTCCCTTCTTGGGGTGGCCCTTTTCACCTTCATTGCGGCTAAGGCGGGTATTCATCCCGTCATGGACGCTCTTTCAAAAGTCGGTGTTGGTGGCTTCCTGCTGCTCGCGCTCTGCCAGCTTCTGATTGACATGGGGCTCGGTGTTGCGTGGCACGCGGCGGTGCCGCTGCTGAGCATGCGGCGCCTTATGGGAGCGCGTCTGGTCCGTGACAGCGCAGGTGCATGTCTTCCCTTCTCTCAACTCGGCGGTATGGTCATTGGTGTCCGCGCCACGCTGGCCGGTGTGGATCCCCGCACCGTCAAGGGAGAAAAACTAAACTGGCCCGAAGGTGTGGCCGCAAACCTGGTGGATATCACGACCGAGGTTCTAGGGCAGATCGCCTTCGTCCTGATTGCTCTTCTCTGTCTGATCGGCCATCACGGGGCTTCGCGATTTGTCTGGCCACTCATAGGTGGCATGCTCTTGCTGAGCATTGGGATTGCCGGATTCATCTGGACCCAGCAGCGCGGCGGAGTGATGGTTCGCAAGGCTGCGGCGTTTCTCGGGAAGCACATTGCTGCGGAGTGGCGCGATTCCCTGATCGGCAATACGGAGACATTCCAGTTACGACTCGAAAGCCTCTGGAGCCGCCCGGACAGGATTTCCTTGGGGGCATTTTGCCATCTGCTATGTTGGATGGGCAGTGCAGCCATGACGTGGCTGGCCTTTCATCTGCTCGGCGCCCATGTCGGATTTTTCTCCTCGGTCGCAATCGAGGGCGTGGTCTGTGGTATCATGTCGGCCGGTTTCCTGGTACCGGGCGCTCTGGGTGTGCAGGAAGCAGCCTATGCTGCCCTGGGCATGATTTTCGGCATCGATGCTGAAATCTCGCTCAGTCTTTCCCTACTGCGCCGCGGGCGTGACATCCTGATCGGTATTCCGGTCCTTCTGGTCTGGCAGATTGTGGAAATGCGTCGGCTGCGTCGTGCACCTCCTATGGAAGTAAGTAAAAATACGCCGGCTCCGTCTCCGGTTTCCTCCCGCAAGACCGTTATTCCTCCCGCCGTGACGGCCCTTGCCGGTAGTATCAAAAAAGAGGCCACGTCCCGGGACGGCAAAAGCACCGAGGATACCCCTTTCGCGACGGCTCCCAGAGTTTTATGAAACCTCTCTTTGGGTCTCTCTCTGTCATCGGCCCGGGGCTGATTGGTTCGTCCATTCTGCGCCGGGCCCGTGAAACGGGGGAAATTGCCGAAACCCTGATCGCAGCCGACTCAAACTCGGGCGTTCTTGAACGTGTGCGGGAATTGGGCATCGCGGATATCACGACGTCCGACCTTGTTGTTGCTGCGCAGGCAGACTGCGTCATGATCTGCGTTCCTGTTGGCGCAGTTGAACCGGTCGCCCGTCAGGTGCTCCCCTTTATGAAACCTGGCAGCATTTTGACAGATGTAGCCTCTGTTCGGGGACAGCTCGGCCCGACACTAGCGGCGATCCTGCCTGAAAACGTGGCGTATGTTCCCGGCCACCCGATGGCCGGAACCGAACATTCAGGGCCGGACGCGGGATTTTCAACCCTGTTTGAAGACCGTTGGGCGCTGCTCGTTCCGCCTAAAGGCGCGGATACGAAGGCTGTGATCACGATTGAGCAGCTCTGGACGTTGTGCGGAGCGCGCACGAAAGTTCTGTCTGATGAAAAGCACGACAGGATCTGCGCCATGGTCAGTCACCTGCCGCATCTCCTTGCTTTTACGATCTGTGATACCGCAGACAACCTGTCTGATGAAATTCGTGCGGCTGTCCTGGATTATGCCGCGTCGGGCTTTCGCGATTTTACACGGATTGCGGCGTCGGACCCGGTCATGTGGCGAGACATCTTCTTGGCCAACAGGGAAGCGCTGCTTGGGACGCTCGACAAGTTCGTGGCCGACACACAGGCAATGGCCGATGCAATCCGTACCGGCGACGAAGCAGCTATCACAAGCAAAATTGAACGTGGGCGGGCTATTCGCCGGACCCTGATTGAAAACCGTCAAGCCTGAACTGCCTAGGCATAAGCTACTGCCGGACTAGAGTCCGACAGTAGCTGGTTATTCAGGCTGTGATGACGCGCAGGGTGTTCGTGCTTCCGGAATGCCCCGAAGGCAGGCCGGCCAGGATCAGAATCCGATCCCCGGTTTTGCAGAAACCCATGTTCTGTGCGAGTTCGACAACAGGACCGGCCAGAGGCTCGATGCCCTGAGAGCTCTGTTCGCTGTTGATCAGATGCGGAAAGACGCCCCATACAACACACAGTCGACGCGTAACCGATAGTTCGGGTGTCAGGGCAATGATCGGACAATGCGGCCGTTCACGGGACAGAAGCATGGCTCCTGCTCCACTCCGGGTCCGGCATGCGATAGCACCGGCATGAAGCGTGCAGCTGACCTGCCAGGCGGCCTGAACGATCGCGCTCTGGACAGTTTCATCTGGCGCTGGGCGCAGACGGTCCATGCGGAGACGCCACTCAGTGTCCTGCTCCACGCGCTCGGCAATCCGCACCATCATTGAGACGGCTTCGATAGGATACTTACCTGCCGCACTTTCCGCCGACAGCATAACGGCATCCGCGCCATCGTAAACGGCATTGGACACATCGGACACTTCGGCGCGCGTTGGCGTCGGGCTTTCGATCATGCTCTCAAGCATTTGTGTCGCCACGATGACCGGGCGGCACTGCTTGCGGGCTTCGGCAATGGCGCGCTTCTGCGCCACAGGAACTTCCTCAGGCGGCAGCTCCACACCCAGATCGCCACGCGCCACCATGATCGCATCCGACAGGTGCACGATGGCAGCCAGATCATCCATCGCCTGCGGCTTTTCAAGCTTGGTCACAATGGCTGCGCGGCCTGCTGCGATCTCGCGGGCTTCCTGCACGTCCTCTGGGCGCTGCACGAACGAAAGCGCTACAAAATCCACACCTAGCGACAATGCGAAGTCAAAGTCACGGCGATCCTTTTCGGTCAGCGCCGGAATGGGCAGCGTCACGTCGGGAACATTGACGCCCTTGCGCTCCGAAAGCTTTCCGCCCACGACAACAACCGTCTCGAGGAACCCCTCGCCCGTCTTTACGACACGCAGTTTGAGCTTGCCGTCATCCAGCAGGAGATGGCTGCCTGACTTGGCGGCGGAAATGATTTCCGGATGAGGCAGGCAGACGCGCGAAATCGTACCGGGTGTCCGGTCCAGATCCAGGCGAAACGGCTTGCCTTCCTCGAGGATTATCGGACCGTTCTCGAACACGCCGACACGCAGTTTCGGGCCCTGAAGATCCGCCAGGATGGCCAGAGGGCGCCCGACCTTTTCCTCGGCAGCCCGAATGGCGGCATGACGCTGGCCGTGATCCTCATGCGCGCCGTGGGAGAAATTGAGCCGGAAGACATTCACGCCCGCCTTCGCCAGGGAAAGAATCATCTCGGGTGAAGATGAGGCCGGCCCAAGAGTAGCGACAATCCGCGTGCGGCGGTAATGGGAACTGGATGTCATATACGGCGTCCTCGATCGAAAAAATCAGTTAGGTTGTATCGTCTCGCCCGGGAGCAGTCCCCAGAAAAGACGGCGGGGCAGCCAGCCCTCGTAGCCCTTCACACTCACGCGGCACCACTGGGAATTCTGAGGGCACAGTTTGATATTGCCCACCGTTCCCTGCTGCAGCACCGCGATGACAGTGCTATCTTCTTCCGGATGGCTCATGAGGAGCACATCATTTTTATGTGCCCGCGCCTCGTCCTGAGTGGCCACACGGGCGAGAATACGGGCATCGGCCTTGCCAATATGGTCACCTTCCTGCGCGCTTGCCTCGCCGTTCTGGGCTTTCACGCCTTCAGGAGGCAGTCCCGGAATGACAAAGGTCCGGCTGCCATAGAGCGTCGCCTGATGCACCCAGCCTTTCTGACCATCGGAATCTTCGACAAGGCGCCACACATCAAATTCGCGCTCGATTTCCACGGGCAGCCCGCGACGGTGATAAACCCAGTCGATCGGATACCTGTCTCCCGGTCCGCGACGCATATAGACCTTGTCGGCCCGAAACGCAGCATAACGCGGCAGCGGCAGTCCGGTGTTGCTGCCCTTGTCCGTGTTTTCAGGAGCTGGCGGAATAGGCGGAGTTGCAGGCTGATCAGCTGTTGCTGCACTCGCCGCGGTGGCGGCAGCGCCTGCAGCAACAGCCGGAGCGGCATGTTTCAGAGCGGTGTGATGCATCGTTTTATGCTTCGCCGCTGGTGATGCCGGTTTTGCCGTATCGGCGGCCTTGTGATGTTTTTTGACCGACGCATGCTTATCCACAGTCTTTGCGGCCGTCTCCCCATGCTTCTTGTGATGATGGGCAGCCCAGGCGTCGGAACTCACGAAGCCCGGAGCAGAAAGCAGGACCGTACCTGCCAGCAGCGCTCGAAGAAGAGCGAAATGGCCTTTGGCAGGACGCAGAGGGAAGACTGACATTCTCATGAGCGCATCCCTGCCAAGGGCCGAAGGTTTGGGCAAGTCATCAAAATGGGAAAGACGTCCGAAAATCGTGTCTTGGTTAGAAACTTACAGCGCAAGGACGGGATTGTCTCCCGCCAGTTCAAGAAAGCTGACAATTCCCCGCACCGTAACTCCGTCGAGTAGGTCCTTTTCAGATAGACCTGCCATCCTGAGGCCGGCCTCACAGGCCATGACCGTCGCGCCAAGGTCCAGAACCGCTTCCCGGAGTTCCCCGAACCCTGAGATCCCACGGGCCTCGAGCTCACCGTCCGCAATAACCCCTGCAAGTCCCTTCCAGTCCGGCGTCAGCGCCAAAACGCTGCGTCCGCCCGCAAAAATCGTCACATTGCGTCCGAGCGATAGGCCGCCCGCCGCAACAACAAGTGCATAATGCGCCCGCTGCCAGGAATCGTCGGCCAGCGTCAGGAACATGGGATGTGTCATCCGGGCGCCTGCTCATCATGATGGATCTGACATGTAGTATCCCGCTTCAACACGAAACTCTCCATCGTTCCCGACAGCGCATCCCACAGGCGGACACGCGTTTGATCTGTACCTTCCAGTCCGATGACTTCCCGCATGACTTCCACGGCCATTAGGCTTCCCATGACGCCCGCCGCTGCGCCAAGCACACCGGACATGCCGCAGTTCGGCGCTTCTGTCTTTGCGGCCTCTGGAAACAGGCAGCGATAACAGGGGCCGCCCTTTTGCGGCCTGAATACAGCCATCTGTCCTGAAAATCCCTGTACCGCCCCGGATACCAGAGACCGACCATGCCGCACACAGGCATCAGATACGGCCAGCCGTGTGACGATGTTGTCGGTCCCGTCACAGACCAGATCATACTGCGGCACAAGCGCATCTAGCGTGGTGGTCGTCGCGCGAACCTGATGCGGACTGACCCTAACCAGCGGGTTCAGCGCCTTCAGACGCTTTGCCGCGGCCTTGACTTTGAACTCTCCGATGTCGTCAGTGTCATAGAGAACCTGCCGTTGTAGATTGCTGAGATCGACGCGGTCATCGTCCATGATTCCGATACGCCCGATTCCGGATGCAGCAAGCTGCTGAAGCAGTGGAGCTCCCAGCCCTCCGGCGCCGACCACCAGAACAGAGGCTTCGCAAAGTTGCGTCTGCCCGATTGCCCCGACCTGAGGCAGGAGAATATGGCGGGAATACCGCTCCAGCTCGTTGTCAGAAAAATTCATATCCATGAAATGATGATAATTGCTGACTTTCACTCTTGAAAGACGTTAGCGTCAGTGTCGTTCAACCCTGTCCTGGTGTCTCGCAGGACCTGAGCAGAGAAGTCATCATGAAAAACACTTTTCGCAGAGTTATGCCGCGTGCATGGCAGGGGCTTGGTGTCAGTGCAGGCGCTGTTCTGGCAGTCTATGCGGTGTCGCCCTATTTCGCCCTGTGGGATATCGATCGGGCCATGAACGGCAACAATCCATCGCGCCTGGCGCCTCATGTGGACTGGTCAGCGCTGACGCACTGCTTCAAGGAACAGTTTGCGCCTGCCGCACCTGTCGATGATGACCTGCCGGGATTCGGGAGTTCATTTGCGGGGCAGGCTGTGTCTAATGCCATCGATACGCATCTGACACCTGCGACCTTGATCACTACAGCGCATCAGGTGATGCCGCACGCTCCCGCCATGTCAGACTGGCTTGGAATGTGGCATTCCATGCATGCCCATTTCGTGAGCCCAGGAAAGTTCGAGGCCAGTCTGGATCAGCCGGGACAGACACCATTTGTCCTTCACATGAAGTTCGAGCATTGGGGCTGGGAGATCACGCGATTCGAAATGCCTGCACCGGCTCATGCTGCCTGAGGTTTAACGCTGCTTGGGATTTCAGGCAGGCGGTAGGTCTTCTTCCAGAACCGTGATGTGGATGGCGTAGGAGACTTCGCCTTCATCCTCATCGCGGTGAACCGTTCCGATGACTTCTCCGGCAACGGCCAGTTCAACGCTCATGCCCTTGCGGCTGGGCTTGTTGACCGTGAGCTTCGGGGAACCCAGCAGGCGCTGGAGCGTGGTCTGGAGGCGTGTCACCTCGGATGGGGTCATATCGGCCATTGGTGGCATTCCTGTGATGCAAGGGAACTGCCCTCTAACCCATCATCCGGAACAAAGGAACCCGCTTCCTCTATCCCCGTCAGAGATGCTGCTGTAGAAACAGGACACTTCACATCTGATTGTGACCTGTTCGTCATGAATCGTTCCGGGTCTGCAGTCTGCTTCCCTTACGCGCAAAGGAGACATGATGCGCCCGGTTTACACACGCCTTCTCGTTGCCATGACAGCAACCGCAGCCCTTTCTGGGTGTGGCTATTTCGATTCCCGCAGTGCACATAAGGCACAGTACGAAATGGTTGGCATGACAAGCTACGATTTGCAGGCCTGTGCTGGTATTCCGGCTTCCACAAAGAAGCTGAACGATACAACAGAGATCTGGCAGTATGACGGCAGCAAGGCGCTTCCGACGATGCCTTCGGATTCCGGATTCATTCCTGTCCAATCCGCTATTAGCATCTATCAGTCCGCATTTGGCGGTGGTGGTACGGCCTGTCGCATGCTGGTCCGCATGGATCATGACCGGGTTTCCGAAGTGCATTACACAGGTAATGACGACGAATATATCGGAACGGACGGTATTTGCTCCATCATTACTCGTGGCTGTGCCCGTCAGCGTGAATCCACGATGCGTCGCGTGAATGGCGGCCCCTTCGGCCCTGTATCTGGCTTCCACCCACCCCGTACGCCGGCGCAGAGTGCGACAGCAACCTATTCGGACCAGTCCGGGAAATACGTTCCCAAGTTCACAAACGACGACACTCAGCCGGTTATCCAGCCGGTCAAGTGAACCTTAAAAAGGAGGAGCGGGACGACAGACGTCCCGCTCCTCCTTGCGTTTATGAATTTATGAGGCTTTTCATTTTGCGGACCACCGGTCCCAGCCCGTCAAAAACGGCCTGCCCGATCAGAAAATGGCCGATATTCAGTTCGGCAAGCCCTGCCAGGCCCGCAATCGCGCCCACATTGTCGTAAGTCAGTCCGTGCCCGGCATGGAGTTCCAGCCCACAGGCTGCGACCGTCTCCGCCGCTGACCGCAGACGTTCCAGTTCCTGGCTACCGCCCAGAGCGTAAGCGCCGGTATGAAGCTCCACAACGGGCGCTCCCAAAGCTGCAGCGGTTTCGATCTGTCGCGCCTCGGGATCGATGAACAGTGAAACCCGGATGCCAGTATCCCGCAGCCGCGCGATTTTCGGCTTGAGTGCCTCACTCTGTCCCACGACATCCAGGCCGCCTTCGGTCGTGATTTCCTGGCGTTTTTCAGGCACCAGGCAGCAGGCATGCGGCCGAAGATCACAGGCAATCCGGACCATCTCGTCCGTCGCAGCCATCTCGAAGTTCAAAGGCGCGGATAGCGCCTTGAGCCGGGGCATGTCAGCATCGCGGATATGGCGCCGGTCTTCTCGCAGATGCGCCGTAATCCCGTCTGCGCCCGAGGCGATGGCCAGTTCGGCCGCCGCTATGGGGTCGGGGAACGTGCCCCCTCTGGCATTGCGCAGCGTAGCGACGTGATCAATGTTCACTCCAAGACGGATCATGATCCTTTTCCTTCCTGATAAGCGCTCATTCCGCCAGCCAGTCGGATCGCCGACAGAAGACTGGACACATCCGCCCGGCAGGTATCCGTCACAGGACCTGCGATATCAAAAGCCGTCCCATGGTCAGGCGAGGTGCGGATAATCGGCAGCCCGAGCGTCACGTTCACGCCTTCTTCCATATCAAGCGTCTTCAGTGGAATGAGCGCCTGATCATGATACATGCAGATCGCTACATCGTAATGCGGCCGGGCCTTGGCGCTGAACATCGTGTCCGGCGGCATCGGCCCATGACAGTCGATCCCCTGTGTCCGGAGCCTGTCGATTGCGGGCTGAATGATTGTAATTTCTTCATTGCCCATCATGCCGTGCTCACCAGCATGAGGATTCAGCCCCGCGATTGCCAGGCGCGGAGACACAATCCCGAAATCACGTTGGAGCGCCGCATTGGCGATCTCCGCCACCTGTACGATGCGTTCGGTTGTCAGGGTCTCCATAGCCCTGCGGAGCGAGACATGAACCGTCACCGGGACAACCCTGAGCTGGGGCGAGACCAGCATCATGATCTCTTCTCCGAGCATATCACATAGAGCCGCCAGAAATTCCGTATGACCCGGATAGGGGAAACCGGCCGCAGCCAGAACATGCTTGGCAATCGGGTTCGTCACGACCCCGCCGGCACGCCCTGCAAGAGCATACTCAACGGCCTTACGGATACTGTTGATTGTCGCTGCGGCATTCCGGGAATCAGGGTGACCCGGAATGACCTCTACTTCGCATGGAACCGGCAGAACAGGCATGCTGTCAGGAAAAACACTCGTCGCCTCTTCCGGCGTTGTGATGCAGGTCACGGGCACAGCGTGCTCAACCAGACGTGGATCACCGAGCCAGAAGAAGGTCCCTTCCTTTGAAGGTCGCAGCTTGCGCCAGGCTTCTGCTGCAAGCTGTGGGCCGATCCCCGCCGGATCTCCAAGCGTCACTGCAAGCGGCAGCGGGTGTTTCATCGTCAGCGGGCGTCTGCCAGCGCCGCCAGGACGCGCACCCATGAACGGATACCCTTGTGGAAGGAATCCAGCCCGTACTGTTCGTTCGGGGAATGGATCCGGTCGTCATTCTGGGCAAATCCAATCATGAGAGCATCCAGCCCCAGCGCATCGCGGACTTCGCCGGCCACAGGGATGGAGCCGCCCGAACCGACAGTCGCGGCAGGCACGCCCCATTCATCACTCAGGGCCTTCAGGGCGGGTGCCAGAAAACGGCTGTCACGGGAAACTTCGAAGCCTGGAGAACCGCCATGGGCAGTGAATGTGACGTGGGCGTCGGAAGGCAGGGCTGCGCGGATATGGGCACGGAAGGCCTCGCGGATGCGATCAGGGTCCTGACCGGGAACCAGTCGGAACGAGACCTTCGCCATGGCTTTGGCGGGAAGAACAGTTTTAAACCCCTCGCCCTCATAACCACCGGAAATGCCGTTGATTTCACAGCTCGGACGGCACCACGTCTGTTCGATCGCGCTATAGGCCTTCTCTCCCGCTGCGACCGACAGCCCAGCCTCCTCCAACAGTGAGTGGTCATCAGGGAAAAGCCCGCTCCACTGCGACCGTGTGGCCGGAGACGGATCCTGGATGCCGTCATAGAAACCCGGCAGCGTGACACCACCCTCGGCATTCCGAAGTGTCGCCAGAGCCTGACAGAGAACGGCAATCGGATTGGCGGCAGCATTGCCGTACAGACCGGAATGCAGATCATGGCTGGCGCACTGGATGACTACTTCTTCGGCCATCATGCCGCGCAGGGAGGTCGTGATTCCCGGTGTTCTGCGATCCGCCATGCCGGTATCACAGACGAGCGCCACATCTGCTTTGAGTTCCGCAGCATTTTCCTTGAGGAACGGGAGCAGGTTTGCCCCTCCACATTCCTCTTCGCCTTCCAGCAGAACACTCACTTTGACTGGAAGCGACCCCGTAACTTCTTTCCAGGCGCGGCAGGCTTCAAGGAAGGTCATTACCTGCCCCTTGTCGTCGCTCGCTCCGCGGGCAACGATGACCTTACGTCCTGAAGCGTCCTCGATCAGCCGTGGATCGAAGGGCGGTGCATTCCAGAGGGCTTCCGGATCTGTCGGCTGCACATCGTAATGACCATAGAACAGGACATGGGGTCGACCATCGCTGCTGCCGCCAGCCTGATCATGACCCACGACCATCGGGTGCCCTGGAGCCGCCCAGTGAACGTCGCGGATTTCTGCTTTCATCCCCAGCTGTTCAAGCTCCTTCCGCATCCAATCCGCAGCTTTCCGGCAATCGGCGGCGTGTGTGGGCTGCGTGGAAATACTCGGAATGCGGAGAATCTCGAACAGGCGTGAGACCGAAGTGTCCAGATGGGTGTCGACGGTCTGGAGAACGGTATCAAGTGTCTCGGAATTGGCAGTCATCTTGTGTTCCATGTTCGGGGTGTCAGTCACCCAAAATCAGACCGGAGAGCCGGTCTTTTAATCGCTGTTGGTTGTAAGTCGGCGCGGCTGGAGACGGATCGGCGCGGGGGCGAAATCGGGAGCGGTCTCGGACAGTCTGTGCGCACGAGGCGTTATGGTCGAGGGCGCAAGAGGCGTGGTGCCTGCCGCAATGGAAAGGATCTTGCGAAGGTCCTCATGAAAATTCGAACGGGATGCCTCCTCTTCCATTCGGGCTTGCGCCCCATGGCTTATCGTATTCCATAGATCCATGTCCGTATACAGCCTGATCACGGCCTGGGCGAACTGCTCCGGATTGCAGAAGCCTCCAGACAGGCAGTCTTTTTCGTTCTCCCATGCTAGTGTCTTGCAAATTGTTTCGGAAAGGACTGCAGGCAGCCCTGCCGCAGCTGCATCCAGAACTTCCCGCGGGATGGCTGGCAAAACGCGCGTGGGCTCCACGAGAATGCGGCGTGACCTGTAGAGAGCGGTAAGATCGGCTTCCTCCTGGAAGGCTTCCAGTCGCCGATATCGCGCGAACGCGGAGAGATCGACCCCGGCGGCTTTATGGCCCGCAAGGAGAACGGTTGCGTCCGGTGGTAGACCGCGATCCAGCTGTGAAAGGACCTCATGGACGAACCAGTGCAGACCGTCATGAACTGCATCACCGCTGGCAAAGACTGGAAGAACAAGCAGGATGCCCGAGCGTTCGCCAAAGCCGGGCGAGAGTGTCGTTGGCACAGGCGGTGCACCAAGGACCTGTACATTGCTAAGGCCAAGGACCTCCAGATCGGCCTTTTCGGCTTCCGTCCCGGCAACCACTGCCTGTGTCATCCAGACCTGATCAATATCCTGCTCCAAATCATCAAAAAGCAGCTCCCGGTCATCGATCGCTCCGACAAGCCGGCGATTATGGGTCTCACGGGCATGGCTTGCGTGAATATCTGCGACCATTCCCAGTCTGGGCAGCGATTGCGGGTGCTGCTGCAGGATCGGCGCGGCTCGCTGGAGTGTTTTCATGCCGCCGATCCAGATGTAATCAAAGCATCCCAGCCGCTCGCGCAGGAAATTGGCAAGCTCGGAGAGGTCACAATCGTCCATCAGTTCGATGTTTGCCGGAAAATCCAGTGCCGTTGAGACACAGTCATGAAGGCTGCCATCAAGTGGAAAGACAGTCACCTGATATCCCAGCTGGCTTAGTCCCATCATCATGTCGCGGTGGCGTAAAAAGGGTGTTCCCAGAATGACATGAGGCAGTCGTTCACATAGGAACAGGATGGCTGGCGCTCCAGATGCAGAGCGGGCCCGCATGAGGCTGGTTCCCGGCAAGGGCTGTCTCGAGAGTAGTCCTGCGAAGCGGCGTTTCAGCCAGGTCTCATTGCGCGCGCGCAGCTCTGGCACGATTTCCTGCTCAGAAGCCGAGCGGTCGAGCACATCCGGATCATACAGGATCTTTCCCCCGGCCTGTCGCAGGGACAGGCAGATGGCCAGCATTTCGGCTTCTGGGCCGATGTAGCCGGAATTGAGCCGGTTGTGATCATGGAGCGGAAGGCGGCGACAGAACAGCAGGCCACCGGTGAAGGCGTCTACCCATCTCCGGAAGGCGATTTCAGGTTCGTTCGCCCGCAATCCCTGCCCAAAGGGTGTAAAGGCTGCAGTACGCCAGACGATGCTGCCGGCTTCACGGACCCGTCCATCAAGTGCCAGCGACTGCCCGCCTACCGCGTAGACTTCAGGGTCTGCGAAGGCTTCAAGAGCAGTATTCAGGCTTCCGGGGAAAGGCTGAACGCCAGCGGCCAGCATGAGGATGACCTCCGCCCTTGCAAGCTCAAGCCCTAGCGCGACCTGTTCGGTATGCGTGGTTCGGTAAGGAGGACGGACGATGTGAATTCCACGAACAAATCTCTCGATCTGGGCCGTCTCATCCGTGGAGCCTGCATCCACCAGAATGATTTGAAGATTGCGTTCACTGTTCGCATGAAGTGCGGCAAGCGTTGCGAGGGCTTCAAGAAACTGGTTCGAAACAGGCAGGATGACCGTTATGTCCGGCATGGTGACCGGGCGGAAATCCAGAGGGCCGCGGATCAACGAGGGAATGAGGGTCTGCGCCCGTTGAAGATCCAGAAGCTGACACTGCTCTGCTGGGATGTCGGGAACGGCCTCATTTATCAGGTTGCCCTGGGACTGGACCCAGAGCGTGAAAATATCGGGGATATCCGGTCTGCGCAGTTGTCGCTGTGTTCCGCTTTGGCTCAGGAAGGCGGCTAGATCGACCCCCGCCTGGGGCTGTCGTTTTTCGGCTATGCCGAAACGTATGAAATGCTCATAGCCGTTCCGAAAGCCCCCATTGGTCACGATATTGCCGACATCGGGATATTGCGCAGCATAAAAGGCTTCGCTGAACCACGGATTGGGATCGTATGCTGTCGGATTGCCATTGGTCAGGTAATGATGAAGCGGACTTTGGAACTTGCCGTTCTCCAGTGCCTCTACAACATCCGGATAGCGCTCAAGATACCATTGCGGATCGAAATACCAGGAGCTGCGCCGTCGACCGGCCACCGAAAATCTGATGAACTGGGCGAAATCACCAATCGCGAAATCATAATGCTGCCGTTCCGCCATGCTGGCAGCACGAAAGACTTCGGGATCGAAAAATACATGCGATTTGCGATGTTCCTGATCACCGACTGCAAGATAATGGTCGTATCCGTTGCAGAAGCCCTGTGAGGCCAGCACGTGGGGGCTCAGGTCGGGATTGCAGCTGAAATAGTTTTCTTCGGAAAAAAGCCAGTGCGGTGAGCGGCTTCGAAAGCCACTTTCACAGTAATGAAGGAAACCACTGTCGAAAATCCCCAGACTGATGCCTTCGCGGACATCCGGGTTCTGGCGCAGATACCATTCTTCATCAAAAAAACGGTTGGGAGAGAGTCCTGCCCTGGCGCCTTTGCGTTTCCAGTGCCGCTCCAGCCCTTCGTCACTCAGATCAAGCTCGCCAGCCTCTCCGCTGTCCTTGGCTTCCTCCCGCAGGCGCAGCCCATAACGTGTGCGGTACCATTCAGCGTCAAACGCAGCCCACAGAGGTGGCCGGTCGCCCGCGAAAGCCGGAGATACAAGGATATGATCTTTCATTGACGCTTGATCCTCTGGGAGAGCACACGGAACGGTAAAGCTATCGTGCAAAGTTTAACGCTGCTGTGTGCGTCGGCTTTGCCAGAGTTCATGGAAGTCAATGGGCTGGATGTTAGGAGACGGGAATCCAGCTTCACGAACCGTGTTTAGCATGACACTGCGTGCGGCCGGGAACAGGAAGCGCGGTGCCTCAACCAGCAACAGGGGCTCGATTGCGTCCTGCGGGATACGTCCCGTCAGACCGAACAGGCCTGCATACGCCACGCTGAGTTCATACAGCACTTTCGGATTGGGAGCGTCCTGTGTGGGGGCGCGCTCAAAACCCTGGGCACGGATGACCAGACTGACCTCGAATGTCGGCTGATCCCCAAGCTGGCGTCCTGTCACATCGACCATCATGCCGATATGAGGCTGCGACGGTAGCTCCCTGTACACGTCCGGGGTATTCTGTACGTCAATCGACAGCGTCCGAAGGTACTGTGAACCGATGATGAGGGATGAGGAAGATGGCAGGGAATCCGAGACATCCAAGCCGGCAGAAGTTCCTGTCACGGTGTCGGCGTATGTTTGACTCATAATGTTTGCATCCTCATGCGGTCATCATCATTCCCTACATTTCATATTGCACTGAAAAGCAAGGAAATGTGGCACCCCATACTTTGTCATGATGTTTGCGTTTTGACCAGCGGGGCGAAGTCTGGTGATCTTTCATTTTGAAGCTCCAGACGCTCGTAATCGGGGGCCAGTTCCTTGGAGGGTATGGAGTGTTTTTCTTTATCGGCCCGACAAGCCTCATCATTCCGGTTCAGTCTATCAAAACAGTCCAGAAGATATCATGTTTCAGAGGCGCTCACCAGAACAGGAAGATTTCAGACACCTCAGTCTCTTTTGGTGATATCTTGGGGATGATATCGCCATCTGGCATGATGTCAGCACTGGCGTATGATACCGTCTGCACCGGGCATCATGACTGCTGACAGGTATCAATCTTCTTGCCCGCACATCTTGTTGTGTTGCAGGTAGCACGATAGGACCATGTTCATGCTCAGATTGCTCATTCTCGTTATTCTTCTTGCGGTCCTGATCGTTTTTGCCCTGAGCAATACGGATCTGGAGCCCATCTGGCTGGTGTCCTTCGGTTGGCACCTGTCCATTGGCACCCTTGTCCTAGGTGTCGGCGTGCTTGCTCTGCTGTTTGGTTTCCTGATTGGTCTGATCGGTGACATGCAGCAGCGTTCGCGCGCACGTCGCGCCGAGCAGCATGTCCGGACCCTCGAAAGTCAACTGGTCGAACTCCACCAGCGTCTCGATCGTCTTCAGAACCCAGCAGGTTCCCCTCTTCCAGGCACCACGCCCGCCCAGTCTGAAAAGGTCTGATCTCCACCATGTCCAGGCGCACACGACTGATCGCAGCCTTCGATACCGCATCTCGTTCCACGGCCCAGCACTGGGCCGACAGCCTGAAAAAAGACGTCGACGCCATCAAGCTCGGTCTCGAATTCACTTATGCTTGCGGACTGGATGCGGTAAAAACCGTATCGGCCGGGCACGAACTGTTTTTGGACCTGAAACTGCACGATATTCCTCATACCGTCGCATCAGGCCTGTCTGCCCTCGCCCCGATCAGACCCGCCCTGACGACCATCCATGCCAGCGGCGGTTCCGAAATGATTGCCCGGTCCCGGGAAGCTCTTGAAAGGGTTTTCCCCGCAGGTACACGGCGCCCGAAACTGCTTGCCGTCACGGTGCTGACGAGCATGAACGCTGAGGGCCTGCTGGATATCGGTGTCAACGCCACGCCCCAAGAGCAGGTACTTAGACTTGGAAAGCTGGCCGTCAGCGCTGGCGCGGACGGTCTGGTCTGCTCAGCGCACGAGATTGCGCCTCTGCGCGATGCCTTGGGAGACGATCCCGTTCTGGTCGTGCCGGGCATCCGTCCTGCTGGGAGCGCTTCCGACGACCAGAAGCGCATCATGACGCCCGCACAAGCTGCCCAAGCCGGCGCCGACTGGATCGTCGTGGGACGGCCCATCACGAAAGCCTCAGATCCGGTTCTGGCCGCCAGAGCTATCATGGAGGAACTAGCCAGCGCATGATCGGCGTCAAGATCTGCGGAATTCGTGACACCCAGACAATGGTGCTTTGTGCGCGTCTGAAGGTTGACTGGGTCGGGTTCGTATTCTGCGATGCTTCGCCACGGTTTGTAACCGCTGATGACGCTCTTCGCCTGCATGAGAGCGCACCATCCGGTCAGGAAGGTGGGCCTCTGCGGGTCGGTCTGTTTGTGAAATCCGATGACGACTTTATCGGACAGGTTCTGCGGACTATTCCACTGGATATTCTCCAGATCTATGACACCCCGGAACGGGCAATAGAAATCCAATCCCGCTTCGGCCGCCCCGTCTGGCAGGCTTGCGGCATTGCCAAATATTCGGACCTGCCGACAGACCCAAGCATGGCAGGGTATGTCATCGAAGCCCCCAAGCAGGAACAGGATCATCGTCCAGGTGGTCTGGGGCGGATTTTTGACTGGTCCCTAACCCAGAAATGGATACCCCCCTCATCCTGGATTCTCGCAGGTGGCCTGAATCCCGGCAATGTCCAACGTGCAATCCTAGAAAGCCAAGCGCCAGCAGTTGACGTTTCTTCGGGGGTAGAAGCTGCTCCTGGCTGTAAATCCGCTGAACTTATTGAAAAATTTGTCCAGAACAGCCGAAAGGCACTTGATCTCAAGCCGAAGCTCTCGTAAACACCGCCTCGCTCGACAGGAGAGATGGCCGAGCGGCTTAAGGCGCACGCTTGGAAAGCGTGTGTACGTTAATAGCGTACCGTGGGTTCGAATCCCACTCTCTCCGCCAGATCCCCTTCTCAATCAGTCTCATGTTGTCTCAAAGCCTTGGTATATCCAGCGTTTTGCGCCATTCTCTTGTCTCATTCGTTCTCGTTTTGTCTCATCCTGTCTCGTTCTGGACCGGGTAGACGGCGGGTATAATCTGGGAAGTGACCGGGTAGAGCCAAATGCTGACAGACTCGCAGGTCCGTGCGGCCAAGCCAAAGGACAAAGCTTTCAAGCTCACGGATGGTGGGGGCCTGTATCTTCAAGTCACACCATCAGGCGGCAAGCACTGGCGTTGGCGCTATGAGATTGAGGGCAAGGAAAAGACCTACACGATCGGATCATACCCGGACGTTCGCCTTCCTGATGCCCGGTCGGAGCGTGATGAGGCGCGAAAGATCTTGCAGGCCGGTAGGGACCCGGCAAGGGAGAAGAAGCTGCTCAAGACGATCGGCAAGATCGATCCTGCCCAGACCTTTATTGCGACTGCCCGGGACTGGTTCGCTCAAAGGAAAGATCTCTGGACGGAGCGGCATGCTGCGGATGTGTGGCGCAGCCTGGAGCGCGATGTTCTGCCTTCCGTGGGGCACATGCCGGTCAATGACCTCACCCCTCCGATCGTCCTTGCTGTCCTGCGAGAGATTGAAACGCGCGGCGCGGTAGAATCTGCCCACCGCACCCGGCAGCGCATGTCAGACATTTTCGTCCATGCCATTGCCTGCGGCTATGGAACGGCAGATCCGGCCGCCATCGTCGCCCCTGCCCTGCGGCCCGTGGTTCGTGGCCGCCAACCAGCTATCACGGATCTGGATGAGGCCCGCGCCATGATCCGCAAGACCGAAGGCGAAGATGCGCACCCGGTCACGCTCCTCGCGCTGCGGCTGTTGTACCTGACTGCGGTCAGGCCGGGCGAACTGCGCTATGCCATGTGGGACGAGTTCGAGGACCTGGACGGCCCCGAGCCGCTATGGCGTATCCCGGCAGTTCGAATGAAGAAGAAACGTGAGCACTTGGTACCGCTCTCGCATCAGGCTGTTGAACTGCTCGAAGCATTGCGCCCCCTGTCCGGACGCTGGCCGCATCTGTTCCCGAACGCGCGCCGGCCAAAGCAGGTCATGAGCGAGAATGCGATCGGGTATCTCCTGAACCGGGCTGGTTACCATCAGCGGCACGTCCCGCATGGTTTTCGGGCGACCTTCTCAAGTTCGATGAATGAACGGTTCCCGGAAGATCGGCAGGCCATCGATTTGATGCTCGCCCATGTCATGAAAGATAAAGTGGAAGGCGCCTACAACCGCGCCCTGTTCCTTGCCCGCCGTCGGGAACTGGCGCAGATCTGGGCCGACCTGATCTTGGAGAAGCAGGCCAGCCTCAAAGATTTGGTGAGCACGAGCCGCAAAGCCCGTTCCCTATAGGGCGGGCTCGCTCTGTTCCTTCCATGCATCCGTTCCGATGCGGATCAGCTCCTCAATATCACGCTGATCCCACCGGACCGAACCGGACGACAGACGGCGCGGCTTCGGAAACTGACCTGCGCTCATGTGCCGGTAGATGGTTGCCCTGCTCCATCCAAGGCGCGACTGTACTTCCTTTACGGTCAGAAGCTGTGACATCTCATTCATACCTACCCCTCCCCGGCCTATCGCCGGACATAATCAGCAGGGACACGAGGGCCAGCGCCTCGCAAAATTTCGGGAGCAGGTCAGTCACGCCAGATCCTCCAGCCGTGCCCGGTGATCCCGTTGTGGAACCACACGGACAGCGAGCGCAGAGCATGATCGACCCAGGTCAGGATCGGGTGCGGGGTCATGCTTCACCCCCGACAAAGCGCCCTTGGAGGCGCATCATCCGCACGTCGTCAGTCGCCAGCGCCCTGCCCCAGCGTTTGTCTCGGTTCTCCTGCGACAGTTCCCGCAGCGTCTCCGCCATATGCTGCACCCAGATCGCAGCGCTCATGTTCTGGTCCAGGTCGCGCGTCATGCTGCAGTCCTCTGTGTGATATCGAGAGAATGAACGTGATTGGCCATGGCGATCAGGGCAGACATCCGCTTCGGAACAGAATTCCCAATCAGGCGCATAGCCTCGGTCTTCGTCAGTGATCGCTTAGTGCCGTCCAGTTCAATTAGTTCTGGCAGACGCAACTCATGCGCAGCAGCTGCTTCGGATGGCGAAAGCATCCGCATGGTGATATCGGAAACCATGTATGCTTGCCCCTTGATCGAAGCAGTTACCACGCTGAAACGGTCCTTCGTGGTCAGGCAGTGCAGCGGGTCTTTGATGTCCTGATCCTGGCCGCCCTGGCTGTAGTATTTGGTCAAAAATGCGGCCACGCATGCCACATGGTTCCCGCCTGCTGTCAGGGTAGGCATTGGCCGCTCGATGTCCGTGGCTGTTCCTGTACCTCGAAGGTGAGCCAGTGTGGCGGTCACTAGCCCTTGCTGCGATCCGGTTGTTGTAAGGGTCGAAAGCGGCGCGACTGCCGACCGTCCATAAACGCCGCATAAATCTGGCGCGCCATTATGCTGTGCCATCCATGCGGAGACGATGGAATGGTGTGTCGTCTGAGTCTGTGTACCGAGAGGATTGCGCAGATCCTGCCCGATGCTGTTGCCCCGCCGTTCTTCCATGAACGACGTCCCCACCACGGCAAATCCGCCGCCTTTCTCGGTGGTGATCGTGCGAAGTGGCTCCGCTCCGTCATGGGCTGTTAGGTTTCTGCTATGGCAGACAGGCACGATGAACGGACGCGGGTTTTCCAAAACAAACTTGCGGAGACCGATGGCAATGCGCTTTTCGGTATTCACGGAAAGCGGTCGCGTACGTTTGAAGATGCTCTTTGTTGGGATCGACCAGTCAATGACTGTGTATGCACCTACCCATGGCTTCAAGCCGAGTTCTGAAGCGTCTTTCGCGGGTGCATGGGTTCTTTCTGGCCAGCGGATCGGGCGGCCGTCGAACCTGGCAACCGCAAACCACCGGCTTCGAATTGTCGGGATGCCGTAGTCGGCGCAACACAGATCCCGGTCTTCGTATTCTGCCCCCAGCTTCTGAAGGTGCCTTATGAACGCCTTGAAGGATCGACCGGTGTATCGCTTGTCCCGCACAAGAACCTGATCCCAGACTGGAACGCGCTCTCCCTTGGCGGCTACCGTTCCATCATGTTTCAGGACGCGGCCTGTCACCTTGTCGCGCCGAGCGATTAACGGTCCCCATCCGCGAATTTCGCGGACGTTTTCCAGCATGACGATCCGGGGGCGTGTCTTTCCGACCCAACGGCAGACCTGCCAGGGCAGAGACCTCACGCGAGCTGAACGGGGAGCGCCGCCTTTTGCGACTGAATGATCCCGACAATCCGGGCTGGCCCAGAGAACTTTTACCGGGCGGCCGCCCGTGGCCTCGATAGGATCAACGTCGAAAATATCGCCCTTGATATGGCGTGTATGCGGATGGTTTGCGGCATGGGCTGCAATCGCCACCGCATCATGGTTGCACGCGACCTGAACGGGGCAGCCAGCATCTTCAAGGCCTTCGCAGGCTCCCCCTAAGCCCGCAAACAAAACAACGGTGATTTCTGCGTCGAGTGTCCAAGTCATGCTGGCATCTCCTCGGCCGGGACTTCCGCATTGGCGTCGGCCTGCTGCCGCTCCTGCTCGTGCAGGAAGCCGTAGCGATCCGCGAACAGGTCTGTGACATCTGCCAGAACTTCCTCAGAAATCGGGCGTCCTGCATCGCGCGCCTTGGCCTGCGTCTGCTCCCACTTCTTTTCAAGTGCGAGGACGCAGCCGGTATCGGAACAGGCCTTGAGGCGACTGGTGAAGAACGCGACGTGATCGACCGAGCGCTCTTCGCGCGGAACTTGCGGCGTAACATCCACCACTCCGGCCATTTCCTCGTATGGCGTCGTCTCCAGTCCGACATCCATCAAGACGATGACGTGGGCAAATGCAGAGCGGCAAGCACGCGACACAGCACGAGTTTGAGCCATGGCGCGGATAGCAAAATCCGGTCGCTTCGGAAGAGTTTTCCCGTTGTTTGTTGTGCCGCCAAACCAGACCGGTTCGTCCTTCCCGACGAACCCCTCGGCGCGGGCGATCTCTTTTCCGTCCGACATGCGGCGGATGACACCTTCCGCACTGACTCCGTCATCCATGGTGCGGACGTTCTCGGCGGATGCGACACATCCATGGGCCACAGCAATGGCCTGCCATCCTTCCACCGGGACATAGCGTCTGCCCTGAAGATTGATCGCTCTCTTGACTACGATTTCCTTACACATCGAAGCCGCGTCTGTGCTTGAGCGCCAAGTCTGAACATTGGAGTTTTGGTCAGTCGTCGTAACTGCGTTCATCGTCTCAGGCCCTTCCTGCAATGATGGTGGGGTTGCGCAGCACGCGGGCCACGATCCGGGACAGGCCCGCTATGGTCTGGCTCTTGATCTGCCGGTCGGTATCGAGCGCAAGGTTCGCGCCATCGAGATAGCGCTGCCAGTGCAGGTCATGCTCCGCCCGGTCTCCCGCCATATCGGCCCGGCCCGCTGCTCTCAGGCTCACACAAGCGGCCTTGCGGAACTGGCGGCGCTTCATTTCCAGATATGGAACTGATGCTTTGGACACACCTCGAGCGTTTGCTGTTTCACGCATTTCAGAAATTCCTGTGGTTTACTGCTGGTGTCAGTCGGTGGTTACTTGGGCCACGAAGTCATTCAGGCGCTTTTCCACCCGGTCGATTTCGGCGGTGCGCTCGTCTCGTAAAGCCCGCTCTGCCCTCGTCCCGTGCAGGAAATTGGCCTGCTGGCGCTGTTCTTTGAGATATTCCCAGACCGGGGCCAGATCCTTGCATGCCTGATCGTAAGAGACTGGGCACGTCAGTGCTGCTGACATCACGCTACGACCTCGTACTGAGCAATCCAGCACTTGCACCATTCCAGTGCGCGCTCGTCGCTATTGCTATGACGTGCAATCTGGCCTCTGCGGAGTTGGCCATCTGCCATCTTCTCGTAAATTCCGAGGCCCGTCTGTTCTTCGAACACTGCAAAGTGGGGTGTGTCGTGGAGCTTGCGGACCGTGCCAAGTGGGCCGGGGTACAGCGCAATCCACTTCTCGAAATTGATGGTTCGGACAAGTGGAAATCCGAAGTCGCTCAACAAAGGCTCAGCGTTGGCGCGTGCACTCTGTGAGAAATTGTCAGGCAGGTTCGCCATTGTGGTTCTCCCTCGCCGCTTCGTGCGGTGTGGAAGAACCTTATGGCCATAATGGCCAGTTCGTCAATATCTATTTGGCCAATATGGCCATATTTTTTGTGGCCATAGATTTCCAAAAAAAGAAACCCAGCCGAAGCTGGGTCTCAATCTTACATTCCGCCGCCTGGGCCACCACCGCCCATTTGACCTCCGTCTCCGCCGCCCATCTGGCCGCCGCCTTGGCTATATCCACCTCCTTGTCCGCCCTGGCCACCACCCTGACCGCCGGGGCCCCCTTGGCCACCGTCCATCCCGCCGGGACCAGGTCCCCAACATGCGGAGAGAGCCAGCGCCAAACCAACAGCTGTGCCGATTTTCGCAATCTTTTTCATAAGTACCTCCTGCGCATCATAACGAGGAGCATCTTGTGCGAGATCATGGCAAGAATGAAACAAAGAGAAACGCCGCTCAATTCAGCGGTTCAGGAGGCTCCTGCATCGGCGGAGGTTCGCCCGCGGGCGGGTAAGGATTGGGGTGCGGCGGTCCAGGAGGGTTAGGCGCGGGCGCTGGTGGTTGGCCACAGGCGGCAGGAGTATGAGGCACGACCATCTCCATTGGTGGGTAACGATTATTCAAAGCCTGTCTGTCGTGTGGGTTCGATCTGAGCAAAAAGAAACCCGGCCGGAGCCGGGTGGGATTAACAATTATGCGCCAAAACCAAGCTGACCTAATCGGATGCGCATCGCGTCTTCAGAGACGTTAAATTTTCGCGCCAAAACATTGATAGACCGGTTGCCATTCTTCCACTCCGCTTTGACCAAAGCCGCAGGCATCAGCATGTCTGCGGCATAGCGATTTGCCTGAGTTTCAATTTGATTCCCTAAACGACTACGATAAAGGCCGTGATCTGTAACCCCGTCGCCAATCATGCCACGATGCAGAACGTAATGGGCGATTTCGTGGGCTAGCGTGAATCTTTGCCGCCTCTGACTGTCGGAAGAATTAATGGTTATCCTGAATTGACCACGACTATCTATCTTTTCAATTTTTCCAGCCACACTTTCAGGAGATCCGGAAATCATTACCTGTTGAAGCGGGCGATAAACGACCTGAAGATTTAAAGCGCTTGCTAATGCGTCTAAGTCTACAGGCGCAGAGCGGATAAAACGTCCGACCGTTTCGATCGGAAGCTCATCATATAGTGCGTTCATTGAACATGCCCTCCCGTCAGCTTAACGCTCAGCAGCCGCAATGGACCCCGCATCGTCGTTCATGGGCGAACTATCATCTAGCCCACTTTGGGCGTTGTAAGCGGCAGCTACCCGTGTGGCAACTTCTTCCGCTATTCTGGTCGCTTCCTGCTTGGCAATTTTTCTAGCTGTTTTTTTTGCTGCACTTTTAATCGCCACAAAACCGACGGCCCCGAGAACTGCTAAAACTATACCCAATGCCGCTAAAATAGCCGATAGTGCGGACAAAACGATAGTAATAAAATCAGTTCGCCCATAATCTTTATAATCGATGGTGCCTGCGTCGTGGGTGACATACGCTGGTACGTAAATTGCAGCCAAAATAGTTAACATTACAAAAAATACAGCGATTGCAATTTTAAGAGCGGGCGCGGCCCATTCTTTCCAACTTATCATCCCACCCTCACTTCCAAGTCCACTTCCCAACGACGCGGCCGTTGATCCGCACATCATCCAGTGCCAATTCGTAGGCCGGATATGCGGGGTTTATGCTCATGATCCTGATACGCTTGGGCTCAGATCCCATCACGACTTCCACGCGCTTCAAGACAACGCCCAGGCCATCCCAGAGGACATAGACGCCTGCCGGTGATGGTGTGGTGTGCCCGGTATCGACCAGAATGCGATCTCCGGCGCAGTAATCCGGCTCCATGCTGTCGCCGGCTACACGAATAATCGTCAGCTTCGACGGATCGGAGATGAATGCGCTCACCAGTGTGCGCGGAAAACTCCAGTGGTCGATTGGCTGCTGGTGCTCAACAATGTCAGAGACAATAGCGCCCATCCCGGCTTGAGGGCTGACGTCGATTTCCGGGACGTTGAGCGCGTCTCCGGCCACCTTATCTGAAGTAGGTGCAGACTCCTCGATTTCCTCGAAGGAGATGGGCGCACCAATTTCGGAAAGGAGATCAAGGCGCCCTACTCCAAGCGCAAGCGCAAGCGGTTTCGCGAACTGCGGAGACACTCCGCGCTTGCCCTTGTCGATCTTGTTGTACGTTGATGGGTCCATATTAGCGCGACGCGCGACGTCTGCCGCCCTCATCTCACGCTTTAAGCGGATCTCTTGAACGCGGCTCTCGGGTGTCTCGTCAGTCATGTGTCCAGTCTGGCCATATTTGGCTTAAAAAATATATGGCCATGGTGGCCGTTATTGATTGACATTCTGGCCATCTCGGCCATATCTTCGTGGCCATGACTCTTGACGAATACCGACGCCAAGAAGGCGTTACCGTCTCGGATCTCGCTGATGCAATCGGCGTGACCGGGCCTCACCGCATCAGGACCGTTTATCGGTACCTGTCACAGGAACGCACTCCAGCTCTCCCGGTGATCCGTCGAATTGCGGAGTTCACTAAAGGGAAAGTCACATTTGAAGATTTTCTCCCCACCCGCGCCAAGCGGAAGGAGGTGGCGTGATGTCCGATTATCCCACGCGCCTTGAAGCTCTCAAGCTCGCTATCGAGTTCGCCGATGGACGTCCAATGACTGCCGAGGGGTTAATTTTCACCTCAACAGTCATTGAAAACTATCTCACTCAGGGATCCACGCAGGATGATGGCTCATCTGTGAGGATTGTAGTCTTCTCCGGCAATGTAAGCACCCCCTCCCGCGGAACTGTCTGCGCTTCCATCAACAATATCGATGGCCTCACGGATGATGCTTCGGATGTCAGCACGCTTCGCTTTCAGGCCAGCAGTAGTGCTCCCATCAATCGAAACTCCGTCCCCCGCAGCAAGGGCACGGGCGACGCTCCAGATCAATCCCTCTCGGGTCATATTGTTACTCATTCCAGTTCATCCTCTGTATTGGCAGATGGTGAAAGCGGGGACTCGGTTGCCGCCGATCCCCGCAATGACGCTACGACCGATACTTCCGCGAAGGGAGTCCGGGACGATGCTTGATTTCGCGTCTATTGCCTTCTGCGCCCTGTCATTCGCCGCGTTCATCCGGGCGCATTTTGCCGGGAGGGTTGCGTGATGGCGATGCCGCGCATCGACTGGACGCCGCTATTGCCTGCGCTGATCGAAATGATGGACTGCGGTGCGAGCCTTCCGGAAATAGTCAAACGCCTTGGTGTGTCTCGGAATGTGGTTTCGGGCGCAATCGAGCGGCGCGTACCTCCTGCTCTGCGTTCCAAATGGAAGGCTGCCCGCAAGAGAGCAGCGCACCCGACGAAACACGCCCCGGCTCCGCCAGTAATTCGCCAGCCGCTTGATCCGTATTCGGACATCACATGGTCGGCACTCTGGAACGGCAACCCTCCGCCTGTACCGGACTTCGCGTTCGGCCGGGATCGCGGGCTGCACTGAGCCTCACCCCCAGATGTCCGCTCCAATCAACATCGCCAGTTTGAGCGCCAGGTGGTCCTTGACCTCCTGCGGCTGCCGGCTGTGCAGGGTGCCCCATATCTGGGCATCACGGCACAGGTCTGCGGCAAGGTGCGGTCTGTCCGCATCGGTCTCGAATTGTGGTGTCTGGGGCGCGTCTCCTTCCATCGCTGTTGCTCCTTCTCTGCTCGGTGACACGGCAGAGAATGGAGCAAGCCAGTGCGGAATGATTGGTCAAAAACCCGCCCAAATGGGCGCATTTTTTACCTGGATGGGCGCATGAACGCGATTTCGCGCCCGATCAAAGAAACCCTGCTCGAAGTGATTGGTCGCGAGTTTCGCCCTCTCCGCTTCGCGCAAGAAATGTTGGCCCGCGCTTCAGGAAAGACGCCGAGAGCCGCACGAAACTGGCTGGATGGTCGATGCACGCCCGATGCCGAGGCGCTTATCGAACTGATGGCCTCCTGCTCATCCATTGCCGACGAGGTTGAACGCCTTGTCGCAGAGCGCCGCAAGGCGCGTGAGGACACACAATGCCCTGGTTCACCCTTAAACTAGGCCGGTTCGGGTTCGGCCATCACGCGGGGCCGCCTCCGTCATACCGGTTCGCATGGCTGCGCATTCTCTGGCGCGACTGGGATTCCTGGTCCGCTTGGGCTGAGGCCGAGATGGCCCGGTACCGCCGTGCGCTTGATGCGGCGCGGGAGGAGCTTCGGAAATGACCGAGCGCCTCGACCGGCTTGATGCCTTCCGTATCCTTCGTGAGACGATCAAGAAGAATTACGGCACACAGCGTAGTTTTGCGCAGGAGAACAACCTGCGGGAACAGGATGTATCAGACGCGCTGAATGGCCGCCGCCCGTTGTCCGCCGCAATGCTCAAGGCATGTGGTTTACGGCGGATTGAGTATTTCGAGCGCGTGGAGGTCGAGCATGAAGCGGCCTGAAGATCGCCTTCACGAGCAGGTCTGGCGCGCCCTGACCTATGCCCTGCCCGCTGATGCCGTGTGCACCAGCCATGAGAACCGTCAAAACGGCATCCGTGAGGGGGCGCGACGCAAGCGGCGCGGCTGCCTTGCGGGCTGGCCGGACATCCAAATCATTTGGAGCGGCCGGACATACCTGATCGAGCTGAAAGCTCCTGGAGGCTCCCTGTCGCCAGTGCAGAGAGACATGCACGAGCGGATTGAGCGTGCTGGCGTGCCTGTCGCCGTCTGCCGGTGCGTCGATGGCGTGTTGAATTATCTCTCAGCCTGCGGGTTGCCGATGCGTGGGGAGGTGATGGCATGAGCGCGCGCAGATGGGCAAAATTTTGGTGGCAGGACTGGCAACGCGACCCGGCGCTGCGAATGTGCTCGCTCGCAGCACGCGGCGCTTGGATCGAGATGCTTTGCCTGATGGCAGACGCTGATCCGGTCGGACACCTACTGGTCAATGGACGTTCGCCGAACATGCGACAGCTTTCAGCCGTGCTGGGATGCTCCGAACGTGAGGCCACAAAGCTGGTGGCTGAACTCGAAGAAAACGGAGTTTTCAGCCGCACAGACAACGGGACGATCTTCAGCCGCCGCATGGTCAGGGATAAGGCCATCAGTGATGAAGCCGCCGCCAACGGTAAGAAAGGGGGTAATCCCAACATTACCGGAAAGGCAAAGCGCAAGGTTAAGGGTGAGGACGCAGAGGGGTTAACCCCCTCCCTTAAGGCAAACGCAACCCCTCCCCTTAAACACCAAGAAACAGAAGCAGAAGCAGATACAGAAAGAAAGAACTCACTGCGTGAGTTAGAAAGCGCGCCTGCCGACGCGCCGCCCGCTCCCGCACCGAAATCGGAAAAGTCGAAACGCGCTTCCCGCCTCCCTGCCGACTGGCAGCCATCGCTGGAGATGGCCGAGTTTGCCCGATCAAACGGCGTCGATCCTGAGCGAACAGGCGCAGTTTTCCGCGATTATTGGCTTGGAGTTCCCGATCCCAAGGGCCGCAAAACTGACTGGAACGCGACGTGGCGGAACTGGGTTCGGCGTGAGGACGGCATGCAGCCAAATCCGCAGCGTACTGCGCCTTCCGACCGCCGAATTGCGGTCAACGCCGCATGGGCCGGAGTGCCCGACATCGAGGGAGTTTGAGCCATGAGCATCGCAACCCAGCGCTCCACAGCCGTCGTCATCGCCCCGACTTTCTCGCCAGCTTCCGGGGATCTCAAGACCCTGATCGAGGCCAAGCGCGAAGGCTACCTCTGGCGTTCCGACCTCACGCCGGACCGTATTCGCGCCGTCCGCAAGCAGCTCTCCGATGCCGAGCGCGCCTGCCTTCCGCCCAATCCCGTCGTGGTCGCGTCGTGGCTCAAGGGTTTGGCGCAACTGGTGACCAACGGCCCTGCCGATCCCGATGAGGCATCGACCAGAACGCGAGCGATTTTCGAGGTCTGTTCCGACATCCCCGCTGGAGCCTGGACGCCAGAAACCCGTGTCGCATGGAGCCGCCAGCCACCGCGCAATGGCTACCCGGTCGGCTCACGCTGGCCAGCCCCGGGCGAACTCTATACCCACCTGCTCCCGTTCGCGGAAGCGATCCGAGCGGAAGTCACGAACCTCCGGGGCATCCTCGCCATAGCTGAAGCGCCGGAGGAACAGCCGAGGCAGCGGCCCGATACGAAGGAATTGGCCCGAGCCGGTGCGCTTGCTGATGCCGTGATCCGCGAACTGCGGGCAACATCCGGCGAGACGGAGAACCGGGCATGACCGATCCCAACACTTGGCCCTCCTGCATTGGCGAACACGCCGCGACACTGGCCAAGCCTCGGAACTGGAATGCGGCCTGTGCCCGCAGTCAGTACCGCCTCGGAGCAGATATCGGGTCAGACGGTCGCGCCATCCTCGATAGCATCAACGCTGCGCGGGGTAGGATTGGCGCTGATCGTGGCGCGGATCATGAGACGCATGACGATGGGGTGGAAATCTCTGGTGCGAAGGGCGATGTCTCTCCGTCTTTGTTTGAATGTGGTGGAGCAATAAACACCAAGAGCGATCTTGGATTGAGTGGGGAGTGAGAACAAAAAAACGCTCCGAAGGGCCACTTGTGGGTTTGGATAGAGGCAAGGATAACTTGGCTACCAAGATCGGTCGTAGCCCGCATAGTCCTGTTGCATTGGCCCGGTATGCGGCCCATAAAGAGGGCGCGATGCATCGTTTTGGTGCATCATGTGCGTAGAGGAGGGCATCGTGAATTCATTCTCGCATTCCCAGTCCTTTGCATTGGCGCGAGCCATGTGTGAAGCAAGGGATTGGGGCATCTCCAATCTCGCTCTACAGAAGAGCATCTATATCGCCGATATGGTCCATATGGGACGGCACGGCACTCCGATTACCTCTGAAAAATTTGAGGCATGGGACTATGGGCCTGTGCTGCCGAGCGTCTATGGGCGAGCCAGAATTTTCGGAAATAGCCCTGTAGAAGATATATTCCCGGACGTTGGTCGCCTTGAGGGTGAGGCTCTTAGCGTGGTGAGAGAAGTCGCCGCCTTTGTGTCAAAATTTACGCCAGGACAACTGGTTAATATGACGCATTCGCCAGAAGGCGCATGGGCCAAATACTACAAACCTGGATACATGCACCTCTTCATTCCCAAGGAGGCCGAAGCGGATGAGTTCCGAAGAAGGCGAGCAAAAGAAGGATGATCTCTCCGATCTATTCTCGTCGGATACAAAAGATAAAACCGACGAGAAATTAGACGAAGCATTCAGCCGGATGGAGAACGATTTGACTTATTACAAGTCAAAACTCTGTTCAGAGCGTTTCTGCTGGACCATCGGGACTATCATCCTTCTAGATCTAATCTTTTTTGAGAAACTCACTCTTTGGCCGGAGCCACTTGTCATCTGCGCTTTTGAGGTGGTTCTTTTGGCGGTGATGGCAAACAGGCTCGGTATAAAAGAGGTTTCCATACTATTATACCGCGTTATTGACGGATGGGCCGGCCAAAAAGACAAGAGTTAAACCGCCCCGAAGGGCGGCTCCATAGTCAGGCGGCAACAAGAGCCGCCTGCTTCTCTTGCAGCTGACCATACGCCTCATCCCACCCTTTTGGCCGGACTCCGGTGCGCGGTACTATATCCGAGCCTGATCCGGAAGGGGCTTGAGGTGGAGAGGAAATCGTAACTTTATCTTAGTAGTCTTTGATATGCTTAAGAAATATTATAGAGGAAGAAATGACAGGTTTTCCAATAGAATTAAATAAAGGTGATTTTGTTTATATAAAAAATGAAAAAAAGACATTTTCATCGGATGTTTATGGGGTAGAGGGAACCATTTCTAAAATAGAAAGGATGGACAAAAATACTCTATATCCTAATTTTAATTATTTTTCTAATGGTGACTATAAAGAGTATGAAGGATTTATCCTTACAATCAACACCTTGGGAGGCGATGAATTCACCGGACACTCCGTTGATGTTCTGCCTATAAATAATAATCGCACCAAATTTCGATCTGATGCGAAAAGAATATGGGATAAATTACCTATCGCAGATCAGGATATCTCGACTCTCTTCAAGAGTAAAATAGAGAGGGATTGGATCGATGATCATAATACCATGCACAATGCGATGAGATATCTAAGGGAAAGAGAATTAATTCGCATAGAAAATGGGATAGTGGAGAAGGACGTCTCTTTCGATCCTTTCCCAGAGGATTGAGAACGCCCCTTAATTTGTGCATTAACCAGCTCCGCTGGTGGCTCAATCCTTGGGCGGGAGTGCGGTAGCTGCAGGGGTATTCGGCATTCTATACCCGCGCGGACGATCCGCACCGCATGCAGTGTAATCAGCAAGCCAAAATTAAAACGGCAACACAATACGCGACACGCATTTACAGTTGTAAGCTAGCCCGGGGAATTGCTTTTTCCCGTCGATTAGTAGCCCTTCACGAATATCAAATTTCCGTCCGTTAGCTGCTTTGTGTTGCTCAGACATTTCCGCTTCTTCTGGTGAAGGAGGATTTGACGTAATGCATGGTGCGCCAGCCCACACCCATTCCGCTTCAAAGATCCCTGTAATGGTTTGCCTTTGTGTATTGACGCGCCAACGACTGCGCTTGATGATTAGGTCAGTAATAACAAGGGATCGTTTTTTTTCCATTCCAGCCGCTTGAAGGGCTGTGAATACTACAAAACTATTGCCACCCCCTCCCTTTAGCGATTCCAAGGCGGCATCAATTACGATTTTCTGTTTGCCTTGTGGAATTTCGTCAAACGATAGGACAAATTCCCTGATGTCTTTCTCGATAAAGGGAGTGATTAATTTTGGGTCGAACTTGACTGCTAGAGCCGTCGCTCCCTCACTCAGTGGGCGTTGAATGGTATTATTTTTGCGACTGAAAAGCTTTCGAAGCATGCCTCTCTCCATCCTTACACTGCTGCCAATGCTCGTAGCAGTAATGTAGATCCCCGGTCGGACGTTCAACGCCAAATGAAGCGCCCTTCCCGCATTTACAGCAGTCGTAGGCCCAGCCTGATTTTGTTGGTGGTGTGATCATGAACGCTGTTCGGCTTCTGGGAAGCGCGCCAAGAACTTCTCATATGGTTCGTTAAGAGCGTGAATTGCGCGATGACAATTCGCGCAAAGCAGCGTCAATTCGTTCAAAGTGTTATTTGCCGCCCCTAAATTGAGGGGGTGTTTATGGTGGACCTCAAGGCAACTTCCCTTCGCTTCACCATAGTTCTCCAAGCCTTTGGTCTTGCAGGCCTGGCAATGTAGCTGCCCCTGAAGCTTCGCTTGCGTTCTGTACATGTTTGCAAGCTTCTTGCTACGAACTCGGCTCCGTGAGGTGCGTTCTATGTCGTCACCCTCTTCGGATTCAATTTCCTCGATCATGACTGGCAGAAGAAACCACTCTTCCTGCTCATCAGCGCGCCAATGTAGTTTGGACACGTTTGGCAGTGCTGTATAATCTAGCCTCACATCACCGACGAAAATTCCTGCTTCTTGGTTGGCGGCTCGACACTGGCCGCCATAAGAAAATACGAAATCAGATTTCTTCCCACTCGCGGTAAAAGTAGACAGCACCTCCTTGCCTGAAATGCTTGTCCAGTGCTTGTAGATTTGACCGTCTGCAAGCTGATGATCAAAGTCCGGCAGGAAATCGATCGAACCTTTAGCCTCGGGGTTTAACCACTTCACTTTCCATGTGGGAATCAGCGCCTTTCGAAGGTCCATAAATATCTCGAAATGAAAAGTATTGGATTCTATTCCGACAAAATTATAGCACTTTCCCTTGTACAGCCAGTCTCTCCTGTACTAACATTCCCCCATGCCCAGACCCGCTAAATCCCGCGCCGGACTCGGCGACACGATCCGCCAGTTTTCGACGCCAAAGACGGTCCGAAAAACGGCATTCATCCCCGCAAGAGCGGAGGATAATTCGCCTACGCCGGAGAGGATGGCGAAACCTGACTTTGAAACAGTCGGTGGTAAGCGCATCAAACTCAACACAGTCAACGCTCTGCATATGGCTGGTGATATTGATGGAGACGCAGTCAACGCGGCCCGTTGGTGGATCTGCGACTATGTGTTCGCAAACCACGGATATCTGGACATCCTGAATGATGTGCTGCCTTCGGACTATGTGAAGGGGGATGTCCATACGTTCGCCATCTCCCGCGGGAACGCGGCCGAACGCATCGGCATGATCCGCGATCGGCTAGGTCTCTGCGCTCATGTGCGACTGGAGATGATGCTGGCTCGGGAGCTGTCTTTTTCAGCGATGGGGGCGGCACTTTACCCAGATCTTGGAAAGGCCCTTCAACGCGGGAAGGTTTCAGCTCAATGCGCATTAATCGTCGCCCAACTTCCTGCGGCCTATGCCGATACTCGACGCGAGATCAGGCAGGCGATTGAGCGAAACGCTCTGGAAAAAAACCTTGTACCTGCCAGCGCCTACTGATACGGTTGGACAACACTGAATAATTGCGCCTGCAATATTGGCGCATCTCCGGACAATTTGCTGTGCCCTCTCCCACCGTCACGACTGGCGACGTGGTGAGATGGGGTTTGTCTCGGTTCGTGATTGCGGATGTGCAATCAGGAAGTGCGGTTCTTTGTCGCGTCAAACAGGTTCGCGACATGCGTTATCGGGCTGACGTTCCGGTGCATTTCCCTGACACGATCACTCTGGGGCTGACAGATGGCGCCGTAATTCGCTGCAAGCCGCGTGTCTGCTTCAATCTCGCTGATCTGGTTCCTGTTGGTTCTGTGTCGTCCTCGTTGATGGTTCGCATTAAGATCGCGATTGAGCGTGAAATGGACGCGCGCCGGATTGAGGCGGGTATTCCTAAGTATTTGGTGGTTTAGTTATGGCGAGGAAGAAGGGTGAAGCCGCTCCTGAGGCGCGCGCTGTGGGCAGGCCTTCAGCTTTCCTAGATCGCTATTGTGACGAGGCGCGCAAGCTCTGCCTTTTGGGTGCTACCGACAGCGATTTGGCTGATTTCTTCGATGTATCCGAGCAGACCATAAACTCTTGGAAAGCAACGCATCCCGAATTTCTTGAGTCCATAAAAAAGGGAAAAATCCTAGCAGACGCCACCGTGGCTGACCGGCTGTATAAACGAGCGACCGGCTACGAGCACGACGCAGTGAAAATCTTCAATGCCGAGGGCTCTCCGCTGATCGTTCCGTACACTGAGCGATACGCTCCAGACACTACTGCCGCGATTTTCTGGCTCAAGAACCGCCAACGCGACAAATGGCGCGATAAGCACGACCATGAACACACCGGTGCTGACGGCGGCCCATTGGAGTTCACGGAAATCAGGCGTGTGGTCGTGGATGTGCCCAAGAAGGATTGAGCATGACGAAGGCGCTGGAGATCCCCACAGCGCGCGTCTTTCTGCCTCTACTGAAGCCGAACCGCTACAAGGGCGCCTTTGGTGGGCGCGGATCCGGCAAGTCACACTTCTTTGGTGGGCTGACCGTCGAAGAACACCTTGCGATACCGGGCCATCGAACGGTCTGTATCCGCGAAATCCAGAAGTCTATCGCGCGATCATCCAAACAGTTGATCGTGGACAAGATCAATCAGTTCAACTTGCACAAACATTTCGACGTGCAGGACCAGGTCATCAAGACGCCGGGTGATGGGCTGATTGTGTTTCAGGGCCTTCAGAACCACACGGCTGACAGCATCAAATCCCTCGAAGGCTTCGACCGCGCATGGATTGAGGAAGCGCAGTCGATCAGCTCTTACTCATGGCGGATGCTTCGGCCAACGCTGCGTAAGCCGGGATCGGAAATATGGGCGTCATGGAACCCCGCGTCTTCAGACGACCCGATTGATGAGTTCTTCCGGGGCGAAGGTTCTGACCGTGCTGATCTCACAGCGGTACGGGCGAACTGGTCCGATAATCCATGGTTCGATGACGGCACCCTGCCGACCGAGCGCATGGAGGACCAGAGGGCGCGGCCTGACGAGTACGATCACGTCTGGGAAGGTGATTACGTCACCATTTCGGATGCGGTGATCTTTCGTAAGCGCGTGACCGTCGATGATTTCGAGACGCCTGAGGATGCCCGCTTCTTCTACGGTCTAGACTGGGGGTTTTCGCAAGACCCAACGGCAATCGTCCGGTGCTTCATCCGTGATGACGTGCTGCACGTCGATTACGAGGCGGGTGGAACCGGCATCCATTTGGATGAACTGCCGGCCGTGCTCGATGAGATCCCCGGAACGCGACGCTGGCCCATCAAGGCCGACTGCGCCTCACCTCAGAACATCAGCTTTATGGCGACCCGGTATCGCTACAACATGACGCCCGCCAAGAAGTGGCCGGGGAGCGTTGAGGACGGCATCGACCGGCTGAAGGCGTTCAAGCGCATCGTCGTTCATCGGCGCTGCCCTCGCATTGCAGAAGAGTTTCGTAAGTACGCCTTCGAGGTCGATTCCAAGACCGAGGAAGTGCTGCCGGTCATAGTGGACGCCTGGAACCACTGGATCGACGCACTGCGATACGCCCTCGATGGGATCATTCAGAACCGCCGCTCGATGCCTTCGTTCGCAGGCTACAAATCAAGGACACGTCGATGAAACACTGGTTCAGCCGCATCCGGGAGCGCAAGCCGTTGCCCGAGCGGCGCGAGCCTGTGCTCACACGCTCTGATCGACGTTTGAACCTGCGCTCGTTTCGCGGGCATGGCTCTGGCGGCCTTCCACTCGATCCGCGCGCAGCTTTCGACACCTACAAGCCGCCCGAAGGTGTGCGAGGTGAAGCTCCAGACGCGATGGCGATGGACAGCGGAAGTCTCGAGGCCGTCGCTGATATGGGTGGATGGGCCGCGACGGCCGCTCCTGTCCTGCGAGATTACTTCGAGGACGGCTTGGCCTTCCTCGGCTATCCGCAGCTTGCCCAGATGGCGCAGCGGGCCGAGTTTCGGAAGCCGTGCGAGGTGATTGCACGCGAGGCCACCCGTGAGTGGATTGAAATTCGCTCAGACAAACAGGGCGCGGACGTTGACGAGAACGACGGCGCCGCGAAACGAATTGCGGAGATCGAGAAAGAATTCGATCGCCTGAACGTCCGGCGCGTCATCCGCACGCATGTCCTGCACGGCCTGCTCTATGGCCTTGGGCATGTGTGGATCGGCATCAAAGGCGTTCCACTCACGACCGATGGGCAATCAGTACCGCTCGTCATCGGCGACAAAGGCATGGCGAAAGGTACGCTCGAACGTCTTGCGAACATCGAGCCAATCTGGACGACGCCAAACAGCTACAACGCGAACAACCCGCTCGCGTCGAACTTCTACAAGCCAGACAACTGGTGGGTCCTCGGAACGATGGTGGACAGTTCCCGCCTTCTGACCACGATCCCCTACCCTGTCAGTCAGATCCTTGCACCTGCCTTCAACTTCGGGGGGCAGTCTCTCACGCAGCTTCTGCGCGCCTACGTTCACAACTATCTGGCCACGCGCAACAGCACGGCCACCATCGTTCGTAATTTCTCCAAGCTGGTCCTGAAAACGGACATGACGGGGAACATGCAGACGGACATCGGACCAGGGATGGACGCCCAGCCGATGCCTTACGGCGACGTCGATATGGTCTCCGTTCAGGGACGCGCCGCTGCCATGCAGGACGTGTCCGAGGGACAGGGCACCATCGTCGTGGACAAGGAGCGTGAAGACGCTTCGATCATCGCAACGCCGCTGTCTGGGTTGGACAGCTTGCAAGCGCAGGCAATGGAGGCGATGGCGAGCATCCCCGGCATTCCACTGGTCAAACTGTTCGGCATCCAGCCCCAAGGCCTGAACGCATCGTCCGAAGGTGAAATCCGCGTTTTCTACGACGAGGTTTCAGCCTTTCAGGAAGCGCATATCCGCCCTGCCCTGCAGCGGATTTTCGAGGCCGTTCAGATCCACCTCTGGGGCAAGATCGACCCGGATCTGTCCTTCACGTTCGTGCCGCTCTGGCAGATGGACGAGAAGGAATTGGCAGAAATCGAGAAGATCAAGGCCGATCTGGTGGCGCTGCTCATCACGGCAGGCGTCATCGCTCCAGAGGAAGCGCGCGAGCAGCAAGCCACGGACGAGCGCAGCATTTTCCGGGGCGTGAACCTGAGCGGTCCTCCGCCAGAGCCGCCCGAGCCCGAGCAGATGTCGGGAATGGAAGACCTGTTGAAGAAGGGTGAGGAAGAAGAGTGATGGAAAATTGGCATTGGCCTCAATGGGCGTATTTTCTTCTTTTGTCGGTTGGCTTGCTGCTGACTGCGCGAGACCACGGGAAACCCAAAACCGGCAAGAATAATTTCTGGGCCGCGATGATCAGCATAGTCCTCGTGAATACCTTCCTGTTCTTCGGCGGTTTCTGGACCCCTCGATAATATGACCCAACTCCGCTGCACATCCGCGACTGGGAAGGCACTCAAGCCAACCCGCGCCAGTGCTGCGCTTGAGGCCCTTTACTACCGCGATCTGATGCGCCTGATCCGCGAAATGGACGACAGCCTCACATACTGGCTGACGGCCAACTATCGGAAGCACGAGACCGCCATTGCGCAAGACAGCGTGGCGGACGAACTGCAAAAGGTCATGAACAAGCTCACGGTCCGGTGGCGCAGTCTATTCGATGACCGGGCGCGGAAGATTGCCGAGCGGCAGGCGGGGCGCTGGAAGGGGCACGCCGACACGTCCCTGATGGACAAGCTGAGACAGGCCGGGTTTGCGGTGAAGTTCAGGCCATCGAAGGCCGTGAAAGACGTTCTGGATGGTGCGATCAACGAGAATGTCAGTCTCATCAAGTCGATTGCGGACCATCATCTGACGGAAGTTTCGCAGATGGTTCAGCGATCCGTCATGGCGGGCCGCGATCTCGGAACGCTGACGGCAGACCTCAAAGAACGCTACGGCATCGCGCAGCGTCGTGCGGCGTTTATTGCGCGAGACCAGAACAACAAGGCCACGTCCTTCATCACGCGGACGCGCCAAATCGAACTCGGCCTGACCGAGGCAATCTGGTGTCATTCAAGCGCGGGGAAGCACCCTCGCCCGAACCATGTGAAAGCCGGACGTGAAAGACTTCGCTACGATATTCGCCAAGGTGCGGACGTGGACGGTGACGGCAAGCTCATCTTCCCCGGTGAGGAACCGAACTGCCGCTGCACGTCGCAAGTGATTATTCCGGGGTTTGACGATTAATCTTCGCCCAAGTTGCTAAATGCGCTGTCCACCCCTTCTCCGACGCGGTCTAAAAACTCAGGCCCCGGCTGGTCGGGGATCTGTGGGTACAGATCCAGAGTAGCATCAGTCTCGGCTTCCAATGACTTCCGGTCGCCTTCAGTCATAACGGCTCTCCTAAAATGACAGACACAATCATGGCCCTAGACCGGTCGGTGCGACGCATCGACGCGGATGGGCATTTGCACGTCGAGCGTTGCGTGCTCAGCGCGGCTGTAGTCTCGCCCTATTATGGGCGCGAGATCAATGGCGCCGAACGTCTTGGGCTGGACCCGGACACCATCTACTGGATGTATCGGGACGCCGATGCCTTGCGGGAAGCCGCATCGAGCATGAACGGCAAGCCCCTGATTGAGATCCACCAGCCTGTCAGTGCGGACGATCACCCGCGAGAAATCACGGTTGGTTCTGTCAACAACGCCACGTTTCAGGCGCCCGAACTCATCGGGGAACTGGCGATCTGGGACGGCGACGCAATCAAGAGAATTCAGGACGGATCAAAGCGCTGCGTGTCGGCTGGATACGCCTATGAGACCGTCCCGGAAAACGGTGAGATCAACGGCCAGCGATACACGCTGAAGATGGTCAACATCCGCTTCAACCACCTCGCCCTGGTGGAAGAACCCCGCGTGAAGACCGCCATTATCGGCGACAGCGCACCATTCAACATCATGAAGGAAACGAGCATGGCTGCCCACAAGCCCATGTCTGCTGCGGCGAAGGTTGCAGCCGCTCTCAAGTCCGGACGTCTCGCCATGGATGCGTCTGAGGAAGACGTGAAGAAGTGCATGGATGAGGATGACGACGAGGACGGCAAAAAGGCCGAGGACGAGTCCGACGACGACGAGAAGAAGGCGGAAGACGCCAAAGCCTGCGACGAAGATGACACGGACGACGATCAGGCCGCCGATGAGGACGATGACGACGACAAGAAGGACGAAAAGAAGGGCATGGACGCCGCTTCTGTCTCGCGCCTGATCGAAGCTGCCGTCTCCAAAGAGCGCCGTCGCAACAAGCAGGCACAGGACGCCCGCGAAGCCGTCCGACCTCTCGTCGGTGACGTGATCGGCATGGACAGCGCAGGCGATATCTACCGCTACGCGCTCAAGCAGATCGGACAGGACGCCGCCAACGTCCATGAAAGCGCCCTCCCCGCGCTCGTTAGTATGGCGATCAGCGCCAAGCGTCCCGAGCGTCCGGCACGCATCGCGGCTGATAGTGCGATCGACAGTGATTCCCCTCTGGCGGGCGCCTCTGCTCGCCGCAAAGCGTAAGGAGCGGTCCCGATGGGTTTCCCTTCCAAGATCAATTACAACTGGGCCAAGGGCTTTCCGGGTGGCATCGCCTCCGCAAATCCGCGCCGCTCTGCCATTCCCGGCCCAATGGGCTTTATCGCTGGCGCTGGTGGCGTTCGCGTCGGAGCCTTCGCATGGGTACAGGCGGACGGCGTGACGGTGTTGAATACGCCGCCAGCGACCTATTACACGGTCGCGAGCGTTGCTGTTGATGCTGGCGGAACAGGCTATGCCGTGGGTGACACGGTTACTTTCAGCGGCGGCAAGGCCACGGTCGAAACGATCGCAACGGGCGGCGTTGTGTCCGCTCTTACGATCCAGACGACGAGCCCTGAAACCGCAAACCCGGCTGGGACTGGTGTTGCAACCACGACCAATGGCAGCGGGACAGGCCTGACGGTCACGACGACAAGCACGGAAACCGCATCGAGCGCTCCGACTGGCTTCGTTCTGCGCGACCAGACGGGCCTTATCACGACCTATCTGGGCGAAAGCACGATGGTCCTGCCAAGCGGCTTCAACGTGCAGCTCATGACAGGCGGCGATTACTTCGCGGTATCCGCGACCACCGCCGCAACGACTGGCCAAGCCGTTTACGCGTCCACCACGGACGGTACGCTTCAGACCGGAGCGGCTGGAACGGTCCCGTCCGGCACGACCGCGACTGGCTGGGTCGTCACCCAGGGCGGCGCGTCTGGTGCTGAAATCATCATCTCCGGTGCCGTCGCACCGATCTCCGGGAGCAACGAATAATGGCTTCGTTTCGTAATGACGCGACGCGCCTTGCGCAGGATTGGGGTATCAATCTGCCGGGTGTGACGCACTACGTTGGTGAGCGCGGAAACGCATTCGACGCTGCTCCGACGTTCTCCGCCGTCACAGCACCGAACAGCGGTATTCCGACCGTCATCAACACGATGGTCGATCCGCAGTTGATCCGCCAGCTTATCACGCCGACCAAGTCCGAAGAGATCTACGGGTCTCAAAAGAAGGGCGATCGCGCGATCAAGACGGTCATGTTCCCGGTCATCGAGGCGTCCGGCTATGCTGTGGCCTATGGCGACTATGAGCAGGCTGGCGATAGCAGCGCGAACGCCAACTGGGTCAACCGTCAGTCCTTCACTTTCCAGACATGGGCCAAGTATGGCGATCTGGAAGCCGAAATGATGGGTATGGGCAACATCGACTGGGTTGCCGAACAGCGCACCGCAGGCGCGTCCGTGCTTGAAAAGCAGCAGAACCTGCTGAACCTGTTCGGCCTGACCGGCCTTGAGAACTACGGCGCTCTGAACGACCCTGCTCTGCCGGCCGCCATCACGGCGTCGGTTAAGGTTGGTACGTCCACGGCATGGACGAGCGTGAGCGACCCGAACCTGATCTACCCGGATTTCGTGACCCTGTTCGCGGCCCTGAACAAGGCCATGATGGGCAACATCAACAACCAGACCCGCCTGAAGGTTGTTGCCCCGTCCGAACTCTCGCAGGTTCTGACCTACACCAATCAGTATGGCCTCACCCTTGAGAAGATGCTCAAGCAATCGTGGCCGAACATGGAAATCGAGTTCCTGCCCGAAGCCGGTGTCACCATGTCGGGCGGCTATACCAGCGCCAACGTCATGCAGATGTTCGTGCCGGAAGTCGAAGGTGTCGAGACCGTTACGACCGCCTTCACCGAGCGACTGACCATGCACCGCCTTGAGCAGTACTCCACAAACGCGCGCCAGAAGATGTCGCGTGGCGGCTGGGGTACGATCTGGAAACGTCCGATGGCCGTTGCGCAGATGGTGGGGATCTGAACTATGGCTGATACTGTCACCGTACTTTGCCGTATGCCGCACGGACTGCGCCTGCGTATCGCTCCCGAGGGAGATGCAGCGCGCCGCGCCAAACTGAGCGAAGAAAAGCGCCCCGATCTGAGTCCGGTCTCTTACATCGAGGAGATCGAGATCAAGGGCGCGAACCGTGCTCCCGACTTCCACTCGAAGGACAACGCGCTACTCGGTCGCGTCGGACGGACGACTGTGGACAAAGCGTTCTGGGACGCATGGGTCAAGCAGAACGCAGACAGCGATCTGGTGAAGAATCATTGCGTCTTCGCGGAACTGACGGAAGCCCGAGCCAACGCTAAGGCTGCCGAGTTCAAGACCGAGAAAACCGGGTTCGAACCCCTCGACCCCGTAGAGATCAAGCGCAAAGGTCTCGCTGATGCTGAGGAAGCTGCGCGCGCTCGGGCTTACGCCTAATGAGCGGCACGATCACGTCGCAGGCGGGCGTGGTCACGTTCGATTATGCGACGTGGTCGGCCCTGTTCCCTGATCTGGCGACGAATACGAGTGACGCTCAGGCGGCGCTCTATTTCGATCAGGCCGGGGATTATCTCAACAACACGCCTCTGAGCCCAGTGCAGAACCTGACGAAGCGTGCGCGCCTTCTCAATCTGCTCACGGCCCACATCGCGCAACTGATGCTTCCCGTCTCGGCGGGCGGCAATGGCGCGGGAACGGTCGGTCGGGTGGCAAGCGCGTCAGAAGGATCAACGTCCATTGGCCTCGACATGGGTTCGCAGTCCGTCTCGGCGGCGTGGTTCATGCAGACGCAATACGGCGCGATGTTCTGGCAGGCGACGGCATATCTCCGACAGATGCGCTTCGTTCCCGGTCGCTCGCCACGTCCAAGGATATGGCCCTGATGCCGAAGACAGTCATTAAGGGAATGGCCCGGCTTCAGGCGACGTTGAACGGAAAAGTTCAGGGCGCGCAGAAGAACTGGATGGCTCGGCTTCTGGAGCGGGTTTTGCGGCGCGGCGCGCAGATGCACCTCAACGCGGGCTTCTTGGAGGGCGCAACCACGACAGATGGAAAGCCCATGGCCGAGATTGCTGCCTACAATGAGTTCGGAACAGAGCATATCCCTGCTCGCCCGTTCATGCGGAACACCGTCGCCAAGAACCAAGCGGAGTGGCCCCGCCTTCTCGCCGCCTCTCTCAAGGTGTGCGGTGGAGATATGGAGAAGGCGATTGATATGACCGCCAACCGCATCGTGGCCCAAATCCAGCATGAGATTGAAACGTTGCAAGATCCTCCTCTTTCTCAATCGACGATCGACGCCCGTCTACGCAACGATAAGCGGCGCGGCACACTGAAGACCGTCAATATGGCTACGGCGGCAAAACCCCTGATCGACACCGGCCACATGCTCAACAGCGTCGGATACGAGGTCGTCAGTGATTAACGTCTTCGGCATCGCCAACGTGGCGACGAACGCGGTCAATCCGCCAATCGTCGCCACGCTTCGGGTGTCGGCCGGCGAAACCGTCAACGACGATTTCAGCGTCACGCCAACCACGATCGACCTGCTCTGCACGATCAAGGTTCAGGCGCTCAGCACGTCAGACCTGCAGCACGTTCAGAACATCAATCAGCAATCCGATATGCGCGCCGTTTACATCGCAGGCGGCATCAAAGGCCTGAACCGGGCGCTCCAGACAGGTGGCGACGTGCTGAGTTTCTACGGCTCCGACTGGCTGGTCACGCAGGTTCTGGAAGAATGGGGATACGGCCGATGGTCCAAACTTGTGGTGACGCGCCAAACAACGTCGCCGCCTCCGTCATAACCTACGCGCCTACCGATTTCGATATTCACAAAGCCCTCGGGCAATGGCTTCTAACCGTCCTCCCCGCACCTTTCTCCGTTCGGCTCGGCCAGCAAAACCGGACTGCTTCGCCCGTTGGCCCCTATTGCATCATGCAGCAGGTCACATCGCGGCTGTTGGCGACGAACGGCTCAACCTATAGCGACGCGGCCCGTGCGGTCACGGAACTGCGCGAGATCACCGTGCAGGTCAGTGCTTTCGGGATCGGCTCAGGTGATGCGATACGGCAGGTCGCAGGCCTATGGCGCGATGTCTACGCCACGGATTGGTTCAGAGAGAACGCGGATATTCTCTCGCCGCTCTGGTCCGAAGATCCGAGGCAGATGGGCTTCGTCACCGCCGAAAACCAATACGAGGATCAGTGGTCCGTCGATCTGAAAATGCAGGTCAATTTCACCCGGACCATCCCGCAACAGTTCGCTGACGCGATCACTGCAACCTTAATCGAGGTCGATACGACGTATCTACCCACGGAGTAACCAATGGGCAGTATTCCTATTTCCCAGGTCGTGAACGTCACTCCCGGCGTTCTGGCCGCAGGTACGGGCCTGAACAACCTCACTGGCCTGATTTGCACGACCCCAACGACATCCTTCCCGGTCGGAACGATCCGCGCCTTCACGAGCGCAACCGATGTCGGGACTTCTTTTGGGACCTCCTCCATGCTCTACAGCATGGCGCAGGTGTATTTTTCTGGGACAAGCAGATCGCTTACCACCCCCGGAACGCTCTATGTTGCGGCCGTGGATGCGACCGGAGAAACATCGTCCATCTCCGCGCAGCTCGACGCGCTGAGGGCTGCCCAAGGCGGCTGGAACGGCCTTGCCTTCGACAGCATCTACACGCCTGCCAACCTCGAACTGGTAGCAACGTGGGTCGGATCGCAGAAATCATCTATCTTCGCGCCCCTCGTTGATTCCGACGCATCCGCAACGACCAGCGGCAGCACAAGCGCTTTCGGCGTTTGGCTCCAGACACAGACCGCAGGCGGCGTCACGGCTATTTATGACACCTCTCCACTGTCGGGCGCGCTGGCGCTGGCATGGATGGCGTCGCTGTCCTTTGGGACGACAAACGGCCGTCAGTCGCTCGCCTTCGTGGAGGACGCATCCGGGCTGGTCAGCCCTGCTGTGACTGATGGCAGCACGGCCAGCACGCTGATTGCCAACGGCTACTCGTTCTACGGCAGTTATGCCAACGGGTCTGACGACTTCACGTTCTTCCGCCCCGGTCAGGTTTCAGGGAAATTCCTCTGGGCTGACAGCTATGTGAATCAAATCTGGCTGACGTCAGACATGACTAGCGATCTTATCTCGCTGCTGCTCACAACTGGCAATATCCCGTACAATACGGACGGGGACGCTTATGTTGAGGCCGCGTTGAAGCCGACCATCACCCAGGCCTTCTCATTCGGTATGATCCGCGCTGGCGTTGATCTGACTACGCTCCAGCGCCAGCAGATCAACAACGCAGCCGGGAATACGACGGCGGCCGATAGCGTCGTTAACAACGGCTACTATCTCAAGCCCAACGTCAGCACGGCAGGCGCTTCATATCGCATCAGCAGAACCACACCCCCCGCACAGCTTTGGTATGCAGACGGCCAAAGCGTGCAATCCATTAGCCTGACAAGCGTAGAGGTGCAGTAACATGGCCGATCTGGATATCACCTCCGCGAATAGCGTTTTCGTTATCACTGTCACTGGGCTGCTGAACGCGCCCGTTCGTCTGCAGAACTATGCCGCAGACCGGGCATGGGACGCTCCAGAACTGGAGCAGGCTGAGACTGAGATGTCGATCGACGGCTATCTCAATGCAGGCTGGGTGCCCAACCCGGTAGATCAGACAGTGTCTCTGTCGGCTGCCAGCATCAGCGTGCCGGTCTTTGAAAACATCATGGCCGCACAGCAGACATCCCGCTCTCTCTACCGCATCGGCGGAGAAATCACGCTGACCAGCACTGGCCGGAAATACACAATGGTCAATGGTGTTCTGCGCAGCGTGACCGTGCTGCCGGGCGCTGGTCGGACACTTGAAAACCGGACCTTTGCCATTCGCTGGCAGTCTGTAACGCCTGCGGGGGTCTGATATGGCTCTCAAAGAAATCACAGTTGTCTGCCCCCATGAGGGGGCGGATAAGGGCAAGCGTTTTGCAATCACCCGTATGTCAGCCATTGAGGCCGATAAATGGGGGCGTCATTGCCTGCAGGCGGCTGCGGCATCGGGCGCCGATATTCCGGGGGTAGCGGCGGGCGGTGGCCTTGCGGCTGTCGCTGCGGCGGGCATTGGCATTTTCGCGGCTATCCGCCCTGAGCGCATGGACGAATTGCTTGATCGTCTCATGCAGACCGTGGAGCTACTGCCCGACCCGAGCAACCCAGCCACGCGGCTGCCATGGGCCGTAGCCCAGACCCAAATCGAGGAAATCCCCACAATAGGCTGGCTCCAGACGGAGGCGTTCAAGCTGCATGTGGATTTTTTCAAGGGCGTCGGACGCTTGTTTTCCCTTCTGTCCTTGATGCTGGGAACGGAAGACCAAGACCCCTCGCCCAACCCAGAAACATAAACCCTCGCCTCAGCATGGTGCTGACAGAAGGGTTGGCCACGCTTGCGGAACTCCAAACCATCTACGACAGCGAGGATTTCGAAGACCTCGTTGAGGCCGCTGCCATCAAGAGGTTCAATCGATAATGCCCACACTCATCGACTCTTTGGTCATTGAATTGAACCTCAATGCAGCCGGAACGAAAAAGGGCGCGAAGGAAGCTTCAGGGGCGCTGGATGGTCTGAAGGATCGCGCCTCATCTCTTAAGAGTAACGTTGAGCAGGCAGCCAAAGGCGGCTCTGACGCGTTCCGTGGTTTAACGCGTGAAGCACTTTCTTTTTTCGCCGTTCTGACAGCCGGGAAAACGCTCAAGGCATTCGTGGCCGAAAACACAAGGGCCAATGTTGAGCTTGGCAATCTATCCCGAAATCTTGGAACCTCTGCCCAGACACTTGGGACATGGCAGACGGTCGCGGAATCTTTCGGTGGCACGGCCTCTGACGTGTCAGGCTCGATGCAATCTCTGGTCTCGCAATTTCAGACCATAGAGGGGCGCAGAAACCTCTCCCTCACTTTTACGCAGATGGGCGTCGCGCTTCAGGACGCAAACGGTAAGCTGCGCAGCATGAATGACCTCATGCCAGACCTGGCGCGGTCGGCGCAGCGCATGGGGCCTCAGTTATTTTCGGCCCTTGGAAGTCAGGCAGGCTTTAGCCAAGGCTTCATCAATATGCTTGAACAGGGGCCCGAAAAGATCGAGGCATTGTATGGCTCTCTGAAGAAATACGCCCCTACCGCCGCTGATACCAAGGCATCCGGCCAGTTGATGATGGATTGGGTGAAGCTGACAGCGCAGTCAGAATCATTCGGGCGTAGCATCATGACGGCCTCTGAGCCCGCGCTCCACAACCTGATGCAGACGATCTCCGGTCTGATTGATGCAAATCAGGACTGGATCAAGACCGATATCGTGGACTTCATCAAACGCATGAACAAGGCTCTCGATGATGGAGATTGGCGGGGTATTGTCACGGATGCCCATGCGTTTGCGGATGTCGTCCGCGGGATCAACTGGAAGGGCATCATCGACGGAATCAGCCAGTTCGCAAAGGAAGCGAACAGCGGCGCAGAAGCTATAGGCGGATGGAAGCGGGTCGCGGAAGGGTTCTTTGCTCTCTGGGTCGGATCGAAATTCCTGCGCGTATTGAGCGGGATCACGATGCTCGCTCGTGTATCTGGCATTGGGCTCGCGTCTCTTACCAAACTGATTGGCCCACTATCGGCAGCGGCAAAACTGCTTAACCCGGTTGGCGACGCTTTGCTGATTACTGCAGGAGCCAACGCAGGCCTCTCGTATCTCGACAAGCACGACAAGAGCGACTTTTCGAGCAATCTCGATGATTGGGTCTCTCAGGAAACCGACGGATGGATGGGGCACAGCAAGGCTCAGCAACAGCATCCTGACCTCACGGGGGATCAGCAGGAGAAGGAAACGCTTCTCGATACGGAAGAACAGGAACACTCCCTTCCGTCCGGCATACTTGACGCTCTGTGGAAGACGGAGAGCGACCGTGGTGCCAACGCAAAAGACTCAGCAGCCGGGGCGCAGGGCGAAATGCAGATCATGCCCGCCGTCGCAAGGGAAGCGGGAATAGACCCGCACAATTTCACAGATGCGGCAAAGTATGCAGCGAGCGCGCTAAGGAAATACCATGATCAGTTTGGGTCATGGTCCAAGGCCGTCGCGGCCTACAACGTTGGACCAGGCCGAGTTGGAAACTTGGTGAGCGAATACGGGGACAACTGGGCCAGCCGTCTTCCGTCTGAAACTCAAGGTTATCTTGGCAAGGTCCTGGCAACGATGCAGCAAACGCACGACAGAGTGCCGGGTGCATCGGCGCCTCCACCTGCGGATCCGCGCGTACCAAACCCAACAATCCATCTCCCCGAGCAGCATGCACCCCAACCGGTTCAAGTTGCCATCAAATCTACACCCGTCCCCGCGCGACCAAAGTCAGACAAAACGCCCCAGCCTACTTTTGCGCCGCAAATAACAATCAAGCCGCCCCCTACTCCAACTCAAGAGCTTCCGCCTCAAACGGTAGCACAAGGCCTTGCGCAAAGGGCGCTCGCCCCCAAAACTGAACAGCGCGAGGCCAAACAGAACAACGCGCCCGCAACCCATATTCAGAACTATATCGACGCGCAGACCCATGCGATCAACACGGCAAACGATCACTCAGCCTCGCATGCGGTCACAAATAACACGTCCAGCGTTTCTGCCAACGTCACGGTCAACGCTCATGGATCAGACCCGCATGCGACTGCGCAGGCCGTCAGGCAGGCGTTTAACGATCCGCGCATGTTGGCGCGCCAGGCCAATCTCGGCCTTATGTAAGGAAATCCGCCATGGTGATGCAACTCGTAGCGCAGCCCGTTACGGCAAATGTCATTCCCGGGTCAGGCGTTCCGAAACTGTGGTCGACGGTTATTTCAGATGCAGAAGCGGTAGCGTCGGTCGAACTCGACACGCTGGTTCAAAGCGCGTTGATCAGAGCGCAGGACCGCGTATGGGGGCTCTTTGATAATAAGAATAACCCTGTGCTCACAGGAGGGCGCGTTCGTGCCGTTGATCTTCGCGCCCAGTCTCGCATTTCTGATGCGCCGCAGGAGAAAGGTGCGTTCGTCTCCTACAACAAAGTGCAAATGCCAAAGGCCATCATGCTTGAGTTGCTGTGTGACGGCAGCACTATGTCTTATGGAAGCACTAGCGTCATTTCGAGCCTTCTGTCAGCGGCAGGACTGTCTACGTCCGTCGGGACAGATGTGCTGGCGCGTAAAGAATTTCTAGGCACGCTGGACGGACTTGTTGCCGACCTCAACCTGTATTTTGTCACGACGCCCGAGGCCACATACAACAATATGAACGTTACCGGCTACGGTATCCGCCGTTCGGCCGATCGCGGCGTGACGCTGATTTATGCCGAAATTTACCTTGAAGAAGTGCGGCAGACGGCCACAGCCGACACTACTCCTACAGCTTCTCCGTCCGGTCAAAGCCAGCAAGACGGGGGCAATGTGCAAGCGCAAACGGCAACATCAGCGCAGTTGGGTTCATATAATCAAACCGCGTTGGTTTGAGGGAAGACAATGATGAGTGATGATCAGGAATTGCAGCCTTGGCTGGCTAAAGAGATGCTTCGACAAGCCGAAGCAACGTGTAAGACGCGGGTGGATGCGATCAACAAAACTCGGGATCGGGCGTCATCTCTACTGGGGTGGTCCATAGCGGCACTTACCGGATCGGTTGCCCTCGCCGCAAAGGGCTTCGGAGGACAGTCCATGGTGTTACTCCCGTCACTTGTTCTGTGCGCTGGGTTTGCCGCCACTTGTCTATGTTGCGTCTGGGTTTTAATGCCCCTGCGCATCGAGCGCATGACCCTCTATCCGATAGAAGTGGAGCAAATTGCAGGGCAAACTAGGGCGACGACCGAAGAACAGCTTCAGGTGGCTATTGCTGACCACTTGGCACTTGCGGAGTGCGAAAATGCAAAGGCGCACGAAAAGCGGCAAAAGTGGCTCAAGGCCGCATGGTTTGGCGCGATTATCGGGCCGTGCGCTTCACTTCTTCTGGTCGCGCTCAGCTAGCGCCTTCTTGAGATCGGGCGGCATACCGTCCATGGCAATAACAGTACCGCGCTTCTTCAGGTCTTCTGCAGTCATTCGGCGAGGATCTCGTTTGAAATCCCCCGCTGGTTTTTCAGTCTTCTTCTCGTCTGCCATCTCTCTCTCCTGAGTGGAGACATGACCACACCACCCGCCCCGGAGTCCGGTCAAAGGGGTGGGATGAGGCGTATGGTCAGCTGCAAGAGAAGCAGGCAGCTCTTGTTGCCGCCTGATTACGGAGCCGCCCTTCGGGGCGGTTAAGGAATCCATTTAAAACCGTGCGCCATCAGAGCCAATAAGCCTAGCATCAAGCCACCCAAACCAATTGACGCTGTGATTATAGCTCCAAACAAAAGACGAAAATCACGCTCTTGGGCCGATCGCATTGAACGCAAATCATCGCGAACACCTTTAAGGGTATCAAGGACGCCTTCCATCTGGGTTTCGAGTTTTACGATACGCGGTTCCATATTTCCATTATCTCCCCCGGGCCCACTTGGAGGCAAGTTATTTCCACCGCCGCCTCCTTCACCCAAACGCGTCAGATCAATGGGCCTGGGCGATGAGCCAAAAGTCGGCCCAAACTTATACACATTACTTAACTCGCTCATTTGGAAGTGTCTTCCTGATCAGAAGTATCAGTTTTAGTGTCAGGTCCAGGAAGCGTTGCCTCAATTTGAGTTATCAGCAACCTCGCCAAGGTTGCTGCCCACTTTAGGGGGGTTACGAAGCCAAGCGCACCAAAAGATGGATGATTGAATATGAAAAGTGATCCACCTTTATCCGGGGCCAAAGTACTAAACCAGCGCGGATCATTTATTACACGGGCTAACTGCTGCTCTGGGGGCAAAGGCGGGCCCTCCGCTTTTTCTAGTTCAGCGCGCGCACGGCCAAGGTACCAGATCAGACTGGTAATCTCGTCCTTATTGAGATCTCTGCTCCAGATAGGGATTGCGCCAGTTTGGACGCCTACCTTTACTGATTTCTTATCTTGGCTAAGCTCATATTCGAAGCCTTCCGGGGCAACGTCTAGGCCAATATCACGCGATTCCATATGCCACCTGACAAGATACTAATCTGATCATCCAGTAGTCAGAGGTGTAGTGGGTGAGTCAATGCTGCCCGTCTTCTGGATAAAGTTGCCAGCCACCCCTAACCGGGTGGCTTTTTTATTGCCCGAAAGAATCTTTATGTCGGATCCCGTCGTCATCCCTCTCAGCGCGGTTGCGAGCCAGACCGTACTGGTTCCGCTGTCGTCGCAGTCCATTCAGCTGGATATCGCACAGCTTGCAACCGGCCTTTTCATGAACATCACACTCAATGGCACGCTGGTGATGGCGGGCGTGCTTTGTCAGGACCGAACATGGATTGTCCGAAAATCCTATTTTGGCCTTCCTGGCGATCTGGTGTTTGTGGACACGATGGGGACTGACGATCCTGATTATTCGGGCTTAGGTAAGCGCTATCTGCTCTATTATCAGGAGGGGCAGAATGTCTGATGCGTCCTTTGTCAAACGCGAGCTAAAGCTCGTCTTCACTTACGGAGATAACCTGAGCAAGACCCTGACCCTGATGGGACAGCGGATTGCGTGCCAGATTGTAGGGGCTGGATTGATAGCTGGCGTGATGTGCTCTCTGCGGATCGAGGGCATGACGCAGGCACAAATGAACGCCCTGTCCAAACTGCAGGCCTCCATCATCATGCAGAGCAATAGCAGCGTGACTGTCATGGCACGCAGCGGCGGCACCTCAGCGGCGTGGCAGACGGTTTTCGTGGGTGGCATTACAGAGGCGTTCGCGGATTTCAGCGGCTCGCCTTCGGTCGCCTTCATGGTCACAGCTATGAGTATGGCCACAATCAACACAGCCCCCGTTAAGGCGATCTCGTTTTCTGGCGACGTGGCTGTGGCAGACGTTATGAAGGCCATTGCTACGCAGGCCGGGCTGGGTTTTCAGAACAACGGTGTGACAGACGTGCTCAAAGGCGGCGTCACCTATAATGGGACGGCTGGCGAGCAGCTTGAGGTGGCGGCATCCGCAACCAAAACGTCCTATATTATCAGCAACAACATTCTCACTATATGGCCGCGCAATCTCAGCGCGAAGGGCACGCCCGCAGCCGAAATATCGGCCAGTACGGGCATGATCGGATACCCGGCCTATTCTCAGGGCGGCATGACACTCGCAACGCTCTTTAACGGATTGATCGGCTTTCAGTCGCTCATCAAGCTGACATCGGATTATGCGCCCGCCGCATGGACACAGTCCGCCAGCCGCAACGGAGAACAGACGACCGGGATTGTGCTGCCGCCCTATAACGGGCTTTGGCGAGTAGTTCGGGTCCAGCATGACCTACAGTCCGAAACGCCTGGTGGACAGTGGACAACCTATATCGAAGCTGGACGGCCTGAGATTGTGCAGGAGACGATTTATGGCCAGTAATTATTCCGGATCGCTACGGCCGACAGACGCATCTTCTGCGTTTCAGGTTCAGACGGCCATGATCCGCCGCGTTCTCTCTATGCTAGGGGCCGCTCTTCCAGTCAAAGTGTTGAGCGTAAACGGCGTGGGCGTTAATCCGGTGGGGTTTGTCGATGTGCAGCCTCTGGTCCACCAGATCGACGGTGCGGGGAACCCTACCCCGCGCGGCGTCATTCATAATGTCCCTTATATCCGGCTTCAGGGCGGAACACGCGCTATCATCTGCGATCCTGCCGTGGGCGATACCGGGTTCATCATGATTGCATCACGCGATATTTCCACCGTCAAAGCCACGCGGTCCGCTGCAGCGCCGGGATCGTATCGCCAGCACGACACGGCGGACGCCATTTACATCGGTGGCCTGCTCAATGAAGCGCCGACGGAATACATCGGCTGGGTCGATGGGGATGTGCATGTCAAAACGGCAGGAAAATTCATCGTTGATGCCGCAGAAATGGACATTAACTGCGCGGTTAAAGTTGCGGGCGAAATTGCAGCAACCGGTGACGTAAAGGCTGAGAATATATCGCTACAGAGCCATATTCACCCAGGTGTGCAGGCAGGGTCTGGCGAGACCGGTGCCCCCCAATAAAGGCAGCGTAATTGCCGGGGGAGAGCAAAATTTCCCTTGTACCTGCCAGCATAAACGCAGTACGTTCGCATAAATTCCGGTCAGTCTATCAAGCGCCCCTCTCGGGCGCTTTTTTTATGAGCAACCGATGGATACGCTCCTTCTCGATAGGACCACGTGGGGCTTTCTGCTTGATGCGAGCGGAAATATCGCACTCGCTACGGGCACCTATGCCATAGCACAGGATATCGCATCTGCCGTGCGCGTCTTCCAGGGTGAGTGCTGGTACGACACGGCGCAAGGAATGCCTTACACGCAGAACATTTTAGGCCTCGCGCAGTCTGTATCCGTCTTCGAGGAACAGGCAGCACAGATCGCCCTGACTGTTCCGGGCGTGGCCAGCGCACAGTGCGTTGTCAAATCTGTCGGCCCGTCCAGAATTCTGACGGGAACCATTCTATTTACAACTACAGACGGAACGACAGGCAATGTCGGATTCTAGCGGCACAACGGACGTTCCATCGCCGTCTTTTACGGATGCTGGCTATGTCGCCCCTGCTGAGACCGACATTCTGGCGGGCGCATTATCCGACATGAACGCGGCTCTGGGCGGTAACCTCAATACTGCGCTTTCAACGCCACAGGGCCAACTTGCCACGTCCTTCACTGCCGCTTTGGGGGATGCCTATGCGACCTTCCTGCAAATTCTGAACGGAGTTGACCCGGAGCGCGCTTTCGGGCGGATGCAGGACGCCATCGGGAATATCTATTTCATGTCCCGCAAGGGGGCGACGGCTTCAGTTGTGACGGTCGTCTGCTCCGGGGCGTCGGGCACTGTTATTCCGGAAGCCACGGTCATTCAGGATGCCAACGGCAATCAGTTCTCTTCTGATGGAGCCATAACGATTAACAGTACGGGCACCGGTCAGGGCACTTTCTCGTGCCTGACGCTTGGGCCTGTGGCTGTCGCTCCCGGTTCGGTCAGTGTTTATCAGACGGTGCCTGGTCTTAGTACTGTCACCAACCCGGCAGCCGCTGTTCTGGGATCCAGTCAGGAGGGGCGCGCAGCCTTCGAGGCTCGTAGGGAGGCATCGGTTGCTAAAAACAGCGTTGGTTCCCTTGATGCGATTGCAGGCAGCGTCGGAGAGGTTTCGGGCGTTACGGCCGTCTATGTCACAGATAATTCGACGGCTGATGCCGTAACGACCGGAGGCGTGTCGATCGCAGCGAAATCGCTGTATGTCTGCGTAAATGGCGGGACGGATGAGGATGTGGCTCTTGCCATTCTGTCCAAAAAGCCACCCGGATGCGCTTATACTGGGACCACGACCGTTACGGTTCAGGATCCTAACGCTTCCTATCAAACAAATCCTTCCTACACAGTAACCTTCACCCGCGCGACGGCAACGCCTGTCTATTACACTGTCACGTTGAAGAATTCTTCTCTCGTTCCTTCTACAGCTAATGACGAAGTGACGGCAGCAATCATGGCGGCGTTTGAGGCGGATGGATCGGATGCCGGGATTATCGGCGGGACTATCTACGCCAGTAGCTATTATTCCGCTGTCACAGCGCTCGGAACGTGGGCCAAAATTGTTGAGATTACCGTAGGAACATCGGCCGATCCGTCTAGCTACACGGCTGCGCTTAATATCAACCAAATCCCTACCCTCTCAGCGGGTAATATTTCTTTGGTGCTGTCCTGATGGAAAACATAGGACAAACAATCCTGTCGCAATATGCGAATGCTGCCCCTGTCTATTCTATAATCGAGGCGCGGAATCAGGCCATTGATCCTTCGGCCCTGATTGATGATTGGTACAACCACGTCTGGAACGTTCAAACGGCGCAGGGTTATGGCCTGGACGTCTGGGGGCGTATCGTGGGCGTTTCACGCGTCCTCACACTGACATCCGCGAATTATCTGGGATTTGAGGAGGCCAATGACCTCACTGAAGTGGGCTGGAATCAGGCCCCTTGGTATTCCGGATCATCGGCCACGACGAATTATCGTCTGTCCGACAGTGCCTATCGTCAACTGATCTACGCAAAAGCTCTGAGCAACATTTCGGATGGATCGATCCTGTCCATTAATGCGGTGCTTATGACGCTCTTTGGCGCACAAGGCGATGCCTACGTCAAAGATAATGGCGACATGACAATGACGTATGTTTTCGACTTTGTGCCGACTGATGTGCAGGTCAGCATCATACAGACGAGTGGCGTTCTGCCGCGCCCGACCGGGGTTTCCGTCTCCTATTCCATCAAGGCGAGCTCATGAAAAACTCTGACGATCTGGGCCGGTTCGATACGCTTATCGGCGCATCGGCATCCTCATCTGATATTGCGACAGTTCCTCAGACACAGGCGACGGCAGGCGATGGCACGGCATCTATTGCGGCCGGCTTCCCGCCTGAAACGTTCATCTCCCGTGACGCTGGAGGCTCCCCGCCTCGCGGTCAGGACATGAACGGGTTCCTCAACCGCATTTCCAAGGCTATTCAAGTATTGCAGGCCGGGTTCCCAGGGCAATTTGACAGCAACTTTGCTTCTGGCATTGGCGGCTATCCCATGGGGGCCATGATTCCCGGAAGTGCCATCGGGACATTCTGGGTTTCGACGGCAGACAATAATACCACAACGCCAGGGGCTTCCGGAGCCTCGTGGCAATCTCTGTTCGCGGGATCAGTGTCTGGCACGCTTGGCGTCGTCTCCACAAACAATGATCAGAACGGCACGGGCCTGCACCTGAACGGATCCACATCACGCGCCTCGTTCATCTATGCCAGCGGCTCGGGTGATCTGGCGTGGTATTCCGATATTGCGTCT
>NZ_BJMK01000009.1 GCF_006539125.1 Gluconobacter sphaericus NBRC 12467
CTCGTCGCCTTTACGCAGCCCGGGACGACCAGAAAGTCCATCACTGGAATCCCCCTCGGCATGGCTCTTCAAACCGGCAGCAGGAGCTCAAAGGAAAGCATGTCGGTATTATTGGCTATGGGAAAATCGGAAGCACAATTGGTGAGCTGTGTGGTTTGCTTGGAATGAAAGTGACGGCTGTCCGCCGTAGCCTTCCTGAGAAAGGTAATGGACAGGGCGGTGTTGAAACCGTGCTTTACAGTGATCTCGGTACACTGATTCCGGATTTGGATTTTGTTGTTTTGAGCTGCCCGCTGACGCCACAGACCGAAGGACTGGTGGATATGGCATTTCTTGAGCGCATGAAGCCCTCTGCCTGGCTTGTGAATGTGGCACGGGGACGTGTAGTTCGCGAAAGGGATCTGATTTCGGCTCTGGATCAAAATTTGATCGGAGGGACGGCGCTTGATACGTTTGAGACTGAGCCTTTGCCGAAGGAAAGCCCGCTGTGGGCTATGTCCAATGTCATTGTAACGCCACATAATGCCGGAGACAGTGAGAAATATGCTCCCAATGTTGCCAAGCTTCTGCTGGAAAATATTCGCAGATTTGAAACGGATGAACCCCTGATCAACAGGGTCGTCTGAGCGTAAAGGCTGGCTGAGACGGGAGCGGGCTTACGCTCGTTCCTGTCCTGCCGACTGCCGGTAAGCCGACGCGATCTGTCCACGGGTGGAAACCCATACTTTTTCTTTCGTGCGGATGTAGTCGACAAACTTTTCCAGAGCGGCAAAGCGCCCTGGACGACCGATGATCCGGGTATGAAGGCTGATCGTCATCATTTTTGGGTGGGTTTCGCCCTCTCTGTAGAGCACATCGAAAGAATCTTTCAGATACTCGAAAAAATCATTGCTTGTGGAGAGGCCGCCCCGCCAGAACTTGATATCGTTCGTATCGAAGGCATGCGGGACGACGCACCACTCCCGCCCATCGACGTTGACTGTAAATGGCAGGTCGTCAGCGTAGGAATCACAATCATATTCGAAGCCGCCATGCTCTATCAGCAGGCGGCGCGTGTGGATGCTGGGCGCATACCGGCAGTACCAGCCAGCAGGCGTTTTCCCAGTGGTTTTCTGCAGGGATTCAATGGCAAGTCGGATATGCTCCCGTTCTTGCTCGGCTCCAAGCTGTGTGACGTCCTCCCAACGGTATCCGTGACAGACGATTTCATGTGAGATCGGTCCGGAAAGATAGTCCGCAAGGTCAGGATTGCGCTCGACAGCGACTGAGCAGGCGTAGAGAGAAACCGACATGCCGTAGCGGTCAAAGAGCTTCAGAACACGCCACAGGCCAGCGCGGCCCCCGTATTCATAAGTTGTTTCCATAGCTAGATCCCGTTCTCCTGGCGCAGGAGAGCGAGCGACCTCTCCAAGGGACTCACCAGCTGGATCGCCGTCTGTAACAGATTGCTCAGAGCCTTCCTCGATATTGATAACGAAGGAAACGGCGATCTGGCTGCCGTCCGGCCACTGCATCACAGGCACATTACGGGCGTAGCCAACGAAATCGCGATCAGACAGGCCAAACATGGAATGTTCTTTCATGAAAGTCGATCAGAGGGAGAGAGATGTTTCCTGCTTCAGGACAACGTCAAAGACGTCAATCGCCTTGCGCAGGTCGGCTATATCCAGAAACTCTTCAGGGCAGTGACTTCCATTCTGATTGCGCACGAACAGCATGCCACAACGGATTCCCTGATTGGCAAAAATTGCTGTGTCATGACCGGCCCCGCTGGGCATCGTCTGTGCGCCCACACTAAGGTCAGCCGCGGCTTCAAGCATTTCGTTTTGAATCGTTTCATCCATTATCGCTGGCTTGGAGCCTGAATGAGTCCCGAATTCGAAACTCACACCATACTTTCTTTCAACATCGAGGCACAGCTCTTTCAGCTTCGTCTCAATGACCTGAAGGGTCTCGGAAGACGTGGAACGGATGTCGATGGAGAAGGCAACATCGCCGGAGATCTTGCAAAAACTCGCCAGATCAGCGTCGGTGGAAAAGATACCGAAAGTTAGAGTGAAAAGATGCCCCTGTGCCTCTTGCTCCGCCCACATGGCCTGAGCCCGGGTCACAAGATCGGAGAGGGCAACTACGGAATCCTGACGGAACAGCCGTGGAGTGGCGCCTGAGTGTGCATAGGCGCCATGAAGTCTAGCATAGCGATAGCGTGTGCTACCACAGATGCCTGTCACAACACCGATGACGGTATCACTTTGCTCAAGGAGGCAGGGGCCTTGTTCGATATGAAGTTCCAGAAAAGCGTGGATATCCGCCGCTTTCAGGAATGGTTGACCGTATAGAAGGGCTTGTGGGTCACCGCCCGAACTGCTGATGCCGTCTTTTAGAAGACTGCCATTATCATGGCGTTTTGCCTCCAGATCGCTTGCACTGAGAAGGTTGAAAGCGGCTTTGCTCCCGATGTAGGAAACCGGAAACCAGGCGCTTTCTTCCGCACGGATCGCCATGACGACCAGAGATCGATCAGGGACATAGTTATCCTGACGCCATCGTCTTGCGATTTCCAAGGCCGCAATGACACCTGTCGCCCCATCGAAATTCCCGCCAGCAGGTACAGAATCCATGTGCGAGCCGGTCATGACGACGGGCAAGCCGGGTTCCTTGCCGGTTAGCGTCATATAGAGATTGGCACCGGCATCCGTGGCAATGTCTAGGGACAGCTCTTTCGCGACTGACTTCAGCAAGTCGTGAGCAGCCTGCTCGCCTTTGCCATAGGTATCTCGGCGAACGCCTCGCACATCTGGCGCGACGGAAGCGAGTTTGTCGAAAATATCTTCAAGGAATGTGTGTGCAGGCTTCATGGGAACCGGCGGCCTTCCTGGATTTTGTAATGGTCCTGTAATGTTCTACAGCGGCGAATCTCTTCCGGAAAGATAGATAAACTATATTCTCAAACAAGGAAAACGAATAACGTTCCGGAATCAATATGGTGTAGTTCTGAAGAATGATTTTTCGTGTTCAGAAGTCTGAAGCGGTTGTCCTTTATGCTTCGTGGAGACGAAAGGATGCTTTTCAGGCGATCTGGAACCGATACCCTCCCTGCCGTCCTGACGACAATCTGCCGTTCCGTTTTTGAGCGCGCTTAAGGAGATCGTAACGTGAATAGAATGAAATATGTCTTCCTGGGTGTGGCCATCTGCTCGACAGCTGTTGAACTGCACCCTGATATATCTATTGCTGCGACCACGACCGTGGGTGCCCTCAAAAAGAATAAGGTCATTGCCACGAAAGGTGTGACACTGCCTGCGGGCTCCGAGAAAAAAAAGACGCAGGTTGTGCAGGCGGCACAAAAGCAGAAGGTCGCCGCGTCCGAAAATATTGTCGTCACCGGCTCTTTTCTCGGTGCGGGCCGCAATGCGGATCCCAACCCGGTCCAGATCATCAAGGCCACTGATATCCAGAAGACATCTGCGACGACAATCGGAGATTATCTCCTCCGGCTGCCATCCATCGGATCCACCGGAAGTTCAAACGCAAAGTCCATTGCGGGAAATGGCCTGTCCTGCGTTGATTTGCGAAATCTGGGTCAGTCCCGTGTACTGGTTCTGGTGGACGGAAAACGTCAGGTCCAGACAATGGGCACTTCCACAGCCTGCGTTGATCTGAATGCCATCGCAACGGATCAAATTGCCTCGGTCGAAATTCTTAAGGACGGTGGTTCGGAACTGTATGGTGCGGATGCTGTATCGGGCGTCGTCAATATCAAGCTCAAGCATGATGTGAATGACGCAGCAATTTCGATGCGCGGTGGTATCACGGATGTTGGTGATGACCGTACGGGTCGTATTTCTGCGCATAAAGGATTTAATTTCGACCACGACCGCGGTAATATTTCGATCTTCGGTCAGTATATGACGCAAGGCGGAACATATCAGCGCGACCGCGCCTGGTCCCGCAATCCTTCCAGCAACAATCCTGCTCAGGGGGCTGCGGCCATCTTTGGATCGGCTATTACATCCCGTACACGTGTTGATCCAAGCGGGATGAACCTGATCAGCAATAATAACGGCACGTTCTCCCCTTACAATTCGTCCGATAATTATAATTATGGCATGGATCAGACGATGGTGGGCTATACGCAGTCTGCCAATCTGAGTGGTGATTTCCATTACGACATTAACCGTCATATGACGCTGTATAGTCAGGTCAATTATGCCCATCGTACAACATCGGGCATTACTGGACTGGGTGTACCGGGCAGTGGCAATCCGCAGTCCGAGCTGCTGAGCTCTCTGACCCTTCCCGCAGGAAATCCGTATAATGTCTGGGGCAAGGATGTCGGCCTGTACAAACGCTTTCCGGAGCTTGGGCCACGTGAGCTGAGCACAGCCGTGGATACCTATCAGGTTACCTCCGGTGCGCGCGGAAAAATCATCGGAAACTGGAATTACGACGCGTCCATGGCCTATGGGTCAAGCCAGTCATCCTTCCAGACCACCAATGACATCAACTACGCGCATCTTCTTCAGGAGCTGGGCGTAGAGCAGCTTAATCCATCCAGTTCATCCAGCGCCGTGGTCTATAACCCATCCGTTTGTAACAGCGCTGCCGGCTGCCAGCTTGCCAATCCCTTCATGCCATGGTCCGGTCAGGCGGCCAAATACATCAGCTATACACAGCATAGTCATGCCAACTATCAGTTGAGAGATTTTAATCTTCGGATTAACAACAACAAACTCGTAAAACTGCCTTACCAGAATGGTGGCAATATCGGTCTTGCATTTGGCATGGAACATCGCAGCGAGCAGGGAAGTTTCAGTCCCGATCCGCTGATTGCTGCTGGGCAGATTGCGGGTGAAAGCTCTGCTGCGACGGGCGGTGGCTTCAATGCGAATGAAGTCTATGGCGAACTTCGTGTGCCGCTGCTTCAGAATGCTCCTTTCGCCAAAGACCTGACAGTAGGTGCGCAGGGCCGTTGGTCCTCGTATAATACTTTTGGTGATACCCAGAACTGGAAGGCTAGCATCAACTGGGCGCCTACACGCGATATTCGCTTCCGTGCGACGCTGGGAACGTCCTACCGTCAGCCGAGTATCTATGAACTCTATGGCGGCAATACGCTGGCATTGACTTCTGCGATCGATCCCTGCTCACAGGCGAGTACTTATGGTGGCCTCAAGGCGGCAGTGATTGCGAATTGCGCAAAGGCGGGCGTGAACGCCAATAAATTCACCTCAGCCTGGTCGGGACAGCTCCCGGTCCTGTCGGGCGGCAACAAGGCCCTTCGGCCGGAGCAGGGGCGTACCTACACTTTTGGCACAGTCATCACGCCGCGCTTTGCTCCGGGTCTGAATGTTTCTGTTGAATACTGGCACTACACAATCAAAAATACGATCAATACCGTAAACCCGCAGTACATTCTCGATCAGTGTTATGAGGGTCTGAACAACTCTTATTGCAGCAGCATTGCTCCGAGGAGTTCTTCCGGCCAGATTACGCAGGTTTCCTCAGTTTACCAGAATATGGGTGGAGTAAAGACTGGTGGTATCGACTTTGACGTGAGTTATCCGATTCACATATCGATGAATGATACCGTTGTGATCGCCAATAACATGCAGGAAACGGTAAGCTATCTGCAGCAGAACAGCCCGGGTGGTGCGTGGCTGAATTATAACGGTCGGATGATCTATTCTGCTGGTTATGGTTTCCCGCGCGTCAAGGACTATTTCTCTGCCAACTGGTATCATGGGAATTTCAGCCTGACATACATGATGAACTTCACAGGTGGTATGAAGCTCAATAATGGTTCGACTGATTTGACCGCCAAGACCAACTCGGTCTCCCATGTTAGCCCTATCACGTCGCATGACATCTCTGTCGGGTACAATTTCGGCAAATGGCACTTGGATGGTGGCGTGAACAATATGTTCAACAAGGCGCCTCCATACGTTCCGACCGGTGTTTACAACACTGCCAGCGGTTTGTACGCTGAAGAAATGATTGGCCGATATGTCTGGCTTCAGGCAGGAGCTCATTTCTAAAAAGTATAACTTAATCAAGGCGTGTTCTGGGAACGGTTTGTGCTGCTTCAGGAACATTCTGGGGTGCGAATTCTGGATATGGTTTTTGAAAGGGGCTGATGCCATGCGTTTGCGGAGATCTCTCTGCGCTTTTCTGTCCATGGCATGCATGCTCTTTTCGGGAGTAACGTGTGAAGCCGCCCGTGCTCAGGATACCCTGACGGTGGGTTCTGATTTCGGCGTGGCGCCCTGGGTCATCCGTGGTCCGAATGGCCCGGAAGGCTTCGGGATTGATCTCATCAACATGGTGGCACGGAAGATGGGATACCGTTCGGTCGATGTCGAAGATATTAATTTCTCGGGATTGTTTCCGGCGTTGTTTTCGTCACGGATCAACATCATGGTCAATCCATTGAATATTACTCAGGATCGTAGTGAAAGATTGCTGTTCAGTGAGCCGATTTTTGCTACGGGCAATGGGTTTATTGTTCTCAAGGGACAGAAAATCTCAGGACAGGCGGATCTGAGAGGTAAGGTTCTCGCTGTGAACCGCGGAACACTCTCCGATACCTGGGCGACAGTGAACCATGATCGCTACGGGTTTTCGGTTCAGCGATACGAGACTTTTCCTGATTCGGTTCTGGCTGTCATGACGGGCCGCGCCTTTACAGCGCTGAATGAAATTCCAACAACCGTTTATGCGGCCAGCCGAAATCCTCTTATCGAAGTCGGATACAAGGATTTCGACGGACGTAATTTTGGTTATGCATTTCGCAAGGACGATGTAGAGTTGCGGAACCGGACAGAAATGGCAATCGAGTGTCTGAAACAGGAAGGCGCTCTGGGGCGCCTTTATACAAAATGGTACGGCGCGCCTCCTTCGAAGGACAATCCGCTGATGACCATTTATCCGGGTTTCGGACCACCGGGTTTTTCCGGTTACGATCCTGCGCCCCATTCTGTTCAATGTCACTGACCGGGGCTTCATGACTTTCTCTGTCATTTCCGGAATATTCTTCTCCTGGATGGTCCATGCAGCAGATTTTTGAAAACTATTTTAATCTGCAGGTTCTGAAGGCTGCCTTTCCGGATGTATTGGCAGGCTTCTGGGTAACTGTGCGGGCAGCGGTGCTCATTATTGCGATGGGTGTCAGTGGTGGTCTGGGGCTGGCTTTGTTGCGATGTCTGCGCAATCGGCTTCTGGATGCAGCGATCCGGTTTTACGTCGAAATTTTCCGGACGCTCCCTCAGCTTGTAGTGTTAATCTTCATATACTTCGGACTGCCTTATGCTGGCATCCGCTTTTCGGCATTTCTATCTACAGTCATTGCGCTGTCAGCAGTTCTGGCGGCCTTTTCGGCAGAAATTTTTTGGGCTGCCATTGCAGCAGTGCCTGTGGGGCAGTGGGAAGCTGCGTCTGCACTGGGCTTCCGACGCCCGCAGGCCCTTTTTCTTTTCATTCTTCCGCAGGCCATTCGCCTTGCGCTCCCTCTGGTTACGAACCGTACGATTGCAATCACAAAGGGAACTGCGTTTGGCATCGCAGTATCGTTGCAGGAAACACTCGGGAGCGCGCAGAGCGTTATGTCCATAAAGGCCAATTCGTCACCGCTTACGCTTGCAGCAGGGTTCTATCTTTTGTTCTTTATCCCGCTTGTCATGTTCAGTCGTTATCTTGAACGGCATTTCTCGCACTAGGATGCCCTGAAAATGCATCTGTTTCTGGATAATTTCTTCAATATTCCGTCCCTGATAACCGTTCAGGCTCTGCTCTGGCAGGGGGTGAAGTTCACTCTGCTCCTTTCGGCAGCAGCGTTGCCCTTGTCGTTACTGTGTGGTCTTGCGCTGGCGCTTCTTTATAGCTTCTCAGGGCGGATATTGCGTCGGATCCTTTTGGTGCTGATCGATCTGATGCGGGCTTTTCCTGTGCTCATGATGCTGATCCTGATCTATTACAGTCTCCCCTTTTTGGGGATCACGCTGGGTAGCTTCGCAGCGGTGGTGGCAGCGATTGTTCTTAATAATACCGGGTATTTCAGCGAGATTTTTCGCGCCGGGCTGGACTCCATTCCCAAAGGGCAGATGGAGGCGGCTCAGTCTCTTGGCTTTCATCGCGCCAAAGCCATGATCTACCTGATTTTGCCGCAGGTTCTGCGTAAGGTTGTTGCACCGCTGGCCAGTAATTCTCTCGAACTTGTTAAGACAACATCGATTGCGGGTCTTGTTGCAATCCCTGAACTTCTCCGATCTGCTCAAATCGCACAGGAGCAGACTTACAACCCGACACCACTAACAGCAGTTGCTGTCATTTTCTTTGTTCTGTTGTGGCCCTTTTCCCACTGGGTTTCGCGTCTGGAGCAAAGAGAGCTTTCGGGGCGTTCCAGAACGTGAAAATCCTCATAACAGGTGGCACGGGATTTGTCGGGTTGGCACTCGCGGAAGCATTGCTGAAGCTGGGTCATGTTCCCGTGCTTTTTGCAATGACGCCTGTTGCGCCCTGGTTCGGCAGTCGGGCTCCGTTTCGGGACGTAAAATTTATTGAGGGGAATGTTTGCTCGGCTTCCGATGTGGGTGCCGCAGTGGAAGCCTGCGCGCCTGAAATCGTCATCCATCTTGCTGCCATGACACCGGATCTTGCTACCGAAAAGGCGTCTCCGGCCCGCATTACCGAGATCAATGTTTCCGGGGTCGCAAACCTGCTCTGCGTCCTCCAGAACGCATGTAATGTCCGGCGTGTCGTGATCGCCAGCAGCGTGGCAATCTATGGACCCGTTGATCCGGCGGAGGGCCCTATAGAAGAGACCCGTCTTCTGGCGCCGCAGTCGCTTTACGGTATTACCAAACTGGCTGCGGAAAAGATGGCCCTCCGTCTGGGGGATATTTATGGGATGGATATCCGCCTGGCGCGGATCGGGCCGGTCTACGGGCCGTGGGAACATGATACCGGGGTCCGCCCGCTCCTCAGCCCGCAGGCACAGGTGCTGAGCCTTCTAAAGGCTGGCAAAAAAGCCGTTTTGGGGAGGGAGATGTGGGGAGATTGGCTTTACAGTCGTGATGCCGGGGCGGCGCTTGCGGCCATCGCGCTGAGTACCCGCTTGCGTCACGCAATTTATAATGTCGGCAATGGTCATGTCAGCGCTGTGGCAACATGGGGAACTGTAATGGCGGAAGCCCTGCACGCCCCCGGCATTTCGTTGGCTGGCGGAGGTGACGATGCCAACGTCCATTTTCCCATGAAGCAGGACAGGGCACCGCTTTCCATCGCACGCCTTCGTCAGGATACGGATTTCATCCCGTCCTTCACCGATACGTTGAATGATTATCTCACATGGCTGGAGCACTATCCCAATGACTTCTGAAAGGTCGCCCGCTATTCCACCCGTTCCGAATGTTTCGGTTGCAATTGACGTCCGGTCTCTGGAAAAGCATTACGGTAGCTATCATGCCCTGCGAAATATCAACCTTACGATCAATCAAGGAAGCAGGGTGGTCATCTGCGGCCCGTCTGGGTCAGGTAAATCCACCTTGATCCGCTGTATGAACGGTCTGGAGACGTTTGATAGTGGTGAACTGCTGGTGGAAGGGGTGCCAATCAACGGGAAATCTCGGAACCTGGACCTGATCCGCCGCGAGGTCGGTATGGTATTCCAGCATTTCAACCTTTTCCCGCATCTGACCATTCTGCAGAACCTCATGATTGCGCCGATGAAGGTTCGTGGCAAATCAAAAGCCGAAGCTGAGGCGCTTGCCCGGCATTATCTGGAACGCGTAAAAATCTCTCAGCATGCCGACAAGCTCCCATCCGCGATTTCAGGCGGTCAGCAGCAGCGCGTTGCGATTGCGAGAGCGCTGTGCATGCAGCCCAAAGTCATGCTGTTTGATGAACCAACTTCTGCGCTCGATCCGGAAATGATCAAGGAAGTTCTGGATGTCATGGTCGAGCTGGCGGACGAGGGCATGACGATGGTTTGCGTAACGCATGAAATGGGATTTGCCCGCAGCGTCGCGGATGAAGTCATCTTCATGGATGCCGGACAGATCGTCGAGCGTAATGCGCCTGACGCGTTCTTTCTGCACCCACAGCATGAACGTACCCGCGCTTTTCTTCAACAGATCATCCGACACTGAGGGCTACGCGATGCGTCTGTTAGATAAGACAGTAATTGTTACAGGTGCATCCTCCGGGATCGGAAGGGCCATTGCACTTCTTTTCGCGCGTGAGGGTGCGGTTGTCGTGGCCGCGGACATCACCGAGGATGTCGTGGAGGGTGGCGAACCAGTCATTCAGGCGCTTGGTCAGATTACACCGCGGGCTGTGTTCATCAAAACCGATATCTCCAGAGAGGATGAGGTCAAAGCGCTGTTTCGGCAAACCGTCGAGACCTTCGGGCGTGTCGATATCCTGATCAATAACGCCATGGTCCGGGGTGGTCTGCCTCTGGCAGAGACGGAAATGGCGGACTGGGACCGGGTGATGAACGTCAATCTGACAGGCGCCTATCTATGCCTGCGGGAGGCCGTGCGGCAGATGCTGAAGCAGGACATTGTGAACGAGACCCGCGGGCGTATTGTCAATATCACGTCCCAACACGGCATGATTGGGGCGCCGGACGATTTTGCTTACGGGGTCAGTAAGGCAGGTCTTGTCTATATGACCAAACAGGTTGCGACGGACTATGCGAAGGAATTCATTGTCTGCAATGCCGTGGCACCAGGCAAGATCCTGACCGGTAAGAAGGGATCGGCTATTGATCCCGCGAAACTGGAATATTCACGCCAGCGGACCGCCATGCCCCGATTGGGAACGTCACAGGATGTCGCTCATGCGGCTTTGTTCCTTGCAAGTGACGAGGCGACTTATATCGCCGGGCACAATCTGATGGTGGACGGCGGTTGGATGGCCCAATAATTACTGGACCAGTTCGTTGGGTTGACCGCTCCTCCGCACATCCTGCATCAACGTTAAGATGCAGGCCTAGAGAACTTTAATGTGCTATCCACTTGTTTTCAGCTCCAACGGGTTAGAAGCGTGACTGTCAGCACGACGCGCGACGTGTTGAAGCAATATCAGGTAGGACTATATTTTCGGACCATTTTTCTGGGTGTTGCAACGGCCATGCTGGCAAGAGAGACGCCATCTTGGGAGATCGTCATTAAGCCTGCATTGAGCGTGACGCTGTTCGTGATTTTTATCCAGAGGGACGGCTCGAAAAACCTCTTGGCTCTGGCTTGTTTTGTGTGATTCCATGTTTCTTTGATGTTGAGGAGCGGCTTGCGCGATTAAGCGGGCTTGGTGATCAGCTCAAAGTGTTTTCCCGGACTGCGGATTTGGAAGTGTTGCTTCCTGCCCTGGAGAAGGCTCTGGCCTATTTCGACAGAAGCAAAGGCGGACTTCCTAGGTTCGATCTAGTACTGATGTTCAAAACTCTGCTCATTCAGGCTCTGTACAATTTGTCTGACGAACGAACGGAATATCTGATTGACGTGCTCCCTTTTTGTATCCTCTCATAAGGAGAGTTCCCGTTTTTATGGTTTGGGGTTGATGGGATGACAAGTGTCTCGGGGGTATGTCATCCAGTTGGGAATGGGGCTGTCGCGCATGGCCGAGGGGAGCGAACCCTCCAGCTTCTTCATGACAGCCGGAAAGGTCAGTGAGGACACCGGTGTCTCAGCTCTGTTGAACAGCCTTCCCATGGTACAGTGGCCGTTGGGCCGGACCGAGGGCGTGATGCTGACAGGTTCAGGGATACCCTGGAGGAACGAGGGATCAGCTCTCCCATGGTAGGAACGGAGATCCCGCGGAAAAGCAATCAAATATGACAAACGAAAATACAAACGTCTCGACCGCATCTAAATCATGTCCAGTCGACACAAGGACAGGCGATGGATCACCACACACTATGATAGATATTCGACGGCCTTCTAGCTCGCTGCAGCCTTAGGTTGCGTCGTGGACACCGCGTCCAAAAGGATTTTTCCGAGGGTGTCATAAATGCCTACAGGGTGGTCCTTGATGGAGAGGGCCACGCCCAGGACCAGACCTGTACCGATGTTTCGCTCGGGGATCGAGACGGCGACGCCTCCGACGCCGTTTATGAAAGCGCCCTGATCCGTCGTGTAGCCAGAAGCCTTTGCGCGGGCGATATTTTCAATCAGGATTTCATACTGACGCTTCGGTCTTTTTTTCTGAAGAACATCATTGATGGTTTCGTCCTCACAGCCAGCAAGGATCATTGTGGCACCCGGCCCAAATCCCAATGGGATCCGCCCCCCCACACCCTGCGTCAAAGAGGGTATTATTTCGTTTCCAAAATAGGCATCGATACAGATCGCACTGTTGTTCGAGCGTGCCAGGAGGAAAACGGCATCGTTTTCCTGGAGGGGCAGACCAGCGATCACGCTTCGCAGGCGGCGACTGTGCATCAGCCGAAACTGTGACTCATTAAGCTGAAAATGCCCGGTCGGGGCGAGGATATAGCGCCTTGTCTGCGGTACGCGCGTCACGAGATGTTCCTGCATCAGGGAAGCCAGAAGCCTGTGTGTTGTCGCTTTCGGGAGCTCACACAATGCGGCCAGCTGACCCAGCTCCTCTCCGTCGATCCCGGATAAAGAGAGCGCTTTCAGGATACAGGCTGCCTTGCGAACTGCATTTTTCGATTCGTTACGCATCCGCTGTTCCACCATTCGGAATTCTTCTGGAGATTAATTCAAGATGATTGATTTTGTCAGTTCATTTCAGCAGCGTCGTATCGGAAACGTTATGAGAAATTCCTGAAGGCATCAGGAACTCCGCGAGAGGGAAGTTCAATGAGGTCAGTGTGTTGTGGTCTTGCTGAAGAAAAGAAGCGTGTTATTACAACACGTAAGCTGGCTCTTCTGGTAACCAGCCTTGCTGGGATCCTGCCCGATTTTGCGGCTGCCGCCACGGCGGACACCACAGCGACCAAGTCTATCAAAACGTCTGTCCTCAAAAAAGCACACAGGCCTGTCGAGGTTGCTAGCAAGGAAGATGAACAGGTTATCGTGACCGGAACACGGGACCCGCATCAGACCGCGCGCAAAAGCATCAGCCCGATTGTCGTGATTTCTGCGAAACAGTTACAGCAGACGGGCCAGGCCGATCTGCGCGATGCGCTGATCCAGATGGCGCCGTCCATGACACGTTCGAACATGAATATCGGCAATTCGAACATGACGGATGCGATACAGCTTCGTGGCCTGACGCCTAACCAGACGTTGGTTCTGGTCAATGGCAAGCGCCGGCACACGACGTCCGTCATGACGGATTATACCGGGCCTCAGCAGGGTTCGATTCCGGTCGATATTGACATGATCCCGGTCTCGGCGGTGGATCACATTGAAATTCTGCAAGATGGTGCGGCGGCCCAGTACGGGTCTGATGCGATTGCGGGTGTTGTCAACATCATCCTCAAGCATTCGGCGCACGAACTTACGGCACAGGCCATCAATGGGGGTTATTATGCAGGAGACGGCTTTACTTCAGGGGAATCCGTCAACTGGGGGACGGACCTTGGCAAGGGGCGTGGTTTCTTTGATCTGAGCGCTGAATACAAGTACATGGACCATACCGACCGTGGCGGTATGGATGATCGTACGGGAGCGTATGACAACCATGTCTTGGGCAATCCGCGTCAGATGCGCGAGACGATTTCCTATAACATGGGCTATCATATCACCGACCACATCCAAGCTTACTCTTTCGCCTCCTTTGGGCACGTCAACGGAGAAAGCTACCAAAACTATCGTCTGCCCACGGTTCTGCCTGAAGTCTATCCCAACGGATTTTCACCGCAGATCACTCTGGCGCAGAACGATTACAGCTTTACGGGCGGCTTCAAGGGGCAGTTTATCGGATGGGACTGGGATGTCAGCACCACATATGGCGGAAACGTTGCCGATGTTGGCATGTTCGATACAGTCAATCCCGATCTGTATGCCGCAACAGGAAAAACCCCCACGCGCTTCTCTCCCATGATGACCTTCAATGATACGGAATGGACGACCGATGCCGGGATCCGCCGTGGATTTGATGTACCTCTTCTGGCAGGGCCGCTCAATTTCGCTCTTGGTGCCCAGTACCGCTACGATACGTATGAGGTCGGGGCTGGTGAGCCGGCGTCCTATTACGGCGGCGGACCGTCCGCGGATGATGGTCTCTCACCCATGTCTGCATCCAAGAACTTCCGTGATGTGACAGCCGGCTATATGGACCTTTCCACGCAGCTGATGAAGGGCTGGCAGCTGGATCTTGCTGGACGCGTCGAACACTACACGGACGTTGGTAACACTGAGACCGGCAAGGCCTCGATGCGTTACGATATCAATCCGATGATTGGTCTGCGTGGTACGATCAGTAATGGCTTCCGCGCACCGACGCTTGCTGAGGAACATTATTCCGACATGGGGGTTTCTCCGACAGGCGCTTCGGGCATTCTGCCTGTTTCCTCTGCTGCAGCTAGACTGCTGGGGTCTCGGCCTCTCCGTCCGGAGCGGTCAATGAACTATTCCGCCGGTATCGTGATCAACCCGATCCCGCGCATGCATATCAGCGTGGATGTCTATCAGATTTCCCTGCGCAACCGGATCACGCTGGGGGGTGTTTATAATGGGCAGACAGCCATTGATGCTCTTGAGGCCGGTGGGTTTGGGCTGCCCAGCGGGCTGATCCCTGAGGATGTGACGGCGCAGTATTTTGCCAATACGGCCAATACGCGCACACGCGGCATGGATATTACGGCGAATTACGAAACGCCTTTCGGACGGTTCGGGACCGTCAACTGGGACGTTGCGATCAATCTCAACGACCCCGTCATCACCCGGACTGCGACGGATGAAAACGGCAATTCCTTGCTGAACGCGCTCTATCGCGGGTTCCTGACAAGCTATACGCCTCACAGCAAGGAAATCATCGGCGGGACCTGGCGCAAGGACAAATGGTCCGTTTCCATTCATGAAATCCATTATGGAAACGTGGTCTCACAGCAGCAGTATGTGACTGGCCCCTACGCCTATTCCAACACGGTTTATCTGCCCTTCAACAACGGGGCGAACCAGCAGACGAACATCCTTGTGGGCTATCAGATTTCTCCTCGATGGAGGGTCTCGCTCGGGGCGAATAATATTTTTAATGCCAAGCAGCCTATTGTGCCCAAGAGCACGAACTATCTTGGTGTTCAGCGCTATAATTTCGACGTCCAGCAGATTGGATTCAATGGCGGATATTACTTTTTCCAAGTCAATTACAGCATGAAATAAGACCTTTACACACCGGGAGACGCGAAATGCCTGATGTTGTTGTCATCGGATGTGGAATCAGTGGTGCGGCCACAGCCTGGGAACTTGCGAAATCAGGCTGTTCTGTCACCCTCGTGGACCGATACGGTCCTGCAGCAATGGCGAGCGGGTGGACACTGGCCGGCGTCCGGCAGTCCGGGCGCCATCCTTCTGAACTGCCACTTGCCATGGCAGCCGTGAAAATCTGGGAAGGTCTGGACGAGGAACTCCAGGCCTCCACAGGCTACACGCAGCATGGCAATCTCAGAATTGGGCTGACCCCAGAAGACCTTCCGGCCCTGCGGGTGATTGCGCAGGACGGTGAGGCCGTGGGACTACCCATCGAAGTTCTTGCGGATGCACAATCCGTTCGCGATATCGCGCCAGCTCTCTCACCCGCGATTGCCGGGGCCACCTGGTGCCCGACAGACGGACATGCGGACCCGGATGCAACGGTAAACGCCTTTATCAATGCTGCCCGACGTCTGGGCGTTGAGACCGTTTACGGTGAGGCTGTGCTGTCTCTCGAGAGCCGGAGCCGCCGCATCTGCGGGGTGCGTACCACCTCGCGGACCATTGCAACAGATGCCGTTGTCCTGGCGACCGGCATTTCCGGAAATGAGCTGCTTGCCCCTTTCGGGAGCCCCCTTCCGGTTGACGTCAAAAACGTGACGGTCGTGCGGACCCGGCCTCTGCCGCCTCTGCTCTCGCAGGTTCTGTCGGTTGCCAGCGCCTGCAACTCGGACGCCGCCTGTGCCGGGCGGCAGCAACTGGACGGGGCGTTCCGTTTTACAAGCGGGATCAAATCCTGGGATGGCCTCATGCGGGAAAAAGACGGACGGCCCGTCATTGCTCCCACTATCGCCAGCCTTCTTGAGACCCTTCAGAGTTTCGGGGATGTCGTCCCGGCGGTCCGGGAGGCGGAAATCGACGCTTACTGGTGCGGTCTTGTCGATCAGACGCCGGATGCGCTGCCGGTTCTGGACCATGTCCCCGGTGTGGACGGTCTGGTGATGGCACGGGGGTTTTCCGGGCATGGGTTCTGTCTTGGGCCTTTAACCGGCAGGATCATGGCCGCTCTTGTTCAGGGGCAGGCTCCTCCGCTTGATATTTCGGCTTTTGCATTCAGCCGTTTTTCCGGTCTGACCACTCCTTCCAGCAGCCCCGTGACGCTCCATGGGTAATGGGAACCTCCTGTATGTGTTGCGGCTGGGCGGCGTGAAGATCCTGCTACTGCTGCTGGTTTCGATAACCGGGTTTACGCTCCTTCATCTTGCACCTGGAGATCCGCTCTCGCAGTTCACGCTTGCCCCCGGCATGACGGCGGAGCGGCTTGCACAGATCGCGCATGGTATGGGGCTCGACCAGCCTCTGTGGCGGCAGTATCTGCACTGGCTGCACGGCATCATGACGGGCGACTGGGGACGCTCGTTCCGGGATCAGTCGCCGGTTCTGGGCATCATCGTCTCACATCTGACCGCAACCATCGAGCTTGGTCTGGCTGCGCTGGGGATCTCGTTCAGTCTGGGGTTGGGTATGGGGCTGATGGGAGCTCTGCGCGCGGGACGAACTGTGGATGATGTGACGTCCGTGATCTCCATCATCCTTTTCTCGCTTCCGACCTTCTGGCTCGGGCTGGTGTTCATCTACATTTTTTCCGTGCGGCTTCAGTGGTTTCCAACCGGAAATTTCAGCAGTCCGGGCGACCGGTCCATTGTGGGGTATCTCAGGCATCTTGCCCTGCCCGCCCTTACGCTCGGGCTGGTTTCCGTCCCTGTCTGGAGCCGGTACATGCGGACATTCGCGGGCGAAATCCTGAAGCAGGACCAGATCCGGACGGCACGGGCTCTGGGACTGTCTTCCGGGCGCATCATCGTCCACCGGCTGTTGCGGGGCGCGCTGCTTCCGATGATTCCGGTGGCGGGGATTTATCTTCCGACCCTGCTTAGCGGGGCGCTCGTGACGGAGACGGTTTTCAGCTGGCCGGGGATTGGCCGTCTGTTTCTCGATAGCCTTCAGTACCGCGACTATCCCGTTGTCATGGGGGTTCTGATGTTCAGTGCCATTCTCGTTCTGGTCAGCAGCACGCTGGCGGAACTGCTGCATCATGTCGCTGATCCGAGGCTGAGGGCATGACGATGCGACTGCCTTCCATCCTGCGACGCCTGCTTGCCCATCCGCGTGGCATGATTCCTACACTCTATGTTCCCACCATCATCGTGCTGTGCGGGCTCGGGCCGTGGCTTCTGCCGTTTGGGGAGCTACATGTTGATCTTTACCATCGTTTCCTGCCCCCTCTTGGAAACGGGCATCTGCTGGGAACCGACGAAATAGGGCGCGATGTTCTGAGCCGGGTGCTGATGGGGGGGCGTGTTTCCCTGCTGGTCGGGCTGGTTTCGACGGCCATCAGCACCCTGATCGGGACGACGGTGGGGATTGTTGCGGGTTACCATGCCGGTCTGGCGCGCTTCCTGATCACGACTGTGATCGATGCCGTGCTGTGTTTTCCTGTCGTTTTTCTGCTGCTGACGCTTGCTGCGGTCCTGCATCCTGGCATCGGGACGATCATCGGCATCATCACGCTGGTGAGCTGGATGGAAGTCGCGCGCGTTGCCCAGAGCCAGACGCGGATTGTGCGGCGACAGGATTATGTGACGGCCGTCGTGGCCATGGGCGCGGGCGATGCGCAGGTTCTGTTCCGCGAAATCCTCCCAAACATTCTGCCGGCCATCATCGTCAGCGCGACCCTTAATATCGCCCGGGCCATCCTGCTGGAATCCTATGTCAGTTATCTGGGCTACGGCATCCAGCCGCCCGATGCGAGCTGGGGAAACCTGCTGAACAATGCGCAGGAATACCTGGAATCCGATCCATGGCTGGCCATTATCCCCGGTGCGGTGATTGTTCTGACGGTCGTCATGTTCAATCTGCTCGGAGATGCCCTGCGAGATGCCATTGATCCATCGAGGCGCAGCTCATGACTGACAGAAATGCAGCACCGCTCCTTTCAGTGCGCAACCTCACCGTCAACTTCGGTGGCCCCGATATCGTGGATGACCTGTCGTTCGATATCGGACAGGGCGAAATTGTGGCGCTTGTTGGCGAAAGCGGATCTGGAAAGAGTGTTGGCTCCCTTGCGATCATGGGCCTGCTGGAAAACGCGACGATTCAGGGCTCGGCCTCCCTGTCAGGAGGGGCGAGTTCGGGCGGGCAGGAGGCACCTACTGAACTGGTCGGTCTTCCTGCCCGCAGGCTGCGCGCCCTGCGGGGACGGCGAATCTCCATGATTTTTCAGGATCCGCTTTCCAGTCTGGATCCTCTTCAGACAATCGGCGGCCAGATCCGGGAAGTTCTGAAGGCCCACACCCGTCTGACAGGAGCGGCTCTGCACAGCCGGGCGATTGCCCTGCTGGAGCAGGTCGGGATTGTCGATCCGGAGGGGTGTCTGGCGCTGCTTCCCCAGCGCCTTTCCGGCGGGATGAGGCAGCGGGTCATGATTGCGCTCGCCATTGCGGCAGAGCCAGATCTGCTGTTCGCGGACGAACCGACGACGGCGCTTGACGTCACCGTGCAGGCTCAGGTTCTGCGCCTTCTGAAAGGGCTGCGAGACCAGACGGGGATGGCCATGGTCTTCATCACGCATAATCTTGCCGTCGCATCCGCCATCGCCGACCGGGTGATCGTTCTTTATGCCGGTCAGGTGGTGGAAGATGCCCCGGCGGATGTGTTTTTCCGGCGGCCCGCCATGCCCTACAGCCGGGCGCTGCTGTCTGCGGCACCTCGGCTTGAGGCTGTGCTGGCGGGATACGGCCATCTCGAGGCGCCGCGTGGACAGGTTCCTTCTCCCGGACAGAGAGGAACGGCCTGCCGCTTTGCCGCACGCTGCGATGACGTACGGGAAACGCCCTGTCTCGCGTCCATGCCGTCCCTTGTCTCCATCGCGGCGAACGGAGAGGCTCACCATACCGTTCGGTGTGCACGTTGGGAGGAACTTGCACCATGAGTACGGCTGTTCTGAGTGTGCGCGGGCTTTCGAAAACCTATGTTCAGCGGAAGGGCCTTTTCGGCGCGGTGAAGGAGACGCATGCGGTCAGGAATGTCTCGTTCGATGTGGGGCGCGGCGAAATCCTGGGGCTTGTGGGAGAATCAGGGTCGGGGAAGACGACTGTGGGGCGCATGGCCATGCGTCTTCTGGAGGCGACATCGGGGCAGGTTGTGCTGTCGGGGACGGATATCACGGTCTATTCGCATGCCCGTCTGCGGTCTGTGCGGCGCAAGATGCAGCTGATTTTTCAGGACCCTTCGGCATCGCTGAATCCCCGACAGACGATCGGCCGTATTCTCAGGACACCTCTGGCGCTGCGAGGGATCGACAATGATCAGGACATTCTCGAAACGCTGGCGCTTGTGGGAATGTCGCCCGATATCCTGAACCGCACACCGGCCATGTTTTCAGGTGGGCAAAGGCAGCGGCTGAGTATTGCGCGCGCGCTGCTGATGCAGCCGGAACTGCTGGTGGCGGATGAGGCTGTGTCTGCCCTGGACGTCTGTGTTCAAGCGCAGGTGGTCAATCTGTTCGTGGATCTGCGGGACCGGCTGGGGCTTTCCATCCTGTTCATCGGGCATGATCTGGCGGTTGTCGGCGTTGTTTCTGACCGGGTGGGCGTGATGTATCGCGGCGTTCTGGTGGAAGTGGCCAGAACGGCCGATCTCTTCCGCCGGCCGCGCCACCCCTATACGGCGCAGCTTCTGGCGGCAGCACCTCGGCATGGCGCCCCGCTGCCTCCGGAGCCAGCATCTTCACAGTTTTCACAGGCATCGGGGGGATGCGTCTTCGCCCCACTCTGCTCTCACATGACGTCCGAATGTCTCAACAGGCAGCCGGACCTCAGCGAGGTCGGCCCAGCGCATCAGTCGGCCTGTCTTCGGACAGAGCTGCAACTGAGCGGTGTTTGAATGTTCATGATAACAAAGGACAAGTGTTATGGGACCTGAAGTCAAATCCATCGTAACCGATCAGCTTCCTCCCGAGAGCGCGGATGTTGTCATTGTCGGTGGTGGGATTGTGGGGGTCAGCACGGCCTATGCCCTCGCCAAGCGTGGCATCTCGGTGGTCCTGTGCGAGAAGGGGCATGTCGGCGGAGAACAGTCCAGCCGCAACTGGGGATGGGTCCGCCGTAATGGGCGTGATCCCCGTGAACTGCCACTGATGATGGAAAGCTTCCGGATGTGGAAGGAGTTTTCCGACAAAAAGATCGATACGGGATTTACTGTCTGTGGTGTGCTGTCGGTTGCGAAGACGGCGGCGGATCAGGCGCGGCATGAGAAATTCGTTGCCGATGCCCAGCCTTACCAGATTGGCAGCCGGGTCGTGACCGGGCACGAGATCAACAACATTCTCCCAGGTCTGGTTGGGACGTTCAGGTCGGCCCTCTACAACCCGACAGACGGCCGGGCCGAGCCACAGCGCGCAGCCCCGGTCATTGCGCTGGCGGCGCGGGAGATGGGCGCGAGCATCGTGCAGAACTGCGCGGTGCGGGGCATTGACAGGGAAGGCGGGCGCATCTGCGGCGTGGTGACGGAGCTGGGCTATATCCGCACGAGCCAGGTTGTTGTGGCGGGCGGGGCCTGGTCCCGGCTTTTCTGCGGCAATCTGGGGGTCTCCCTGCCGCAGATGAAGGTCCTCTCCTCGGTCTGCCGGACGGCTCCGGTGCAGGGGCTTCCGGATGTTTCGGCCTATCTGGGCTCCGTGGCGTTCCGCAAACGTGATGACGGGGGTTACAATATTGCTCCCAGCGTCGGGCTGAGCGTGCCGATCGTGCCGGACATGTTCAAACTCGGACTGCAATATCTTCCGGCCTTCCGTGCTGAGCGCAAAGCCGTTTCCCCACGTCTGGACAACCGGTTCCTGACAGAGCTTCTGACGCCGACGCGGTGGGACCTCGACATGCCCACGGCCTTTGAGAAGACCCGGACCCTTGACCCCAAACCCAACGTCAAGCTGACACGCTCCATGGTCGCGAAACTGGAGGCTTTCTTTCCGTCCGTCGGGCATATTCCGGTTCTGCAGCACTGGGGGGGCATGATCGATGTTGTTCCCGATGCGGTGCCAGTCATTGATACGCTTTCTTCCGTACCCGGCCTGACCATTTCCACCGGGTATTCGGGGCATGGATTTGGCATTGGCCCCGGTGCCGGTCAGCTCACGGCCGATCTGGTCACGGGCGCGACGCCTGTTGTGGATCCCACGCCGTTCCGGCTTTCGCGGTTTACGGACGGCACCCCCATCCGGCTGATCGGTGGCTTCTGACGAATGGCAGGCTCCTTTCAGCTCTCCCGCCGCCAGAGCCTGACCCTTGCCGCGGGATTTCTGGGGGGGATGGCCTGCCGAGCCTTTTCTCCCCGACATGCCGTGTCTGCCGACGCCCCGACTTCGGCGGTGGGGAACGCGCCATCCAGCCAGAGGCAGGTCATTGTTGGTCTGTCTCAGGAGCCGACCGTCTTTCATCCCCTTCTGCCTCACATCGAAGTGGATGACGGGGTACTGATGAATCTTTTCAGTTCCTTGTGGCGGATCAATGCTAAGGGGGACTTTATCCCGGATCTCGTCACCGCCATTCCGTCCCTTGAAAACGGGGATATTTCCCCCGATGGCAGAACCTGGCGCATCCGGCTTCGGAGCGATGCGCTTTGGCATGACGGACAGCCGGTCACGGCAGGCGATGTGCTGTTCACGCTCCAGACCCTGCGCGATCCGGCATTTCCGGCCTATACCCGCAGCGGCTTCGGCCTCATCGACCATATCGAGCAGACCGGCCCCTTCGAGTTGAGCTGGCATATGCGCGAGCCCTATGCGCCCTTTCATGCCGTACTTGCGAGTGCCATGATTGTTCCGTCGCATTTGTTGAAGGACAGGAGCGACACATCCGCCTTTTCGCGCGCGCCCGTTGGGTCCGGGCCATTCGTCTGGGGCGATCGGATTCCATCCGAAGAGATCCGCCTGAAGGCCAATCCGCATTATCATCTTCCCAAAGCAGAGATCGAGGAAGCGATCATCCGGTATATTCCTGATCTGACCGTGATGTTCACGCAGTTCGAGACCGGTGAAATCGATTATCTCGGCATGCAGGGCATTCTGCCTGACCGCTATCCGCAGGCCCGCACTCTTCAGAAACGGACCATCATCCAGGCCCCCCAGCCCTTCGTGGAAGGGCTCGCTTTCAATATGGGGCGGCCGTATTTTCAGGATCTGGCCGTCCGGCAGGCGATTTACGAAGCCATCGACAAAGAAACCATGCTCAAGACCCTTTTTCAGGGCATTGAGATATCAACGGAATCCTTCCTGCCCGCTGAATCTCCTTTCTTTAACCCCGATCTGCCTGCGCACCGCTTCGATCCCGATGCGGCCGCGGAAAAACTGGAACAGGCGGGCTGGCGGAAAAACCGTGATGGGGTGCGGTCGCGCAATGGCATCCGGCTGGAATTTACGAATGCGACGACCTCAAGCAATGCTCTTCGCACGCAGGCGCAGGAGATCATTCAGCAGTATTTGGCGGATATCGGCATCATCATGCGGATCGAGGACCGGCCCGCAGCCGTGATGTGGGGGCATTACTGGGTCAATTCCGAGTTCGATAGCGCGCTGGTTTCCGTTGATTACATGACCGGATCTGATCCGGACGCATCCAGTTTCTTCACGTCAACGGTCTCCCCGGCGAAAGGTGGACGGGGGCAGAATGTGTTCCAGTACGCCAATCCGGTTGTTGACAGACTGTTTCAGGAAGGGAACAGAACTTTTGATCGTGCAGCCCGCATTCAGTGTTATCGGCAGATCCAGAAAATCCTGCGTGAAGATCTGCCCATGCTGCCGTTCTATCAGGTTAATAATATTGAAGGCGTAAAGGATGATCTGGCGGGCTATGAAAGTAACGTCAATGTCCGCTCCAATTTGTGGAACCTGCCACAATGGCATTGGATATGACGATGGCAGGCAAAGCGCTCTGACATAGCGATCTACCTTCGAGGGTTCAGTAAAGGTCTTCTTCCGAGCAGCTGATTGAAAGTTCGGCCACATTGGCTGTATTCGGCAGGTCCAGAACAGCCAGGATCATGCGTGCGATATCCTCTGGCTGCGTCATGTCCGCATCGCCTTTTGAGGTAATGCTCCGGGCCATATCGGTCGCGACGAAACCGGGGCAGACGGCCGTTGCCCTGATGCCATCTGCCCAGCCTGTCTTCTTGATACTATGCGCCAAGGCCACGGCGGCATGTTTGGTGATGGCATAGGGGCCCGAGCTGGCGGATTTGACACGTTTTCCGGAAAGTGAGGCTAGAATGATGACACGTCCCCGCTGACAGGCCTTGAGAGAGGCCCATGCGGCCTGAACCAGCCGGATTGGCGAGCGCAGATTGACCGTCAGCATCGTGTCCATATCCTCGTCACTGATATCGATGATTGAGGATGGGATCATGACGCCGGCATTCGCAATTACGGCGTCAATCCGGCCATAATGGGCGAGTGTGGCTTCGACCCATGCTTTCTCCTGATGTTGCTTCGCATCGAATGTGTGCACGAACATGTCCGGGCCGGACGTCATGGAAGATGCATCCCGGACACCCGCGCTAATCCGCCAGCCGGCCTGCTTCAACTGTTCGGAAAGAATTTTTCCGATACCACGACTGGCACCCGATATCATGACGACACGGTTGGCTGAGACTTCATTCATGATGAACTCCGTATTTCCTGAAGGAGATGGCCCAAAAGACCCGTGACAAGACAGTACGTTCGATGTGAAGCTGGAATGATAGACACAGCCTGGGAAAATGTAATGCTGTTTGATGAACTGTCAGTTCAAAAATTCCATATCAGGGTCTTGATTGCTGGAGCGTGCGGCATTTTCACGGATGGTTATGTTCTGGGCTCCATCAGCCCTGCCCTTCCCAGTCTGACATCGGCATTACATCTCAGCCCTCATCAGACGGGTCTGGTGGCGTCTGCTCCGCTGGCCGGGCTTTTGTTCGGAAGTCTTCTTGCTAGCCCGATCCTCGATAAAATCGGGCGCAGAATTCCTTTTGAATTCGACATGATGTCTTTTGTATTTCTGGCGTTTTTGCATGCTCTCACTTCAGATCTGACCAGTCTGCTTATCCTGCGTTTTATTATCGGTTGTGTACTGGGTGTCGATTACGTTGCCGGCAAGCTGTATGTCAGTGAGTTCCTTCCTTCGGCGTTTCGCGGCAAGCTGATGAGCTGGCTGAGTGTGGCCTGGGTGGGGGGGTATACGTCTGCTTACGCCATTGGCTATGTCATACATCTCGTCTGGCCTCAGGGGACGTGGAAAATCATTTTCATGAGCGCTGCCTTTCCTGCACTCTGTGCAGCGATTTTGCGCTACGGGATGCCGGAATCCATTCTGTGGCTTCTGGCCCGGCGGCGCATTGGCGATGCCCGCAGAGTCGCAGACCGCTATTTTGGTGCTGTTAAACTGCCGTCATGGAGTTCTGATACGCAGTCTACTGGACGCTCAGGCACACTGCGTCGTGTGGTGGAGTTATTCTCCGGGCAGCAATGGCGCCGCAGTATTGGCGCGACGCTTTTCTATGTTTTGCACAATGTTCCTTATCTTGTCCTGAGTGCGTTTCTGCCAGAAGTTCTGCGGAATGTGGGGCTTCATGATCCGTTCAAGAGCGGACTGTTTTATGATGCACTGTTGTTCAGCGGTGCTGTCACAGGATTATGGATTGTAGAGCGTTTCCAGCGACGGGCGCTGATTGTCGGTAGTTTTGTTCTTCAGGGGAGCTGTCTTTTCATCGTCAGTCTATTTGCGCTTCCGCCACTGATGACGCTCCTGCTTCTGACGGCTTTTGGCTTTATCCTGACCGCGGCGGACTGTCTGACCTATGTCTATCCGCCAGAAGTTTTCCCGACGGATCTGCGGGCCACGGGTGTGAGCTTGATGGTTTCCAGCAGTCGGCTTGTTGCGACATTAAGCACGATGGCCTTTCCCGCTGCCATCGCAGAATACGGGCTGTCGGCCAGTTTGGCAGCGATTGCCGTTCTTTTATTCGCAGGTGCTGTGATCTGCGGCTTCTGGGCTTCTGAAACGCAAGGGAAAAAGTTGTCTACCTGAGGGGCTAAAAACGCTAACAGCCGCTCGTGACGTGCTCAGTTACCATTGATCGTCCTAAAGAGTTTTTTTTGAGTATAGGCTCTGTTTTCGTGATCCCGAGCGCATGCGTCTGGCTTTTTCCCAAACGTTTTCTTCTCCGCCATCTGTCTTGCCGCGACTATCATCTTCTGGCTATGAGGCCTGAGCCTAAGATCGGACTTGGGTATAATCTAGCCGCTGCATAATCTCCAAGAAGCGGTGGGTAAGGTTGTCGGATTTCTTCTCGGTCGGGTAACATACACGAAACTTAAATTTCATGTCGGGTGAAAATTTTCGGACGATAATGTTCGCATCGTCAGGTGGGATATAGAATGGATGCACGATGGAGACGCCCAGCCCTGCCGAGACGAGGGACAGCAAGAGCGGTGCCGTGTTAACGACATGGGCGATATCCAGCGTTGCGTTTTCCTGCTGGAAAATGTCCCGGACCAGACGGGCCGTCAGTGTTTCCATACTGAATGAGATGAACGGGACGTTCGTCAGGTGATGTGGCGTGATGATGGTTTGTGCCGTAAGTGGGTGATCGCGAGGCATGATGCAGACCATCGGGCGCTCCATGAGCGAAACGCACGTGATTTCGTCCGACAGTTCCTGGCTGCCGATCACACCGATATCGATCGTCTTGTTGGTAAGGCCACGCATGATATCGATTGAGGGCAGGGAAACGATATTGAGAAAGACGTTCTCGTTTTTTTCAAGATAAAGTGCGGCTGCCCGGGAAATAAAACCTGTTGAGAGAGCGGGCAGGACGCCGATAACCAGCTCCCTGTTCTTGCGGCGCCTGATGGCCTGAACGACATCTTCGATCTTGTTGAGGCTGTGATACAGGTAGGACACTTCTTCATATAGTGTTCTGGCTTCGGCAGTGGGCCACAGGCGACCTTTTGCGCGCTCAAACAGTTCCAAACCGGTATCGATTTCTAGGTTCCGGAGCAGTTTGCTGGCCGCAGGCTGGGAGATGTTTAGCTCTACGGCTGCCGCACTGACGGTTTTTTGTTCCATCAGGGTCGTGAAGAGTTCGATCTGCCTGAAATTCAGGGGCTTCATCGCGGCCATAACCTTCCGGAATAGGATGGGTCAAAAACGGTCTTAGACAATTCATAATTGAATATGCAACGTTCTTGTGCCGAAAGAATGGGGTGTGATGTTCGATTGCGTCGTCATCGGGGGTGGAGTTGTCGGTTCGGCCATCGCCTGTGGTCTGACTTCGCATCTGGATTCTGTTTTGATGATTGACGGAAGAGACAGCTATCCGCGCGCTGCTCAGGCGAATTTCGGACTGGTCTGGTATCAGAGCAAGGGTGTGAGTATGCCTGCCTATCAGCGTCTCTCCCGGCTGGCGACCCGAGCCATCAGTGTATTTCTTGATTTGCTGCGTGTTTCAGCCGTTCGTCAGTGGAGCGGTCGACGCGTAATCACGCCGGATATCGTACCCATTTTTGGGCGCAGTTCGAGGTTTCCAGGAACGTATTTCTGTATCTGTCATTCGGGGGTAACGCTGGCGGTCTATCATGCTCGCAGCCTCGTTCAGCGTCTCTTCGGATATGTGAGTGGGCATGACGTCCAGCAGTTCAGTGCCAGGAGATTCGATGTTCAGGCTGCTTGAAGATGACTGGGGCAGAGTGGAGAGCACGGTGACGATCGAGATCGACGGGTATCCGGTCATCGCGCAGATCGGAGAAACGGTGGCGTCTACGTTGTTGCGTGTCGAAGCTTCCTGGAGCAGGACGACACCGGTCTCCGGTGCTCGGCGGGCTCCGTACTGCATGATGGGTGTGTGTTTCGACTGTCTGATGCTCGTCGAGGGAGAAGGGCTGGTGCGTGCGTGCCAGACATCTGTCCGGGCGGGTTTGAAGGTGCAGCGGCAGATGGGGCCAAGGAAGGTAGGGCCGTCATGTTGAGGCCTGATCTTCTGATCGTGGGAGCCGGACCGGCAGGAATGAGTGCTGCGATCGTTGCGGCGCGTGCGGGGTTGAAGGTTGTCGTCGTTGACGAGCAGCCGACCCCCGGAGGCCAGATCTGGCGTGGGATCGAAGCGAATGCGGGGACGTCCCGCGGCAGGGCGCTGGGGGAGCAGTACTGCTCCGGTCTGGCGACAGTCCGGACGTTTCGTGAATGTGGGGCGGTTTACTGGCCGTCCACTCGGGTCTGGCAGGTCGAGTCCACTCTGGGGACATATGTTACTGGTCCCGGGGGGACACGTGTGGTCGCCCCACGTCTGGTTCTGATCGCGACAGGGGCGCAGGAGCGTCCGGCTCCGTTCCGGGGATGGACGTTGCCTGGGGTCATGACGGTTGGAGCGGCGCAGATCCTGCTCAAAAATCCCGGAAGTGTTCCTTCGGAGCCTGTCTGGATAGCAGGATGTGGGCCGCTGGCGCTGCTTTATGCACATCAGCTGATCAGAATGGGGGGAGTGGTGGCGGGTTTTCTCGATACTCGGCCTTCCACTCCGCTGCGTGAAACGTTGCAGCTTGCAGGCAGGGCCGCCCTACGGAGCAGCCGTGAGCTTGCCAAGGGTGCGTCTTGGTATGCGGAACTGTACTGTCGTGCGGGACGCTATGTTCCGGATGTTGTTGATCTTCAGGCTCTGGGGACGGATCAGCTTGAGGGCGTACGCTACCGGACGGCAGCCGGACGGGTGGAAGAGATCAGGACGTCTCTTCTGCTGGTTCATGAAGGGGTTCTGCCCGAGCTGCATACGGTGCGCAGTCTCGGATGTGAAATCCAATGGGATGCCGGGCAGGCCGCATACAGGCCTGTTCTGAATGAATGGGGCGAGTGCAGCCATCCCGATATTCTGATCGCGGGGGATGCGGCAGGTATTGGTGGCGCCGTGGCTGCTGTCCATCGGGGCAGGCTGTCGGCTCTACGCATTCTACAAAGACTCGGGAAAGTCGCTGCTGAACCCGAAATGACCGAGGAGAACTGTCGGGCAGCCCTGGCGCATGCTCTGGTGCTGCGTCCTTTTCTGGATCGGGTTTTCCGGCCGCGCGAGCAGGTCTTTGCGCCGGATGACGACACGATCGTCTGTCGCTGCGAGGAACTGCGGGCTCGTGATCTGTGTGCGGCGCTGTCGGGGAGCGTGGGGTCGAACCAGCTCAAGGCCTTTACCCGGGCTGGAATGGGGCCTTGTCAGGGGCGACAGTGCGGTCTGACCGTGGCGGCCTTGATTGCCGCCGCCGAGGGGCGGCACATGAGTGAGGTCCAGCCTTTCCGGGTGCGGCCGCCCCTGAAACCGCTCCGGCTCTGCGATCTGGCAGGTCTGGCAGATGAAAGTCGTTCGTCATGAGGGCAGGGCAGGCGACGACTGCCGTGATCGGCGGAGGGCTGCATGGTCTGGCCTGTGCGCTGGCTCTGGTGCAGCGGGGGCAGGATGTTGTGCTGTTCGAACGGTCATGGATTGGGCGGCGGGCATCGAGTGCGACGGCGGCAGGTGTTCGAACCCTGTGGCGTGACCCCGCGGAAATTTCTCTTTCCCTTGAGGCGCTGGAACGATGGTACCGGATGGATGCGCTTGTCGGGGATGACTGCGGATTTCGGGCGGGAGGTCAGATCAAGGTTGCCGAAAGTCATGCCGAGATGGAGGCACTGGCGGCCCGCTTCGCCCAGATGCGCGAGCTTGGGTTCCATCATGAAGAACTGATCGATGCCCGGGAACTGCGTCGGCTGGCTCCCATGATCAGTGAGCACTGTGTCGGAGGGCTAATCGCCCGTCGCGATGGAGCGGCTGACCCTCATCGGACGATTGCCGCATTCCGCCGGGCTGTCGAAGGACATGGCGCCGTCATTCGCGAAGGGATTGCAGTTATGGCGCTTGAACCTGCGGTCGGAGGCTGGCGCGTTGTGACGGATGCTGGAAGTTGGACAGTGCGTCATGTCGTCAATGCGGCAGGTGCCTGGGGCGCTCAGGTCTGTCGGATGGTCGGCGAGGTAATCCAGTTTGGGTACAAGGCTTCCATGGTGTTTGTCACCGAACGGGTGGAGCAGGCGTTCAGACCGGTGTTCAGCACGGTCGGTCGGTCCTTGAGCTTCAAGCAGTCTTCGCAGGGAACACTGGTTGTCGGTGGCGGGATCCAGGGGGGGGGCGATCTGGAAAAGGGGTTAACGCAGGTTGATTTTCGTGCCCTCGCTAAAGGGGCAGCGGCAGCGCAGGAGCTGTTTCCGGCCATCCGGAACGTCCAGATCGTGCGGGCCTGGACGGGTCTGGAGGGGAAGACGCCTGACCTTCTGCCTGTCATCGGGCCGTCCGCACGTGCTTCCGGCGTCTTCCACATATTCGGCTTTTCCGGACACGGGTTCGAGCTTGTTCCCTTGGTAGGGGAGATTGTCGCCGATTGCATCACCTACGGTCGGTCCCGTTACGATATTGGCTCCTTCGATGTCGCCCGTCTTCTAACTTGAGGTGTGCATGATGTCTGGAAAGAACCTGAACGCTGAAAATAGTCTGTCAACGGTTGCTCTCATGCTCCAAATAGGAATGAATGTCGACGTAACGTTTGCCGCTTTCCCGGCCTTGGAGGCTGAAGAGCTGGCCTATTGCATGGCCCCCTCCACCCCGCATGATCCGTCTGCAGCCATTCTAACCGAGATCAGAACAATCCGTGCGATACAGGAAATTGTGGTCTGGAAGTACGAATTACCCGATGTCGACTCTTGCATCCCTCAATGGAGCACAGGGCAATCAGGATATTTTCATCGGAAAGAGACGGTGTGGGATGTGTTTAAGTTCAGTATTGAAAATGAATGGTTGCCAAAATATCGAAAAATTTCCATGAAATCTTTCATATTTATGTAAAATTCTGTCCTTAATTACTTATATGTATCTTATTTTTTCAGTTCCTATTTTAGGGATATTAATTCTAATTATTCGATATTTGTGAAAAATCAGAGCGTGCCTGCTTACAAGACGGTGGATCTGGGCTTTGGTTATCATTTTCCGTCTTAAGGGCCACGGTATAATGCGACGCTGAGTGACTAATGGTTGTTATCTCAAATCTGTCGCAGTAGTCGTTGCTATTTCGAATTATATGCAGGGCGTTTACGGTACGACCATCGCAGCCGGTATGCCTGAGTATTATATGGCCGCCCTTTTGGGCTTCATGATGAATTTGTCCACGGATTTCTAAAAACAGAGTGTGCAACAGACAACTTTTCTGGAGGGAATTCATGAGTTTGCTACGGTCTGGACTTCTCGTGAACCGATGGGCCATTCTCCTGCTTATTATTGCTCCACTCAATTTTTTGCTGGGCGTCGACAGGAATGCCCTGACTGTATGCTCTCCCCTTGTGCGGGCAGATCTGCAGATTGGTGCAGTTGCGATGGCGGGGCTGATTACTACTGCAACGGCCATCTATGCTTTTCTGCAATTGCCAGCGGGGTGGTTTGTTCAAAAGATCGGTGTTCGTTGGGCGCTTTTCGGGGCTTGTCTGCTATGGTCAATCGCGACGCTCGCAACCGGGCTCCCACATTCCCTGTGGCAGTTCGCGGCCGCCCGGATTGCCCTCGGGATCGGTCAGGCGCCGGACTGGGTGGCGTCGATCCTCGCCTTGAAGCTTCTTTTTTCGGAAAAGGACCGTGAAGCTGCAAATTCGGTTCTGCTTGGATCTCTGTACATTGGTTATTCCGCCAGCGGATGGCTGACTGCCTGGCTTATGGGGTTCGCAGGCTGGCGATGCAGCTTCCAGATCTTCGGACTGGTGGGAATAGCCGTGAGTGTCCTCGTGTTTGTGCTGTATGGAGGGGCATCGCTGGAGCCTTCCCCGCAGGTCAAGGAAGATGGGAATGCCGGAAAACGGCCTGACATTCGCAGGTTACTCGGTGTCATGCCGGTTGCCCTGTTTTACGGCATCGTCTGCTGCCTGCAGAGCTTCTTTCACGTGACCTTTTCCCATTTTGTCATGAATCGTTTCGCGCTGAGTGCGACGACAGCAGGTCATGTCTTTTCGCTGCCCTGGCTGGTTCTGTACGTGGCTGCGATCGGGTGGGGCGCGGGTATCAGAAGTTTGAAGAAGGCCTACCCGTCATTCGGACTGCGACAGCAGACATATATGGGATGCATCGCAATCGTTATCGCCGCACTGGGGCTGGGGGGCGGTATCCTGTGCAGCAATATCGTGATGTGTCTGGGGCTGTTTGCCGTGTGCATGCTGTCAATCGGACTGTGTCAGGTTTTGACCTGGACGCAGGTGCAGCGTTTTGAATGGGGAGCGGCTATCGCGGCCGGGGCGGTTGCTCTGGCAGGAAATCTTGCCTCTTCCGCTGCCCCGGTCGGATATGAAATGATATTCGCCCGTTCTGGCGGATGGGGCACTGTTTCGCTTGTTATCTGTGTTCTGGGTGGAATGGGCGTCATCGTCTGGCAGCTGGCGCATCGGAAGGACGGTGCGGTCAGCCGGTTGGACAGCATGAGCATCCAGAAAGGTACAGACACGCTCTGAAAGTGACAGGATCGTTATGGCATCACGTCTCCTTGCAGGCGTGATGCCATGTAATCGCCAAAAGGCTCTTACGGTTCGATCCTGATTGATTGGTAAAGCGGTACGTCCGGCGATTTGGGACCTGGTTATCGCCTGTTGGGATCAAATGAAACGCCGCCCTGCGAGGGGTTCTCGCAGGGCGGCGTAAAATGTTGTTCTGGTCCCGGTGTAAAGAGTTCCGGTTTCGCTTAGAAAGAAGATGAAATGTTGATGACAAAGGTCATGGGGGCTGCGAGGAAGTAGGCGGGTGTCGAGCCTGCGACGATCTGGCCATTCGTGGCACGTGTGGGTCGTGCATTGGGGGTGACAGTACTGATGCCGCCGAGATAGGCTTTGTTCGTCAGGTTCATGAAGTTCAGACGAAGAACTGGCTCATGCAGGACAAACCATTTCGGGAAGTGGTAACCCAGCCCCAGATCGACGGTTTTGTAAGCTGGCATCGACTGATCGTCCATAAAGGTAGAGTACTGGGAATCAACATATTTGAAGGTGACGTTGGCAAAGAATGGTCCTTTTGTGTACATTACCCCAACATTAGCCATGAACTTTGGGCTGAAAACCGCAATTTTGCCGGCAGTCGGCAAGGTCCCCGACGCCGTGTTGAAATTGTTATCCATCGTGGAATGGAGATATTGCCCGTTCACATAAGGCGCAAAGCCGTAAAACGGATGAAGGGAAGCTTCTGCCGTCACGCCGCGTACGGTCTGGCCGCCTGCTGCGATGGCGGTGTTGGTTGATGCGCCGTTGATGAAAGCCTGGGTCGTTACCTGGTGATTCGTTAGGTTGGCATTGAAAAACGCTGCGTCGAAATTGAAAGCACCGTAGTAACGAAAGCCCAGCTCCTCGCTGATCGTGTATTCCATACGGGAATTGTTCGAGCCGCTCTGGGAGATTGCTCCCGTTGCGGTGCTGTAGATGTTGGGATAGGTGGACAGCGGGACAGGCGGTCGTGCGTTAGTTGTTCCGTTGATATAGACCTGCATGTTCTTGGTGATGTTGTACGACACCGATACGCGCGGCATGGGCTGTGTTATGGCCTGCGAGAAATGATATTGTGGCCCGGCGAGCTGGTTGGTGCCGGAGACGTAAAACATCATCTCTTTCACACCAGCAGTAATTTTTAGTTTGTCATCTAAGAAGCTCTGTGTATCCGAGACATAGAAATTATTGATCATCGTAGACATCTGATACTTGGCGCCCGCGATGAGACTGCCATTCGTGGCGTAAAGCAGGTCCTTGCCCATATAGCTGGACGCGTTTCCGTTAATGTCGAGAGGCGTAACCCCGGATGTTGCGTCCATGTTCCAGTGATCGAACCAGTAACCGAAAATCAGGTGATTGCTGTGGATCGGATCATATTGGATATAAGTGTTAACTCCGGTCTCGTATTCACGCTGTGCTGTATTCGCTAAGCCATTGACGCGACCATTGACGAGCGTCAGGTTTGACGTATCCAGGGAGACGCGCTGCTCTCCCGAATACAGAGAGTCGGGGTTAAGCGAAGTCTGGCCTGGGCTGTTGGAGAAATTCCAGTGGAAATAGGGCGTGATATGCAGGTTCAGGTGACGCGCAAGCGAGAATTCGTTCTGGAATGAAACCAGAACGCTGTTGCGGTGATAAATGTAGTTCTTCCAGTAGTTGGTAGTTACTCCAGTAATATAACTGGAAGCGTAGTTTCCTACGGAAAAATTATTGTTTGTCTTTGCAGCGGTTTCATAGGCTGCAAGCGTATAGGGGTTGCTACGTGCATTCTTCCAGTCATCGTAAGAAACAAACAGACTGCTGCGGCCGATGGAACCCCATTCCCTAAGAGCCTTAAAATCGACATGTGTCTTGTTGCTGCGTCCTGAACCCGCGAATATGTCAGCAGCGGTATAGGATGCGGAACCGAACAGGCGGATGCCGGAATGGCCGATATAGCCGCTGTCGAGCCGTCCAAAGACGCGTTGCGCGCGGTAGGATCCTGCAGCATAGGAAATCATGCCACCGGCTTTCTCTGACGGATCCCGCACCGTTTCGATCAGTTCACCACCTGAGGAAGATTGAACCGGGTCGTTGATCCGTGAGGTGCTGGGAATCAGCGTGATGTCAGACAGATTCTCATTGTCGGCATAGCTCTCGGTATAGGGATTGTAATAGGCCTGATCGACGCCTGGGACGCCTTCAATTGTATAGCCCAATTGTGTCTGCTGGAAGCCGCGGACGCTAATTGTGTTGCGAATGCTTAGGCCAAACGCATCCTGCGTTCCGTAATTGACGCCCGGCAGGGTGGAGACGAGCTGTAACGGTGAAGCGATGGCAGATTTGCGCGCAATGGCTGCAGCCGTAATGGAGCTTGTGGACTCTGGGGCAACCTGACGTTTCATAAAGCCGCCCGCCATGCGCCGTCCGGCTGAGACATGAATCTGCTCGGGATCTGACTGCACCTTGACAGCGCCTGCCGCTCTGCGGGGTGTTGGGTGAAATGTGGGAGGAGCGCTATGCCCGCTGTGAGGCCGGACGTTCTTCACGGAAGACGTTGCACCCTGGGCGCTTATGGGAGACATCGCACTGGCTGCAAATAGGAGTGTGGTTGCCGACAGGCGTCTGGAGAATGTGAAAGATGCCACTGACATGATCTCCGTTTTCAGGGCTCGCAGCAGGTTGCGATCGGGGGAGCTGGGTTGTCGTCGTTTCGATCTAGAAAGCATCTTCTGAAGGGCGTTAGAATCCAACACATAGCTGTTATTCAAAAAGTGCAGGTAAATCGTTTTGGCTGCTGGCCCGGGTGTATAACTGATATACTGGCCGTACATCAGGAAATTGCATACTATCGCCATGAATGTTTCGTAAAGGAACCAAAATGCTAGGGGAACGACCGGGGAGGCAACGAAAATTGAGCGGCATTGACGCGGATCTTGTCGATGAATTCGGGATGCGGCTTGTTCGGACATCGTGGGGGGCTGGCTGGATAATCCTTTTCGCTTTGGTGGCGCCGATCAATCTGCTCATGTCTCTGGACCGTCAAGCCATGACGCTGTCAGCTCCCCGGATACAGGCGGAATTCGGTTTTTCCCTCGTCCAGATTTCTATCATCATTGCCAGTGTATTGTGGACCTACGCGCTGCTTCAGATTCCGGCCGGCGCTCTGGTGAACCGTTACGGTCCTAGAAAATGCTTGTTTGTTGGCTGTCTCGCATGGTCGGTCGCAACTATCATGACGCCTATGGGCAGTTCGTTTGTCAGCTTTCTATTGATCCGCCTTGCGATGGGGATCGGGCAGTCTCCGGACTGGTCTTCAAGCATTGTGACTATCAACAACTGGTTTCAGCCCCGTCGGCGGGCCCGGGCGAACGCGGTTCTTTTGGGTTTTCTCTATCTGGGATCGGTGGTCGGTGGCCCGATGTTGACGCAGATGACGGCTCATTATTCTTGGAAACTTGGGTTTTACGTCTTTGGCGTAGGAGGAGTGATCTGGAGCTGCCTGTGGAGCATCTTCATGCGTGATCGTCCGGCGATGGCGGAGGCGACGGTTGAAGGCGTGAAACCTGCGGTAGATCGTGTGCCCATGAAACGCTTTATGCGCTCACGGCAGTTCTGGTGCATCGGTATTCATTACATGTGCCTGCTGACCATCCAGTCCTTTTTCCTGACGCTGATGCCGTTCTATCTCATGGATCACCGGCATCTTCAGTTCACGTCGATGGGATGGTTGTATTCCCTGCCATGGGCCTTCCTTTACGTTTCCGTCTTCCTGAGCGGTATGATCGCGGACGCTGTGCTCAGGCGGACGGGCTCTGTGTGGAAGGCTCGGACTCCTATGGGCATGATCGGGACGTTCTGTTGTGGTGCGTTGGTTCTGGTTGGTGATCATGTGCAGAATGTAACGGGCATGATCGTGATTTTCGGAATTGCCTTGGGCTGTTCCGGGCTCAGCCAGATCTCCATCTGGACCTCGGTTCAGGATCTGACGTCCGGGCAGGCGGGGATTGTGGCCGGGTGGACGACGTTCTGGGGAAATGCGGCTAGTGGTGTTGCGCCAATCGTCATGGTGTATATCGTCAGGATGACAGGAAGCTGGTCCATGGCTCTTTTTCTGCCATTCATTGCGGGGATGATCGGTGTAGTCTGCTGTTCGGGCACGCATCCGGAACGTCCTATTGAAGGAACATAGCGTGGTGATATCGGCGCCGTTCGTCCAGAAGAGAGCATCGAAGGGAAAGACGCCGGTACAGGCTGTCCCTGCTGCGAAACAGGTGCAGTATTCCCAGAACTCTGATCGCGCCGCGCAGCTTCTCATGATTCTGAACGAACATGGGCCGCAGGGACTGGCGCTAGGCCAACTGGCCGAGCTTGTTTCAGCAGAAAAATCGGCCGTTCATCGGTCCCTTCAGGCATTACGAAGACATGGTTTGGTCGTGCAGGCGGCCCAGCGGGGACGCTATCGTCTTGGCCCGGCAGCTCTGGCGTTGGGAAGATTTAGAACAAGTCCCGTGGAGCGTATCCGGCAGTGGCAGCCTTATCTCGCCTTGCTGGGGCGGGAGTTCAAGGCTTCGGTGTTCCTGCTCGAACGGACGGGGCTGGATGCGATCATTACCGATATGTACATTACCGATAGTCGTCTTCCCATTCTGGGCCATGACGGGTTGGGGGGACGTTTACCGCTCGGTTACGGCATGGGAAGCACAGTTATTCTGGCGAATCAGGACCCGGACAATCAGCTGGCAATCCTGCAGGCGAATGCATCGCGTTATCAGGCACTGAACGTTGACCTTGAGGCGTTGCAGGATCTTCTGGCTCACGTCCGTGAGGCGGGCTACGATTCCCGACGCAACGCGGTGATTCAGGGCATTTCCGGTATTTCCCTACCCATCCTTGAAGGAGACGGGACATGTCGGGCGGCGGTGACTGTTGCTAAACCGACGGATGATCTGTCTGACCAGGAGGCCGGACAGATCATAGAGAAAATCAGGAGTTATCTCGAGCTCCTGTCCTGACGTTGGGAATCTGATCCTCCTTATGTTTCGGGGTCAGGCCATGTCCTCATCCTGGCACGTGAAGCAGAGTTCGGAAACGCTGGCTGTGTTGGGCAGGGCAAGAGTTGTTGCAACCATGACAGCGATATCGGCAGGCTGCGTCATGTCTTGCGCTGTCCAGCCGGCGGTGTCTCGTGTCATGTCTGTGGCGACGAAGCTTGGGCATACTACGATGGAGCGGATTCCGTTGTTCCAGCCTGTCCGCCGGATTGCAGCGGCAAGGCCGGACGTGGCAAATTTCGTGATGGCATAAGTGCTCGATCGTGCGGATTTGACGCGCTTTCCCGACATGGATGATAGCAGAACGACGCGCCCCCGCCCGCCAGCCGCAAGGGCGTCCCACGCCGCCCGGACCAGTCGTGTGGGGGAGCGGACGTTGATCTGGAACATGCGATCCAGATCGGTGTCGTCGGTTTCAAGGATCGACCCGGGGATCATGATGCCTGCTGACAGGATCACGGCATCGATCCGGCCGAACACACGCATCGTTTCTGCCACCCAGGCCTCTTCCGAAGCCGGATCTGCAGCATCATATGGACAGGTCAGATGGGGTGCTGTCAGCCAGCTTCCATCCACGTTCCGCATGCCGGCGCTGATGCGCCAGCCCTGATCTGCAAGACGCTTCGCAATAGCGCGGCCGATCCCCCGGGATGCGCCTGAGATCAGGGCAACACGCCCGGAGGGCAGGGGAGAGCACTGTTCCGACATGATGTGATCTCCTCGTTTGGGTCATAAAACGTCTGGTGTTCCGTAGCCGCCCGCGCCGGGGGTAACTATTTCCACGATATCCGAGGGGGCGAGCGTGGCATTGCCACGGACCATCGGCGCCGTGCATTTCACCTGCGCCATACCACCCGGACCGCCGCCATCCAGGCCCCAGGGTGCCGTCGAGAGGCGGGACATGCTGCTGGAAACGTAACATTCCTCTTCTGCCCGATAAACGCGACGCAGGCCGCGGCCACCGGTGAATTTTCCGTTTCCGCCGGAGCCTTCGACCAGTTCGTATCGTAGCAGGGTTAGCGGGTATTCAGTCTCCAGTGCTTCGATAGGCAGGTTTGAGGTGTTGGTTAGATGGACCTGAACCCCATCCAGACCATCCTTGTTGTATCGCGCACCGGACCCGCCGCCGATGGTCTCGAGATAGATCCAGAACTTGTTGCTGCCATTGCGTGTTCCGCTGAACGTTGCGGAGCCGACGCAGCCATTGGCCGCTGCAGTGATGCTTTCGGGGCAGACAGGGGCCAGTGCGGCCATGATGACGTCAACAACCCGCTGGCACGTCGAAATCCGTCCCATGACGGCAGCGGGAAGTGCGCAGCAGAGCAGGGTGCCGGACTGAGCCTCGACATGGAGCGGTCGGGCCAGACCGGCATTGGGTGGGATCGTCGGATCGACGATTGATTTTATGGCGTAATACACAGTGGCCAGCAGAGCCGAACGCGTCATGTTGAGATTGGCACGGACCTGTGGCGGGCTCTGAAAGGCAAGGGTCATTTCATCGCCCGCAATCGTAATCAGGCAGCCGATTTCCATGATCTCGGGATGGTCGATGGTTTCGAACAGGTCGGAGGCTGTGTAGGTGCCATCCGGGATGGCTGCGATGCCCGCGCGCATCTTGCGTTCGGCATAATCCTGGAGGGTCAGACCTGCGCTGATCATGACGTCAACGCCGTATTTCGTGCAGAGGCTCTTGAAACGGCTCACGCCGAGCCGGTTTGCAGCCATCTGGGCGCGAAGGTCGGAGATGCGCTCGTCCGGTACCTGACAGTTCAGGAGGATCAGGTCCTGCACGTCCTGTTGCAGAACACTTTGTTTGTAGAGCTTGATCGGTGGGATCCGAATGCCTTCCTGAAAGATGTGGGCATCACCCCGATCGGCGAAATCCGAATGATGGGCAGTGTTGATGGCCCAGGCTACAAGCGCGCCGTCCACGAAAATCGGTTCGGCCAGGACGATGTCGGGCAGATGCGTGCCGCCGCCTACGAAGGCATCATTGCCGATGAACACATCGCCCGGTTCAATTTGATCTGCCGGATAACGCTCCATGACGAGGGGGATGAATTCGATGAACGATCCCAGATGCATTGGGATGTGTTCAGCCTGACACAGCGTGTAGCCGAACTGGTCGAACAGTGCTGTGGAGCAGTCGCGGCGTTCCTTGATGTTCGTTGAATAACTGGTGCGTACGAGGGCTTCGCCCATCTCTTCCACGACAGAAGCGAGTGCGCTTCCGATGATTTCGACGGTGACGGGGTCGAGGGCGATGCGTTGGAAAGACGTCATGATTCAGGATCTCCGATGCGTCGTCAGAATGTTGAGAGAAGGCAGAAAAGGTTAACGGAAACGGTTGAAGCTGAAGGAGGCCGGATCGACAGAGGTCGTCACGTTCCGGACAATTTCGGACAATAGCTTGCCGGCCCCTGGTCCGATGCCGAAGCCATGACCGGAGAAGCCAACTCCAAGAACCAGACCCGGAATTTTTTCGGCACGGTCGATGATGGGCACGGCATCCGGTGTGACGTCGATCATCCCACCCCATCGTTCCACTTCACGCATGGTACGGAAGGGCGGAAAATCTCGCTTGATGATCCGTGCTGCCTCTTCCAGAAGGCCGTGTGATGGTTCGGGGTCCAGTGTGCGGATCTTTTCGAAAGGTGTGACACTGTCGGGCGTCCAGCGACGCTCCATTTTCCATTCGTCCAGAAACGCGCGGCTCAGACGAAGGCGCAGCTCCTTGTGGTTCTTCAGATAGGAGCCGGCAAACTGGCGTAGCTGACGGAATGAATCCGGGGTGATTTCCGAAACACTCGCGTTCCGGCGACTGATGTTATAGCCGCCCTGAATGTTGCGTCGGAAGGCAAAGTCGCTGCCGCCCACTGTTTCTTCCGGAGCGCCTTCCACATTGTCCACGCGCATGACGCTGCCAAGGACATTGAGCGCTGGAAGGTTGATGCCTTCATTCCTCCCGAAAAGCCGCGACCATGCTCCCCCGGCCAGAACAACGGTGCTGCATCTGATGCGCCCGCGTTCGGTGATGACACCCGAGATCCGACCGCCCTGATGATCCAGAGCACGAACGGCACAATGCGTCAGGATCGCCGCGCCGTGCTCCCGCGCGGCTTCGGCGACGGCCGATGCGGCCATGGTCGGTTCTGCCCTGCCGTCTGTGCCGCAGAAGAGACCGCCCTGGAAGGTGCGCTGTGATCCCGCTGCCATCTCGGCCGTCCGGGCACCATCCAGGAGCGTTGTCTGGATCTGGTAGCGGTCGGCGATATCTTTCCAGTTCCGGAATTCGTTGAGCTGCTTTTCGTTATCGCAGGCATAGAGGATGCCGCACTGTCGGAAGCCGGTTTCGCGTCCGGTCAGTCTGTTCATCTCGCGCCAGAGATTGAGACTGCTCATTCCCAGAGGGAGTTCACGCTCGTCGCGCCCCATGACGCGGGTCCAGCCCCAGTTGCGGCTCGATTGTTCGCCCCCGATAACGCCTTTTTCGCAGAGCGCAACGGAAACGCCTGCGCGCGCCAGGAAAAAGGCGGTCGTTACGCCGATAATGCCGCCGCCGATCACGACGACATCGACAGCTTCAGGCAGGTTTTCATCCGACTTCACGGGAATGACCTTCGGCGCCATCTTTTTTGGTCCTCGAACTGAAAACAGGGTCGTTTTTTATCGATGACAAGACGTGCCATGACTCTTTGCGGCGTGTCTTGGCATAGCTGTTATTTCAAAACGGGTCTTATTCCGCGCCGAAAGAGGTGGGTATCCTCAACAGATCACGACGCAATCAATGAGCGGAGCGGAAAATGGCGTGGAGACTTGGTGTCGATTCTGGTGGAACGTTCTGTGACATCTGTCTTTATGATACGGAATCGAAAAGATTTGCGATCTGGAAAGTCTCTTCGACGCCGGATGATCCGTCACGCGGAATTCTGACCGGTATTACCGAAGGACTGAAAACGGTTTCGGCCAAAACCTCGGATATCAGCTTTCTGGGTCATGGCACGACTGTCGGCACGAATGCGCTTATCCAGCATAAAGGCGCGCTGACTGGGTTTATCACTACGGATGGTTTTCGTGATCTTCTGGAGATTGGTCGCCAGCAACGTCCTAGCCTCTATGATACGCAGGAAGACAAGCCGGAAACTCTGGTGGCTCAGGCCCTGCGGTTCGAGGTGCCGGAACGTGTGCGGCACGATGGCACGGTGGAGGTCACGCTTGATGAGGAAAGCGTGCGCGACGCGGCACGGGCCCTGAAAAAAGCAGGCGTCAAGGCGGTGGCGATCGGCTTTTTGTATGCATTCATAAAGCCGGAACATGAGCGCCGTGCCTATGAGATCGTTCGGGAAGAGTTTCCCGAAGCCTTTACCTGCGCAAGCTATCAGGTCGCCCCTGAATTCCGTGAATATGAGCGTTTCTCGACCACGGCGGTGAACGCTTATCTCGGCCCGGTCATGGAAGTCTATATTGCCCGTCTGGGGGCACGTCTTCTGGAGCTGGGTCTCTCGGTTGCGCCTCGGATTACGCAGTCCAATGGTGGTGTCATTAGTTTCGATCTGGCGCGCGCCCTGCCGGTGCGAACGGTTCTTTCGGGGCCGTCCACCGGAGTTGTCGCGGCGCAGGCCATCGGACGCGTCATCGGCATCCCCAACATCATCACCTTTGATATGGGAGGCACCAGCACGGATGTTGCGCTGCTGAAGGACGGCACCTGCCGTCTGACCGGTGAAGCGGAAGTGCATGGCTATCCGGTCAAGGCGCCTATGCTGGATATCCATACGGTCGGTGCAGGGGGCGGTTCGTTGGCCTATCGCGATAATGGTGGCCTGCTGAAGGTCGGCCCCCAGAGCTGCGGCGCTTTCCCCGGACCCGTCTGCTACGATCAGGGCAATCTCACACCCTCCACAACCGACGCCAATGTCGCATTGCAGACTCTCAATCCGGAATTCCTGCTGGGCGGCCGTATGGCGATCCGGCGGGATCTGACCATGGAGCGCATTGGTCTTTTGGCCAAAGAGCTCGGCATGGATGTGATGGCGACAGCGCAGGGAATCATTTCGGTCGTGACCGCCAACATGGCACGCGCCGTGCGTGTCATCAGCGTGCAGAAGGGACATGATCCGCGTGACTATGCCCTGATGGCGCTGGGCGGGGCGGGTCCGCTGCATGCGGTGCGTCTGGCGCAGGAGCTGGACATGAAGCGTGTTATTATCCCGCTGACACCCGGTGTGATGTGTGCACTTGGCCTACTGCTGACAGATCTGCGGGCAGATTTTTCAAGTACGCAGATTATGGTCGCGCATCCGGGTATGTACACTGATATCGTGTCGATTTTCCGGGACCTTCTGAAACAGGCTAATCACTGGTTCGCTCAGGAAAATGTCCGTGAGGAAGATCGTGGCCTCAGGATGAGTGCGGATATGCGCTATGTTGGGCAGAATTACGAGCTAGCGGTGGACATGCCGGTTTCGATCGATGCCATGAGTGATGAAAGTGTGACTGATATGGTCCGCAGTTTCATTGCGACGCATGAAGCGCAATACGGTTTTGCCTCACAGACGGATCCCGTTCAGTTCGTGACCTTCCGTATCGAAGCGATCGGGAAAGTGGAAAAAGCCGCATTTACGTCACATCCGGATTCTGGCCCTGATGCGCAGTCCGCTATTACGGGTGCGCGCGATGTGTGGTTTCCTGAGACGGAAGGCTTTGTGTCGTGCCCGATTTATGAACGTAGCCTGCTCAGAAGTGGGAATGAGGTCGCCGGGCCAGCGATCATCGAACAGATGGATGCCACGACGGTATTGCCGCCGGGAACACGCGCCATTGTCGAACCACATCTCAATCTCATTGTTGAAACAGGGCGCTAAGCCCTGCTCCAATCCGTTGTTGGGAGGTCTTATCCGGGTTTGTTCCCGGATAAGACCTGAAAGTTTCAGAAGTCTGCTGTCAGAGGGTCAGGTCCGATGCGGCCATCGGGGCGGTCCATCGCCGCGATCTGTTCCATATCAGTCGCGTCGAGCGTAAAATCGAAAACGTCAATGTTTTCGGCGATTCTGGAAGGCGTGACTGATTTCGGGATCACGATCAGGTCGCTTTGGAGATGCCAGCGGATGATGATCTGCGCGGGAGATTTGCTGTGCTTCGCGGCGATCTTTTCGATGATCGGACTGTTGAGCGTACGTCCCTGCCCAAGTGGGCTCCACGACTGGGTATGGATGCCTTTTGAGGCGTGAAAGCTCCTCAGGCTATGTTGCTGGAATTCGGGATGAAGCTCGATCTGGTTGAGTGTTGGGGTGACACCCGTTTCTCCGATAATTCGTTCAAGATGGGTTTGTGTAAAATTCGAGACACCAATCGCGCGAACACGGCCTTCGTCCCGCAGACGGATCATGGCCTTCCAGCTTTCGACATAGAGATCAAGGCGGGGTGCTGGCCAGTGGATGAGGTAGAGATCGACTGACGCTCGGCCCAGCTTGTGGCTGCTCACGTCAAAGGCGCGGAGGGTTTTATCGAAGCCTTGATCCGTATTCCAGAGCTTGGTTGTGAGGAAAGTTTCGGGATGCTCTTCTAAGCCTGTCCCGACACCTTCTTCGTTGCCATAGATCGTGGCGGTATCGACAGCGCGGTAGCCAGCAGCAATTGCGCATTTGACGACATCCGCCGTCTGATCGGCGGGAGTTTGCCAGACACCCAGCCCCAACTGAGGTATAGCGACGTCCCGGCCCAGGGAAATAATGGGTTGTTCAGTCATGATGCGAATTCCTGTGCTTAAAGGTGCAACCGGTGTTGTTTCATGACGCTGGAAGGGGACCAAGGCGGTTTTATGTATAGCTGTTATGGAAGGAAAAAAATGCTGCGGTGAGCAATACTTTTTGATGAAACCTCTTCTTTTCTCGGAGAAAGACAGATGCCGGATATCATCAAGGTTAAATCAGGAAGCATGTACGAAGAGCGCAACAGCTATTCGCGATTGGTGGCAGTTGGTGACATGCTTTTCGTCGCTAATACGGCAGGTATTGATTATAGAACGCGGGAAATTTCGCCTGACGTCGCGGTCCAGGCCCGGCGCGCGCTTCAGACGATCGAGGGGGCGCTCAATTCGGTGGGATCGTCTCTTGCGGATGTGGTGCGAATTATTACGCATGTTCCAGATCGCGCGAACATGGCTCCCGTGGCTCTGGTTCTGGGGGAGGTTTTCAAGGGAATTGATCCGGCCGCGACAATGGCCTGCACACCTCTGGCGCGCGATGATCTGAAGGTGGAATTTGAAGTCACGGCAATCCGTGGCGTTTCGAAACAACCGCAGGAATATCTCAGGATTTCAGTCTGACGGCAGTGGGGGAGGCCATTCGTTCTGAATGGCCTCAGAAAACAATTTCTTCTGCTGTCTGTAATGCGCTATTCAGAGAGGATGTCTGGATTGCCCGTATGTTTGGCTGTGTATTCGCGGGAAGTTGGGGCCAGAGAAAATCGTCCCGAACAGTTTCGATCATTTTCTTAATTTGGGTGACAAGCCCGGCGTTAACCGGGCGGCTCTGGGACGCTGCGAGTGCAATGGTACGGTAGAGTGCTGGTTTAGTGATCAGTCGGCAGCGAAAATAGCCGGAGAGAATTTCGCGTTTCAGGGATGCTGCCGGTAGCAGGGTCGCTGCCATCCCGGAAGAGACCACCTGAAGCATAGAAGAATAAGAATCACATTCGCATTGTACGGTCAGATCAAGCGCGTTCCGGTTGGCCCATGAGGCGACGATCTGCCGCAGGCCATGTCGCTTTCCTGGTAAAACTAGCGGGATCCCGGCAAGCTCAGCCGCCTCAATCGTCGCCCCGATGTCTGCTGCTTCCGAGGCGGTAGGACAGGCTTCGATGAGATAGAGTGGCTGCGAGAGCACGGCTTCCAGATTGGGATGAGCAATTCCTGGTGCATCATAAAGCAGTGCGACATTCAGTGAACCGGCATTTAGGTTGTTCAGAAGATCGCCGTTGCAGCCATCGAGAAAACGGAGTTCGGCATCCGCATGGGCGTTGCGCAGGGCACGGGCAAGCGGTGGTAGTAGAATGGCGCTGACGCTCGCAGGCATCCCGATGGAGGCAGAGTCCAGATAGTCTGGTGAGAGGTGGCGGATCTGGTTCTGTGCGTCTTGGATCTGGCGAATGATCGTGGCACCAAGCTGTTTGAGGCGCTCACCTGCCTGTGTCATGACGACGCCGCGACCATTTCGATAGAGAAGTGGAACCCGCAGCTCGGTCTCAAGCTCACGAATATGCCGGCTGAGCACGGGTTGAGGGCGTCCTAGCTGGACCGACGCGCGAGAAAATGATCCACATTCCGCTACAGAAATGAAATATTCCAGATCCCTGACATTCATCGCTCAACCTTTCTCGTACGGCCTGACGCCGGATGATGACTTGGAAATGCTGAACCGACCGCAATCGGAAGCGGTGAACCCGAGGCCACGCTCCGCATTGAGGCAAATATATGATCTCAATGTCAAACTATATTCTGTTTTCCGCAATGGAAAAAAATATATTCCAATTATAGCAATAAAACTTCCTAATTAGGGTTCGTTGACGAAGATTGATAGTAAGATTCCTGATTGATTTAACGCTGTCTTTTAGAGGCATTGTTGAGCGAGCGTCTTGGGTTCTCGGGCGAAGAGTGAGCCATTATCGGGGTGCTGCTTTCGGCTGAGACGGGTCGGCCGTCCTGCGTAAGACAATCGCCTGTTTTTCGAATTGATGATGTGGATTGCCCGAACCGGATCGCAGATGGCGCCCTCTGCCTGATGATTATGGGAAATGGAACAGTGTGTTCCGGCGCTACCGGCGCTTGGTAATGACGGACGTGTTTGATGCGATGTTTGAAACCCTGGCTGAAATCGAAGCCGTCATCTCGAGCAAAAGAAATCGTCGTCCCCCTGTCCTTCATGACAGGGCTGAATCTCGCTAGCGTAAATTCGTCGAGCGTCTCTTCAATAAATTCCGGAATTGCCGACGTATCGCCACCTGATATGACAAAACCAAGGAATCATATTCTCGCTTCATCATTGAAACCTAGACATACGGGCTACCGGCCCTAAGCTCAGACCTCATAGGCAGAAGATGAGGGTTGTAGCGAGGCAGATTGCTGAGAAGAAGGCGTCGGGCATCCCTGAACCAGTCAGCATCATAACTCCGGGCTGCCAGCATCCACTGTACCATGGGAAGGATGTTCCGCAGAGCAGAAGCTCCAGCATAATCGCTGACCTGTCCTGCTGTCATGAAAAAGTTCAGCGGTCGTCCGTTCTGATCGGTGACCGCATGCCGCTTCGTGTTCATGCCGCCTTTTGTCCGTCCGATCAGGCGGGCTGGATCCCCTTTTTTAGCCGCAGGTTCGAAGCCGTGCGCTGTGCCTTGAGATAGGTCGCATCAATCATAATCGTCTGGTGCTCTGCCTTTCCGTTAGTCAGACCGTTTATCTTCAGTTTCCTTGCAGAGCCTGAATCAGATTTCCGAAATCAAATCAATGAGTCCTGAGCCTGACGCAAGAGTGATGGAATTACACAGAGACGCCCAAAACCAGTGGTTTTTTTTGAACTCTTCAGATCACTCCGATATCCACGGAGTATCTATCCGCCCTGAACCACAAAATGACTATGATGTTAATGGGTTCTCTTTAATGTCTGGCTAATGGTATCTCTTCTTCAAGAGGTTTCTGATAGCCTTTCTCGCATCTGATGCGGCGGTGTTTTGGGGAGTTTTGCATGCGCTATCTTGTTACCGGTGGGGCAGGCTTCGTCGGTAGCCATGTTGTTCTCGCTCTACTCGATGCAGGTCATGATGTTGCCGTGCTGGACAATCTGAGCACGGGATATCGTAAGGCGGTCCCCGCCGGCGTGCCTTTCCATCAAGTGGATCTTCTGGATTATGCCGCTACATCAGCCGTGGTGGCGCAGGGAGAATGGGATGGCGTCCTGCATTTTGCGGCACTTTCTCTCGTCGGCGACAGCATGCGCGATCCATTTCATTATCTGCGGCAGAACTATCTGACGGCCCTGAACCTTGTACAGATCTGTGCTGGACATGGCGTCAGGAAGATAGTGTTTTCTTCTACGGCCGCTCTTTTCGGTGGACCGGAGCGGATCGACCCTATCCCGGAAACAGCGCCTGTGCAGCCCGGTTCTCCGTATGGTGAGAGCAAATTCATGATTGAACGTGTGCTGCACTGGGCAGATGCGATCTATGGCCTCAGAAGCGCATGTCTGCGATATTTCAACGCGGCTGGCGCGGATCCCCAGGGACGGGCAGGTGAAGATCATCGTCCCGAAACCCACTTGATTCCCCTGACCATTGATGCGGCACTCGGTCGCCGTCCCGCACTAAAGCTGTTTGGTACCGACTATCCGACCCGGGATGGTTCCTGTGTTCGCGACTATATCCATGTTACGGATCTTGCCGACGCCCATATCAGGTCTCTTGCACAGATCGATCATCGTAGCGTTACGTATAATATCGGCAATGGCCAAGGCTACTCAAACCTTGAGATCATCCAGAGTGTCGAGCGCGTCAGTGGCCGCAGAGTGCCTTGGGAGCCTGCTCCAAGACGTGATGGGGACCCAGCCCTTCTGGTGGCGGATTCCACGACTCTCCGAAAAGATACGGGATGGGCACCCCGATTCGGGGATATTGACAGTATTGTGGAGACGGCCCTGCGCTGGCGGGAAAGCCATCCTCACGGTTACGGTGGGTGAACAGCACAACCTAACCGTGGCGGTCTCTGAAAGACGGCTCCCTTTTTGAGCTCTTACGCGCCGTCATCTGCGCGCTGGAAGCGGATCAGGCTGCGCGACAGTCTTCCCTGAGCCCAGTTCGGCATCTTTCGCCATGGTGTCGTGACGTCTGCGGTTGTGCCGCTGATCACAACGGTTCTGCGCTGCTCCGTGCCCACCCATTCTGGCGCCCAGGCTGTTTGGACCTGCGTAATCCACTGGTTTCCCTCGACACGATAGCGCCCGATATAGGCCACTAGCGTTTTCATAAGGCCCGGATAATCGGCTTCCGTTTCAGCCGGGTGGCGATGGCTACCCTCTAGATTGAACGCCACCCATCCATCAGGCGTAAAAATGACCCGTCCCCGTGGTGAAGGGCCCATCGCATTGATGAATGTTCCCGTATCTTTTTCTTCCACCTGGTAGGATACGAGTTTCCAGGTGCCGACAAGCTGATCTTTTAGGGTTGGCTTTTCTGGACTTCCGTCGTCAGACGTCGTGACTGGAAAGACTGAAGCCATGCTGTTTTCCCGACCCTGTGTAGCGTTTCCGGGCGTTCTATAACGCAGGCCGATCATCTTTCAGTAGGCGCATCATTCGAAAGGGAATATTACGTCAGGCGCAATAATGAATCGAATTTCGTTTTAGGGGGGGCAGGATGCGCCATGACGAAACAGGGGACCTGCGCTTCTTTGCCCATCTTGTCGCCTCCGGCAGTTTGACCGCCTGTGCTCGCAATCTCCAGACATCGCCTGCGACGGTGTCTCGTCGTCTTGCCCGTTTGGAAAGTCGGCTGGGCAGCCTGTTGGTTGTCCGGAATACGCGGCATTTTGGGCTGAGTGAAAACGGGCGGATCTACCACGAGCGCGCGGTGGAAATTCTGGCGCTCATTGACGGTCTGGAAGAAGAAATTTCGTCCAACACCAACATTCCCCGGGGAACACTCGGGATCGGCGCTCCGGTAGAACTTGGACGACGCCTGATCGCACCTTTTCTGGCGACTTTCAGCGCCACATATCCGAATCTTCTGGTCAATCTGGCACTGGCCTCGGAAGGTTTTTATGATACCAGTGACTCTCTCGATGTCGTTCTGCGTCTGGGCCTTCCTGATTCTCCCGATGCGGTTGTCACCCGGTTGGCCTCGACAGTGCGGGTCCTGTGTGCATCACCTGAGTATCTGGCCCGTCGCCCTCAACCGGTGACGCCGCAAGACCTAGCTGCCCATGATTGTCTCTGTCTGAGGCGCAACAAGACAATGGCTCTTCTGGACCGTTGGGTTATCGGCAACGACCTACAGACCGAGATCATCACGGTCGAACCCCGTCTTTCGAGTACAAATGCCGAGATCATTCATGACTGGGCGCTTTCGGGGGAAGGGATTGCCTACAAGTTGCTCTGTGATGTTCATCATGACTTGGAACAGGGAAGGCTCGTGCGGATTTTTCCTGATTTGCAGGGAGAGAAAATCGACCTTCACGCCGTGTTGCCCAACCGGAAATATACGCAGGCCAGTGTGCGTGCCTTTCTAGATAGTTTCAAACGCCGTCTGCGTGTCGCGGGCTTCTTCTAGTTGTCTAGTCCCGTATTTTAGTGGTGTGATATTTTCACGAGAGTGGAAGGAAGCCTTATGGGACAGAGACGTCATGGCAGCGCCACGACCATGTACGGCGTACGAGCCAGCAATACAGCGATCGCAGGTCTCGCTCGCGGCGCTGAGCAAGGAGTTCGGGATCAATCCGAAAACCGTTGCAAAGTGGCGGAAGCGACAGAGTGTCGAAGATCAGAAAACAGGTCGCTCATCTTCAGTCTTTTCACAGTGCCTGAATCACACCCAATCACTCATATTAATTGGGCTTGAGCCTAATCAGAAGCGGAAGAGTGGAATTACGCAGAAGTTCTTAAAAGCAGTGGTATTTCGATTATTTTATCTATGTGTTGATGATTATTTTTCATAATATATTATGGAAATTGGATTTTTTACTAGAATAATTGAAATAGCTCCTGCTAACACTAGGGATGCTGAGCATGCATACCAGGCGATATCGAAGCGACCAGTATATGATATTATATATCCTGTTATAATTGGTGCAAAAAGACCAAGAGAATTGCTGCATGTAAGAGTAACCCCTGTCACCGTGCCAATTTTATCTCCTTCCTCAACTAGGTCCGTAAGTAACGCTGTATTCGCCCCGTTCGCTGCAATAAGGCAGGCTAGCGAGCCGCCAAGGATGAGGAGAATGGGTGTCATGGTATGGAACCGGGGGAGAAAGCCGATCGTTGCGGCTCCTCCCAGGCAAGCTGCAACGATGAACCTGCGGCGTGGTGGATGGATGCCGTTCCGGAAAGTGAAATGTTCAAGAATACGGCCTATGACGATCGCACCAGCAGCTGCGGCGAGATAGCAGAGTGCTGTCCGATTACCTGTTCCGGTAATATCAATATGAAGCTCGTGAATGAGGTAAAGTGGCATCCAAGACATGACCAGAAAATTCAGGTAGTTCTGGGTACACTGGACAATGAGAATACCCAGAAAAGACCGTGATCTGAAAAGATTCCGGATTGATCCGAGGGAGAAGGGCGCGCGGGCAGGGCGAGACGTCCTGTCGGCTGGAGCGCGATAGACCAACCACCAGATTACGGCCCAGACCAGCCCGATCACTCCGAGTGCCATGAATTCGAAGCGCCAGCCGAAGAACGCGATCAGATAAGCACCGGCGATCGTGCCTCCGGCCAGTCCAAGCTGCATGCCGGTCAATAGAATCGTCATAACGGAGCCGCGTTCTTTTGGGAGCGCCCAGCTACGGACAACCGTAGCGCCGACACCAAAGGTCGGTGCTTCTCCGACGCCGAGGAGAATACGCGTCATCAGGAATCTGGTAATGTTGTGAGCCATTCCCCCCAGCAACATTGCAAAAGACCATATTGATACTGCTAGACTGCCGATCAGCCGCGCGCCTTTGCGGTCGAGGAGCATGGTTGAAGGAAGATTCAACAGGAAATACGACCAGAGAAAGCTGGAGGAGACCCAGCCCATCTGTACGGGAGAAAGTGTGAATTCTTTTCCGAGCGTGGGCAGGGCAATGGAAAGCGCTGCACGGTCACCGTAGCTGATGACGTACATCAGAAAGACCAAAAGAAAAAATATGTATCGAGACGGAATATTCAGTTTCCGGGATATGAACGTTGTGGCTTGATCGGGTGTCACGCTGTCATTCTCCGGGAGTTTTTGCAGTTAGGTGTGGTGATGGGTATGGAAAGACGAGGAAAGCTCAAGAGCCCTCGGCAGCTTCAACTGTTGCCGCGACTGTCGATCTGGCTTTCGTTGCCCGGTCATGGCGCAGCATCCAGACGCCTGACCCGATGATCAGAACTGCTCCGGCAGCCATGGCGGAGCTGGGAATTTCGCCAAAGCCGAGCCAACCGATCAGTGCAGCCCAGAGCAGACCCGTATAGGCGAATGGACCAATGGCAGAGACCTGCGCCGAAGCAAAAGCCTCAGTCTGAAGAACCTGTGCAATTCCGGCAAAAGCGCCCACGACCACCAGGCACAAACCATCCTGCCATCCCGGTGTGACCCAGATGAAAGGGAGGGGCGCAGCCGTCATGAGCGTCATGAGAATGGCCTGCCATAACGAAATCGTTGTACTGGCCTCGGTGGCCGAAAGCTGGCGGATCTGCATGGTCGTCAGCGCACCGACCGCTCCTTGTGCCAGCGCCAGCAGATAGATGATGGTGGACACTGATGTAGCGTTCGTATTTAGAAGCCCTTTTCCAAGAGCAACAATCACGACACCTGAAAACCCGATCAGAACTGCAATCCAGCGCTGAAGGGAGGGCCGTTCGCCTAGCAACGGGATTGAGAGAAGCACAAGAAACAGGGGCTGTGTGTAGGAAAGGACCTGCTGTTCTGCCAGCGGCAACCGTGTCACGGTGATGACGATCATGATCATGCTGATCAGTCCGACAACAGATCGGGTCAGGTGACCAGAAAAGTGATGCGTTCTGAGGACCATACCTGTTCTGAAGGCGATCAGAAGTACAAAAGGCAGAGAAAAGAGATTGCGGAAAAAGATAATTTCAAGAGCTGGAAGCCGCGTTCCTGTGAGCTTTTGAAGAGCATTGAGCGCCGCAATAAAAAACGTGGCCGATGCTAGAAGCAGGGCGCCGCGTTTCAGATCATGCTTCATTTTAACTCATACCTTGATGCACGATACTGACGCAGCAGTGTCTGAAGGACTGGTCAGAGGCATTATGATTGGCAATCGCGAAGTCGGAACGCCGGTGTCAGGACTGCCCCGGTCGCTTCAATTTCTGAGCGGATGGCTTTTGCCAGTTCCAGTGATCCCGGCGTATCGCTATGCACCAGAATGGACTGTGCCTTGACCTGAAGCCTTGATCCCACAGAGGTCATAACAGACCCGTCTTCAAGAAACTGCCTGACCCGCGCTCTGATGGCAGTCAGATCGTGGATGACGGCGCCCGGCTGGTCGCGCGGAACAAGCGTTCCAAGACTTGTATAGGCCCGGTCTGCAAGAAACAGTGTCTGAACACGAAGTCCTGCCGTCTCCGCTGCACGTTCCGTCAGTTGTCCGGGCATGCAGAACACTGTCAGTTCACGATCCAGCGCGGCGATGGCGCGGGCAAGCCTCAACGCCAGACCAGTATCGGCATTGGCCATGCTTCCGAAGGCAGCGTGATAGCTGACATGCGTGACTCGATGTCCGTGCAAGGCGGCCACGGCCTGAAGCGCGCCGATCTGGTAAACCATCATGGCCTCCATATCTGCATCCGAAATAGACATGGAACGGCGGCCGAACCCGATCAGATCCGGTAATCCTGGATGTGCACCAATTCCGACACCTTTTGCTTTTGCGCGCTGAACCGTGCGGTTCATGATGGCGTAGTCACCGGCATGAAAGCCACAGGCGATATTGGCAGACGAAATAACGTCCATCAGCCCATCATCGTCAGCGATACGCCAGCGGCCAAAGCCTTCGCCCATGTCGGAATTTAGGTCGATCTTCATGCTGTGCCTCGGGAGTTTGTACCGTTTCGTGACTGACAGGAGGCGCGGTAATGGGCGACCATCAGGCGAAGATCATCAAGGTAACTGTCGATTGGCTGCTGGGCCGCGATGCCTGTCTTATGGCTGCATTCGACAAAGCGGATAGATGTTCCAATCCGCGCCTGGGACAGACGCCACAGATCGGCCTCGATCACGGTTGCAATGCGAGGGTAACCCCCAGCGGTATTCGCATCGGCGAGCTGGACGATAGGCTCACCTGCTGGAGGAACCTGTACGATGCCCGGAATAATGCCGTATGATCGCAGCTCGATCCGTTCGAGCAGGGTAAGTGGGGTGCCGCTTAGGCGATATCCTACGCGATTGCTCTGGGGCGTGATGCGCCAGCCCTGATCCCAGAAACGCTCCCGGGACTCAGGTGTAAAACGCGCGTAATCCGCTCCGGGCACTGCGCGCAGCAGAACGGTTTTCCCGTCGCCAGACTGATTTTCAAGAACGCGCGCTGGTGGAACCGCGCCATAACCCGAGAGCGAAGCGGACGCAGGTTTCGTGGCAAGCTCATCACCGGCCTCGAGAAAGCGCCCATCCATTCCGCCGAAACCGCCTCGAAGCTGGGTGCTGCGTGAACCCAGCACCACAGGAACGTCAATGCCGCCTTCCACACAGATATATGCCCGAGCACCCGTTTTGGGGATACCCACCCGTAGCACCTGTCCTGGAGCCGCGGTTTCCACGGACCACGTAAGAACAGGCCTGTCGTCCAGTGTCAGAGTCGCTTCAATTCCCGTGATGGCGAAGCTGGTTGGGGTGTCGAACCGGATTACGAAAGGATAGGTTTGAAGCTCGATACAGGCCGCTTCCGGCGCGTTTCCCAGAAGAATATTGCCAATTTCCAGGGCAAGCGAGTCCATGACGCCTGAGCTTCCAACCCCAAGATTACGATAGCCCGGACGTCCCTGATCTTGAATGGTGTTGAGCGGCGCGGTTTCGAGGATAGTGATCACAGCTCAATGCTCTCCGGGCAAAAACGGATGCGATCGCCTAAGGCAAACAGAGAAGGAGAGCTGCGATACGGGTCGAAAAGACAGATGTCGGTATAACCGATCGAATTCCAGCCATTGGGGCCGGTCAGTGCGGAAATCCCTGCCTGCATCCCCCCGATCGTCACGGTTCCTGCAGGCATGTTGAGTGAGGGAACGGATTTTCGCGGCGTTGCGATACGCGGATTCAGGCCATGGAGGTACCCGAACCCGGGTGCGCTTCCGACCGCGCATACGGTATATTCGCCTTCATGATGCAACCGGATAACCTCTTCGGGAGGCAGTCCAGTATGAGCGGAGACTGCTGCCAGATCTTCGCCTAGCGAGCCACCATAGCGAACATTCACTTCAAAGAGACGTCCGGTGATCTGGCGGGGCGGAAGGCTCTCCCAGGCGTTGTGGAGCCAGTCAGTAATCTGTTCCGGATCTTCCGGGGCGTGGGTGAAGATCAGAAGTAGGTTGGTGACGCCGGGGACGAGTTCCTGAATGTCAGGACGCTTTTCGGCATGCTCAATGAGTGCCCAGATCCGCTGCTGTTGCTCCATGGTAAAGGCGCCGGGTGCTTCGAACAGTATGGCGCGCGTGCCCATCATGCTGATAACTGGCGCGCTGCTGGCGTGATGCCGATCAGATGTGAGAAGCGTGTCTGCGGTCAAAACATGCAGTTCCTGGGCTGTGACGGATCCGTCTCATTCTCTCAAAAGCCGTTTTGAGGCGGCATCGAAACGATATGACTGGCATGGGAATGATGACCAGAGGAATTCGGCGTTTGAGGTCATCGGATAATCTTATGGTTGAGTGATGGAGTACGAGTTCCATCGGATAATGTTATGGGGCAAGAACGAACGACTCTTGGTGTTTGCACAGTAACTCCATTAGCGTCAGGCTGATATTCCGGTCTGATGCTCCGTCTTGCGGGTCAAGCTGATGGCAGTCTTTCTCTTATTTCAGCAATGGGTTTTCTTCGCATGAGTAATACTCCTTACCGCACAGCCCTCGTCACAGGTGCTTCTTCAGGCATTGGCGCGGCCATTGTCCGGCGGTTGAGCGAAGGCGGCATTGAAGTTCATGCCCTGGCCCGTGACGCAAAGCGTCTTGAAGCCCTGGCAAGCGATACGGGATGTATCCCCCATGCCGTCAGCGTATCGGATCAGGCCGGGCTCGAGGCGCTCATCGCTGGTCTGGAAGTCGATGTTCTGGTCAACAATGCGGGCCAGTCCCGGACAGGAAACATCACCAACACGACGCCTGACGATATTGATGCGCTTGTGGACGTGAATCTGCGTGCGGTTCTGCAACTGACGCGTCTGGTGGTGCCGGGAATGATTGAGCGCAACCGCGGGCATATCGTGAATATCAGTTCGATTGCCGGTCACTACGCCTTTGCAGGCGGCAACACGGTTTATCATACCACAAAGGCCGGCGTGCACTCACTATCCCAGCAGTTGCGGTGCGATTTGTTCGGCCGTCAGATCCGGGTGACGGAAGTCTCGCCCGCCCGTGTGGAGACCGAGGTTTTCGGCCGCCTGATTGGTGATATGGCCGAGGCGAAAAAGCGTTTCTTCGATGAGTATGATTCCCTGCTGCCTGAAGACATTGCTAACTCCGTGGCCTTTGCGGTTCTGGCGCCGCAACGCATGAATGTCAGCTTCATGGAAGTGCTGCCGACGATGCAGGTCGTGGGTGGGCTGAATTTTGCAAAGAAAACCTCTGCTCCGGGCTGATATCAGTGGATCTCTCACAGATCAGACGCCTGATCGATCTCATGGCTCAGGCTCCGATTGCGGAGCTTGAGATTGAGGAAAATGGCCGCAGGGTCCGCCTTGCGAAAGCGCAGAACGGACAGAGGGCTGTTGCGGCAAAGCCAGCAGAAGCGACACCAGTCGTACCTCAATCCTCCGTGATGACACCTGCCTCAGATGCGCAGGCGACCATTACCGCACCGTCTTATGGTGTCTTCCACCTTGCGCCTTCACCGGATGCCTCGTCTTACGTTGTTGTCGGACAGAAAGTGGAAGCAGGGCAGCAGGTTGGATTGCTGGAGGCCATGAAGGTTTTCAATCCAGTCCGTGCGGGTATTGCAGGAACGATTGAGGCAGTTCTGGTGGCGGGTGGCACTGAAGTCGATATGGGAACGCCTCTGTTCCGTCTGGTATGAATAAAATGCAGCGTTTCAAAAGAGTTCTGATTGCCAATCGTGGGGAAATTGCTCTGCGCATCCAGCGCGCCTGTCGTCAGCTTGGGCTGGAAACAGTGGCGGTCTATTCGGAGGCCGATGCGGACAGCCGGCATGTCCGTGAAGCGGATGTGTCTCTATGCATCGGCCCTGCGGCTGCATCGAAAAGCTACCTCGACAGGGACGGCCTGCTTCTGGCTGCGAAAGTGACGGGAGCAGGAGCTATCCATCCGGGATATGGGTTCCTTTCGGAAAATGCGGATTTTGCCGATGCGGTTGAAGCCGCGGGGCTGACATTCATCGGCCCGACCGGAGACTCCATCCGTATGATGGGGGACAAGATTACCGCCAAGCGGGCCATGCGGGAGGCAGGGGTGCCCTGCGTGCCGGGTTCGGACGGACCACTTCCGGCTTCTGCGGAAGAAGTTCGGGCTATTGCGCTCGAAGTCGGTTTTCCCGTGATCGTAAAGGCCTCCGGCGGCGGTGGGGGGCGTGGCATGCGTGTCGTGCATGGTGGGGACGATCTGGAGAACGCCGTAGCACTGACGGCCAAGGAGGCCCAGCAGGCCTTCGGTAACCCAACGCTGTATCTTGAAAAATACATGCAGAAGCCGCGCCATGTCGAAATCCAGGTCCTGTGTGATACGCATGGAACGGCACTCTGGCTTGGCGCGCGGGACTGCTCCTTGCAGCGGCGTCATCAGAAGGTTCTGGAAGAAGCCCCGGCACCTGGTATCCCGCCCGAAACCATCGCCGAGATCGGAGAGCGCTGTGTTCAGGCCTGCCGACAGATTGCCTATCGCGGGGCAGGGACCTTCGAATTCCTGTATGAAGACGGGATCTTCGCGTTCATCGAGATGAACACACGCGTGCAGGTCGAGCATCCCATTACGGAAGAAACGACCGGCATTGATATCGTGGCCCAGCAGATTCGGATTGCACAGGGTGAAACACTTGGCCTGCGCCAGAACGATATCTTGATGCAGGGTCATGCGATTGAATGTCGTCTGAATGCGGAAGATGCGGCAACGTTCATGCCGTCTCCGGGAACGGTGACACGGTGGGACCTGCCTGGTGGTCCAGGCATTCGCGTGGATACGCATGTGGTCAGTAACTATACCGTGCAGCCTTACTATGACTCTCTGATCGGGAAAATCATCAGCCATGGCGCAACGCGCGAACAGGCGATTGCCCGAATGCGCGTGGCGCTGGCCGAAATACGGGTTGAGGGCATTTCTACCAATATTGCTCTTCATCAAGCGCTTCTGGCCGATCCGCAGTTTCAGGAGGGAGGCGTCGATATTCACCATCTCGAACGCTGGCTTGCAGAGAGGTCGCCATCATGAACGCCGCAGAAAATCAGGTTCCGGAGTTTGAAGGCATTCCGTCTGCAGAGGATCTTGCACGGATTGCGGATTTTCTGATCAAGGCCGGGCTGGAGACAATCGAGCTTTCCGATGGCAAGGGTGCACGCTGTTTTATGCGTGTAACGTCCTCTGTCGTGAAATCGGATGTGCAGGTTGCAGAAAATGTTCCGCCTGTCGAGGCTCTCTCGAGCCGTATTGCAGTCAGTGCGCCATATTTCGGCACTCTGGTCCTGACGGAACTGGCGACAGTCGGAACCTTGGTGCAGCCGGGAGATGTGGTGGCAAAGATGCGGATCGGAGCCTTGCAGATCCCGGTTCTGGTTCCAGTAGCAGGGACGATCGTGGACGTTGCCGGGAAGGACGGTGCGCTGACGGGGTATGGAGCTCCGGTTGTGCAGGTTGAATCGACAGGCCGATAACCACGATACCTGTCCGGCTTTGAAGGAGCGGGGAGGCTTCAGCTGCTTCCCCGCCATCCTTTCAGCTTAAAGAGCTCACAAAATCCGCGATACGTCGGCAGCCTTCCTTCAGGGTTTCCCGGTCGGTTGCATAGGAAATACGGAAGAACGGACTCATGCCGTAAGCTCCCCCCTGAACGGATGCGACCTGCTGCTCTTCCAGCAGAGCCATGACGAAATCGGCATCCGTGGCGATATGACGTCCCTTGGGTGTGGTCTTTCCCAGGCAGGCGCTGATTTCAGGGTAGACGTAAAATGCGCCCTGCGGCGTGTGGCACGTGACGCCCGGAATGGCAGTTAGCAGACCGACAACCAGATCGCGGCGGGACTGGTATTCGGCAACACGCTCTTTGAGAAAATCCTGCGGACCTTCGAGGGCGGCAATGGCGGCGGCCTGCGCGATGGTGTTGATACCGCTGGTGGACTGTCCCTGCATGTTGTTCATGGCGGCAATCAGGCTCCGTGGACCGCCACAATAGCCAACGCGCCAGCCGGTCATAGCATAGGCCTTGGAGACGCCATTGACTGTCAGAACACGGTCTTTCAGGCGGGGTTCGACTTCTGCAATGGTGCAGAAGTCGAACCCGTCATAGAGCAGATGTTCGTAAATATCATCCGTCATGATCCAGACATGAGGATGCTTCAGCAGGACGGCCGCGATTTCTTCCATATCCTCACGAGGGCAACATGCGCCGGTCGGATTGTTGGGGAAGTTCAGCAGAAGCCATTTGGTGTTGGGTGTAATTGAGGCATCCAGCGCTTTGGCAGACAGGCGGAAATTGTCTTCGGCCGGGCAGTCGATCTGCACAGGTTTGGCGCCACACAGACGCGCAATGTCCGAATAGCTGATCCAGTATGGAGCGGCGAGAATAACCTCATCGCCTGTGTTACAGGTGGCCATCAGGGCGTCGAAAATGATCTGTTTGGCGCCATTGGCGACCAGAATTTCGTCAAGGGCGTAGTCGAGATGGTTTTCGCGCAGAAACTTCGCCTGAATGGCTTTTTTGAGCGCAGGTTTTCCATCCTGCGGCGGATATTTGGTATCACCACCACGTGCGGCCGCGATGGCAGCCTCCACGACGTGGTCGGGGGTCGGGAAATCGGGTTCGCCGGAAGAGAGGCTCACAATTTTGAGGCCTTCTGCCTTGAGTTCGCGGGCCTTGTCGGTCATGGCGGCAGAGGCCGAGACTCCAATTCCGTTCAGTCGATCAGCAAAACCGGGCATTGATGTCTCCATTGCCGCATCAAGGATAGCGCATGCGCGAATGAAGGCATCGTAAATCGTTTCGAAGGTGTCGAGATACTGCCGAAAATTGTCTGACCCTATATCACAATCATATGGGGTTGAATCGAAAACGCAATAATAGGCTCAGGGTCCATCACAGCTCTGGATACCCGAAATGACGACATCCGCATCCCGGTCCGACGTTGCAGCAGACATGATGCCGCCACTGGATGGCTTCAGGGTCGAGAAAGACCTGTTGGGAGAGGCTTGTATCCCGAAGAATGCTCTGTGGGGGATCCATACCAGTCGCGCGGTGGATAATTTTCCTATCAGCGGGGAGCCTGTCGGAGCATTTTCCGATTTCATCCGGGCATTTGTGACGGTCAAGCAGGCTGCTGCGCGGACGAACAGGGCACTCGGCTATCTGGATGAAGAGCGGGCCGGTTTAATCGAGGCGGCCTGCCAGGCCCTGTTGATCCGTGATGATTATCGTAACCATTTTATTGTGGACGTTATGCAGGGTGGGGCAGGGACCTCTACCAACATGAACGTCAACGAAGTTATCGCCAATATCGCGCTGGAACTGGCGGGGCAAAAGCCCGGTGATTACCAGATTCTGCATCCAAACGATCATGTAAACATGGCGCAGTCCACAAATGATGTTTACCCAACCGCATTACGCTTGGGGCTTCTAACAGCAACTGCGCCTCTACTTGAGGCCTTGGAAGAACTGGCTCGGGCTTTCGAAAAGAAAGCTGATGAATTCTCGGACATTCTGAAAGTCGGCCGCACGCAGTTGCGCGATGCGGTACCCATGACGCTTGGACAGGAGTTCAGAGCATTCCAGCATGCAATGGAAACGGAACTCCATCACATACGCAGCCAGTCCGAAGCTTTTCTGACGGTCAATCTTGGCGGAACGGCGATTGGGACGGGCCTGAATACTGATCCACGTTACGCGGACGCCGTTATCCGGGAGCTTGGGAAATTGAGCGGTCTGGCCGTAACAGGTGCTGCCGACAAGATTGAAGCGACTTCGGATGTCGGAGCTTTCGTCCTGTTCTCAGGCGTACTCAAGCGGCTGGCGTTCAAATTGTCCAAGATTTCAAGCGATCTGCGCCTGCTGTCGAGCGGCCCGCGGGCGGGCATTGGAGAGATTACCCTGCCGTCCGTGCAGGCAGGGTCTTCGATCATGCCAGGCAAAGTCAATCCGGTCATCCCGGAAGCCGTCAATCAGGTGGCCTATCTCGTTGCAGGTTATGATGTCACGCTGAGCATGTGTGCTGATGGGGGACAGTTTCAGCTCAATCCTTTCGAGCCGATGATCGGATACTGTCTTTTTTCGTCCCTGAAGACGCTCACGGCAGCTATTAGGCTTCTGACCACAAAATGCGTCTCCGGAATTGCCGCGGACGCCGAGCAGTGCCGGTTTCTGTTTGAACGGAATATCGGTATCGTCACCGCGCTGGTTCCGCTTCTCGGCTACGATACCTGTTCCCGGATTGCCCGCCGGGCTCTGGCTGAAAACCGGAGCGTTCCGGAGCTTGTCCTTCAGGAAAAACTGGTGTCTCAGGACGTACTCGCAGGTCTGCTTCGCCCGGAATTCCTGACGCGGCCCAATGTCGGACAGGTTGAAGCGGCTTTCAGGTAGATGCCTGCGTCCCCGGCCAGTTGCGTGATGATGCCATGGCCCTGGCCAGCTCGATGAGCCGCTCCCGGACGGCCACGGATGCCTCCGTTTCAGGAACCAGCTCGGGAATGCAGAGGGAAACATTCTCGCTGATGACCGGGTTGCGCAGGGCGTATATGCGCGACTGGCCTTCAACGGCAATTCTGCTCGCGACTGACCAGGGAAGGATGGTGCTCCCGATCCCTTCCTGAATGGCTCCCTGAAGCGTTGTCAGAGCTTCGATTTCCGCGACGATGTTCGGCTCCAGTCCTTTGCGCATGAATGCCATGTCGATCGCCTTGCGGACAAAGTTGTGCTTGGGCGGTACGAGAAGGGGAATCTCCGTGATATCTGCGAGCTGAACCGTGTTTTCGCCGTCGTGAGGAATGGCAAGCGCCTCCGGAGCAAGCAGGAAGAATTCCTCCTTCATCAGAGGCGTGAAGCTGACACCTTTCATGGGCCCCGAACCATGTATGACGGCCATGTCCAGACGTCCGGTCATGACGAGTTCGCTGTAAATGTCGTCAAAACTTTCGGTCAGATGCAGGACGATGCCCGGAAGTTCCTCCCGGATACGGCGCAGAAGCTCCACGGATAGCGTCGAGCCTGCGCTGTATGGAGACAGGCCGACCGAAACCTTGCCGACAAGGGGACCAGCCCCCTGGGTGATTTCGACCATGGCCCGGTCGAACTGTTTGCTCAGGATCTGGACGTGACGGTACAGGACGGAACCGGCAATCGTAGGCGTGACGCCACTTTTACTCCGGATCACCAGTTTCTGGCGGAACGCGCTTTCAAGGGCTGCCAGTTGCTGGCTGAGCGCGGGCTGGGCGATGTTCAGCAGATCGGCGGCGCGGGAAATGCTGCCAAGATCAATGATCTTCACGAAGGCCTGCAAACGCCTGATATCCAACGGGCCAATCTCCTGATGTGACGAACTGTGAATCCAATACTCTGCCGATTGGGGAAAATGGTCAATGAACCCATCGGAATGCGATTGAACTCGCCCAAGGTAGCAGCAGAAGAATTCCGGAAATTCTCATTGCGGGGTTGGAATATAAATAATCCCTATGACGCCAAAACATAACGCATCCGTACCATAAAATCATACTTCGTATTGGAATTCCGGCGACTTGAGAGGGATGCAATGTTGATTGGGTCAAATTGGAAACTCTGTCTGGTCGCAGGAGCTGCACTGGGCGCGTTCATGCCGGACAGGGTTCTTGCGGCAACGGCTCCAGTGAAACATCATAGGGTCGTTGCTCAAAAAAAAGCGGGGGCTTCTCCCGCCCTGAGCAAGCCTTCGGTTCATCGTGCTCCGACGTCGCTTCAGGCGATATCAACGGAGAGTATTCAGGTCGGTGGACGGCAGACGAACTCGGTTTTCTCGCCGGTTACAGCGCGTCACAGCACGACGCAGGTCACTGTAGTGACTGGAGCTGAACTGCTCAAGACAGGCCAGACGAACGTGCTCTCCGCACTGGCGCAGGCCAATCCGGCCATCACGACGGCCGCGCTTCCAGGCGGTGGAGCGAGTTCATTCGTTCAGACGATGCAGCTTCGTGGTCAGTCTCCGGATGACACGCTAATTCTTGTCAACGGGCATCGCCGTCATATCGGCGCCAACTTCAACTCGAACGCCGGAACGAATTGGGGCAGTGAACCGAGCGATATTTCATTGATCCCGGTCTCTGCCATTGATCATATTGAGGTAATTACCGAAGGGGCATCTGCGCTTTACGGACAGGATGCCATTGCAGGCGCGGTCAATATTGTCCTCAAACGGGACACCCATGGCGGCAGCATTAATTTCAAGAACAATGGTTATTATGCTGGCGATGGACAGGGTCTCGACGGATCAGCCAATTATGGCATGGCTCTGGGCAATAATGGCGGATACCTTGATCTTGCCGCGCAGGTTACTCATCAGCTTCCCACAACGCGTGGTGGCGATTTCTATGGCACTCTCTTCAGCGATTCCCGAAATGAGACGGCCAATCGCGATGTTCAGCGAGGACTTGGTCTTCCAAAGTCAACGCTGGAGACATTAAGCGAGAATATGTCTCTACCGCTTGGGAACGGCTTCAGTGCCTACAGCACCTCAACATTCTCCCACCGTCGTGCCAATGTCGCCGAAACATATCGTAGTGCGGCCGATACGGATACCTGGATCAATACCAACTTTTATCCCAACGGCAACCAGCCCTATATTACGATGGACCAGTATGACTTTGAGACGGATAATGGCATCCGGACTCACAAGTTTGGATTTGCTTGGGACGCCTACGTCACGTTTGGGCGTGATGCGCAGAAATACGGGACCAAGGATTCAGAAAATGTTTCCATTCCCGACAGCACACAGACGTCTTTTTATGATGGAGCGTCCATCGCAACAGAGCTGACGAGTGGCATTCGTGGCTCCCGATCGTTCCAGACAGGTTTCCTGCCCCGGCCTGTTGATCTGAAATTTGGCGCGGAATACCGGCATGATACGTTCCAGATGACCGAAGGCGAGACGGTATCTTGGGAAGGACTGGGAGCCACGGACCATCCGGGGAACGTGCCGATGGCCGTTACCAACCAGAATCGTGACGTTTACGAGGGCTTTGCGAATCTGGACTTCTACGTCACTAAAAAATGGGAGTGGACACTGGGTGGCCGCGTTGCGAGCTACAACAATCTCGCCACTGTTGAAACGGGTTCGGTTGGAACACGGTACAACTTCAATAAACGCTGGGCTGTTCGCGCCAACGTCAATACCGGATATCGTCCGCCGACGTTGGGTGAGATGTCCTATTTCTATTCCGCGCCTTACCCCGGCTACACGGTGGATCAGGTTCCCGCAAACAGCACCATCGCCAAATATCTCGGTTCCGGTACGATGAAGGGTGAGTATTCCCGGAGTTACAGCATTGGTCTCGATGCTACGCCGGTGGATAATTTTCATGTCACCGGGAATCTTTATTACATTGCCATCAATTCCCGTCTGGGAAGCACGAAAACCTATAGCGTTAATCAAGACGATTCCGTCCTCATGAACCTGCTGGCGCAGAATAATCTTGAGAGCGCGACATCGCTTTCTTATTACGCAAATCTTTATAATACCCAGACATTCGGTGGCGATTTTAGTGCAGATTATACGCTGCACACCCAGCGTCTGGGGCAGTTCCGGTTTGCGATGGGAATCAATTTCTCGGATACTGAAATTCGTTCCGCGAAGGACAGCTTCGTCAACGAATATACCAAGGAAGTCGTCCTGCACGCAGCTCCGAAAAACCGCGAGCAGATCAGCGTGAACTGGACCTATGGTAAATGGTCCGCATTCGTACAGGAGATGCGTTACGGTTCGATCATCTACATGGCGGCTCCGACGGGGCCAGGCAGCGTACCGTTCATGCAGAACCCGGCACTACTGACTAACCTGGAAGTGGATTATAAAATTCTGCCCCGTTGGAGTATTGGAGTGGGAGCTAACAATGTCGGAAATAAATACCCGACACGTGTTTCTTCTTCTATCTCGCATACGCAGCAGGGACTCACAAAATACGCTTCATATTCGCCTTATGGATTTAACGGCGGCATGTATTATGTGAAAACTTCGATCGATTTCTGAAATTCTAATTCAAAAAGCAGTCTGAGTGATTGTCACAGAATATCTTCCGATATGAGCGATAATTAGTCATGCTTTTGGGGCGGGACTTGATCTACGTTTTTAGCAGATCAAGTCCCGCCCTCCGCTGGATTGCTACGTGCGCGCGTTCAACCTGTGGAGGAAAAGGAAGCGGTGCATATTTATAGACGATATTGGCCAGCCCGATCCTCATGGGGCCTGCGTTATGCTTACCGTTCGGACGAGCAGACCTGTCTGTGATTTCTGATCGGCAAAGACATGCTCGACACGCGAGCGGATGACCGACTTTCCCGGTATTGGACCGCTGGATATGCTGGGGTATGGGCTTGAGATGCGGCTTTTTCCTGTGAACCTTTGAGACAAAGCCCTTTTTCTCCATAAAGCCTTCATTGGTTTTATCCAGAAGTCCCTTTCCCAACAGCGCGCCATCACAGGCGGCGACAGCTTTTGTCTTCCACTTCCGGATGAAACGGAACTGCCGGTCGATGGAGATGTGCGACTTGTAGTCAAAGAACGGGATGGCATGCTTCCATCATCCTGCTGCTCCGCTTTGGCGAACTTCAGTGTCCAACGCGCATGACGATCCTTGTGGGATAGCTTTGCCGACTTGCCCTGCCAGTCTGCGGGAATACGTCCTGCCCGGAGATCCGCTTTCTCTGCGTTCGTTTTGCACTGCTTTGGAGCAGCCATCAGTGTGACATCCAGGGTCCTGAACATCAGCACCGGATCAAATGGCGGTCGCCCGCCTTTATTCCCAGTTGAATAGGCCAGAGTAGAACACTTCAAAATCCACAGTCCGGGAAAACGCTTCGAGCTGATCACCCGGCCCGCTCAGCCGAGCAAGCCGCTCTTCAAAGATTGTTCCGAAAAAAACAATATTCATGGTTTGGATAATTGCGTTACCGTTGAACTTCGAGCTGCTAACACCAATCCGTCGAGCCATTCCTGATGGCCATTAATCATCGGATTCGGACGCGTCGTTGCCAATGTCTTGGCCGGTTCCCCATTTTGGGTTTCCTGCGTAAGAATTCTGACGCGTCCTTCCGGCAGATCTTCAATCAGCCAGGCATGGTGAACATCAAGCCTCTCAGCCGAGCCTTTCTCGCCAGCCCATCCATGCCATGCCACCCGGCCTGGCTGGCCCGAAGCCGGGGCAACATATTCCGTGACTTCAGCTTCAACCGGAAAGCCGAATGTCTCAAAATAAAACCGCACTCCCTGCGCCAGTTCAGGGCCTCTATCATCATAAAAGCGGGGATTGGCGGAATTGGCATAATAGGTTGGCCATTTCGTCGGATGACTGAGCAACGGCCAGATTTCAGCAGTTGTCAGGCCTGCCACAATCATCTCATTCGAAGCGAAATTATCCGCAAAGCCTGGGATATAGGCTTGAGGCCAGAAGATTTCGTTTGCCATTGGAATTTTCTCCTTTTCTGAAAGCAGAACTGTTTGATAATTCGCTCAAGATATAAATTCCAATCATGAATTATGATGAAGGTCATAACTCATGAAAATATTATAAATAAATCTATTCTGACGCCGCCGGTCGATAGCGTTCCAGCCAGTGCGCATAAGACGGCGGTAAAACCCAGGACGGCCGATCAAGAGCAAGCTTCAACGCCGCCACGTAGGGCCAGTGCGGATTAGCAAGCTGTGCCCGTCCCACCATCACCAAATCCATCTGTTTCTTTTCCACGACCCCATTGGCTAGAAGCGGCGTATCGATCCCCCAGGACGATGCCACGGGCAGGCCCGTCTCACGATGGACCTGCTCGGCAATCGGCGCCAGAAATGCCGGACCCCACGGAATATGTGCATCCGGCGTTGAGAAACCGACGCTAACATTGAGCATGTCCAGTCCCTCCGCCTTGAACTGGCGGGTCAGGGTGATCGCTTCTTCAAGCGTCTCCTCATCCCGTCCGTCGAACTCAATGACTCCGAAGCGGGCCGTCAGGGGAAAAGTTTCAGGCCACACCTTGCGGACAGCACGGAGTGTTTCCAGAAGAAAACGACTCCGCCCCGCTAGATCACCGCCATACTCGTCGGTGCGGTGATTGGCATGCACGGAGAAAAAGCTTTGCGCCAAATAGCCGTGTGCGAAATGTAGTTCCAGCCATTCGAACCCGGCCTCCACGGCGCGGCGTGTCGCGGCAACAAAATCCGCCTGCACCCGCGCGATGTCCTCATGCGTCATTTCCCGCGGCACCTGAGGCAGGTTCGCGCCATAAGCGATGGCGGACGGCGAAATCGTCTCCCACCCGCGCGGGTCGCCCTCGGCAATATGGTCGTCACCCTCCCACGGTCGGTTGGCGCTCGCCTTCCGGCCTGCATGAGCAAGCTGAATCCCTGCGACGGCACCAGCGGCCTTGATCTCACGCGCAACAGCCGCCATGCCCGCGATATGCCGGTCATCCCATAACCCTGCACATCCGGGTGTGATCCGCCCTTCGGGAGAGACGGCCGTCGCTTCCACGATAACAAGACTGGAACCACCGCGGGCAAGGCTCGCGTAATGGGCTGCGTGCCAATCGGTTGTGAACCCGTCAACTGCGGTATACTGGCACATGGGCGGAACAACGATGCGATTGCGCAGATGTACGTTCTTCAGGGCGAAGGGGGTAAAAAGAGCGGGCGTCATGTCATGCTTCCTCAACGGGTGTGACGCGGACCAGCGCCTTGCCGGAAAACTGTCGATATTGGAGGTCATTCAGAAATGTCGGGATATCCCTGAAATCGCGAATGACGCTCTCTTCAGGGCGAAGCGTCTGCTCAGCCAGACAGGTCAGAATGCGCTGTCCGGCCGTTGTGAGATCGCGCCAGTCGGCATCGTCGCCATACTGATGCAGCGCGCCGAGAGCGACTTCATGGATTGAAATACACCGGGTGAACGGGGGATCGGGCCATTCTGTCAGTCGGTTCTGGATGCATACGATATGCCCGTTCGCCTTCAGTGCCGGAACGAGAGCCGCCGCATGCGCGGAGCCCACACAGTCGATTACTGCGTAGAAACGGTTTTCCAGTGTGTCGGGTAGTGCCTCGCTGGTTTTCAGAGGCCCTGAAACGCAATCCTGCACGCCCATGGCCCGTAGACGTGTCCAGTGCCGCTCATTGCACATCGCCGTCACGGCAAAACCCCGGTCCACGGCAAGCTGCACCAGATAATTGCCCACACCACCTCCTGCACCCGCGACCAGCAGTGTGTCTCCTGTCCTGCTCGGCAGTTTGGCCAGTGCCAGCCACGCCGTCAGACCAGGGCAGGGCACGCCGGCCGCCGTTTCGAAATCCAGTGTTCGGGGCAGGTCGATAAGTGCGCGAAGACGGACGGGCGTATACTCGGCGAAACTGCCAGGGCGCATCAGGCTCTGGTGATAGGCCACGCGCCGTCCTAGACACTCGGATTCAACATCCCGCCCGACTGCCACTACGATGCCAGCGCCATCGACACCGGGGACCCATCCCGGCCCCCACGGTGCCAGACGCGCACCGAGGGCTTTCCAGTCAACCGGGTTCAGCCCGGCAACATGATTGCGCACCAGCACTTCATCGGGCTGAAGCACAGGGCGAGAAACACTCTTCAGCACGAGACCCAGAGGCGATGTTCCCTGTTCCCAGCACCATGCCCGATAATGATCGGGAACCGTATGGTCCGTCATTTTGCGTGCCCGTCATTTGTCAGGACCGACAGTACTTCCTGGGCAACCAACGCGGAAGATTGCGGGTTTTGTCCCGTCAAGAGCCGTCCGTCGCGGACCATGAACGGCTTGAAGTTCTCGCCCTTCTCATAAATCGCACCCTCATCGCGCAGTCTGGTTTCCAGAAGGAACGGAACGGTTTTTGTCAGGCCGGCGGCTTCTTCCTCACTGTCCGTAAAGGCGCTGATCTTCTTGCCTTTCACGAACGGGGTTCCATCAGGGTTACGAACTCCCGTCAGGCTTGCCGGCCCGTGACAAACGGACGCAACAACCTTGCCGTCCGACCAGGCGCGCAGGATCAGTCTCTGAAGCGGCGTGCTGTTGGGCATGTCCCACATCACACCGTGGCCGCCGGGAATAAAAACGGCGTCATACCCATCTACGGAAACACTGGTGATTTTGCGTGAGTGCTCCAGATCATTCATGGCAGGACGATCTTTCAGAAAGCGCTGCACGCTCTTGGGATCTTCGTCGCTATGCTGAACGGAGCGCGGATCGACCGGGATTTTCCCGCCCTCAATCGATGTGATATCGACCTGCGCACCCGCATCCCGAAAGATATAATAGGGTGTGGTCAGTTCCTCGAACCAGACGCCGGTCTGATGACCGGAAGCGCCCAGGGCCGCGTGAGAGGTCACGACCATCAGTATCTTGAACACAGGGTGAGGCATGGCAGTTATCCTCGCAGGAATCATGAGTTGCGTCAGGATGGCATTGCCCTCAGAATAAATCCAATAGACACAGAATATGGGACCCATAAACATGGGTGATATCAGGATCCTCGATCTCAACCTGCTCCGCGCGCTCGACATGCTGCTTGAGGAAGGCAGTGTGACACGGGCGGCGGAACGGCTCGGCGTGACACAGCCAGCGGTCAGCAACATGCTTACGCGTCTTAGGGAGAATTTTGGCGATCCGCTGCTGGTCAGAACACAACGCGGCATGACGCCGACAACGCGTGCGCTCGATCTTGTCGCGCCGCTCAAACGCATTCTGTGTGAGATTGGCACACTCTGTCAGCCAGACGCTTTCGATCCGGTTGCGGCATCGTTCACCGTTTCAATTGCCGCGACCGATTATGCGCTTCAGGTTATTCTACTGCCGCTCATCGCTCGGTTGCGACAGGAGGCGCCTGGAATCACACTTGCGGTTTATCCGCTTGATGATGCCCGGCTTCAGGAGCAGTTGGAAAAAGGTCAGCTCGACATGGCGCTGATTACACCCGAGACTTGCCCGCCCGACCTGCTGTCATCAAAGCTGTTTCATGAAGAGTATATCTGTGCGGCGCGAAAGAACCATCCGACCGCGGGCATGCACATGACGCTGGATCAGTATTGCGCGGCCGGTCACATCATTGTCTCGTATGAAGGCGGGCAATTCTGCGGCGCGACAGACAAGAAACTAGAAACGCTTGGACGTAGGCGTCATGTCGCCCTATCTGTGCCAAACTTTCTGGCACTCCCTGATCTTCTTTTGAAGACGGACCTAATTACGATGGCTCCACGTAGACTTTTACATGGGAGAAAGGACCTGACATTGTTCAGTCCACCCTCTCCCCTGATCGTGCCGGGCTTTGACAAGATTCTTGCTTGGCACTGCCGTACCGGGAGCGACCCTCGTTATCAGTGGCTGCGTAGTAAAATAGCAGAAATCACCATATTTGTTTCAGAGCATATTTGACGAGGCCTGGACGGTTTGAAGAACACTCTGGTTTTGAAAGCTGCTCTATAATTCTATTTCTTCTGCGCTGATTGGAAGAATATATAATAAATCGGATCGGTTTATTTGATTTTTAAGAGCGCCTTGCTCGATTGAGTGGGATTGGAAATTGACTAAAAGCGTTTTCCCAGACTGTGGATTTTGAAGTATTCTGCTCTGATCTGGAGAAGGCTTTGGACTATTCAAACGGATCCTGGGCCCGGCTGTTCCTGGCGGCACCTGCTCAACTGCAGGTGTGGCAGTGTTCCGGAGTGATGCTGCGCAGATAGGCTGCGAACTCGCGGAAGACCTGAGCACGAGGATCAGAAGCGCGCCAGATCAGGCCGATCGTGCGGCGTGCTTCCGGCTCGGGCAGGGTGCGGACAGTGATTAGATCTTCGAAATCCGCACGATTGCGCAGTGCGATCTGCGGGATAAGGGAAAAACCCTCGCCAGCGCCGATCATGTACCAGAGCATTTCAAGGCTGCTGGCCAAACGCTGCTCGCCCTGGCGGGGAACTGTCGGACAGATGGACAGGGCCTGATCGCGTAGGCAGTGCCCGTCCTCAAGCAGAAGCAGGTCCGGACGGCCTAGTTGGCTCAGGGACAGTTTCGGTTTGTGCGCCAGTTCGTGTGTGCTCGGGAAAACGGCGAGGAAGGACTCTTCGAAAAGGGGCGCACATTCCAGCGCGTCCGACGGTGCGGGCAGCGCCATGAGGGCCACATCTAGTTCGCTGTTGCGTAGGGCGTGGACAAGCGTGTCCGTCATGTTCTCGCGCAGGCGCAGGCTGAGGGACGGATAATGTTCCCGCAGGCGGGGCAGAAGGCCGGGGATGTAATAAGGGCCGAGTGTGGGGATGACACCGAGACGCAGGGGGCCTTCCATTGGCCCGGTATGGGCGCGGGCGACTTCGAGCAGGTTGCGGGCTGCTGCCAGAACCTCGCGGCCGAGCGCGAGGAGCCGTTCACCATCGGGCGTCGGGGCGACATGGCGCCGGGAACGCTCGAAAAGAGTGACGTCCAGAAGCTGTTCGAGTTTACGGACCTGTTCGGATAGTCCAGCCTGGCTGACGCCGCAGCGTTCTGCAGCGCGGGAGAAGTTGCGCAGATCATCGACCGCAACCACATATTCGATATCGCGCAGGGAAAGGCCGGAAAGGGGAACGTAGCTCATGTCCCATAGATATGACCGAATATCCCAATGGGGAAGTGCGGTTCTGCCTGTTAAAGAAAAATATCGTCGGAAGAGGCGGTTTCCTGCGGGCCGGGTTCATATCATGATCGGGAGTCTTGATATCTTCATCTCATAAGTTCGGTTTTAGCGATCAGTCATATTGACAGGAACTGTTTCCTGTCCCTCTCTTTCTGTGTGACACAGAGTCCGCAACACAACACCAACCCAAGGTCAGGAGACAGTCTGATGGTACGCATCAACTCCCCGCTGAAGCCCTTCTCTACCGATGCTTTCCGCAACGGTGAGTTCCTCACGGTCACGGACTCCGACGTTCGCGGCAAGTGGTCCGTTTTCTTCTTCTATCCGGCCGACTTCACGTTCGTCTGCCCGACGGAACTCGAAGACCTCGCCGACAACCAGGCCGCTTTCGACAAGCTGGGCGTGGAAATCTTCTCCGTTTCCACGGACAAGCATTTCACGCACAAGGCTTGGCACGACACGTCCCCGGCCATCGGCAAGATCAAGTACACGATGCTGGGCGACCCGACGGGCGCGATTGCACGCAACTTTGATGTGCTGATCGAAGAAGCTGGCATGGCCGATCGCGGCACGTTCCTGATCGATCCGGAAGGCAAGATCCAGTACATCGAAATCACTGCTGGTGGCGTCGGCCGCAGCGCGACCGAACTGCTGGAGAAGATCCAGGCTGCACAGTATGTCGCAAGCCATCCGGGCGAAGTCTGCCCGGCCAAGTGGAAGGAAGGCGGCGAAACGCTGAAGCCGTCCCTCGATCTTGTCGGCAAGATCTGATCCTTCCCGGATCTGATCAGGGTGGGGCTTTCGGGCTCCACCCGCTTTCGCCTCATTAGGGGCGGCTGCGCCGGACAGTCTTCCGGTTCCAAATATTCAGTCCCTTAATCCGGAGAAAAAAGATGCTTCAGGACGACCTGAAAACCCAGATGCGCGCCTATATGGAGTACCTGCGTGATGCGGTCGTGCTTGAGGCGACCCTTGGCGCGGATGTTCGTTCGGCAGAAGTACGCGGCTTGCTGGAAGACATTGCAAGCCTGTCCCCCAAGGTGACGTTTTCGGACAAAGGGCAGGGTTCCCGCACGCCGTCCTTCGTCATCCGTCGCCCCGATACGGATATTCAGGTCTGCTTTGCTGGTCTGCCGATGGGGCATGAGTTCACGTCTCTGGTTCTGGCGTTGCTTCAGGTCAGCGGCCATCCGCCGAAAATTGAGGCGGATGTGGTCGAGCAGATCCGCGCATTGGACGGGGAGTTCCATTTCGAGACGTATTTCTCGCAGTCCTGCCAGAACTGCCCGGACGTAGTGCAGGCGCTCAATGCCATGAGTGTGCTGAATCCGAAGATCCATCACACCGCTATTGATGGCGCGGATTTTCAGGATGAGGTGGAACGCCTCGGCATTCGCTCGGTCCCGCAGGTCTATCTGAATGGTGAACCTTTTGCGTCGGGCCGGATGGAAGTGGCGGATGTTCTCGCCAAACTGGATACGACTTCGGTCGCGCGTTCGGCGGAAAAGCTAAACGATATGGCGCCGTTTGATGTGCTGGTGCTTGGTGCGGGGCCTGCGGGCGATGCGGCGGCGATTTATTCCGCCCGTAAGGGTCTGCGCACGGGTCTTGTGGCGGAGCGGTTTGGCGGTCAGGTCATGGATACGGCCGGGATCGAGAACTTCATTTCCGTGCAGGAAACGGAAGGGCCGAAACTCTCGGCAGCGCTTGAAGCCCATGTGCGTCAGTATGACGTGCAGATCATTGCATCCCAGCTTGCAGCGAAGCTGATCCCGGCTGAGGAAGTCGGTGGTTTGCACCAGATCGTTCTGGAAAGTGGTGCCACGCTGCGTTCAAAAACGGTTATTATTGCGACGGGTGCGCGTTGGCGGCATCTGGGGGTTCCGGGCGAGGACGAGTATCGCACGAAGGGCGTTGCCTACTGCCCGCATTGCGATGGTCCGTTCTACAAGGGACGCCCGGTTGTGGTGGCTGGCGGTGGCAATAGCGGTGTGGAAGCGGCAATTGACCTTGCGGGCATTGTCTCGCATGTCACGCTCTTGCAGCGCGGCGCGCATCTGAAAGCCGACAAGGTGTTGCAGGACAAGCTGCTGAGCCTGTCGAATGTCACGGTCCTGACGAATGCCCTGACCACGAAGATCGAGGGTGACGGCAAGGAAGTCACCGGCCTGACTTATAGCGACGGCGATGGTGAGCTGCATCAGATCAAGACGGATGGCGTGTTCGTCCAGATCGGTCTGCTGCCCAACTCCGAATGGCTGAAGGGCGCGCTGAAACTCAGCACGTATGGCGAGATCGTCATCAACGATCATTGTGCGACCTCCGTCCCCGGCGTGTTTGCGGCAGGAGATGTGACGACGGTGCCGTACAAGCAGATCGTCATTGCCATGGGTGAGGGAGCCAAGGCGTCCCTGTCCGCATTTGATTACCTGATCCGTCTGCCTGTGGCTGCAAAAGCCGGATAAGGAAAAGGGGATTGGGTATTTTCAGGGTAGATTTTGATCATGCATCCTTACCTGATCCCTCTTCTCACTTTTGCGGCTGCGGCTGGCGTTTTCACGATTACGCCGGGCCTTGATACGGCCATGACGCTGCGAACCGCTACGACCTCTGGCTGGAAGGCCGGTCTGGCGGCGGTTGTGGGGATCTGCCTTGGACTGGGGATCTGGGGGCTTGCTGCAGCATTTGGCCTGGCGGCCCTGCTTGCGGCGTCAGAAACGGCGTTTACGGTCGTCAAATGGGCTGGTGCGCTGTATCTGGCTTGGCTTGGGATCGGGCTGATTCTGCCCCCCCCCCCGG
>NZ_BJMK01000010.1 GCF_006539125.1 Gluconobacter sphaericus NBRC 12467
AAAACAAAGGTTGGAAGAGGCAAAATCAATATCGACAACAGCGCAGAGACAGAGAGAGCAAGACCGATATCTGAGCCAGGAACCCATTTTTTTAGAGAACGCACACTCTGAGGAATATTATTTGATGAAAAAATATTTCTCACCTCAGAAGAGAAACTTTTTTTTATATTATTCATTTTTCTTCCGCTGTGGTTTTTTTATTTTCCTGACTTTACGATTTCAGTCATGGTTACGCCTAAACGCGTTTCATCCACCATAACCACCTCACCTCTTGCAATTAAGCGATTATTAACAAAAATATCGATTGGATCTCCAATTTTCTGGTCTAATTCCACTACAGCTCCCCGCCCCAGCTTCAATAATTGGTTTATCGGCATTGTAGCTCGACCCAACACTGCGCTTACTGTAACAGGGATGTTATAAATGGCTTGCAAATCATTGGGCGTTTTATCACCTAGAATTTCTTCTTTTGAAAATTGTTCTTTTTCCAGACTGAAATCATCTTTATCCAGCATTTTTTCCTCCTATTTTTCATGAGAGAACGAGAGAATTTCTAACGTTATTTCAGAAATAACTTTATCTGCATTCCTCACAAACAGACCTGCATCCCAAGAAACCTTAAAATCTCCACCTTTCTTCGCTTCATCTACAATAATATTTATTTTTTTTTGTGTGGATTCTCGAAAATACCCTTCTATTTTTTCAGAAAACTCTTGAGAACAAGTTAATTCTAACTGAGATTTATCACTTATAAATGAGTTAATTTTTTCGATCGTTCGCTTCGATTCTTCCATTCCATACTGTTTCAAAAGCGCTGGAAACAGATTCACAAGCATTTTCAAAAAGAAAGACGTAGCCTGCTTAGAAATATCCTTATCTATGTTTTTTATACTATCAGATATTCTATCTATTTCTTTTTTTATTTCATTTTTATAAAAAATCTCTATGCTTATTTTTTCATTATCAAACGATTCCTTTCCTGATATTTTTCCTTCCTGCAGTCCCCTTTGATAATATTCTTCTAAAAGTTCATCAGATATCGTATTAATATTTTCGTTCTCGATAAGCGGCGGAATATCGTTATTTTTCTTTGCACTGTCCGGCAAGACCCTATCGAAATCCTCCGCGTAGAGAATTCCAGAAGCATTATTGCCTCCTAAGAAATTGTGGACCATCAAAAAATCATCTCATTTCCAGGCTGTTCTTGATCAATCAGATCAATTTCGCCTCGGTCTACAAGATCTTTCGCAATCACAAGAATTTGGTTCTGTGCAGAATCAACATCTTTTACTCGCACAGGACCCAAATCTTCGATTTCATCCATAAGAATACGACCTGCACGCTCCGACATAGAAGCAAAAAACGCCTGTTTCAATTTATCGCTTGAACCTTTAAGGGCTAGCGGAAGGCTTTCCCGAGGTATCTGATTCAGCAATACTATTAAACTTTCACCAGAGATGTTTACAAGCTCTTCGAAAGTAAACATAAGATTTTTTACCTGATCAGCATCAGATTGACTCCGACCCTCCAGAGAATTCATAAACTTACCTTCAATACGTCTGTCAAAATTATTAAATATTTCTGCCATAACCTCATGGCTATTCCGATTTATTCCGCGCGGAATATTTGAAACAAATTCCGATCTTAGTGTTTTTTCAACGCTTTGAAGAATATTTTTCTGTATTGTTCCTGTTTTAAGCATTCTTACCATGATATCTAACGAAAATTCTTCGGGGAGAAGCACCAAAACCTTAGCCGCATGAGAAGGTTTGATCCGACTCAATATAACGGCAACAGTCTGTGGGTATTCATTTTTTAAATAATTTGCGAGAACTGTCTCTGATACATTACCAAGCTTATCCCACATTGTACGTCCAGCGGGCCCACGGATTTCTTCCATGATTGCTGCAGCACGATTAGCGGGGAGAGCATTTTTGAGAAGTTTTTCCGTACTTTCCAGATCTCCAACTATACCTTCAGCAGCCCCTAAACTCTGGCTAAATTCGTGGCATACTTTTTCAACGGTATTTGACGAAACAATACCCAACTGAGCCATTACGGATGAAATCTCTCTAATTTCCTCTTCATGCATCTGCTCAAACAAACGAGAACAGTTTTCTTCGCCCAAGGCCATCATCAAAATCGCCACTTTTTGTACGCCGGAGACATTTTTTTCTATATTCATTGCCCTGCCACTCCTTCCTGAGAAGGAATTAACCACCCCCTTATCAAGGCAATACTTTCAGATGGATGAGTTTCCACAAGATCTACAACTTTCTGCACGGAAGAGGCTCTAATCAGTCCCTGTACTCCACTGACAGATACTGTTTCTTCATCATCTGGTTCACCATTTACATAAGCCGCCTCGAGCATTGGAGTTCTTGCTCTCTCGGATTGCTCAGGCAGATAAACAGCTCTCTGCGAAGAAAGATCGGCAGCCGGGGGGCGGGCTTCAGAAGCGGCAAAATTGAGCAATTTCCCCGAGTTGGATTCCCCAATCGGCCGAAGTAATGGGCGCACGACAAAAAACAGAACCATCGCCAGGCAGGCTGCGAACAATCCAAATCTTATCGCCTCCATCTGATTTGAATGGGTAAAAAACTTACTCCAGGCGGAAGTCTCTGGCTTCATTTCCATGTCCATATCCGCAAACTTCATAGACATTACGGTGACTACGTCACCTCTACTTTGATCGAAACCAATAGCGCTTCTTGTCAACGCAGTTATTCGTCCAAGTTCTTCCTGATTACGCGGCTGCCATAATGCGTGTCCTTTTTCATCAGAATGGCTGATACCGTCGACCATGACGGCCATACTGATACGGGCAATGCGTGGCTGATCCTGAACCAGGGTCCGGACTGTCTTACTTATCTCATAGTTGTTCGTTTGTTCCTGCCGGTTGCTCTGACTGCCATTCTGCTGCTGTCCTGCATTGGCGTTCGGAAGATTATTGGACACCGTGGTGTTAGTAGAGCCTTGGGTATTGATGCTTTTTTCTGTCTTGGTCTGTTGCGACCGCAGAACCTGCTGATCGGGATCATAATTTTCCTGAGTTTCCCGAACATGATCATTATTCATGGTGACGTTGGCTTCTACACGCACGTGCCCAGGCCCCAATGAAGAGCCCAGCAGATCCTCAACTTCACGCGCGATCCGCTGTTCAATTAATTGCCGCTGTTCTTCCGCAGACTGACCACCGTTTGAGCTTCCTTCTCCCTGCTTGAGAAGAACATGACCGCGATTGTCGATCAGCGAGATATTGTGGGCGTCCAGCCCGGGGACCGCTGCGGAAACCAGGTTCACGACTGCTGCAATGCTTTCATCATCCAACCGACGCCCACTATCCATTGAAAGAAGGACGCTTGCCTGAGCATTCTGCTCGTCTGTTGAAAAAAGCTCTCTGTGACGCAGCACAAGATGCACCCTAGCATTCCGGACACCATGGATCAGACGGATTGAACGTTCCAGTTCGCCCTCGAGTGCACGAGTTTCATTAATGGTTTGTTCGAATTGCGTGGCGGTAAAACTGTTGCCCTTGTCGAATATCTCGTATCCGACAGACCCACCTGATGGCAGGCCGCTTTGCGCCAGAAGTAATCTAGCACGTGCAACGTCATCATCAGGCACCATAATAATGCTACCCTGATCCTGAAGACGATATTTAATGTGGGCCTTTGTAAGCTGCTCTACTATTTCACCCGCTTCATGCGCTTCCAGATCGCGGTAGAGCAGACCATTTGTTGCGTTGACACCATGCAGAACAAGCACACCGAGCAGGACTAGCATCGCAGCGCCAACGCCACCAAGAGCAGCCAGACGGGGGAGCCCCAGCTGCTTGAGGTTTACTAGAAGCGCTTTCATCGGCTGCTCTCTCTCCAGTTTTTCAGTGAATCGTCATCGTGGCGATTCCCTTTAGAAAAACCTTCCTGCACTGCCCACATGACCCCTTAACCCCTAAACCCAACTGACGATAATGCTGATTGTGGAGAAAAAAGGTTAACGCACGCCTAACAATGGGCATTATCAGTCACTAGAATCAGGTGGTCGAAAATCCGGTCAGATCGCTCATGTCAATGGTAGCATCGCCCATATCAATATTAACTCCCGTTGTTCCCTTTGAAACACTAGTAACAGTCCCCGTTATCGTGGTCGGAAGAGCAACGCTGGTACCATCAGTAGAGCTTCCCTCTACAGCAACTGTATAAGCGCCATCGCTCAACTGCGTACCACTGTTATTCTTACCGTTCCATGTCCAGGTATTTATTCCCGCTGACGCGTTGACTGTTTCGGATTTCACGACCGTACCCGTACTGTCCGTTACGGCAATCGCGACATCTTCTGCCTGCGGCGCGGTAAACGACAGGGATGCAGAACCGCTCTGAAGCGGCAAACTGGAACTGCTCGCAGTTGTCGTCTTACCGATCAGGCTGACCGCTGAAGCCATCTGGTTATCCTGCGTCGCGGAAATCAGGCTGGTCAGATTTGTATTGGTCTCGACCTGCTGCTGAACACCAGCAAATTGAGCGAGTTCGGCCGTGAAGGAATCAGTGCTGGTTGGGTTACTGGGGTCCTGATGCTGCAACTGTGTTGTAAGCAGCGTGAGGAACTGGTTGAAATTTCCTCCCAGAGATGAGAGCGAGCTACTCGAACTGCTGGCACTCGTTGAAGTACTGGAAGACGCAGCGGCTGCATTTGCCGCCGCATTGCTTTTCGCGGCGGCAATAGCCTGGCTTAGAAGCGACGTGCTGGCGGTCGTTGTACCAACTGAAGAAACCATGTTTCGAATCCTATGTTAGACGGTGAGATCGACAACGCCACGCAGAAACCGGCGTTCAGGGGCTGGAGTATCAGTCGCAGATGAGGTTTCCTTTGCGCCCCCTCCTGACTTGTTATTGCTTCCCTGCCGCTCATCCTGGGATGACATGCCCAGAAAAGAGGGTTGCGAAAGACTGATCTGGATATCCGGAGGGATGATGCTCTGCGAGGCAGTCACGGAAACGGAACTCTGCGCCAGACTTGCGAGCAATGTATCGCGGTCGTCTTTGAGAGACTGGTAGACTTTCGGATTGTCGGTATTGATGTGAATCCGCTGTTCCATGGCAATCGTTTCACCAATTTCCACATGGACTTTTTCGTGGTGACCGACATTCATTTCAATATGAGTTGTCGTTCTCCCGTTACTGTTCTTCTGATAGAGCAAAGGCTGCTGCTCGTCATGACGGGAGAGCTGTTCATTATTGTCCGCCGTCTCTGAAGCATTCTCTGACTGAGCGACATGAGACGCCTCGACGGCTGAATCGGTCGAGGTTTTCAACGCGGATACAGAGTCCAGTTGAAATACTGGAACGCTCTGTGCTGCAGTCGTCACATTCGAGACAATGCTTCCTTTTACTTCCACAATATCCTGTTTCTCTGCTGAAAAGATGGTCTCTTTTTGAGGGGATGCTTCGATCCCACCCGTTTCTGAATTTGACTGTGTGGTGTCAGCTAATGACGGATGGTCTTTCGGCGCCGCATCTTCTGCAGCAGAGACGTTCGATCCGGCAACAGGGATATTGTCCTGTGGGGATGCAGTTTCCGTTGAGTGACCATCAGCCGCGTCACCCCCCTCACCCTGCATCAGGGTAGGCTTTTCTGCCTTCTGCCTGTCAGCAGCCGAATATTTGTCACTGTTCTTCGGGACATTCGCTTGAGACGTCTTCTGGTGTCCATCCCCAACGTTTTTTTGAGACTGTCCCTTATGATCTGCCACGGCGCTCTTTTGAGCGGCAGAAGACGATACTGTATTCTTAGCGCTTATACTGACCTGCTTTGCAGAAATAAAATACGGCTGCGAGCTTGCTGCTTCGTGGCGCTTCGTGGCGGCAGCCATTTCAGAGCTGGTTTTTTGAAGCTGGGTTTGACTCTTCTCCCCGGGAGGAGATACCGCAGCCTTTATGACGCGCGGCTTTCCTGTTGAAGTTCTCTGGCTATCATCTGCATGCGCAGAGGTTTTTTGGTGCACATAGCTTGCCAGAAAATCGCGAAAACGCTCATTCGATGCCAGTTGGGTTTGCGGCAGAGTTTCGAGCCGTCCTGCCCCCGTTGTCGTTACAACTGCGGATGTCGTGACATGTGACAAAACTGTGTGCCTCCGGTTCCGCTAACAATGGGAAACCCGGAGAAACTGTTGGCACAGGAACAGTAAAGAAAGCGTTTAACAGCCCCAAAAGCATACGCGCTCGAGAAAAGCTTTTTTCAGGCTTTCTCGAGCGCGTTAGAGCACATGTCAGCAATTACAGAACTGAACGGCTCATCCCTTCAGAAACATGAAGCTGGGGACACCTTAGAACTCAGGGATGAATCGCATCATAAGCAGGGGATCCTGCAAAAGGTCCGCGCGGAATTGTGGGTGCGCTGGGGCATACAGGAGGGTTACCTTCCAGAGCGAACGCCTGCACTGTATGCGTCGTTGTAGAGACCAGACCTCTGACAGCCAGTCTCCGGTTCAACCGGACACCTGCCAGAAATTCCTCTGGCAGAATGATCGTGGTTCCATCGCGCAATTTCACGCCCGTAGGCGCGATGCCGGAGACAATCCCCTGCGTGACGGGCAGCGGCGTCATGTCATAGACGCAGGGAGCTGCCTCGGCTGCGGAGACGGACATAGCCAGGACAAAGCTGGCGAAAGCGAATTTTTTCAATGTCGGAAATGCCTCATGCCAGTGAATACCATGGCGATCCCGGCAGCATCTGCCGCATCGATCACCTCCTGATCACGAATGGAGCCGCCTGGCTGAATGACAGCCACAGCGCCCGCCGCAACAACGCTCTCAAGACCGTCAGCGAAAGGGAAGAAGGCGTCGGAAGCCGCAACCGAACCAGTCGTCAGAGGTGCGCCTTCTCCCGCTTCGTTCGCAGCGTCCTCGCTCTTGCGCGCGGCAATACGCGCGCTATCCACTCGGGACATCTGCCCGGCACCAATACCAACCGTTGCCCCGTTGCGGACATAGATGACAGCGTTTGACTTCACATGTTTTGCGACACGGAACGCAAACAGCAGGTCCTTCATTTCCTGAGCCGTCGGTGCGCGTTTAGTCACGACCTGCAGATCGGCTTCCGTCACACGACCCGCATCACGGGTCTGAGCCAAGAAACCGCCCGCAACGGAGCGGAACGCCAGCCCTTCTGCAGCCGGATCCGGCACGCCCTGCGTCAGCAGCAGACGCAGATTCTTCTTGCGCGACAGGACCTCGATCGCTTCCGCATCGGCATCCGGAGCCACGATCACTTCGGTGAAGATCTTGCTGATCCTCTGAGCTGTGGCACCATTCAGCGTCCGGTTGACTGCAACGATGCCGCCGAAGGCCGAGACAGGATCACAACGCAGAGCCGCGATCCAGGCCTGTTCCAGAGTGGTAGCAGAAGCCACGCCACACGGATTGGCATGCTTGACGATCACGACCGTCGGTTCGTCGAACTCGGCTACGGCTTCGAATGCAGCGTCCGTGTCATTGATATTGTTGTAGCTCAGGGCCTTACCCTGAACCTGACGTGCGCTTGCAACGCCCGGACGCTGACTGCCGTCACGATAGAAGGCGGCTTTCTGGTGCGGGTTCTCGCCATAGCGCAGCAGATCATCGCGGGTGCCGCTCAGCGTCAGAACGGGAGGCAGGATCTCACCGGCCTGTTTAGCGAACCAGCGGGAAATCATGCTGTCATAGGCAGCCGTATGCGCATAGGCGGAAGCAGCGTAATCGCGGCGCTCCGTCAGAAGCGTGCCGCCCTGTTCCAGTGAGGCGACGACAGCCGCATACTGACGCGAATCCGTCAGGATCGTGACGTGATCGAAGTTCTTCGCAGCAGCGCGGATCATGGCCGGGCCGCCGATATCGATGTTCTCGATACAGTCCTCGTCCCCTGCCCCGGACGCGACGGTTGCGGCAAAAGGATAGAGGTTCACACAGACTAGGTCGATCGGCGCAATGCCATGTTCCGCCATCTGTGCGATATGTGTCGGTAGGTCGCGGCGTCCAAGGATGCCACCATGCACCTGTGGGACGAGGGTCTTGACCCGGCCGTCCAAAATTTCAGGAAAACCGGTATGCTCCGAGACATCTTTGACTGTCAGACCCGCTTCACGAAGGGTCTTCGCAGAGCCTCCCGTCGAAAGCAGTTCCGCACCGTGGGCGGCTAGCGCACGCCCCAGTTCGATCAGTCCCGTTTTGTCAGAAACGGAGAGGAGGGCGCGACGGACGGGGAGTCGGGTCTCAGTCATGATGAGAATGAAATATCCTTCAAAACATGTCTGCGCAACCGAGCGTGATGCGCAGTGGGAGGAACATGACCCGGAACAGAGCCATTACCGGAAACTCCTGCCCAACCCAGAAGGCAGAGAATGGGCACAAGAAGCATGATTTCTCCGATCCCGCCAGTCCGGACATAAGGCCAGAGCGAGAGGCGCGAACGGCTGAGAGGCGCGAAGAGCTGACACCCGCCTGTCGGAAGGTCAGCCGCGATATGCGTCCCTGCCCCCAGCAGAAGCGCCCCCCAGGGGCCACGCAGGCTTTCGGGCCCCATCAACCCTTTCAGCACGACCGCGGCCAAAAGCAACATCACCCCTGAATGCGTGAGACCACGATGACCAAAGGCCTTTGCCAGAAAGCGGGAGAGGAATTTCAGTCGACTACCGAGCATGGAGCGTTCGGTATCGATGTCTGGCAAAAGACTGCCAAGCAGTCCCGTACAGACGGAGAGCGGTTCAGGCGACAAGATGTGCCAGCGCATTGCGCACAGCACGGCAAAGCCGCCAATCAGCAGATGGGAACGTCCGGTCACGCGCCCTATATGGTCTGCTTCGACGTGCCCCGCAAACTTTTTGTTCACAAAACGTTCACGGACGCCGCAACATTCTGACGGCATCCGCAAAACACTTCGAAAATCAGACCGTAAAGAGTGCCGCAGCCGTGGCGCGCTGACGGACCTTGTCCGCATCGAATGTGCCGGCCGTCACCCAGGACCCACCGACACAAGCTACGGACGGCAGCGCCAACCAGTCCGGTGCGCTCTCTTCCGTAATGCCGCCCGTAGGACAGAAGCGGATATTGCTACCGAACACACTGGCCAAACTCTTGAGCGCAGGAATGCCGCCATTCGTCACGGCCGGGAAGAACTTGAAACGCGACAGACCCAGATCCAGACCACGCATAATGTCGCCCGCATTCGCCACACCCGGCAGGAACGGGACATCATGCTCGACCGACGCCTTTGCCAGCGCCTCGGTCAGACCGGGGCTGACGATGAAGCGTGCACCCGCCTTAACGGCACGGTCCATATCGGACGGATTCAACACCGTACCGGCACCTACCAGTGCGCCCGGTACTTTCGACATTTCTTCAATGACTTCAAGGGCGCAGGGGGTCCGCAGTGTAACTTCTAGTGTGGACAGTCCACCGGCCACCAGTGCTTCGGCCATAGGGCGGGCCTGCGCCACGTCATTGACCACCAGCACCGGCATGACCGGACAGCGGTTCATGACGGCGTCGAGTTTGGCAGTATCGATCATCAAAACTCTTCCTTAGTGAATGTCATCGCCAACAGCTTCGGTCACGCGATACATCTGAGCCAGCATCGCGGATCCGCCGGCCTCGGCCGGATCATGCACCGAACGCATCAGCGCGAACAGTTCGCGGCCCGTTCCCAACGCCGGGAGCGGCGGAGAAACCGGCTTGCGGCTCTCCCACTCGGCGGCATCCACCAGAGCCTCGATCTGCCCCGTTGCGGCGCAGACACGGATCATGTCGCCGTCCCGCACACGGGCGATCGCCCCCCCAACCTGCGCTTCGGGGCCAACGTGAATGGCTGCTGGCACCTTGCCGCTCGCGCCGGACATGCGTCCATCCGTCAGCAGAGCAACCTTAAATCCGCGATCCTGAAGAACACCCAGCGCCGGGGTCAGCTTGTGAAGCTCCGGCATACCATTGGCTTCTGGCCCCTGGAACCGGACGACCACAACAACATCGCGCTCCAGTTCACCGTTCTGATAGGCCGTGATGACGTCTTGCTGGTCCTGGAAAACCCGTGCCGGCGCTTCAACAGTCAGATGTTCAGGCGCAATAGCGCTGCTCTTGTAAATCGCGCGCCCTAGGTTACCAGTCATCAAGCGCATACCGCCATCTGGACGGAAAGGCGTAGCCACATCACGCAGGATATCGGTGTCCGTGGACGGCTTTGCGTGGCTGTAAACAAGCTCGTCGCCTTCAAGCGAGGCGCGACGGGCATAATCAGAGAAACCACCACGCGAGACCGTCAGGATGTCCTTGTGCAACATGCCGGCGCGCGTCAGTTCAGCAATCACGGTCGGCATACCACCCACGCGGTTGAACGCGTTCACGTCCTCGGAACCGCTCGGATAAACACGGCTAATCAGCGGCACCGCGGACGACAGACGGCTGATGTCTTCCCAGTCGATCAGAATACCAGCGGCCCGGGCAATAGCCGGAAGATGGATCGAATGGTTGGTGGAACCACCCGTCGCCAACAGCCCAACGGCCGCGTTCACGATAGCCCTTTCATCCACGCAATGGGCGAGCGGACGGACATCCTCGCCGTTCAGACCGATTTCCGCGAGGCGATGAATCCCCGAGCGGGTCATAGCCTGACGCAGCTTTGTATTGGGGTTGATGAACGCCGAATCCGGCATCATCAGACCCATGATTTCGACCATCATCTGGTTCGTATTGGCCGTTCCATAGAACGTGCAGGTTCCCGCGCTGTGATAGGAGGCGTTTTCCGCTTCCATCAGTTCAGCCTGTCCGACCTTGCCCTGAACATAGAGCTGGCGGATGCGCTGCTTTTCCTTGTTCGGAAGGCCGGACGGCATCGGACCAGCCGGGATCAGCATGGTTGGCAGATGGCCAAAGCGCAGGGCGCCCATCAAAAGCCCCGGTACGATCTTGTCGCAGATCCCGAGCAGCGCCACACTTTCGAACATACCATGGCTCAGACCAACCGCCGTGGACATGGCAATCACGTCACGGGAGAACAGGGACAGCTCCATCCCCTCTTGCCCCTGCGTCACGCCGTCACACATGGCCGGCGCGCCGCCTGCAACCTGGGCCGTCGCGCCGACTTCGCGGGCAAACAGCTTGATCTGCTCGGGATAACGACCATAAGGCTGATGTGCCGAGAGCATATCATTATAAGTCGTAATTATGCCGATATTGGTGCCGGTGGGACGCATCAGTTCCGACTTATCGGAGCTTGATGCTGCGATGGCATGAGCCAGATTCCCGCAGGCTAGCTTGGGCCGTAGCACACCTTTGGCACGATTGCGCTCCATCAGGGCGAGATACCGGCGACGGGAGACTTTCGAACGCTCGATGATACGGGCAGTCACGCTCTCGACGACGGAATTCAGAGACATCTGGAAATACTCGCTACTCGGCTGATGCCTGCAATGCGTTCAGGAAAGGCCGACTTTCCGGCGCAAAGCACGGTATCGTGATTGAACCATCGTACATACGGAAAGCCCTTCCCCAGAGCAAGCCATCCGCAAATGAAAACCTTAATATTCTCATTTTTATTTCAAGGAATCATTCCATATGGCATCTTAGTTCCAAAAATAACATCACCACAGCAACAATGCGAATGAGATGTGTTAATTCCGGTTTTCAGAAATCTCCTTCAGCCCCGCACAGAAATTGACGTACAAAACTAGAAGCGTCGACAAAAAAAACCGGAAAGACCTACTGTCACTAAATGATCGGTAATTTGCTCGATCTGTCCCCATGAAATACCCATAAGAGTCAGAAGCGAATATTCACGGAGACGATATCATGAAATTCATTCCCGCCATGGCTGCGATTTCAACCCTTCTCTGCGCAACACCCCTGGCCGGCGCCGCTTCACTTCACTCACATTGGGAGCAGTTCAAGGCACACCGGGCTTTTCATCACCTTTCCGCTGATGGTCAGCGCGCCTTTCAGGACATCATGAACGCCCGTGACATCCTGCAGACAGGCGGCAAGACCGAGGCGGCCATTCCGGCACTTTATGATGCCCAGAAGCGCCTCGCCGCTGCTGAAAAGGCTGACAAGAAGTTTCAGGCCGCCGAAAGCGATCTGCACCCCGCCCCGCAACACCCCGTGGCAACAAACCATCAGCCTGTTGTGGGACAAACCGACTGGCTTCCAGTTGGCGGTGAGTTCATCGTGAATGAAACTCTTGCTCCCGAAAAGAAGACGGCTATTGCCTCGGCCAATGCGCAGCTGAAATCCGGCAACACGGATCAGGCCGCTGAAACCATGAAGGTTGTCGGCGAAGATGCAGACTTCATTCTGGCGCTTGCTCCTATCACGCCGGTCCAAGGCGCAGTCTACCGTGCGACCGTGTTCACAGAAGGCCATCATCCGCAGGACGCTGTTGATGCGCTGACTCAGGCTCTGGATTCGGTGATCTTCGTCTCCGAAAGCGCTGTCGAATCACAGGCCCCGGCCACCGCGGCTCCGGCAGCTGCCACTAAGTAATCTTCAAGGGCCCAGCCCTCAGACAAAAAAAAGCGCTGCAGGCCAGACCTGCAGCGCTTTTTTGCGCTGGCTCTTCAATATGCCTCAACTCCAAGCGGAGCCCTCTGCCGGAAGCAGAATCGTATTTTCCATGTTAACCAGCCCACTACCGATTTTCGGCGGCCATACACCCGTGGCCACGGCCTGCGCCCGGATTTCCAGACGGGCATTCATGTCCGCATACGGCCAGATATGCGCCAGCCGAGGCGTTCCCTCAATCGAGATCATCCCGCAAAGCAGCGGAGACAGCTCCAGACGGAGCGGAACCGCAGCGGCAAAAGCCTCTTCCACGTTTCCGACCTGTCCGAGCTTCAGATCGTAACAGCGCCATTCATAGAGGCTGCCGTGCTCCCCGGCCGGAAGCAGCGGGGAAATAATGCGCCAGCTTGTCACCGCAACATTCTGGACAGGCTCTTCCGGAATAGCTGCAAGCACATCCGGACGCCCTTCCAGAAGAGCATTATAGGTATCTGCTGTTCGGAAAAGAACAACTCGGTTCAGGACACCGATCTCACTCACCCAAACGGCGAGCCCGTCACGCCCCGTGAGGGCAGAAACCACCTGCGGCATCTGTCCGATGCGGACATCGAGAACGATGGTTTCTGCGTAGCTCATGGGCTGTCTCCGGTTTATTTCCCTGCCTGCTGGGCAGCGACAAAATTTTCCAGCCAGTGGATCGTATAATCCCCCTTCTGAAAAGACGGGTCCGCCAGAATCTTCTGGTGCAGCGGAATAACCGTCTTCACACCGTCAACCACGCATTCATCCAGGGCCCGCTGCATACGGGCAATGGCTTCAGCGCGCGTGGGGGCATGCACGATCAGTTTGGCGATCATGCTGTCGTAGTAAGGCGGGATGCGATAACCAGCGTAAATCGCGCTGTCCATACGAACGCCCAATCCACCCGGAGCATGAAACACCTTGATCGTACCGGGGCTCGGCATGAAGGTTTCCGGGTCTTCCGCATTGATGCGGCACTCGATCGCATGACCGGACATCTTGATGTCCGACTGCGTGTACCCAAGCGGCTCACCAGAGGCGATCCGGATCTGCTCACGCACGAGATCCACGTTGCAGACCATCTCCGTCACCGGATGCTCGACCTGAAGACGCGTGTTCATCTCGATGAAGCAGAACTGGCCGTCCTGATACAGGAACTCCAGCGTGCCCGCATTGCGATAGCCCATGCGCGAAAGGGCCTCGGTCGCTGTGCGGCCAATTTCCTCACGTTCGGCGTCAGTCAGGGCCGGTGAACCGGCTTCTTCCAGCAGTTTCTGGTGACGGCGCTGGAGCGAACAGTCACGCTCTCCGAAATGCACGACATTGCCATGCGCATCGCCAAGAATCTGAAGCTCGATATGACGCGGACGGTTGAGATACTTTTCGAGATAGACCTCGTCATTGCCGAAAGCGGCACGGGCTTCGGCACGGGCGACCGACCAGGCTTCCTCGATGTCGTCCGCCGTCATCGCGACCTTCATCCCACGTCCGCCACCACCGGCAGCAGCCTTGATGAGGACCGGATAGCCGACCTTGTCCGCAACTTCACGCGCGGCCTGCAAGTCCGCCAGACCGCCATCGGACCCCGGCACCAGCGGCACGCCGAGCGCGCGCATGGTCGTCTTGGCGGCAATCTTGTCGCCCATCGTGCGGATATGCTCGGCGGTCGGACCGATGAAGACAAGACCGTGTTCTTCTACGGTCTCAGCAAATTCGGCATTTTCCGACAGAAAGCCATAGCCGGGATGAATGGCGTCTGCTCCCGTGATCATCGCAGCCGAAAGGATGGCGGCAACATTCAGATAGGAATCGCGCGCACTCGGCGGACCGATGCAGACGGCTTCGTCCGCAAGGCGCACATGCATCGCATCGGCGTCTGCCGTCGAATGCACGGCAACGGTTTTGATGCCCATCTCGCGGCAGGCGCGCTGGATCCGCAGCGCGATCTCACCCCGGTTGGCAATGAGGACCTTGGAAATCATTACTCGATGATCGCCAGAGCTTCGCCGAACTCGACCGGCTGACCGGATTCAACAAGGAACTTCGTCAGCGTACCGGCACGGGGGGCCTTGATCTGGTTGAAGGTCTTCATGGCTTCGATGAGCATGATCGTCTGACCCGCAGTCACCGTCTGGCCTTCGACGGCGAACGGCGGAGAGGCCGGATCGGGTGTCAGATAGGCAACACCAACCATTGGGCTCGGCACCATACCCGGGTGCTTGGCCGGATCAGCCGGAGCCGCAACAGCGGCGACAACAGCCGGGGCAGCGGGTGCCGCAGCGGCCTGAACCGGAGCAGCAGCCTGAACCACATTGACGTTGCGGGCCACGCGGATACGGCTGTCCGCTTCGGAAATCTCGATTTCGGTCAGGCCGGTCTGTGTCAGAATATCGGCCAATGCCCGGATGGCATCCTTGTCCACGAGCATACGGCTCATCCTTCGTCTTCGATCATGTCGGTTATTGCCTGAAGCGCGTGCGCATATCCCCTGACGCCGAGGCCACAGATCACGCCGATGGCGGCCTGCGAGACGTAAGTGTGATGACGGAACGGCTCCCTGCGATGAATATTGGAAATATGAACCTCGACCACTGGCAGCTCGACGGCCAGAAGCGCGTCGAGCAGGGCAATCGAGGTGTGTCCATAAGCTGCGGGATTGATCACGATTCCGTCTGCACGGCCGCGACATTCCTGAACCCAGGACACAAGCTCACCCTCTCCGTTCGTCTGGCGGAAATCAATGGCGACATCAAGCCGTTCGGCAGCCTGAATGCACACCTGCTCGACATCATCGAGCGTGGCGTGACCATAGATTCCGGGCTGTCGAAGACCCAGCATATTGAGATTCGGACCGTTGAGAACGGTGATCAGAGGGCGTTTCATCTGGCCGCGCGATAGCACTTTCGGAGCTGTCATGAAAGCGTCATTGCCCTATTGCTGCCGTCTTCAGGGTATCCAAAAAGGGACAGGGCCGCATTTTTGTGCTATCTGGTGCGATCTGAGCCCGCCCCGTCCACTGGAGAAGAACCTGATATAGTGCGCTTTGATCTGTCTGTCCTTCGCAATCCCTCACGTTGTATTCCCCTGCGCAGCATGACGTTCGCCGTGGCGCTTGCCGGGCTGGCCAGTCATCACGCCGCTCACGCGAGCGACGATTCTGCCGTGATTGGAACGCCGAAGACGAGCTGGGCAGACTCCGTTCGGGCCGCACTTGCAAACCGTGCCCACCAGGCCGCTCACGTCTGGTCCCAGCATGGCATGGCGAGCTGGTATGGACGGCATTTTCATGGACGACGCACGGCCAGCGGGACGACATTCAACACCAACGATCTGACAGCAGCGCACCCTTCCCTGCCTCTCGGCACGAAGCTTCTCGTGACATCGCAGGATACGGGACGCTCCGTCGTAGTGACGGTCAATGACCGTGGGCCTTTCAACAGCCGCATCATTGACCTGTCCCATGCCGCTGCTGCAAAGATCGGCATGCTCGGCGCAGGCACGGCTCATGTCACAATTGCGAAGATGACGGATATTGCGCCGCCCCTGCATCCCGCCACGGAGCCGGAAGTAGCCGAGGCCGATCCGTCGGACACGAGCGCACAGGCCATTCAGGCGGCGGGAACCAGCATCGCCCCCGTCTCACAGGGCAGCGACACACACCGTACGCCGCACCACCACTGATCTTTACGGCTGCCTGACCTTACTGTCAGGCAGCTCCGGGCTGAGGAGGCACTTCCTGACTCTGACCGGCCCGGGCTTCGAGGCTGGCATTCAACTCCGCCCCGAACAGCACCACATACGCGCTCACGAAAAGCCACATCATGATGGCAGCCACGGCACCAAGTGGCCCGTAGGTTGCGCCGTAGCTCGCGAAATGCGCGACATACCATGAGAAACCCAGCGACGTGATGACCCACAGGATGGTCGCGAGTGCCGAACCCGGAAAAATCCAGCGCCACTGTGTATGCACGCGGCAGGGGGCAAAGCGGTAGAGCAGCGTCACGGCGATAAAAACAAACAGCAGCATCAACAGCGGTGCAAGCGTGTGCACGACCATCGGCGCGCCGTAAGAGAGCAGCAGATCAACCGGAAATGGCGGATCGCTCAGGAAACTGACATGACGCGGCAGGTAATCCACCAGTGCCGGTGCAGCCACCATCAGGGCCAGTGTCAGCGCAGCCCCCAGAATGGCCGTCAACGTAGTGGATAGTGCGATGGCCTGGAACTTCAGGAAGCTCCTGGTTTCCTGCGCATTATAAGCCATGTTGAGCGCGGAAAGGACCGACTTCGTGCTTGCCGAAGCCGACCACAGGGCGACTGCGAGCGAGAAGATCAGCCCGATCGTTAGCGACGAATGAGGCTGGGAAATCAGTTCGTGAATCCGATCCCCGATCAGAGTGTAAGCTGAGGGCGGCAGGAGATCGCGGAGGACTTCGAGCTGCGGCTCAACTGTCTGCAGGTCAAACGCCAGACCATATAGGGAAATCAGGCTGGAAATGGCCGGAAAAAGGGAGAGCGTGGCGTAAAAGGCGCATCCCGCAGCCGACAGCGATGTCTGGCTTGAGCCCACTTCAGCAAACAGATGCTTCGCGATGACGCGCCAGGCCGCATGATGTAGCCGGTCCGGAGACGATGCGGCATCCGAATCAGTCGTGCCTGCTACAGCAGATTCGGGTCCGGATTCCGAAGGTACGGCATGTTCCGACCCGGTTCGGGAGCCGGAGAGAGGCGCAGATTCGGGTGTCAAGCTCACGCAGGGTGTCCTCGGCAGTTTCCTGTTAGGGCAGCAGTCTTGGCATCTTTGCCGCTATTTACCGGACTGTCCGTAACGAACGTCCATATTGAACGACATGAGCCAGTACAGACGCGGAAGATGCCTTCAGCGTTCCGAATTCGCCCTGATTCAATTCACCAATATTGGCAAAACCATCACAATGCAAAATTATCGGTTGCGTGACAGGCGATTTGGTCTCATATCCCGCCCTCACGCAGCAACGCACGTGCCACTGGCCCACTCGAGGTTACGCAACGACGTCAAGCGTTCTGGCCTTCAGGAATCCACCCTTTACGGATTCCCGCTATTCGCCGGTCCGTTCGACCGTTTCGCAACATACTCGCAGGGCGATATCGTTCCCTGACGAGTCCGGTTCTGGGAATTGAGTGTCATGACTCCCAAAATCACCCGCTTCCTTGCCGAGCAACAGCCGGCAACCCCTTGCCTCGTCGTCGATCTCGACGTCGTCGGGGCGCATTACCGTGCCCTGCACGATGCGCTCCCGGAAGCAAAAATCTATTACGCCATCAAGGCCAACCCGGCCCAGGCCATCCTTGACCGCCTCATTGCCCTGGGCTCGTCCTTCGACGTCGCATCCCCTGCGGAAATCAGGATGTGTCTGAATGCCGGCGCAACCCCGGACAGGATTTCCTACGGCAACACACTGAAGAAAGCCGAATGGATCCGCGAAGCGCATGACCTGGGCATCAGCCTGTTCGTTTTCGACAGCATCGAAGAACTGGAGAAGCTTGCCAAGCATGCTCCTGGCGCGCGCGTTTTCTGCCGCCTGGCTGTCGAGAACGAAGGCGCGGACTGGCCCCTGTCGCGCAAGTTCGGCACCACGCTGAGTAACGCTCGCACGCTGATGCTGCGCGCCCGTAAACTGGGCCTGAAGCCTTACGGCCTGTCCTTCCATGTCGGGAGCCAACAGACGGGCGTTGCCGCTTATGATCATGCGATCGCCAAAGCTGCCGCCCTGTACCATGACCTGCGAGCGCAGGGCGTAGACCTTCAGATGCTCAATCTGGGTGGTGGTTTTCCGACGCATTACTGCGAGAACGTACCCTCCGTTCAGGATTTCGCCGACACGATTCATGCGTCCCTCAAGACGCATTTCCCGGACGGTGCGCCTGAAATCCTGCTCGAGCCAGGCCGCTACATGGTCGGACAGTCCGGCATAGTGTCGAGCGAGGTCATCCTCGTCAGCCGTCGCGGCGGTGCCGTGACCGATCCGCGCTGGGTCTATCTTGATATCGGGCGCTTCGGTGGCCTGGCCGAAACTGAAGGTGAAGCCATCCGCTACACTTTCCGCACATCCCGCGATTCCGACGACACCAGCCGCTCCCCCTGCGTAGTCGCCGGCCCAAGCTGTGACGGCGTGGACATCATGTACGAGAAGAACCGCATCCCTCTGCCAGACTCTCTGGAATGTGGGGACCGCGTCGAGATCCTCGCCACGGGCGCGTATGTCTCGACCTACTGCTCCATCGGCTTCAACGGCTTCCCGCCGTTGACCGAATACTACATCTGAAAACAGCCCCTCCGGACCAGCCGAGGTCCGGAGCATGATCCCTTTGCCTGTCTCTCTAGACGCAGGCATGAAGCCCTGCCGATATGGGACAGACAGGTATTCCTGTCTGTCCTTCAAGGGAAGGGTTTTTCATGAAACCCAGCGCACGCAACCAGCTCAAGGGCCGGATCACAAACATTCTCAGGGGCGCGACGACGTCCCACATCACCATCGATGTCAACAGCACGCTCATCACAAGCGTCATGATCGGCGTAGATTGAATGTTCAGGAAACGTTTCAGGAGCCTCAGCTCCTGAAAGATGCTTCCAGCCCGGATTGATATCCCAGCGCAGACAACAGATCATCTGCAGAAATTTCGAGGTTCACGCAGGCTAGCCAGCAGAACCCGACCACTCCGACAGCCAGCAATAGCAGACAGACCGTCATGTGTTCCAGCTCCTCAAGCCTTGGACGCTGCGGTTCTGCCCCGTTCCGGGTGGGGCGTCCGCTCAGCGACATCATCAGTGCATCACCCGGCTGGCGTCATGCGACATACCAGCATGTAAAGGCCCGCTATCCTGTGGCCACAGAACCCGCATCCGAGACGGACTGACCGACCGCCAGCGGTTGATCGAAGACAGCGCCCCTCCCCCCGAAATGGTGGTCTCGTCTTTCAGCAGTTTTTTGGGCAGCCAGTGCCCCGCTCCCGCAAGACAATCCGCCAGCAGGGTCAGCGCCGTGGCCAGGCAACCCTGGACAAACCTGTCAGGAAAAATTTCAGCCAGAAGCACGAAAACTTCGCGCTGCCCCTCGTTCTGGGCAGCGATGATCCCGCGCAGGAAGCGTTCCTCCAGCGCGGTCAGAGACTGCATGCCCGGTGCATTCACCGCAAGCCGCGGCTGATCCGCGACCTCCAGAAGATGGGTGGCGTCCGCAAAGGCTCCTTCCGCGGCATCCAGGGCCGAACGGAAACAGGCGGGAAACAGACCGTCGGTCGTTTTCGTCTCGGGGCAGCTTGGCAAACGGTAATGGCTGATGAGGCAGCGGATACTCCACAGCGCGAGGCGTTCACAGCAGCAGAGGTCGGATAAAGAAAGCGACAGCCGTGTCATGGAAAAACTCCGAATCAGCAGAACCGGAGTCATCCTAATTGAGAATGATTTGCAATTACAACTTAAAAACGCTCCGCAAGGCATAAAGATACGACCCTGCGGAAACGCTCAATCAGTGATGATGGTGGCCGCAACTTCCATGATCGTGCTCGTGGTCATGCGCCCCGGCCTCCGACGCGCGGGGAGCAGTCTGGCAGTGATGGCACGCCACCCATTCGGCATCGCCATCCAGATAATGCTCTTTCTTCCAGACAGGCACCCGATGCTTGATCTCGTCGATAATGTAGCGACAGGCCCGGAACGCGGCATCCCGATGCGGTGCCGAGACCCCGATCCAGACGGCAACATCCCCGACCTTCAGGCTACCCGTCCGATGCATGGCCACGGCCTGGCTGATCTCAAAACGCTCCAGCGCCTCGGCTACGATTCGTTCCCCTTCAAGCTGGGCCAGCGCCTCATAGGATTCGTATTCCAGACCATCGACCGGACGACCTTCGTTCCGGTTACGGACCCAGCCTTCAAAGGTGCAGAACCCACCTGCCTCGGCCAGATGCAGATCCTCACGTAACATGCTCAGATCCACGGGCGCGGACGCCATGCGAAAGCGGCTCATCCGCCCGTCACCGGCGGGATAAACACAATATGGTCCCCGTCCTTCAAAACCTGCGTCCAAGGAGCGAAATCGCCGTTGATCGCCACACGAAGTGTCGAGGCCTCGAACGGAAAGGCGTATTTTTCACGCAGTTCCTCGTAAAGGGGTCCCACGGTCGCGAATGCTGTTTCGAGCGATTGCTCCCGTGTTCCAGCCAACTCCCGGAGCTGTGCGAAATATTCCAGTGTCAGGCGAATCATCGGCCCTCCCGGCAGATCCTTCAGGCGCCGGGTCGCATCTTCGCGTTCTTCCGGCGTGTTGATGTTATCGAGTGCGCCACGCTTATGCGGCTCCAGCAGCTTCGTCGGGCTGTTGATCAGCAGCTTACGCGGACAGATGCGCCCACTCGCGACCTGCTGCTCCAGAAGATCAAGCGCTTCCGGCTCCCAGATGGCGCAGAGCGGTTCGGGCAGACCGTCATGTTCGCTGCGATAGGAGACGGCGACATGCTCCCCGTTCCGAGCGGTGATCAGGGTGTCGAGCGTACCGCGATCCAGCATCGGCAGGTCGCAGGCCAGAACCAGCCAGGCCACATCCGGATAAGCCCGATGCGCCGACAACAGCCCCGCCGCCGGTCCATCAGCATCCACCGTATCAACGATCTGCGAAAAGCTGAACCGCAGCGGATCGGACGTCTGACCCGGTCTCACTGAAACAAAACACCGCTCCACCACAGGCGTCAGAACTTCAAACGCCACCTGAAGCTGTGGCTTGCCATGATAGTCGAGTGCGGCCTTGTCCGTTCCCATACGTTTGCTGGCACCACCCGCAAGAATCAGGCCGTAAAGTGGTGTCATGATTCAATCCGCTGGAAGTCGCGCTTGCCGCCGGCCTTGCCCATCAACCGGACCTCACGGATGACCATGTCATGGGACATGGCCTTGCACATGTCGTAGATCGTGAGCGCTGCTACAGAGGCCCCGGTCAGCGCTTCCATTTCTACACCCGTTCGCCCCTTGCACGAGACCCGGCAGTCGATCACCGCTTCATCGCCTTCGACCGTGATGTCCACCCGACAACCACTGAGCGACAGTGGATGACACAACGGAATGAGCTGCGACGTCGACTTCACACCCATGACGCCCGCAATCTGTGCCACCGTCAGCACCGCACCCTTGGCAGTCATGAACCCGGCATCCGACAAGGTCCGCGCCATCTCGGATGGGAAAACCAGACGCGCCTGGGCATGAGCACTGCGTTCGGTCACATTCTTGCCGCTGATATCGACCATGCGCGGGTCTTCGCCGCGCTCATTGACATGAGTGAGCGTCTTCATCGTCTTCGATCTCCCGGTCTGGTCACCGAATTCTGGCCACCGATTTTAGCCACCGATATAGTTCATCTCGATGCGGCGTCGTGCGGGCGCATCCGAAAAGGCGGCCCGCTCTTCACTATACCTGTCCGTCCTCTGGCGCCACACCCCGGCCAGTAGATCCCGCAGGGCTGCGTCCTCCGCATTACTGCGCAGAAGCGTGCGGAGATCAGTCCCTTCCGAGGCAAACAGGCAGGTATAAAGCTGCCCTTCCGATGACAAACGCGCACGAGAGCAGTCTCCGCAGAACGGTGCAGTCACAGAAGAAATGAAGCCGACTTCCCCAGCCCCGTCGCAATAGCGATACCGCTGGGCCACTTCCCCCCGATAATGCGCATCCACGGGCTCAAGCGGCCAGCGAACGTCAATGCGCTCACGCAGTTCACGCGACGGCACCACTTCGGCGCGCTCCCAGTGGTTGCGCGTCCCGACATCCATATATTCGATGAACCGCAGCACAACGCCGCTATACCGGAAGCGTTCGGCCAGAGCCTCGACACCTGCATCGTTCAGACCACGCTGGACGACGGTATTGAGCTTCACACCTCCGGAAAATCCGGACTGTGCGGCGCTGTCGATCGCATCCAGAACCGGCTCAAGCTGTGCCCGGCCTCCGCTCATTCGCGCAAAGACCGCCGGATCGAGACTGTCTAGGCTGACCGTCACGCGGTTCAGCCCGGCCTCTTTAAGATCCCGGACATGTCGCTCCAGCAGAACTCCATTCGTAGTCAGGGCAATGTCTTCCACGCCTTCAATGGACGCCAGACGCGCTATGAGTTCCGGCAGCTTTGGACGCAACAGCGGTTCCCCACCCGTCAGGCGCAGCTTGCGAACACCAAGCGAGACCGCCACCCGTGCCACACGCTCAATCTCATCGAAGCTCAGACGCTCTTTCGGTTCCAGAAAGCGGAAATGCTCGTGATAAGTCGCTTCCGGCATACAGTAGGGGCAGCGGAAATTGCAGCGGTCCATGACGGAAATCCGCAGATCATGCAGCGGACGGCTGAAGCGATCAGTCAGAGCAGGCGTCGGGTTACCAGCCATGAAACATCGCAGCTGTTCCGCGTGACGCCACACCTTCGCCGAACGGCAGTTCTACAAATCCGTCCGTGGAGGCGAGGAAGCTGAAATCCCCGGAGGTCGGCATCGGGCATGGCGTTGCCAGTGCCTGACCTGCCGCGTCGTGACGGATCTTTACTGGCAGGAAACGGGTGAGCGTCGGGATAAGATCAACTTCCGCATCGAGCATGACCATGTAAGGCTCGGGACGACATAGCCCCTGCCCCGCCAGAAGCATGGGCATGACATACCGCACGCCACAGGTCGTGGCGGACACCGGATTTCCCGGCAGACCGAACACGCGCTGTCCTTCAGGGCCGACGCCGAACCAAAGCGGCTTGCCCGGACGCTGCGCCACCTTGTGAAAGACCCGCTCCACCCCGATTTTCGACAGTGCTTTGGGGACATGATCAAATGCCCCCATCGACACACCGCCACTCAGGATCAGGACGTCATGACGCGAGAGCTGTTCGCGCAGGGCCACGACTGTCTCCGCGAGATCATCGGGCACAACGGACCGCTCGATGCAGTTGAACCCGCGTGATAGCAGAGCACCCGTCAGAGCATATTCGTTGGAACGCCGGATTTCCCAGTCCCGCACAGGGGCGCTGACATCTACAAGTTCGTCGCCCGTTGCCACAATCCCGATAGACGGAATCCGCGATACGCTGACCTGCGCATGGCCATTTCCCGCCAGAACCGCAAGCGCGGGGCCATCCAAACGGCACCCAGGGGCTAGAAGCTCCGTTCCCGTCGTACAGTCGGAACCCCGCCGATGGACGAACTGGCCCTTGCACGGCTCGTATCCCTCTTGAAAGCAGATCAGTCGGCCTTCACGAACTAGACGTTCGACCGGAACGACTGTGTCCGCACCTTCAGGCAGCACAGCCCCTGTCATAACTTCGAGGCAGACATGCCCCTCCGGCAATATCTGACCGGGCGCACCGGCCCGCTGGATTCCGTGCGACACCAACGTTGGACCACTACCGTGGCGGAAGGCAATGCCGTCCATCATTACACGGTCATAAGGCGGCTGGGCGCGTTCGGCGCGGATTGTCTGCTGGAGAATACGCCCGGCTGCCATCGTCAGATCAACCGCTTCGGTCCCGACGCTGCCGGCATAATCCAGCACAAGCTCCATGGCCCGTGTAACGCTCAGGAGTTCACTCATTTCCGCTCCGGTCGCTGCCGTGTCTATTCAGCTGACTAAAATGCCGACGATGTATTCTCTGCCGATATAGACCTCATGGTCTACGGATCAACAGTCTGAAGGTGAAAGGGTATGTCATAATCGACTTTAGCGTTACCCTTATGCCACCAAAGAGCATCAGGACCCCTCCATGACGGCCGCGGCACAGTTTTCTCCCCTTCCCCAGTGGCCACTTTATGGCCTGACAGACGACCTGTTTCCCACATTGGAACGCTGGTCCGCCGAAGGGAAACGCGCCGCCTTGGCAACGCTGGTCAGCATCACTGGCTCCTCCCCGCGTCCGCTGGGAAGCGAAATGGCGATCTGCGAGGACGGAGAGGTTCAGGGCTATGTATCCGGCGGCTGCGTGGAAGCGGCCGTGCGCGCAGAGGCGCTGGAGTGCCTGAAAGACGGACAGCCACGGATGCTGGATTATGGCGCGGGCAGTCCAATTCTGGACATCCAGCTCACCTGCGGCGGCCGCATCGGAATTTTCGTGCGAGCAGTGCCAGACCTTCCTGCTCATGTCACAGCTCTCCGGGCGACCCGAGAGAAGCGCAGCCCGATCACGCTCCTGACCGATCTCGACACAGGCCACATGCGGTTCTGCGACGAGACACACCCCACTGGAAACGAGGCCGGTCGCTTCTTTCGCCAGTATCTGCCGCCCCTGCGTCTGATCCTCTCTGGCGGGGATCCCATTACGCTTGCGCTCCTGAGCCTGTCCGGTCTCATGGGACTCGAGACCATCCTGCTTCGGCCTTACGGCCCTCCCGAACTGCCGCCCGGCCTCTCGCCAGCACACTATATCCGCGGCAGTCTGGATGCCGCCCTTTCCACGCTCGTTCTTGATCGATGGACGGCCGTCTACAGCCTGACGCACGACGCTCTTTCGGACCTGACGCTTACGGCCCATGCCCTGAAATCCGAGGCATTCTGCGTCAGCATCCTCGGAAGCCGGCGCAAGATTCCGGGCCGGCTTGAAGCCCTCAGGGCAGCCGGGGTCCCGGAAAATGCATTCAACCGCCTCCACCTGCCGGCGGGACTTGAGATCGGCGCCCGGACCCCAATGGAAATCGCGCTCTCCATCCTGACCCAGATGATCGCGACCCGTCCCCGATGAAACGTCATTCTGCCCTTCTTCTGGCCGCAGGAGGAAGCACCCGCCTCGGCCGCCCCAAACAAATTCTGAACATCAGTGGCGTCCCTCTGGTACGACATGTCGCCCAGCTTCTGCTCGCAACACGACCAGAGCACCTTGTCGTCGTGACTGGCGGCGCTGAAGCCACGATAAAACCAACCCTTGCGGGTCTTGATGTCGTTTTGGTGCAGAATGAAGACTGGCAGACCGGCATGGCGTCATCGCTCAGATGCGGTTATCAAGCGCTCACCGGGAGCAGCCTCCCGCTCCTGATCACTGGCACGGATCAGCCCTGCCTGACCGAACAGCATCTTCATAGTCTGCTGGAACAGGACGCCGGCGGGAAAGATGTCATCACGTCTTATGGCGAAGACGGACAGGGCATTCCGGTACTGCTGAGCCCAACAACACAACAGCGTATTCAGGACCTGCAAGGCGATACCGGCCTGCGACAACTCTGGAAGAACACGCAAACTGCGCCGATCTGCGTCTGCGCACCTGAACTCGGCTTCGATATAGACACGCCGGAACAGCTAGATGCTGCGGTTCGTGCCGGCTGGATCGATCGGGACTGAAAAGCCGAGTTCTTCACGAACCCGGCTGACAGGTATCAGGAAATGCGGTGGATCCAGCCATGGACGTCGTTCGTCCGGCCACCTTGCACATCCGTCAGGGTCTTCTTGAGCTGTTGCGAGACCGGGCCGGGCGTCTTGCCGTCACCAAACACGGCTTCGCCCGTCGGACGCACGAATTTTCCGATCGGAGAAAGAACCGCCGCCGTACCGCAGGCAAAGGCTTCCGTGTACTTGCCTGAAGCTGCCCCCGAAAAAAGCTCGTCGATATCGATCGGCTCTTCCAGCACCTCGATCCCCTGATCGGCCGCAAGCTGGATGAGGCTGTTTCGGGTAATGCCCCGCAGGATAGTGCCACCCAGCGGCGGAGTGACAATCTTGCCGTCTTTACGGACGAACATCACGTTCATGCCGCCCATTTCCTCGACGAAGCGACGCTCACGCGCATCAAGGAACAGGACCTGATCGCAGCCCTTTTCCTTGGCTTCGGCCTGGGCGATCAGGCTGCCGGCATAGTTGCCGCCACACTTGGCTTCACCCGTACCGCCGATCGCAGCCCGCGTATAGTTTTCGGACACCCACACGGATACACAACCGGAACCGAAATAGGCTCCGACCGGACAGGCGATGACAATGAACAGATATTCGTTCGCCGGCTTCACCCCGAGGAAGACTTCATTGGAAATCATGAACGGACGCAGATAGAGGCTCTGCCCCTCTCCCGATGGCACCCAGTCCTGATCCACACGCACCAGTTCATCAACGGCCTGCACGAACAGGTCTTCTGGCAGCTCAGCCATGCCCATGCGGCGAGCAGATTCGGCAAAACGCGCTGCATTGGCCTCGGGGCGGAAGGTAGCGACATGGCCGTCCTTTTCGCGATAGGCCTTCATGCCCTCGAAGATCTCCTGCCCGTAATGCAGGACTGTCGAGGCCGGATCGATGCTCAGAGGGCGGCGCGGTGTGATTTTCGCATCATGCCAGCCCTTGTCCGCGGAATAGCGGATGATGGCCATGTGATCGGTAAAAATACGCCCGAAAGCCAGGTTGGCGAGCAGTTCGGTCCGCTTGATAGGGTCAGTCGGGGTTTCGGTTTTTTCAATGATGAAGGACGTCATGGGAAAATATCTTCCGAAGATTCTGGTCTCAAAAACAGCGCCTGCACTCTGCCATACCTACATCGCGGTGGCGATATAGAAAGTTTGTTTCGTTTTAAATTTATTTATTGAAATTTAAATTCTATTCTATGGTCATTTTCAGTTTTTTATTCAAAATCGGACTCATATCTTCCGAAATCAGCCACAAAAAAAACCCGGCCATTTCTGACCGGGTTTTTCGTCGTTCGGAAAGGCTGAGAAAATCAGCGCTTCGAGAACTGGAAGGAACGACGTGCCTTCGCACGGCCGTACTTCTTACGCTCGACGATACGACTGTCACGCGTCAGGAAGCCAGCAGCCTTCAGGATGCCGCGCAGGCTCGGCTCGTAATACGTCAGTGCACGGGAGATACCGTGACGGACGGCACCAGCCTGACCGGACAGACCACCACCAGCGACCGTGCAGTACACGTCGAACTGGTTGTAGCGATCGGAAATCAGGAACGGCTGCGTGAGGAGCATACGCAGAACCGGACGGGCAAAATACGTCGTGACCGGACGGCCGTTGACGATGATGTCACCCTTGCCAGGCTTGATCCACACGCGGGCCACGGCGTCCTTACGACGACCGGTTGCGTAGGAACGGCCCTGGGCATCACGCTTGACTTCGTGAACCGGGGCAGCGTTGGAGGTAACGGCAGGAGCAACGCTCGCAAGGTCCTGCAGCGTGCCGGTGCGCTCTTGGGTCTCGGACATGATACAGGCCTTACGACTCGTGGGTTACGGTGTTTTTGCGGTTCATCGCAGCAACGTCCAGCTTGACGGGCTTCTGACCGTCATGCGGGTGCTCGGAACCGGCATAGACATACAGGTGCTTCATCTGGGCGCGCTGCAGAGGACCACGGGTGATCATGCGCTCGACGGCCTTTTCAACAACTTCACCCGGGTTCTTGCCCGTGAGACGCTGCGTAATGGTGCGCTCCTTGATACCGCCCGGGTGACCCGTGTGGTAGTGGAACAGCTTCTGGCCAACCTTGTTACCCGTCAGCACAACCTTCTCGGCGTTGATGACGACGATGTTGTCGCCGCAATCAACGTGCGGGGTGAACTGCGGCTTGTGCTTTCCGCGCAGGCGGGTGGCGATGATGGTGGCGAGACGGCCGAGAACGAGCCCTTCGGCGTCGATCAGCACCCAGTTCTTCGTCACCTCCGCTGGCTTCAGCGAACGTGTGGTCTTCATTAGTGACATTCCAGCTTGGGGCACGACCCTCAGGCCGCACCGTGGATGGCGCTTGCAGTAAAAAACGTGCCCGAAAGCACTCTCTTCTACCGACAAAGCGGATCAGGTGGGGCCTTATTGCCGTCTCCGAGGCGCGCGTCAAGCCCCGTTCACACATTGAATTATGGGATTCGTAGGAGTTTTCCGCCATTCTCAGCTATATGGTATCCCATTACCGCAACAAAAACGACGTCTGCATTGCCCCATGTCGCGACAATGGTATCCTGCCCCAACACAGACCGTTCGCGCCCGACGCCTATACGGGGCCGTTTCAGACAGGAACATCAACGTGAAAAGACCCTGGCTCACGGCGAGCCTGATTTCGGTAACGGCCGTGATCGGCATGGCCGGCGTTCACCACGAAGCCCACATGCAGCTGGTCCGTGGCCTTTCAAGCTTCCGCGCCGCGCTCCCTCCCGGAACGACGTTTACTTATGGAAGTGCGCACCCGGCCATTCTCTCGCTGGGCGCAACCCTGACCGACATCACCCTGCGGGATGGCTCACTCACCTTGCGCGCCTCCCGGATGCGGCTGGGCCATCCCCGCCCGACGCCGGATGGTGGCCTCTCCATCCACTCCGTCGAAGTCCGCGAACCATTCCTTCAGACGCCGACACAGATCATCCATGGCAGCACGCTCAGCCTGCGCCAGCTGGTTCTGCCCCCTTCCCGACCCGCAGCGGAAGGCCATTCCCGAATCGATCCGGCACATATTGCCTTGGCACACGGACAGATCGAACAGCTTTCGGTCCAGAACCTTGTCCCGTCGCCCTCACCCGGCCCGATCAATGTGCACAGCCTGTTCTCTGCTCGTCTCACGCTGGACAACTACGGCCCCGCCCTCGTCACGACGCTCCGCGCCGTAGGGTCGACCATCGCATACGAACGGACCATTCACGCCCCTGGTCAGGGGCCACAGCTTGTCAGCGGACAGGCCAGCCTGGAGCGGCTGGACCTGAAGCAGAAGGATCTCGCCGCCCAGGTTGCAGCCCTGTGGGATCACCATCCCCTACCGCCGCACATGCCCCCACCCGAGAGTTTTGCGGCCCGCAATTTCAGACTGAGCATGACATCAGGCACAATCCAGCTCGATGAACTACACGGAACGGGAACGCTGGAAAACCAGACCGCGACCATGACGCAGGACCTGAAGGGCTTTCATTTCCAAAGCAACGAGAAGCTGCCCTTCCCGATCAACGGCGCCGGCTCGACCGCCCATTCTGTTCAGGTCTCGAATCTGGACGATCACACGTCCCAAACCGACGCATTCCTTACGGTTCCGGGTTTCATGACGCTGACGGCCAGTGCCCGAACCGTTCAGACGGATTTTGCGCAAGGCCATTCTTCACCGCAGCAGATGCTCCAGTCAACGGCCCTGCAGAACGTGACCTTGTCGCTGAAGGGCGACAAGCTTCTTGATACCGGTTTCGTCCTCTCCGCCCGGCAGGCCGGGAATGGCATGACGGCGGACCTGCTCCGCCAGCAGGCTGCGCAGGTCCTACAAACAGCCCTTTCCGTCAATCCGGCGCTGAGTGCGATCCCGGATTATATCGCCAATCCAGCTGGCCGCACCCTAACGGTAACCTATACTTCCGAAACGCCCGTCTCCCTTCGGGTCCTCAATGACGCCTTTTCTTCCCCGGCTTCAATGCTGACATTTCTCGCTTCTCCCGACCTGAAAGCTTCCGCGCGATGACGACCGGAAACATCCCAGGCCCCCCATCACCCGCAAAAGGTCCGATCTGCATCATCGGCGCCAGCGGGCGCTCAGGGGCCGCGCTCTGCCGGGTCCTTCTGGCTGAAGGCCAGAAGATCATTGCCGTCGTACGCAGCCAGGGCAACCTCGCGCCCGACATCGCCGAAGCCTGTCAGGCCGTACGGATCGCAGACCTTACGGACAGCGCCACGCTGACTCTGGCGTTCGAAGATGCGGCGGTTATCATCAACACTGCCCATGCACGCCACTTGCCCGCCATTCTGGCTGCTACGAAAGCCCCTATCGTAGCACTGGGCAGCACACGCAAATTCACGCACTGGCCCGACGATCACGGACGGGGTGTTCTCGCGGGCGAAGCGGCCCTCAAGGCCGACGGTCGCCCCTCGATCATCCTTCATCCGACCATGATTTATGGCGCCCAGGGCGAAGACAATGTACAGCGGCTGGCAAAGCTTCTGGAGCGCCTGCCCATCATCCCGCTTCCCGGCGGTGGCCGCGCCCTCGTGCAGCCCATCGACCAGCGCGACGTCACGCGCTGCCTGGTCTCGGCCATACATCTGATCCAGAACGGAAACGTCACGGGGCCGGAGAGCATCGTGATTGCCGGTCCGACAGCGATGGCTTACCGAACATTCGTGCGCATGGTGCTGTATTTCGCGGAGCTTGGCGGCCGTCCCATCGTCTCCCTGCCAGGATGGACGCTCATGGCACTGTCTCATCTAACCCGGCATATCCGCAGACTGCCGCAGATCGCGCCGGAAGAAATCCGCCGCCTTCTGGAAGACAAAAATTTCGATATCGGTCCGATGGAACAGCGTCTGGGCGTCATCCCCGTTCCGCTGGCCAACGGGCTACACCATCTGTTCGGCAGCAGAATGCACCAGAAGCAAGAGCCCTGATCCGCAAAGAATCAGGGCCTCCGGTCCGCATCAGTTTCGGGAATAAACGTCCTCGATCCGGACAATATCGTCTTCGCCCAGGTAAGGCCCGGATTGCACCTCAATGAGGGTCAGCGGAATCCGCCCCGGATTCTCAAGCCGATGCACACAGCCCAGCGGCAGATAGATGCTCTCGTTTTCACGCACCATGATCTGTTCGGCATCACGGGTGACGACTGCCGTGCCGCCCACGACAACCCAGTGCTCGGCGCGATGGAAATGCTTTTGCAGCGAGAGTTTCTGGCCTGGCTCAACCACGATCCGTTTGACCTGGAACCGGTCCGCCTGGATCAGGCTCTCATAGAAGCCCCACGGGCGATACATACGATTATGAGCCACGGCCTCCTTCCGTCCGGCCTTCTTCAGGCGGTTGACCATGTGCTTGACGTCCTGCGCCCGGTCACGATGCGAGACCATGACAGCATCCTGCGTCACGACAACGATCAGATCTTCCACACCGGCGACCGTGGCCACGATTCCGTCCGAACGGACATAACAGTTCCGCGCATCGTCGAGGAAAACATCTCCGAACGTGGCGTTGCCTGCTTCATCCTTGGACGTCAGCTCCCACAGCGCATCCCAGCTTCCGATATCCGACCATCCGAACGTGCCCGGCACCACCGCCGCACGCTTGGTGCGCTCGGCGACGGCATAATCCACGGAGATATCTGGAGCCTGACGGAAGCTCGCATCATCCAGCCGGTCAAAATCCAGATCGCTGTGACGGGCCTGAACGGCCTGTCCAACATACTCATAGATGTCCGGCTCGAACGTCTTGATTTCGGAGAGGAAAACGCTGGCCTGCGTCACAAACATGCCAGAATTCCACAGATACCGGCCATCACGAAAAAAAGCCTCTGCGGTTGCGGTATCAGGCTTTTCAACAAAGCGCGACACTTCATAAACGCCTTCAAGGCCCGAAAGGGGCGCACCGCTTTCGATATAGCCATAGCCCGTCTCGACGCACGTGGGCTTCATTCCGAACGTCACGATCCGTCCTTGGCCTGCTGCTGCAACGGCATGTTCAAGCGCGGAGTAGAGAGCTGCCTCATCGGTAATGGCCGCATCAGCAGCCATGATCCACAGAACGGCGTCTGGATCGGTTTCGGCCACCAGAAACGCGGCCGCAGCGATGGCCGGGGCGGAATTGCGCCCCACGGGCTCGAGGACAATCCGGGCGTTTTCAACCCCAACATCCCGCAGCTGTTCGGCGACGATGAAGCGGTGCTCGGCATTACAGATTACGATTGGATCTGCCAGCCCTGCCCGTGCGCCACGCAGTGCCGTTTCCTGGATCAGGGTATGCTTCGACAGGAGAGGCCAAAACTGCTTGGGGTAGCTGCTGCGCGAAACCGGCCACAGACGGCTGCCTGATCCACCGGAGAGAATGACTGGAACGATCTTCTGGGACATGGGGGGCTTACGCTTTTTCATCCACAAGATGGGGGCCGTATGGCTTCCCCGAATGGCGGGCATCCTACATCAAGGGCGCAACCTTTCCAATTTTGCTTCCAGTCCTATCCCTACCCCCAATAATGAGTGGAACATCAGAAACATTGACTGTCACCATAAGCAGGTTTCCTTATCCCAAGATGGAAATTGGCTTTATCCGTGGAGAAACGAACTCATGAAGCAGAATATTTTCTCTTCCGGTATTCTGCTGGCGCTGCTTGGCTATGCCGCTTTTTCCATCAGCGATGCCTGCTCAAAGGGGCTGTCGGGGCATCTGGACCCATTTGAAGTTGCGTTTTCAGGCGGCGTCTTCGGCTTCATTATCCTGCCTTTCATCCGCTATCCTAACGAACCCTATTCCGACATTTTCGCGACAGCGCGCCCGGGAATGTGGATTCTGCGTGCAGCTTCGACATTCGTCTCGACGGCCGCGAGCGTCATGGCCTTCATGCTGTTACCCATGCCAGAAGCGCTATCGTTGATGTTCCTGATGCCCTTCTTCGTCACCATCATTTCTGTGACGGTCCTCAAGGAAAAGGTCTCGTTCTGGACCTGGCTGTCAGTCGCGGTCGGATTTCTCGGCGTGTTAATCGTATTGCGGCCCGGCGCAAGGACGTTCCATCTGGGCCACGCCTGCGCGATCGTCGCAGCTCTCGCCAATGCCAGCAGCGTCGTAGCCTACCGGCTGGCCGGAAATGGAAGTGCCAGGCTTTCCCTGTTTGGATCAAGCCTGTTCGGCCCACTAATCGGCGACGGACTTCTCATGATCACTCATGCGTCCTGGCCCCATGGCTGGAAGGTCTGGTCAATCCTGTTCGGATACGGCTTTCTCGCAGCGCTGGGGCAGCTTTTCATGATGATGGCCACAGCCGTCGCCCCCGCGAACCGGGTTGCCCTTCCACAATACAGCCAGATGGTCTGGGCAGTTGCATTCAGCTACCTGCTGTTCAAGCAGCCGCTGGACAACTGGACTTTCGTGGGGATCGTGATCGTCACGTCCTCAGGCATGCTGAACTGGATCCGCCAGAAACTACGTTTCGAACGCATGGCTCTGGAAGAACACTGGGGACACAGGCACCAGCAGGCTGATGTCGCAAAGCCTTGAGGACAGTATTCAAATTTTCAGAGAAAAATTGCTGGGGCGAATGACGGGGATCGAACCCGCGACAACCGGTACCACAAACCGGCGCTCTACCAACTGAGCTACATCCGCCACACAGCGACGCATTCTCTAGAGGAAGGTTGGGGCTGTCGTCCAGTCCTTTGACGCAATTTTTTTTACGCCCCGGATTTTTTCGATCACCCCGGTCCGACTCAGACCACAGGAGTAGCCCCGATGACGGTAATCGTGGCGTCCAAGATGTAGCTGGCGTCATCAGTGGCCAGGGAAACATACGTCCCGGCCAGTTCCGTAGGCTGCCCCGGACGCTTCATTGGCGTATTCGCACCAAAGTGTTCAACATGCTCCACATCCATGGCCGCCGGAATCCGCAGCGTCCAGATCGGGTCAAGCGCGCCACCACGTTGGAGCGAGCTCCCTTCTCGCCCAGAAACTGTGCCAGGCCACCGCTAAAGTTCTCGATGGTACCCTTGGTCGCGGAGTAGGCCAGAAGCTTGGGCTAATCGACACTAACCGAAACCTCGCGGCATGTGCGGCGCTGCCAGACGCGGCAGCTGAAAGGCTAAGCCGGCGTTGATGTCGAATGTCTTGTCCCATTCCTCCTCACCGGCATCCGCCAGAGGCGAACGCTCGATCTGGAAGGCCGCGTTCTTCACCAAAGTGTCGATCTGACCAAACTCCGAGACTGTCCGGTCCACAAAAATTCGACGCAGACATCCCCGTCCCCCAGATCTCAGGAACAAGAAGAGCGCGCCGTCCCGCCTTGCGCATCCAAAATTCAGTTTCGCGGGTATCATCCCTTTCCTCGATCAGGAATGACAGGACGGCATTCAGGCCTTCGCGTGCCCCGGCGATCGCAACCGCCCGCCCGATACCGAAATCCCCGCCCGTGATGCCCGCAATCTTTCCGCGCAGGCGGTCATGGCCCACATAGCTCTGCTCACCATAATCGGGCTTCGGCCTCATGAGGGACGTCTGGCCAGGAATATGATTCTGATGCGGGGTGTTGAATGGCGGGGCGGGGCAGTTGGCCGTGACACGCTCAAGATGAAAGAAAGTCTGTTCCGTCCCAACGCAAAGACGTCGCCCGTTATTCCATGCGCGAGTAAAACATCCCTTCCATTCCAGACCTTCAATCCTGAACCGAGCCGGGTTACACTGCACTCCTCATTGCCGCGCCGGGCCGGAATACGTCGCACCCTGTTCACGCCCTACGCTCAAGGATCTTTCATGACTCCCACTCTCTATCGTCGCCAGTGGGCACAGAACCCGCTGCGCGAAGTGCTGGCCGGAATGGTCGGCACCTTTGCCCTCATCCCCGAAGTCATCGCTTTCTCTTATATCGCCGGCGTCTCCCCGGCCGTCTCGCTGTTCGCATCCTTCGTCATTTCGGTCTCGATCGCCATTTTCGGCGGACGCCCAGGCATGATTTCTGGTGCTGCCGGCTCGGTAGCTCTGGTCGCAGCACCGCTGGTTCACGCTCATGGCGTACAGGCGATGCTGCTCGCGACGCTTGTCGCTGGTGTATTGCAGGTCGTGTTTGGTCTGCTGCGTCTTCAGGCCGTCATGCGGTTTGTACCCGCCGAAGTTCGCACGGGCTTCGTTAATGCACTGGCCATCATGATCTTCTCCGCACAGCTGCCACAGATGATGGGCGTGACCTGGCATACCTATGCGCTGATCGCGCTGGGCCTCGTCATCATCTATCTGCTGCCCCGTCTGTCGGACGCCATTCCTTCCCCCCTGATCTGCATCGTCATTCTCACCGCCATCACGATGCTGCATCCTATGCCGGTTCATACAGTTTCGGATCTCGGCGACCTACCGACCGGCCTTCCCAGCCTGACCTTACCGCACATCGCCCTGAACTGGGCGACGTGGTCGGTCGTGCTGCCTTACGCGCTGGCCATGGCTGCCGTGGGCCTGCTGGAATCCATGATGACGGCCGCAGTCGTTGATGACATTACCGATACCCATGGCAACCAGCGCATGGAATGCACGGGTCTCGGCATTTCCAACATTCTCGTTGGCGCATTTGGCGGCATTGCAGGCTGCGGCATGATCGGACAGACCGTTGGCAATCTGCGTTATGGCGGACGCGGACGTCTGTCCACCTTTACCGCTGGCGCATTCCTGCTGGCCCTCATGGTCCTGCTGCATCGCTGGGTCGGGCAGGTTCCGATGGCCGCCCTTGTCGCCATCATGATCATGGTCTCCGCCAGCACGTTCTCCTGGAGCAGCCTGCGCGACCTGACACGTCATCCGCGCCTGTCCAGCCTGACGATGCTCGTCACGGTCGCCGTAGTCGTCATGACCCACGACCTTGCTGCCGGTGTTGCGGTCGGTGTCATGCTCTCGGGTGTATTCTTCGCATGGCATGCCGCAAAGCTCCTGCGCGTTACAGAAGAGCGGTCGGGCGAGACGCTGGCATACCGGGCGTCCGGACAAGTCTTTTTCGCGTCTGCAGATAGCCTGTCTGACGCCATCGACTATCATACCGATGCCAAAACCGTGGTTCTCGACCTCGCCCAGGCCCGCTTCTGGGACATCACCTCGGTACAGGTTCTGGAAAAGATCATCAGCAAGCTCCAGTCCCACGGACATACGGTCGAAGTCACGGGGCTTCATCATGACCAGCATGGCATCATCGCCACGCAGTCTAACGAGAGCCTACTCGCACTGTAAGGCTCAGCGGGATTTGAAATTGTACAACCGTACGGACGCCCTACCTCCATTCATGACCTGGTGGTGTCCCTGAGCAACTTCATCCGCAAGGTTATGAACCTTGAAAGCCGCCCTTCCGGTCTCGTCCTTGCCGAACAGGAGCCTACCCACCCCCTCCTCGAATAGTGGAAACAAAGGTGACGACGTTGGAGGCAGCGGCATGAACATGCAGGGCAAAATGGGCCCGGTCCTGCATCATCCGGAGACGGACAGCCACAGTCTGTAATTCCGTCCAATCTTTAATCTAACCGTAACGTCTCACCCATACTCCTCCCTCCGTACTGACGGTAAGAAGAAGTCATGGAGCCGCTTCAAGAGCCCCCAGAAACTTTAGCGCGCAAAAACCCCCGCGATCATCGCGTGGATGCGCTACGCGGCATCGCCCTGTTGATGATGCTCGTAGATCATGTTCCCGATGATCTACTCAACCGCATCACCATCCGCAATTTCGGTTTTGCGGACGCGGCTGAGATCTTCGTCATGCTGGCGGGCTACGCGTCCTATCTGGCCTATGGGCGCCTGATTGACCGTCAGGGCTGGAAAACCGGCATTCATCGCATTCTTACCCGATGCCTCAGACTGTATCTGTATCAGACCGGCATGACGCTGGTTTTCGTCTGGACTGTACGTAAGTGGCGCCATTACCAGCCCCTGCCCGAATATACGATCGAACCCCAGCTTGCGCATGGCTATAGCTGGCTGTGGCGTATCCTGACCTTCGATGCCCTGCCGAGTTATCTCAACATCCTACCGCTTTATGTCGTGCTGCTGGCGCTGTTCCCAGTGATCTACTGGCTCCTGAGGCACAGTCTATGGCTTCTGGTCACTCTCAGCGTAGCCATATGGGCCATCGCCAATCTTGATCCACATATTACCATCCCCAACTGGCTGGATCCCACTGGCTGGTACCTCAATCCGTTCGGCTGGCAATTTCTGTATATTCTGGGAATTCTGGGCGCCGTCTGGGCCTCGAAAAACAATGGCGATCTGCCCTATCGCCCATGGGCCAAAGGCCTGTGTCTGACCTATCTCGCCGGAGCATTTGTACTGTGTTTCCCATACGAGTACTGGCACGTCCCGTTTCTACGAATTTTCCCAGCCCCGCCTAATACAGGAAAATCCACTCTCGCCATCTGGCGCCTGCTGGACATCATGGCGATCTTTTATCTGGTGCAGTCTTCCAGGGCTCTGCGTCGCATTTCCGCCGACCGGATCGGTCAGAGCCTCGCTTTGCTCGGGAGGAACTCGCTGGAAGTTTTTGCCTGCAGCACGGTCCTGGACCTGCTGGGACGACTAATGTTCGCAAGCTTTGGCATCAATCTGTGGGAGCAGCTTGTGATGAATGTGGTCGGGCTCGGCCTGACCTACGCGCTGGCCATCCCGCTGGACCGCGCCCGTCAGCGGGCCAAAGCGGCCCGCCTGTCTTCGGGCCCGGCACGCCCCGCGCCAGCTCCCGAATAACGGCCTTTGTTCAGCCTGCCTGCTATATGATCCGGTTCGGATGCAACAACTCGAACCGCTCCAAATCCGCCGAGAAAAGACGGACCTGAACGTCCATACCGTCTTCCCGATCCGTGCGCCCGACCACTTCGCCGTGCTGGTAAAGCCAGGCCAGAGCCGCGCCATCCGTAATCGGAAGACGGACATCCACAGATTTCATTGATCGCGTCAGATACTGGTCCAGGATTTCGAACAGATCCGGCACCCCCTCGCCCGTAATGGCCGAGATCGCCACTGCGTTCTCACGCTTTGGCACAGCTTCGACACCACCGACCAGATCGGCCTTGTTCAGCACTTCGATCGTACGGTCCGGCCAGTGCGCATCGAGCATTCCGTCGCGCACCATACCGTCAAGAACGTTGAGCACATCAGCCCGCTGCGCCGCACTGTCGGGATGTGAAATGTCACGGACATGCAGGATCACGTCCGCCTGCGCGACTTCTTCAAGAGTTGCCCGGAAAGCCGCGATCAGCTCTGTCGGCAGTTCACTGATGAACCCCACCGTATCAGACAGGATAACATTACGGCCCGATGGCAGACGCAGCCCGCGCATGGTCGGGTCCAGCGTGGCAAAAAGCTGGTCCTGCGCATGGACGGATGCGCCCGTCAGGGCATTGAACAGCGTGGACTTTCCAGCATTGGTGTAGCCCACAAGGGCGACGACCGGAAACGGCACGCGCTTACGCGATTCACGATGCAATCCACGGGTCCGGCGCACCTGTTCCAGCTCTTTTTTGATCTTGCCGATCCGCTCGGCCAGCATCCGACGGTCCGCTTCCATCTGCGTCTCGCCCGGGCCACCAAGAAAGCCAAAGCCACCGCGCTGACGCTCAAGATGGGTCCACAGCCGCACGAGCCGCGAGCGCTGGTATTCCAGATGAGCGAGTTCGACCTGAAGCACGCCCTCACGGGTCGCCGCACGCGCACCAAAGATATCAAGAATCAGCCCCGTCCGGTCCACTACCTTGCAGCCCAGAGCCTTTTCGAGGTTGCGCTGCTGACCCGGGGACAGACGCGCATCAATGACGACCACATCAACGTTGTCCAGCTTGACCGCCTCAGCCAACTGCTCGACCTGACCGCTTCCCAGCAGGGTCGCCGGGCGACGCGCACGCAACAGAATGGCCGCCTGTCGTACCACGACCAACCCGATCGACGCCGTCAGACCAACCGCTTCCTCAAGCCGCGCATCAGCCGCGCGGATTTCCTCCTGCGGCCCCGACTTTTCCCAAGGCAGGATGACGGCCGCACGGGTTGCGGGTTTTTGGGTGTCAAAACCGCTCAAAGTTCTTCTTCCACAAAATGGGACATCGTCGCCACCGGCATGATCGTGCTGACGGCGTGTTTGTAGACAAGCTGCACATGGCCATCACGACGGAGCAGCAGGGTATGCGCATCAGACTGAGCAACGATGCCCTGAAGCTTCACACCGTTAACCAGAAAGACGGTCACGGACGCTTCGGTTCTGCGCAAATGATCGAGGAAAACCTCCTGCACGGCACGGGAGCCGGCAGAAGAGGAAGGTTCTGAAGTCACGCTGTTAACAGTCGAGAGAAGGAAAGGAAAAAAAACGGTTCGACATCTCAGCCATTCACCGGCGTGGAAGGTGCAGCATTGCGATCTTCATTCGTCGTCACCCCAAGCTGTTTGAGCTTACGGTGCAGTGCACTGCGCTCCATGCAAACAAAGCTGGCCGTCCGGCTGATATTGCCGCCAAACCGCATGAGCTGCACCTGCAGATACTGCGTTTCGAACAGATCCCGTGCCTCACGCAGCGGCAGGCTCATGACATCTGCTCCAGAAGTGAGGCGCGTCATTGACGGTGCCCCCTGGCTGATGGTGGCCGGCAGCATATCTGCCCGGATCGGATCGTTCCCCGTCCCCGGCATCATGATCAGCAGCCGCTCCATCAGATTGCGCAATTCACGCACATTGCCCGGCCATTCATAGGATTGCAGGGCGGCAAGCGCATCCACGGAGAGTTCCCGAACCGGAAGACCGGAAGACTGAGCGCAACGCTCCAGGAAGTGCCGAGCCAGACCTGGAATGTCCTCGCGCCGTTCGCGCAGGGACGGAATGCGCAGAGGAACAACCGCAAGGCGGTAATACAGGTCCTCGCGAAACCGATGCGCGGCGATTTCGGACTGGAGATCCCGGTTGGTAGTGGCGATGACGCGGATATCCACCTTCACCCGCGTATTACCGCCCAGACGCTCGAATGTCTGATCCTGAAGCGCACGCACGATCTTGCCCTGCGTTTCAGGCGGCATGTCGGCGACCTCGTCCAGCAGCAGTGTGCCACGATGGGCACGCTCCAGCACGCCGCGGCGCATCGGCTGCCCCCCCTCCCCCTCAAGGCCGAAAAGCTCTTCCTCAAAGCGGTTGGGCGCCAGTGTGGCACAGTTCAAAGCGATGAACGGCCCTTCCGCACGACGAGAGCGCGCATGAATCATGCGAGCTGCAACCTCCTTGCCCGATCCGGCCGGACCACTGATCAACACACGGGAATTAGTGGGGGCGACACGCTCAATCTGGGCGCGAACGCCTGAAATGACGGCGCCGTCTCCCGACAGCGTCGTTTCCGGACCGGCCCGCAGACGCAGTTCCGCATTTTCCCGCCGCAGACGCGCGGCTTCCAGCGCACGCCGCACTACGACCAGAAGCCGGTCCGACTGGAACGGCTTCTCGATGAAGTCATAGGCCCCGAGCTTTAGGCTGGACACCGCCGTCTCGATGGTCCCGTGCCCAGAAATCATCAGTGTCGGCAGGCCCGGCTCCTCGGTCTGAAAGATCTTGAGGAGTTCGATCCCGTCCAGCCGGGATCCCTGAAGCCAGATATCCAGAATCGCCAGCGACGGACAATGCGCACGGAAAAGTTCGAGCGCCTGATCCGAATTGGCCGCCGTCCGTGTCTTATAGCCCTCGTCGTTCAGAATACCCTCGATAAGAAACCGGATATCCGGCTCGTCATCGACGATCAGGATCTCATGTTCCATCTGCTGTCCTCCTGGTCTGAGGGTCTGTTCCACCCGGGCCATGGCTCTCCTGCTCCCATAACGGTAGAGACAGGGTCACGCGCGTTCCCCGCTGCCCGGGCGACGCGCCACGGGACTGGTCTGGTTCCCGATCAGTGAGCTGAAGCATCCCGGAATGGTCCTCCATGATCTTCTTGACGATCGCAAGGCCGAGGCCGGTGCCCTTCGCCTTGTGGGTTACATATGGCTCGGTCAGCCGGTGGCGTTCCACCGTCGGCAGGCCGATCCCGTCATCTTCTATGTCTAGCAGGACATGCCCGCCGCGAATGTGCAAGCCCACCACAATGTGTCCAATTGGCTGCACTGACTGTCCAGAAGCATTTTCTCCCGGTTTTCCGCGGCCTGCCATGCTAATGGCATCAGCTGCATTCTGTAGCAGATTTGTCAGGGCCTGCCCGATTAGCCGCCGATCGCAACGCACAATCGGCCCTGAGGGCGGCAGTCCGGTCGTCTCGAACACAATTTCGGGATGAGCGTTCCGCTGGAGCACCAGCGCCTCACGGCACAGGCGCGAAAAGTCTTCCGGCTGCATGACGGGCTGCGGCATCCGTGCAAAGGCGGAAAACTCATCCACCATGCGCCCGATATCTCCAACCTGTCGCACGATCGTATCCACAAGCTGGGTATAAGTCTCGGGGTCGGAGTGAATTTCCTTAAGGAAGCGCCGTTTGAGACGTTCTGCCGCAAGCTGGATCGGAGTCAGCGGATTTTTGATTTCATGCGCCACACGCCGTGCCACATCCGCCCAGGCCGCCTTGCGCTGTGCGGATTGAAGATCCGTGATGTCATCGAAGGTCACAACATATCCCGCAACGTCCTGCCCCCGCAGCTCCGCCACGACCCGCACGAGAAGCGTCCGCCCTGCCCCGGCCCCGGCACCCTCGCCTGGCCCACCCGGACGCTGCGCACCTTCCGTGTCCACCTGGATTTCCGCCGTATGAACGCGTTCCGGCGCCATACGGGCGGCTTCCAGAAGGCCCGAGAACTCCGGCACCCGATCCGTCAGCTTCATCCCAATGGCTGGCTGAAGATTGCGCTGGAGCACGCTGGACGCCGCACGGTTCGGCAGTTCGATGACCTGCATCCGGTCCAGCCCGATCACACCGGCCGATACACCGGCCAGCACGGTCTCGGTAAAGCGCCGCCGCTCGTTGATCTGGTCATAAGCCTGCATCAGCTCGGAGCGCTGACTTTCAAGCTGATCCGTCATGCTATTGAAGGCACGGGACAGGCCCGTCACTTCATCGTCCTTGTCCTGCCCCGCATCGTCGGGGACGGGCACCCGCACCCCCAGATCGCCCTTAGAGATCCGCTGGGCCGCCAGAATGAGCAGTCCGAGCGGGTTGGCGATACGATTGGCCAGCGCCAGCCCGGTCAACATTCCGACAGCCAGAACCAGCAGACCCATCAGGGCGAAAATGACCGCAAACAAGACCTGCGTCTTGCCGCGATTGGTGATCAGCCGCTGGTAATCCGCCACCAGCGTATCCGTGCGACGCATGTGTTCCACGACATCCGGGTCAACCGGACGCGTTATAACCAGCATGAGACCGGAATTACCGCCCAGTGCGACCACGGCGCGCACCCTGCGCTGGTCCGGACGGTCAAGAATCACGGCTTCGCCGTGTCGTGCCAGTTCCAGCACGGATTTGGGTGGCAATGGCGGTGCAGTCGTCATGTCTGCATCGCTGCCCAGCAACCCGCCCACCGCCAGAACCTTGTAGGTCAGCGGGTCGAACACCTCTGCATCCGTCAGGCCGCGCTCGGTAACTTCATCGTCCAGAAACTCCTGAAGACGTGCGGGATCGTGAAAAAGGTCAGTCCCACGGGAAAAAAGCTCGTCGTTCTGGACGGTAATGAGCGTATTGGCGAGGGCGAAGGCTTCAGTCCGGGCGTTGTCGTTATGCTCCTGCAGATAACCAACCGCGACCGAACGGGCTTCGTTCAGCGCATTATTCACACGGTTGGAGAACCAGATTTCCACGCCATAATGGAAGAACAGCGTCGCCACTGCCCCCACCACGATGGTCGGGGCAACCGCCACGATGCCGAAGAGCGTAATAAGTCGCACATGCAGCCGCGCACCGGCCAGGCCGAGCCTGCGTTCGGCCAACATCCGCCCGATCTGAACCACCGCCGCTGCCGCAATCAGCATGAGCATGATGAAGTCGAGCAGGAAAACGATCGCCTGCACCTGCGGACGATGCGCCAGAGACATGCCCCCCGACAGCACGACGAACGTCGCAAAAGCGAGCACCAGCGCCATAACCGTCAGAAGAACCGCCCCATTGGCACTGGTCAGCCTTGCAAACAGGCGCCTCAGGGAAGGAAGTCTCACTCGTCGATACCTTTAGGGATCGTAATGCCCAGTTCGCGGATGCGCTTGCGCAAGGTATTGCGGTTTACACCCAGAATGGCGGCAGCGCGCAACTGGTTACCGCAGGTCCGCCGCAGGACCATCGTGATCAGCGGCCGCTCGACCTCGCCCACCACACAGGCATGCAGATCGCCCGCCCCGTTTTCCAGATCGCCTTCAAGATATTCAGCCAGCGGTCGTTCCAGGGCTCGCCCCAGCCCGCGAGGACGCGCTGTGCCCGTACCTGCCGCCAGACGACAGACCGCACTTATCCGCTCAGGACCCAGACGCTGTGCGGCGGGCAGTGCCGACAACCAGCGATGCAGGCCGGCAGATAGCCCTCCCTGCCGAAGCAGAAGAACAGGATCATGCCGACTTCCCGCAATCACACGCAGATCCGTGCCCTCCTGTGCAAGCCATTCCATGAACCGATCCTGCATCAGGGGACACAGACAGTCGATCTCGTCCAGCAGCAGGGTTCCGCCCTGCGCCTGCCGGATCCAACCCGCCTCACCATTTCCGAAAAGAGCCGCTTCACGAAGCGCGCGCGGCGTCGCGGTCAGGGCAGCAATCACGAACGGATTCTGTGCACGTGGGCTATGACTGTGAAGCCGCCGGGCAACGTCCTGCCGATCCAGGCGGGACGCGCCGTACAGGAAAACCGGATGGCAGCCTTGCTCGACCAGATCTGAAGTAGACTGCTCCGTCATGGCTGACACGGACGGGCCGGACCACTCACGCCCTCAGGCCGCTTCACGCGTGCCGTCGCGGCTCAGACTCCCCGTCGGGCCGGCCTCACGGTTGCGCACGACACCAGCATCGATATGCCGGTCATAGAACGCAGTCAGCAGCGCGATAGCCTCGGCTGCACTCTCGACACCATTGATGGTAGAGCGGAACGTCGCCGATCCCGGCAGCCCGGCAGAATACCAGGATACATGTTTACGGGCGAGACGCAGGCCCGGCCGTTCGCCGAAATGATCGAGCATCATCCGGTAATGCCGCAGGGCAATTTCCTTTTCAGTCGCCAGATCCGGGTCCGGCACATCTTCACCGGTCCGCAGGGACTGCGCGACCTGTGCCGTAAACCAGGGTCGTCCATAACAGCCACGCCCGATCATGACGCCATCGGCCTGCGACTGGTGCAGCGCCTCACGCGCGTCGCGGATGCTATTGATATCGCCATTGACGATGACAGGCAGTGAAACTGCGTCCTTCACCGTTTTAACGAAACGCCAATCCGCCGTACCATTATAGAACATCTGCCGGGTACGGCCGTGAACCGTCACAAGCCTAATGCCGCTCTCTTCCGCGATCTTCGCCAGACGCGGTGCATTAAGCGAATTATGGTCCCACCCCATGCGCATTTTGAGCGTGACCGGCACATTCACGGCCCGCGCTGTCGCTGCGAGCAGTTTTCCAGCCAGAACCTCGTCCCGCATCAACGCAGAACCAGCCATCTGCCCAATCGCAACCTTCTTTACCGGGCAGCCGAAATTGATGTCGATGAGGTTCGCGCCCCCATCCACCGAAATCTTTGCCGCCTGCGCCATGGCCTCAGGATCACATCCGGCAAGCTGAACCGCATTGGGCCCGCGCTCGGCCATCCGTGCCATGCGCATGGTGTTTTCATTCTCGCGGATCATCGCCCAGGAGGCGATCATTTCCGACACGACGAGCCCTGCCCCAAGATCACGGGCAAGCTGCCGAAACGGCAGATCCGTAACCCCCGAAAGCGGAGCAAGGATCACCGGATCCTCGATCACTACGCCCTGCCCCAGGTCGATGGGTTTCAGAGCACGGTTCGGGGGTGCTGCAACAGGAGTATCAGAGGCGGCGGAAAGAGCGGAAGCAGTCATGGCAGGATCAATTTAGCGGCCCGTCTCCGCAAGCGCAAACGCTCCTTTGCACGCAGCTTCCACCATTCTTTACGAAGAAGAGCTTACCGCACATTACGACCAGTGGCGGAACACGTATCCATTAACACGGGCGCTCCGAAAAACCGCAGCACATACCCAACCGCACAGGGGTGAAGTTCGAGGACTGCACGCGCATGGTCTTTCTCGACGAAACCGAAAAGTTCAACTGCACCGTTCCCGACTTCCTGAAGAGGTGATCCCAAGACGAGCGGGCTAAGCGTCAGTGCGAACCTTCTTCGGGAGCGCGATGGTCCCCAAACCTGACGCCCGCGTCAAACGTCTTAACCAAGGTCTGAAAACACTCGCGCCTCATGTTCCCGGCAGCGTCTTCGTGCCCAATATCGACGCGCCACAAAAGGGCAGCATACGCCAGACCATGGACGAAACAATGCGTTCCACTTCATAAAATGCTGCAGGCAACATGGGACGCAGGCTTTCGGGGGACCAGACCGGCAAGGCCTGACGTCACTCTGTCGGGCCGATTTCCTCGCGGTGCCGTTTCAGACCATCCTGCGTGATAACAAAACGTCCGTCATTACGCAGTTCCGACAGTCCGAGCCGTTCCAGTCGCTCAAGACAAGGCTGGTCCCTCAGCCCTGTCGGTCGCCCCGTCGACGCGCACAATAACAGCCGGTGCAGCGTCGAGCGGCAGCACGTCTCCAGATAAGGCTCATCGTAGAATTCAGCAGCGGATGCATCGGACATGTGTTCGCGTCTATCGCGTCCCTGCGCCACCGCCAAGACAAAACGCCATCAGATACACTCCGGGATGATCCAGGCGCGCGAAGCTAATGCGTCACACCGCGGATTAGGGTATGGAAACGACTCATGATCGATCTCGGAACGCTCGTCACTCCGCTCCTGCACCGCTTTGACACCGAAACGGCGCACGAACTCGCCATTCACTCCCTTGCCCTTGGCCTTGGCGGCCAGGCACCAAAGGACCTGCCGGCCCTCTCGACCCGCACGCTCGGCCTGCGCTTTCCCAACCCGATCGGCCTGGCCGCCGGATTCGACAAGGATGCCCGCGCCGTCCGTCCGCTGGCAAAACTGGGCTTCGGCCATGTCGAAGCCGGAACCGTGACACCCCGCCCCCAGCCCGGCAATCCGGGCCCACGCCTGTTCCGACTGCTAGAAGATGGCGCGATCATCAATCGCATGGGCTTCAATGGCTGCGGCGTTGACCGCTTCTGCCGCCGTCTCGCCCGGCTGCACCGCCCGATGCCCAATGGCAGAATGCGCGGTCCGACCGTCCCGCTGGGCGTGAATATCGGGATCAACAAGACCGGCTCCGACCCGCTACGGGACTATCCGGACCTCGTAGCCCGCGTGCGACCCTACGCCGATTACATCACGATGAACCTGTCGTCTCCCAACACGCCGGGGCTGCGCGATCTTCAGTCGGCCACGATGCTGAAAGAGCTTCTGGACGCCATCAATACCCGCAACCCGGAGCGTCCTCCGCTTCTGGTCAAACTCGCGCCCGATCTGGATGATAGCTCCTACGAGCCCATCCTCGCAGCCGCGATCGAAGGCGGCGCACAGGGCCTGATCCTGACCAACACGACCATCGCCCGTCCCGCAACCCTACGCGATCCCGCAGCCCGCGAAAATGGTGGCCTGTCCGGCCGCCCCCTCGCCCCGCGTTCCCGCGATGTCCTGCGGATCGTCTCGGGACTAAACAAGGGTCGCCTGGCACTGATTTCCTGTGGTGGCATCGAGACCGGCGAAGATATCCTCACCCGCATCCGCATGGGCGCGGATATGGTGCAGATCTATTCATCTTTCGTGCTGCAAGGCCCCGGCATCCTGACCCGCATGAAAACAGAATTGCTCGATGCCATGCGCCGCGACGGGTTCGAGACAATCGCCGATGCCCATGGCATTGACCTACCGAACTGACGGACTGCTCAGCTGCGACTTCAGGGCATCTTTCTCTTTAGAGGGAGATGCCCTTTTCATATCCATCCGCTCCGCGCAATAAACCGCTTCAGAGCGGAAATCGAACCCCTGCGGCCGCAAGCCGTTGAAAATCTCATCAATACACTGGACGGAACACCTTCGCATGAACACACGGCCTCCCGCGCGCGCCTTTTCAAATCTCCGCACCCTGCGCCCCGGAACGACCTGTGGATCCATGCTGAGCGCTCTGTTCCTCGTCTTCGGTCTGCTCTGCGCAGGAGTAACGACACCTCCTGCGCTGGCAGCAGCGGCCCCGACCAAGGACGCCCCCAAGGATGACGGCAAGACCCAGCAGTCAGATCCCGCCAATTCCGGGCTTGGCTGGAACGCGGTCTCCGCCTCCATCAGTCGTCAGCTCGATGACAACGCCGCAGTATTGCAGCAGGTTTTCGCGACGCTGAACCGCAAGAACGTCAACACAGGCAATAATGAACTCGACGCTCTGTCGGCCCAGATCCAGAAGGTCAAGCAGAACACACAGGACGCCGTTACGCAGATCCAGTCCTACGACAACATCACCGAATCCTTCCTGAAAATCCTTGGCCCGAAAGCCGCGGAAAACGAGGATGCGTCCGTCACCGCACAACGCCAGCGGATGCAGCAAAATTCGCAGTCTGTAAAATCGGCACTTATGCGGGCCAAACTCTATAATCTTCAGGCTCAGCAGCTCAACACGGCCATCAATGCCCGACGCACACGCCTGCAACACGCAGCCCTGTCCGAACGGACGGTCTCGCCCCTCGCTCCGCGCTTCTGGAACACGCTCCTGACCGAGCGTGCCGAAAACCGCTATTCTCTCCATGCGGGTGGCGTGCTGTCCGACTGGCTCTATCTTCTGATCGGTTGCGCGATCACCTTCGCGACCATCGGCCTCAGTTCACCGCTGATCCTGCGTCTGCTCAAACGCTGCGGCGCCCATTTCCGTCCCGCCACCGAAGACAGCGTAAAAGAAGCTCTCTCAGGCAGCATAATCGCCATCACACTGAATGGCGCGCTGGAAGCCCTGATCGCTACGCTGGTCTGGTTCATCTGGGCGGCCGCCGCTCTCCCTGATGGCGGTGGTCCGATCGGCGCTATCATCGGGGAGACGCTCCCCGTCTGCGGCTTCATTATTGGTGCCGGGCTGCCCGTCTTTGGACGGAACGGTGTTCTGGCTCAGGGAAATCCAGGCGAGCGCAAGGCACTGCGCGGCGTGGACTGGATCCTTGCCATCAGCATCCTTCTGCTGGACCTGCTGCGGGCCTTTCAGGCTCAAGACACCTTTGGCCAGACGCTTCAGCTCCTGCTGGAAATCGCGTTCTCGATCGCCATTGGCCTGTGCGCAGTGGACACATTCCGCAGGCTTGGCAACCAGAACGATACCCGCGGTTTTGCACCTTCCGCGCTAGGTGTTTCCAGCCTGCTTCTGGCGGTGACGGTCATCTCCATCCTGCTGGGCTATGTGGCCTTCGCCTTCACGCTCAATGGCTGGCTGCTCTCACTGGGTACGGGGGTTGCCATCGTGACGCTTCTGGGCCTGTGCTGGCGCGACGTACTGGACCGGCTGTTTTCGGAAGGCGGGTTCTTCAGCCTGCGCCTGGTCCAGCTCGGCCTGACGCAACGCCGCCTGTCACAGATTGGCGTGATCCTCTCGGGGCTCGGCAACGTCCTGCTCCTGCTGCTCCTGTTCTCTATTGCCCAGACGGACGGCAGCTTCAGCGTCACTGACATTACGAACCGGCTCTGGCTCCTGTTCGTCGGCAATACCATCCACGGCGTGAAGATCTCGCTCGATACCGTGGTTCTGGCCATTATTCTGCTAGTGGTAGCGTATTACGCAATCCGTCAGACGCGCGGCTGGCTCCGGGACCGCTTCTTCCCCACCACACGCCTCGATATCGGCAGCCGCACCTCGATCCTCAGCATTTTTACCTACTGCGCCTGGATTCTCGTCGGCCTGGGCATCCTGTCCATCGCCGGTGTCTCGGTCCAGAACCTGACCTGGGTGGTCAGTGCGCTCTCGGTCGGTATCGGTTTCGGCCTGCAATCCATCGTGCAGAACTTCGTCTCCGGCGTGATCCTGATGGCAGAACGCCCCGTGCGTGTTGGCGATATGGTCGAGATCGCCGGCACGCGCGGTGACGTCAAACGCATTAGCATCCGCGCCACTGATATCGGCCTGAGCGATGGCTCGACCATGATCGTCCCGAACTCCCAGTTCATCACGACCAGCGTCAAGAACGCGACCCTGAGCGGTGCGACCGGCGTCCTGACCCTGACGTTCAAGATCCCCCTGACCACTGATCCAGACAAGGCAAAAGCCATGCTGCTGGAAGTCGCGGCCCATCGCGACGAAGTCCTCGCAACACCATCGCCGAAAGTCCGGGTGAGCGCGATTGCCGGAGACAGTCTGAGCATGACGCTAAGCGTCGCCATCATCTCGGCCCGCGACGGCAGCAGTGTGCAGGACGCCATTCTTTTTGACGTCTTCCGCCGCTTCCATGCCGAAGACGTGGCCATCACAACAGCCTGATCGGGAAATACTTTCCGGGACTCCGCACAATTCTCGATTCCCAGACGGACTGGTCCTAAGGTCAGCCCGTCTAAAGAGGCCAGGATTCAGATCGATGCCATCCCCGACACAGATTTCCGGAGACAAAACGCCGGGTCAGATTTTTCACCTGCCTGTCCGCTTCAGGGCGCTCTCCATGGCGGAAGCCGCGGTTCATCTCGGGCTACCAGAACGTCGGATGAAGCTGCTTGCCCTGCTCGGCACAGGGCCGGCACGGACGCAGTCGCCCGACGGGAAAATCGTGTACCGCCGCGAGGATCTGGAACTCTATCTCACAGCCCTGCATGAAAAAGCTGATATCTCCGGCACGGAAATGATACGCCGCCGCACCCAGGCCGCCGCCAACCGTCAGCGGGCGCTTGAACTCGTCCAGATCGGTAGCAAAACAGGCTTTCCCGATCCAGATCCATTCATGATGCTGGCTACCGGGGCCGATGCCCGTCAGCACGCCTGTTTTTTTGTCATCAAGGTCATGGCGCTATTCGGACTGATCATGCTCTGCATCTCGTCCACCCCGCTGCTCCGGGCGCATTTCAACTGACGGGTCATTTCTGCCCGTCAGTTAACAGTCTCACTCAAAGCCACAGAGCACGGCCTTTCCAATACCCTTGCCGCTTTCGAGCAATTCATGTGCCCGGCGCAAATTGGCAATAGTGATCGGCCCTAGCATCTCATGCAGTGTCGTCTTCAGAAGACCGGCATCAACAAGCGATGTCACCTGCGCAAGAATTCTGCCCTGTTCGGGCATGTCCGGCGTCTCAAATATCGGACGTGCGAACATGTATTCCCAATGCACGGAGAGGGCTTTGCGCTTGAAGGGCATAATGTCGAACTCGCCCGGATCGTCGATCAGGGCGAGTGCGCCCTGCGGCGCGAGAGAGCGCACGATCGCATCCCTGTGCTCGCCAGATGCGGTCAGACCAGCCACATAACGCACCTGCGGAATTCCGATACGCGCCAGTTCCTGATCGAGCGGCCGGCGATGATCGATCACGTGGTGTGCGCCCATTTCGCGGCACCAGTCTGTCGTCTCCGGACGGGACGCCGTGGCAATGACTGTCAGTCCCGTGAGACGGCGCGCGATCTGTGTAAGGATCGAGCCCACACCACCCGCACCGCCGACGATCATGATCGCATCCGGATTGTCCATCTCGCCCAGCCGCACCCCCAGACGGTCGAACAGCAGCTCCCAGGCCGTGAGCGCAGTCAGCGGTAAGGCGGCAGCTTCAGCATCGGAGAGGCCTTTCGGAGCAAGCGCTATCAGGCGTTCATCGACCGCCTGATAGCGCGCATCACTCCCCTGCCGACTGGCGGTACCCGCATAGAAAACGCGATCCCCGGCCCGGAAACCCCGGACCTGACCACCCGTCGCAACAACAGTTCCGACCGCGTCATATCCCAGAACCCGGGGCTCATCATCCGGCGGGTCCAGAGACCGCAGCTTGGTATCTACGGGATTGACCGAAACCGCCCGGATTTCCACCACGACATCCCGCGGCCCCGGAACAGGGGTCGGAATGTCGAGTTCAACCAACGCATCGGTTTCGTCCATGCGGGTCGCGCGCCTGTGCCCGAAAGCCTTCATTGGAGAAATCTCCTAAGTCAGAAAGAACGCCGCCAGAGGATCAGCCGTGCCGGTCCATCAGCATGTTCGTCACCGCCGTCTTGAACGGCAACAGACGGTTGGCCACCGCCAGCCCAGCCCGCCGCGCCATCAAGAACGGCGGCTCATCGCGGGTATAAACCGTGGCGATCGCATTGGTCGCGGCAAAGAGCGGCGCCGTTGCCCGACGATGCGTGCGCTCGAAACGCGACAGAACGGACGGATCGCCCGCATCCCCCGCCCCGTTGGCAATCGCCCGCGCCAGAACTTCCTGTCCCCTCAGGCCCAGATTGAACCCGTGCGCCGTAATCGGATGCATGCCCACAGCCGCATCACCAATCAGCGCCAAACGCGGAGCCTGGAAACGATGCGCATAGACCGCCTTGAGCGGATAGACACAGCGCGCACTTTCCAGCGTCATCTGCCCCATGCGTCCCTGCGTCCGGGCCGTAATATCCTCGCTGAAAGCCTTACCATCAAGTGCCTTGAGGCGCGCGATTTCATCTGGCTCCAGCGTCAGGACCAGCGAGGAGCACGATCCCGGTCTGTCGTCGGGGGCGACCGGGAGAAGGGCAATCGTTTGCCCCTCATCGAACCACTGAAGCGCGGTATTGGCATGAGGTTCCGGATGCCGCAGGCGACAGACCATGATGCTGCGCTGGAAATCATGCACGATCGCACCAATTCCCGCTTCAGCCCGCAAACGGGAAAAGCGCCCGTCCGCCGCGACCAGAAGATCAGCCTCAATCCGCTCCTCATTGGCCAGTACAACACCCGCCGATCGAGTATCGTGCCACGAACTGGCAATGCCTTCCCCGGCCCGGATATCCACGCCCGGCGTTCGCAAAGCGACACGATACAGGCCACGACGGATCAGGTGATTTGCCACCATATATCCCAGTGCATCGGGACCAGCTGTAGGTGCATCGAACAGAAGCGGCGGGCTCCCGGACTTTCCTGTCTCAATGCGCGCCGTATACATCGGACAGATATTACCAGCGGGGATTTCGTCCCAAGCGCCGACACTTTTCAGCCATTCCGACGCATGATGCGTCAGCGCAATCTCACGGCCATCAAACGGCGGGTCAGCCAGTACGTGCGCTGGTGACCGCTCGACCACACAGACTTTCCGGCCATCGCGCCCGAGCGAAATGGCGCAGGCCAGACCAACAGGGCCACCGCCCGCAATAATAACGTCGTAACGCATCAGATCACCCGGCGTCCGCGACGAATGTGATGGCATCTCCTTTCCAGACAGCCATGTAATCATTGATCTCAGGCCGCTTGCGCTCATCCGAATGCTTGACAGGCGTTCCCACGAACAGGAAACCGGCCAGGCGATGTGGCTCGGGCAGACCCAGCGACTCAAGAAGCACGCGATCCTCACAGAACGGCCCCGTCACCCACATTCCGCCGAATCCGGCAGCATGCAACGCGTTCAGGACGTTCATCGCCCCTGCCGCAACAGCCATTTCCTGCTCGATCACCGGGATCTTGCCTTCCGGTTCTAGATGCATACCCAGGGCAATAATCATCGGCATGTTGGCAAAGCGGTGATGGCGCTTGGTCTTCTTGGCCTCGGGAGCGTCAGGCTCCTGCCGCCCCATCGCTTCCACCACGAGATCAGCAAACGCCTCACGATGCTTGCCCTTGATCACCGTATAGCGCCAGGGACGCATCTTCCCGTGGTCCGGAGCCCGCAGGCCAGCGGACAGAATGGTTCGGAGCTCATCCCCCTTCGGCGGGGGCTCGACAAGATGGTCCGTCGAAGCGCGGGAGAGAAGGACGTCGAGGGGGGAATGATGATGTGCCATAATCAGGAAATATGGCCCGATCTCCCCTCTCCGCCAAGGGCCTTTTCCAGACTCCGCCATTCTCAAGGAATAGTGACACTCCCTCGTTCTGGTCGATACGGATCGGCATCCTCTCCATCACGGATTTTATCCCTGTCTGCCAAGGTATTTTGCAACCATCTTTACCAGACAACGTGGAAATCCACGTCGTGCTGGTGTAGCAGAAAGAACATGAACGAAAGCCGCCACGCCCGCCTGCATCGCACCACCAGCGAAACCGACGTCACTCTTGCCCTCACACTCGACGGCCAGGGCCGCTCCGATGTGGATAGCGGTATCGGTTTCTTCGACCACATGCTGACGGCACTGGCCAAGCATGGTGGCTTTGATCTTGAGCTGAAAGCCAAGGGCGACCTGCATATCGACGGCCATCACACCGTAGAGGATGTCGGCATCGTCTTCGGGCAGGCCTTCCGTCAGGCCATCGGCGACAAGCGCGGCATCGAGCGTTTCGGCCATGCCCTCGTACCGCTGGATGAAGCCCTGTGCGAGGCGGTCGTTGATATTTCCGGCCGTCCCTACCTTGCCTGGAACGTCGTCTTTCCACGCGAGAAGATTGGCACGATGGACACGGAGCTGTTTGAAGAGTTCTTCCGCGCCTTCGCCATGTCGGCCCATATCGCCCTGCACCTGACCTGCAAGGCGGGCACCAACGCCCATCATATCGCCGAAAGCGGCTTCAAGGCCGTTGCCCGCGCCCTCAAAGTGGCCGCCTCGCACGATCCCCGTTCGGCTGGTGCCATCCCCTCCACCAAAGGCGTACTGTGAAGCTTTATATTCCCTGCACGAAACCAGACGCCGCCGGCCCACAGGTGCCCGTTATGGTGCAGGACGGGTTTTCATGGCGCGTCCTGTTCTTTGGCTGGTTTGGACTACTGACTTACGGCGCTTGGATTTCCGCGCTACTGGCCGCAGCCACCACTATGGTTGCGTTGCATGTTTTCATGGGTTTCTGGTCCCGGCTTGATCTGATCGTGGCCATCCATGCCGTCCTCGCCAGCTTCACGGCGGAGATCCGCCTGTGGGAACAGCGCCTGAACGGCCGCATCACCGGCACGCCGATCGCAGCTCCCAGCCGGGACATCGCCCTCCTGCGCTGGATGGACCAGCAGCACTACGCCGCCCCTTACGGCAACACATCTCCGGAGTTTCCATGCGCGTCGTCGTAATTGACTACAATGGCGGAAATCTCGCCTCGGCCGCTCAGGCAGCCCGCAAAGCCGCCATCCGCAGGGGGATCGAAGCCGACGTTGTCATCTCACGCGATACGAATGACATCCTGACGGCTGACCGACTGATTCTCCCCGGACAAGGCGCTTTCGCCGACTGCGCGCAGGGCCTTGGTCCCGAACTGCGCAACAGGCTCGAAACAGCAACCGCCAATGGGACGCCGTTCCTAGGCATCTGCGTTGGCATGCAGCTTATGTGCGAATATGGCCTCGAACATGGCCGCACCGAAGGTCTGGGCTGGATTTCGGGCAATATCCGCCGCATGGACGAGGCCGTAAATGCCGGCCTGCGCCTGCCGCATATGGGCTGGAACACGCTCGATTTCACACCTGGTACGCACCTGCTGACGGACGGCCTCACCCCAGGCAATCACGGCTATTTTGTCCATTCCTATGCCCTGCATGATGGTACTGACAACGATATCGTCGCAACTGCGCAGTACGGCACACAGGTTCCGGCCATTGTCGCGCGCGGCAATCGCTGCGGCACGCAATTCCACGTCGAAAAGAGCCAGGATGTCGGTCTGACCATCCTCGGAAACTTCCTGCGGTGGACCTCATGACCATCACCTGTGAACGCGTCGTCTCGCCGCTTCTGCCCGAAGATCTGGACGCGCTGATCGAGGCCACATCCGCCGGCATTCTGGACGGCGGCGGCTTTGGCTGGCTGCAACCTCCCGGTCATCAGGCTCTGACCCGCTATTTCGAAGGCCTACTGCTGGTGCCGGAGCGCAGCTTTTACGTCGTGCGTGAGAACGGAGTAATCTGCGGCGCAGGCCAGCTCGTCCGGCCTCCAGCGAGTTATGAAGCCCATGCCGCAACCGCCAATCTGACAGGCTTCTTTGTTGCCCCCTATGCCCGTGGTCGCGGTCTGGGACGCGCGTTGCTGGAAACAATGCTCAAAGGCGCAAAGGCCATTGGCTGCAAGGTTGTAAACTGCGACATCCGCGAAACGCATGTCGCAGCCATAGGGCTGTTCCGGTCGTTCGAATTCGAGCACTGGGGGACCCATCCCTATTATGCACGGATCGGAGGGCAGACGGTGCGCGGACTTTTTCTCTCGAAACTTTTGGCAAACGAGAACGAGGCTGCCCGCTGGCAGTCCAGCATCGCCATTCCTGACACCAGCAGCACAGATTCAGACACGATGACCAACCCAACCCACCCGGCTCACGGCCTGACGCTCTACCCGGCCATCGATCTCAAGGACGGCGCCTGCGTCCGTCTGCGCCGCGGAGAAATGGAAGACGCCACCCATTATTCCGACGATCCCGGCGCACAGGCCAAGCTGTTCGCGGAAGCCGGCTGCCGTCACCTGCATGTCGTGGATCTGAACGGAGCCTTTGCCGGGCGGTCCACCAATATTCCGGCGATTGAATCCATCGTAAAAGCCACCAACCTGCCCGTGCAGCTCGGTGGTGGTATCCGGGATATGGCCGCGATCGAACGCTGGCTCGAAGCAGGCGTCTCACGGGTTATCCTGGGCTCGGTCGCCGTCAAGGACCCTGAACTGGTCCGTCAGGCCGCCCGCGCTTTCCCCGGCCGGATCGTCGCCGGCATTGACGCCCGGCAGGGGCGTGTCGCGACTGAAGGCTGGGCCGAAGTGTCCGAACTCGAAGCCAACGACCTCGCCCTGCGCATGGAAGATGCCGGTGTTGCGGCCGTGATCTTCACCGAAATCACACGGGACGGCATGCTGGCCGGACTAGACCTGGAGCAGACTGCGGACATGGCCCGCCGTCTCTCCATTCCTGTGATCGCCAGCGGTGGCGTCGGCAGCCTGGAGCATCTTAAGGCATTGCGCGATGTTGCCCGCGATGTTCCGGGCATTTCCGGTGCTATCGTCGGACGTGCACTCTATGACGGTCGCATCTCGCTCAAAGACGCACTGGAAGTCCTCGGCCCATGCTGAAACTCCGCGTTATCCCCTGCCTGGACGTCAAGGACGGCCGCGTCGTCAAAGGAGTAAACTTCGTCTCCCTGCGCGATGCGGGTGATCCAGTCGAACAGGCCAAACTCTACGACGCTGCCGGTGCCGATGAACTGACCTTCCTCGACATCACGGCCAGCGTGGAAAACCGTGACACTATTCTCGACGTCGTACGCCGCACGGCCGAAGCTATCTGCCTGCCTCTCACTGTCGGCGGCGGTGTCCGCACCTGCGAAGACATGCGCCGCCTGCTTCTGGCCGGTGCGGACAAATGCGCCGTCAATTCCGCTGCCATCAAAAACCCTGGCCTGATCCGCGAAGCGTCCGAACGCTTTGGCAGCCAGTGCATCGTTGTCGCCATTGATGCCCGCTCCAACGGCAAGGGCGGCTGGGAAGTCTATGCCAAGGGCGGTCGCGAGCCTACGGGGCTGGACGTGGTGGAATGGGCCAAGAAAATGCAGGATCTGGGAGCCGGCGAAATCCTGCTCACCTGCATGGACCGGGATGGCACCCGCTCAGGCTCTGACCTGGATCTGCTTCGTGCCGTCTGCGGCGCAGTGACTGTTCCGATTGTTGCCTCGGGTGGCGTGGGCGAATTACAACATTTCGTGGAGGGAGCGGAAGTCGGCGCAAGTGGCCTTCTGGCAGCAAGTGTGTTCCACTTCGGCCAGTTCCGCATCGATGAAGTCAAGAACGCGCTGAACAAGGCCGGACTTCCGGTCAGGCTTGGAGAGTAAAACCATGGGAAAACCCGCCACCAAACCGGCTCCGAAGCCTTCGAAGCAGCAGGACGACAAAAAGTCCGACCTTCAGCAGGAACTGGTTCTCCAGCGCCTGTATGACACGGTCCAGTCCCGCCGCGGCACTGATCCGTCCCTCAGCCACTCCGCACGCCTGATGGCCCGCGGTCGCAACAAGATTGCCCAGAAATTTGGTGAGGAAGCCGTCGAATGCCTGATCGAAGCTGTCAACGGTAACCGCAAGGAACTGATCGGTGAAAGCGCTGACGTGCTGTACCACCTGATTGTCATGTGGGTTGATGCCGGTGTTTCTCCCGAAGATGTCTGGACGGAACTCAAGCGCCGCGAAGGCACGAGTGGCATTGCCGAAAAGGCGGCCCGCCCCAAGGAAAAGCTCGGCTGAACAGGAAACAGACCATGGCATACGATCCCGGCAACATCTTCGCCCGCATTCTGCGCAAGGAAATACCGGCCCGCACCGTCTATGAAGACGACTTCGCGCTCGCCTTCCACGACATTGCCCCGCAGGCCCCGATCCACGTTCTGGTCATTCCCAAGGGGCCATACGTCTCCATCGCCGATTTCGGCGCGACAGCCTCTCCCGTTGAAATCGCAGGCTTCTGGCGCGCGGTCTCCAAGATTGCCGAAGAACAGGGCCTCACCCGCGAAGGCTTCCGCCTCATCAGCAATTCCGGCCCCAATTCCGGACAGGAAGTCCCCCATTTCCACGTCCACCTGTTCGGCGGCGCGGCTCTCGGCCCCCTGCTGACACAAAAAACTTTATAAATAACACTTGCCAAGACCCAAGGGGCCGACTATCAAGCCCCTCGCCTTGTCCCATTCGTCTAGAGGCCTAGGACACCGCCCTCTCACGGCGGCAACAGGGGTTCGAATCCCCTATGGGACGCCAATTTTTCCAATGACTTAGCAGTCATAATACGAAACGACTGACCGTTTTTGGGCCCAGTTGGAGGGTTCGAAAAACCCACTGGTTTTGGGTCGGCCTTTATGATTCCATTTTCCCTTAGTTGATTGGGGAGG
>NZ_BJMK01000011.1 GCF_006539125.1 Gluconobacter sphaericus NBRC 12467
GGGTTCAGACCCGCTTTTTTCCCGGTCAGCCCGCCGAAACGGGCTTTCCATCGATTATGAGGGCTCTGCCAGTGGCCGAAACCTTTACGGCTTCACCATCGTGGATGCTTCCTTCGAGCAGCAGGCTGGCCAGCGGGTTCTGCAGACTGCGCTGGATGACACGCTTAAGCGGGCGGGCACCGTAGACAGGATCGTATCCTTCTGCGGCCAACCATTCGGTTCCCTTCTCGTCTAGTTCCAGGTCGATCTTGCGATCTTCCAGCAGCTTCTGGAGACGGCTGATCTGGATTTTGACGATCCGGTCCATGTCCTTCCGCTGCAGACGGGAGAACAGGATGATTTCGTCCAGACGGTTCAGGAATTCCGGCCGAAAATGATTCCGTACGACCTGCATCACCTGCGGACGAACTTCATCCACCGATTTACCATCCGGCAGATTGGCTAGAACTTCGGAGCCAAGGTTACTGGTCAGAACGATAATTGTGTTGCGGAAGTCCACCACACGTCCCTGCCCGTCTGTCAGACGTCCGTCATCGAGAACCTGAAGAAGGATGTTGAAGATGTCCTCATGGGCCTTCTCCACCTCGTCAAACAGGATCACCTGATAAGGACGACGACGGACAGCCTCAGTCAGCACCCCCCCCTCGTCATAACCGACATAGCCCGGAGGGGCGCCGATCAGACGGGAGACTGCATGCTTCTCCATGAACTCGCTCATGTCGATCCGCAGCAGGGCTTTCTCGTCATCGAACAGGAACTGAGCCAGAGCCTTGGTCAGTTCGGTCTTGCCGACACCCGTCGGGCCGAGAAACAGGAACGAACCGATCGGACGGTTGGGATCCTGAAGACCGGCACGCGCCCGGCGGACGGCGTTCGACACGGCCACAAGGGCCTGCTCCTGCCCGACGACGCGATCACGCAGCGTGTCTTCCATGCGGATCAGCTTGGCACGCTCACCTTCGAGCATCCGGTCCACCGGCACACCGGTCCAACGGGAAACAACTGCCGCCACCCCCTGATCCGTCACGGTATCAGCGAACAGACCACTCTTGGAGGCGACGTCCTCTTCTTCCTGAGCCTTGGCGATCTGAGCCTCAAGGTTCGGAATCAGGCCGTACATCAGTTCGGACGCCTTGCCGAGATTGCCCTGACGCTGTGCCACTTCCACATCGGAGCGCGCTGTATCGAGCTGCTCCTTCAGTTTCTGGATTGCGTTCACCCGATCCTTCTCGGCATGCCATTCGGCGCCCATCGCATCAGACTGCTCTTCCAGATCGGCAAGTTCCGCTTCCAGCGCGACCAGACGATCCTTCGAGGCGTTATCGTCTTCCTTACGGATGGCTTCCCGCTCGATCTTGAGCTGGATGATACGACGGTCGAGTTCGTCCAGAGCTTCCGGCTTACTGTCGATCTGCATCCGCAGACGGCTGGCAGCCTCGTCGATCAGATCAATCGCCTTGTCCGGCAGGAAGCGATCCGTGATGTAGCGGTTGGAGAGAGTCGCAGCTGCAACGATGGCGTTGTCTGTAATACGGACGCCATGATGCAGCTCGTACTTCTCCTTGATGCCACGCAGGATCGAGATCGTGTCGGCTACGGTGGGTTCACCCACGAAGACCGGCTGGAAACGACGGGCCAGCGCCGCGTCCTTCTCAATATACTTGCGGTATTCGTCGAGCGTCGTCGCACCCACGCAATGCAGCGTGCCGCGCGCCAGTTCTGGCTTGATGAGGTTGGACGCATCCATCGCACCATCGGACCGACCGGCCCCGACCAGCGTGTGCATTTCGTCGATAAAGAGAATGATCTCGCCTTCAGCAGTCTCGATTTCCTTGAGAACAGCTTTCAGACGCTCCTCGAACTCACCGCGATATTTCGCACCGGCAATCAACGCGCCCATGTCGAGCGACATCAGCTTCTTGTTGCGCAGGGCCTCGGGCACGTCACCATTGACGATCCGCTGTGCGAGACCTTCAACAATGGCCGTCTTGCCCACACCCGGCTCACCGATCAGGACCGGGTTGTTCTTGCTGCGACGCGCCAGGACCTGAATGGTCCGGCGAATTTCTTCGTCACGGCCAATAACCGGATCAAGTTTGCCAGCCTGCGCCACAGCCGTGACGTCACGGGCATATTTCTTCAGGGCGTCGAACGTGTTTTCCGCAGATGCGCTCGTGACGGTACGTCCTTTACGGATTTCCGCAACGGCACGCTCCAGAGCCGCCGCGCTGGCTTTGCCGTCCACAAGCGCCTTGCCCGCGGGTGTATTGCTGGACGCAATTGCGACGAGCAGACGATCCTGAGCGACATGACTGTCGCCCGCGACTTTCGCAGCGGATTCCGCGCTGTCCAGCAGACGGGCAAGATCCGGCGTCATCTGGGGCTGGCCGGCACCGGCGCCCTGCACTTTCGGCAGCTTGGCGAGAGCGGCATCATTTGCGGTCTGAACCACCTTCGGATCGCCACCCGCCGCGCGGATCAGACCGGAGGCCGCGCCCTGTTCATCGTCCAACAGGGCCTTGAGCAAATGCTCCGGCGTCAGTTGCTGGTTGTAGTCCCGAAGCGCAATGGTCTGTGCGGCCTGAAGAAAGCCCTGGCTGCGTTCGGTGAAATTCTGAATATCCATAGTCTAAAGTCCTCGTATGCCCCGTTGCGGCAGCATTGATGTTCTTGGCCGCCCCCGAAGGCAGCGGCCTGTGATGAATATTTAGGCAGTCATTTTTTCGTTTCAAGAGCCTCACGATGACGTTTTGCCGGCCCCTGCAACACAAGATCCGCCTTCGAAAGACGATCGAACGCGTTGCGGTTCTGGTGCCAGTACGGATAGATCAGGTCCGGTGCACTCACATCGTCAAGCCTGCGGACTTGCTCCTGCGTCAGACGGAGCGACGCGGCAGCGAGATTGTCCAGAAGCTGGCTCTCTTTGCGTGCACCCAGAACCAGCGACGTGATCCCCGGCTTGTGCAGCGTCCAGGCCAGAGCCACGCGAGCGGCGGAGACGCTATGCTCTTCCGCAATCTGCACTAGAACTTCGACTGTATCGTAAAGCTTTTTCAGATCCCGGACTTCCGGCTCCGGCCAGCCGGAAATGCGGCGGGAATCTTCCGGGGCCGTCTTGCCGCGACGGTACTTCCCCGTCAGCAGGCCACAGGCGAGCGGGCTCCAGACCTGAACACCTAGCCCCTGATCCACGGCCAACGGCAGAAGTTCATATTCGGCATCCCGCGCTTCAAGGGAATAATAGAGCTGCTGGCTGACCGGAACGATCAGACGATCCCGCTCGGCCGCGCCCAGCAGCTTCATCGCCTGCCAGCCTGCAAAATTGGAAATGCCCGCATACCGGATCTTGCCCTGATCGCGCAGAGTCTGGAGCGCTTCAAGCGTTTCCTCGACCGGCGTCAGGCCGTCCCATTCATGCAGATAATAAAGGTCGATATGATCGCGCCCCAAACGACGCAGACTGTCTTCGCAGGCATTGAGGATATGATGGCGCGACAGGCCCTGTTCGTTCGGCCCCTTCCCCGTCGGAAAACGCACCTTGGAGGTCACGAGCAGTTCGCGGCTGCGTCCCTGAAGGACACGTCCCAAGATTTCCTCGGCCTCGCCGCCGGAATAGGCGTCCGCCGTATCGAACATGTTCACGCCATGCTCGACGCAGATATCCACCATTCGCGTGGCTTCGGCCACATCCACCTTACCGGTGGCGGCAAAATTGCCCTGCCCGCCGAATGTGACCGATCCGAAATTGAGTGCTGAAATCTTGAGGCCCGAGCGACCAAGCTGACGATACTGCATATCCATCAGGCTCCTTCTTGCTGAGACGTAGTGCAATGCAGAACACACGAACCCGGGATCGGTCCCGGTAAAATCGCCCCTGCTCTCGAAAACGTGAGAGGGTTGCGCAGATCCCCTCCGCAAACCCTGTTCACAAACGACGCCCCGGTCCATGATCGACGTCAAAATCCTGTCCGCCGTCATTCTTTTGGAGATGCAATGCCGTCACACCCCCTTCGTCGCGCCCTTATGGCCTGCGCCCTCATCTCTCCAGTGCTGTCCGCCGGGATTGTCAATGCCGCCGCTCCCGCGGCCTGCATGCTCGATCTCGCCAAGACCCGGAACGGAACGCTTGGCCTGCCGAACCACGCGGAAGTCACGCCGGACGGTCACTCCGTCTTGTTCCTGCGCTCGGGACCGTTCGACACACATCTGCATCTCTATCGCTACGACCTGTCGGATCATGCGATTCATGAACTGGCCGCACCTGCATCGGGGCCGGAACATCTGTCGGTCGAGGAGAAAGCCCGGCGCGAACGGGCGCGCCAGAGCATGTCCGGCATTACCGATTACCAGATGAGCGAGGACGGCGGCACAGTTCTCGCCTCACAGGGTGGGCAGCTCGAACGCATCGCCACGGATGACGGCCGAGTCACGCCTGTCGAGGGTCAGTGGATCGCCCCGCGCCTCTCGCCAGATGGGCTCAGCCTCGCCGCCGTGCGGGATAATGACCTTTATAGTGTCGATCTGGTCAGCGGACGTGAAACGCGCCTGACAACCGGCGGCAGCGACACTCTGAGCCATGGCCTCGCCGAATTTGCCGCTGCCGAGGAACTGGAACGTGCGGATGGTGCCTGGTGGTCGCCGGACAGCAAAACCATCCTGTTCGAGGAAGCCGATAACAGCGACGTCGAAAAGCACTACATCACCAACCCCGAAACCCCGCAGGCCGAGCCGGTCACTTTCCGCTATCCCCGCGCGGGCACGAACAACGCTAAAACGCGCTTCGGCCTCGTGGATGCCAAAGGCGGCCCGATCCGCTGGATTTCATGGGACCATGACGCATGGCCCTATCTCGGTCGCGTCGTCTGGCGGAAGAATGCCCCCCTCGCCATCGTCCTGCTCAACCGCGAACAAACGAAAGAACAGCTTCTCACGATCGACCCCGCAACCGGCGCCACCCATCTCCTTCTGGAACAGTCCGACCCGGCTTGGATTGAACTGGACCCACGTGCCGCATCCGGCGGCCACAACCTGCCCGTCTTCCTCGACAACAACGCAGGCTTTCTCTGGGCCGCAGACCGAGGCAAAGACTGGCAGCTCGAACTCCATACCCCGGACGGAAAACTCCAGCGCGTCCTGACGCCGCCCGGCCTGTCCTATATCGCCCTCAACGATTACGACGCCGAACACAACAGCCTTACGGTGACAGTCCGCGCCAACCGGCTGGACAACGAGGTCGTGCATATCGATCTGAAAACCAGGGCCGTTACACCATTCGTGACGGAGCGCGGCATTCACAACATCCATGTCACCAACGGCACGCACACGGCCATGGTGGATACGTTCGCCAGTGCCGCGGGCACGCGCCAGACTTTGGTGCGGGATACGGCAGGCCATGTCGTCGCAACCCTTCCGGGTGTGGCGCAGACGCCGAAACTTCCGGTTCATGTCGAGTTCACGACCGCAGGGGCGCGTGATCTGGACGCAGCCATTATTCGGCCGGACCATTTCAGCGCCTCAAAACATTATCCGGTCGTGCTGTCCGTCTATGCCGGGCCGGGCGTGAAGCTGGTGCGCGATACGCCAACAGCTTTTCTGGATGATCAGTGCCTTGCCAATCAGGGCTATATCGTCGTCACGCTCGACGGACGTGGAACGCCGGGGCGCGATCATGATTTCGAGCGGGCCATCAAGGGCAACCTGATCGACCTTCCACTTCAGGATCAGGTGGACGGACTTCAGGCGCTCGGCAAGCGCTACCATGAAATGGATCTCTCCCGCGTCGGCGTACATGGCTGGTCCTTTGGTGGCTATTTCACTGCCATGGCGACCATTCGCCGACCGGATGTGTTCAAGGTCGGCGTGGCTGGCGCACCGCCGGTTGATTTCGCGGATTACGACACGGCCTATACCGAGCGTTATCTCGGCACCCCGCAGGACGACCCGGAAGGCTATCACAAGAGCAATGTCCTGGCTTATGCCGACACGCTGCAACAGCCGCTTTTGCTCATGCATGGCATCACGGACGACAACGTCTATTTCGAAAACACCATGAAGCTGACGCAGGCCCTGCTTCATGCCGGCAAACCCTATGACCTGCTCCTACTGCCAGGCACGCACATGCTGCCTGATCCGGTCATCCGCGCTCGGGTGGCCCAGCGGCGGGAGCAGTTCCTGCACGCGGTTCTTCAGCCCGGAAAATAATCGTCGTCCCGCAGACATAGAAAAGGCCGGATCATAAAATCCGGCCTTTTCCACAGAAAATCTTCGGTTCAGACCGCCCAGTTCAGACTGCCATGTCATCGAACAGTTCCACGCGGGACCGCTTCGACAGTGTCTGGCGGTAGGCTTCTACCTCCGGGGGATACACGACGCCGCGAATCAGCGACAGGCTGTGCAGATGCGCGAACAGGTGGATATCGTCCGTGGAGAGCGCTCCATTGACAGCGTCCGATGCACGGATCAGACCCGCCAGCTCCTTCAGCAACACGTTCAGTTCCGCCAGTTCAGGAGTCCCGTCCACCAGAAGGGCGCTGAACGATCCGACGGAAGGCTCCTTGCGCTGAATGAACCCAGCGCGCGCGGATGTCGTGGCGAACTCCGGCAGAGGTGCTGAAGCAGCGCGGGGCAGGAAGAGGCGATAGAGCGGCTTGCCCGCTTTCTGTAGCCAGTCCGCGATCTCGGAGCGTGTCTCTCCTGTCAGGACCGGAGTTCCTATCCCGTCGATATGGGTGACGATATCCATGCTCTCGGGCATGAATGTTCCGTCTTCTTCAAGGATGGGCACGACCTTCCGGCCCACCATACGAACCGGTCCGTCCACATCATCATTGAGTAGGATGCGCTGCTCATAAGGAATGTTCTTCAGCCCGAAAATCATCCGCGCCTTGGTGCAAAACGGGCAGTGTTCATAAAGATAAAGACTGTAAGGTGCGCTCATGCTGCGGTCCTGTTGTGAGGGGTGAGGACTGATCAGGCTTCCCCGACAGACGCTGAAAAAAGAAGAGGATCGATATCGATGGCCTCTAGCGCCTTTCTCCATTTCCGGGCGTGATCTGTCCCGAAGACGATGTCGTCCATTGCCGGGGCCACGAACCAGGAACTGTCGCGCAGAATTTCCTGCTCAAGCTGCCCCGACGACCAGGCCGCATGGCCAAGCGCCATCATCGCCCGTTTCGGTCCCTGACCCGTAGCCAGTTCGCGCAGAATATCCAGACTGGCAGTCAGGCTCGTCTGGCCATCGACATCGAGACTGCCTTCCCCGGCCCAGTCCGCCGAATGCAGGACGAAGCCCCGCGAATGCTCGACAGGGCCACCCATGCAGACACCGATCCGCCGCTCCGGCGGGTTCGGTTTGATTCCAAGCTGGGCAAAAAGATCATCCAGACCCGGTTGGGACAGACGACGGTTGACGATCAGCCCCATCGCGCCATCCTGTAACGAATGGGCGCAGACATAGATGACCGTACGTTCGAAGAATGTCTCCGCCAGAGCCGGGGCGGCCACGAGAAGTTTTCCCGTCAGCCCTAGTTCGGCAGGAGAGGAGTCCGTCAGGTTGTCAGTGCGTCCGTCGAGTGTTTTCTTCATGCCTGCCAACATGGGTGCATCCCTTCCCGTATTGCAAGCGTTTGCCTTCAGGAGTGTTAATAACATCCAATGTCATTGAACCGGGTCCCCCGGACCAGGTCATTGAACCGACTCCCCAAACCGCGCCTGCCGGGCGCACGCTGTCTGTCTGGAGATTGCCATGCCTCTCACTGTTCTCGTTACTGGTGCCACCGCGGGTTTTGGGCACGCGATCGCAACACGCCTCGTCCGCGAAGGCCATCGCGTCATCGCGACCGGTCGCCGCAAGGATCGTCTGGAAGCGCTCAAGGATGAACTGGGCGAGAGCGTCCTGCCTTTCACGCTCGACATGACTGACCGTGACGCGCTGCGCAGCCTCCCTGCTGCACTGCCGGAAGAGTGGCAAGATATCGACGTGCTCGTAAACAATGCAGGGCTGGCGCTCGGCATGGAGCCCGCACAGGACGCCGTGCCCGATCACTGGGAGACGATGATCGCCACAAACGTCTCCGGGGTCGTGGAACTGACGCGCGCGCTGCTGCCGGGCATGGTGGAACGCAATACAGGTTACATCATCGCGCTAGGTAGCACGGCCGGAACGTATCCCTATACCGGTGGCAACGTCTATGGTGCGACGAAAGCTTTCGTTCATCAGTTCACCCAGAACCTTCGGACGGACCTGCTCGGCACACGGGTTCGCGTGACCAATATCGAACCCGGCCTGTGCGGCGGCAGCGAATTCAGCAATGTGCGTCTCGCCGACGAGAGCAAGGCGGCCGCGGTCTATAAGGACACGACACCTCTGACCCCCGCAGACATTGCCGAAACCGTCTCATGGCTCATCGGCCTCCCCTGGCACGTGAACGTCAATTATCTGGAAATGATGCCGGTCTGTCAGGCATCGGGTGGGCTTGCGGTGAACCGTCATGTCGGTTGAAATCGGCCTCCCCCCCCAGCTTCGCATCACGGACGGCAAGAAGTTTCGTCTGTCCTCCATCCCAACGAACGACAAATTCGGTCGTCAGAAAAACGAATCCCGCACCCGTATCCGCGACTGTGTAGACCGGATGTCCGTCCTGCAGCAGCGGCTGGCAGCCTATGCCACCCACGGTATTCTGGTCGTACTTCAGGGCATGGACACTGCCGGCAAGGATGGCGCGATCCGGCACGCGTTCTCCGGTCTGAACCCACAGGGTGTGCACGTTACATCCTTCAAGGCCCCTGTCGGAATCTCAACGCGCCATGACGATCTGTGGCGCATCCATCTCGCCGTTCCATCGCGCGGTGAGATCGGAATCTTCAACCGCAGCCATTATGAAGACGTTCTGGTAGAGCGCGTTCATCCGGACATGGTCCGGGCCCGCGGCCTCAATCCGAACCTTCCGGATTTCTGGGATCATCGTCTGGAAGATCTGCGGAATTTCGAAAGCTATCTGCACCGGCAGAACATCCTCGTTCTCAAGCTTTTCCTGCATATTTCGCCAGAAGAACAGCGCCTGCGCCTGCTCAAACGGCTGGACCATCCAGAAAAGCGCTGGAAGTTCAGCCCGTCGGATCTGACGGAACGCGAATTTTGGCCGCATTATACCGCAGCCTATGAAGAGGCTATCCGTGCGACCGCAACACCGGACGCCCCCTGGATCGTCATCCCTGCGGACCATAAATGGCTTGCCCGCGTTCTCGTGGCCGAAGCGCTGCTGGAGACGCTCGAAAGCCTGCACCTCAAGGAGCCGGAACAGAAAATGTCTGATGCGCTCAAGGACGCCCAGCAGGCCCTACTGAAAGGCGCGGCCAAGACCGTCTGATCCTGACCATGCTGCTTCTCTCCCGTTTCAGGCGCCTTTTTTCTCCACCAGCCACTCTGGCGGAGATTGCGCACAGCACGACTGTTCTCGAAAGCTGTCTCGTCCGACCTGTTCCAGCGCCCTGCGCCTCTGCCCTGAGCCATCCGGAACGCAACCCGTTCCGGAACTGGGAGAGCACGCCGGCTACGATCAGTCAGTTCACCTTGCGCGACGTGGTGCTGGACCAGCCGCTGATGACGCTGCTACATGCAGACCATCCGATCGCTGAAACCGCCTATGTCCAGAATCCGGAAGCTGTACGTCACCTAAAGCTGCGTCCTGTAGATATCATCAGTTGCGCACCTTTCAAGGGTGTGACCGCAAACTGTGTCGATCACTGGGCCTCGAACTTCTATCACTGGGTCGCCCATACGATCCCCACCCTGCATGTCTTGTCACAGTCAGGCAGGCCAGTCCGCCTTGTCCTGCCCGAACATATGCATCCGTGGCAGTTCGAGACGCTTGAGCTTTTGGACCTGAGCAGTGACGTTCATATCCATTTGCAACAGGGACGGCAGTACGCCTTTAAAACCCTCGACTACATCACCTTCATCAATGGCAGTGCCGATTTCGCGGTCTCGAACGTATCCCACGACGCCTATGCGCGGCTGCGTCAGGCTGCGGGGGCCACAGTGTCACCTGCTGGACGAAGGCTCTATATCGAGCGTGGCAGTTCAGCCAACCGGCACGTTCCCAATGAAACCGAACTGGCGGCAGAGCTGGAAAAACTCGGCTTTGAACGCGTGCAGCCCGAAACGCTGTCGCTATCCGAACAGATCCACCTATTCAGCGACGCCAGGATGGTCATGGGAATGCTGGGGGCCGGCATGGCCAATATCGCCTGGTGTCAGCCGGGAACTCTCGTTTACGAACTCGTTCCGTCCCATCACATCAATCCCTGCTTTGCCGCCATGGCGACACAAGGCGGGCTGAAATACTGGGCGGATGTCTTCCAGACAGGGGTGGCACGGGAAAACCATACCGACGGTGCCGCCATCCCGCTTCCGGTCAGGGAAATTCTGGAGCGTGTCCGGGAACTGGTAGCCCTCCTGCCCGACGCCTGAAAAAACAAACCCCGCCGGAGACCTGCTCCGGCAGGATTCTACATTTCAGATCGTGAAAGACGGATCAGGAACGGCGCTTGCGGCTCGAACCGTCACCGCGCGGGCCATCACCGGCTGCGGGCTTCGGACGACCATAGCCCGAACCGCCGCGCCCCTTGTAACCGCCGCCGGCACCACCGCGCGGACCGCCCTTGAAGCCACCGCCCGAACGGCCACCGCCGCCAAAGCGCTTGCCTTCACCCGGGTTACGACCACGGGGGCCCATGCCACCGGCAGGGGCCTCGGACGGCTCGATCGTCACTTCGTCGGCTTCCGCGCCGGCGAGGCAGGATTTGAAGCGAGCCACGCTCTCATCCGCGATCTGGAAATAGGTCTGTTCCTGATCGATGCGGATGCTACCAATTTCGCGCTTCTGCACACCACCCAGACGGCAGATCAGCGGGATCAACCACTTCGGATCGGCACGCTCGGTACGACCAACGCCCATCTTGAACCATTCACCGGACATGGTGTGCTCTTCGCGCGGTGCACGCTCGCCACGCTCCGTGCGGCGCGGCGCCTCAACGGACATCGGGCGGATCTGCTCAACCTTCGGCAGACGCGCACGATACAGACCAACCAGAGCCGCTGCGAGCTTGGTGGCGTCGTACTTCTCAACCAGCTGGTTGACCAGCTCGTCGGACATGTCATCCACGGCATTGGTCAAGATCGGATCGTCCATCAGACGAGTCTTGTCCTGCTCGGCAATCGCATCGGCCGTGGGAACAGCTTCCCATTCGGCTTGGATCTTCGCCATCTGAAGCAGGCGCTCGGCCCGGCGACGCTGGTTCAACGGAACCATCAGCACGCTGGTGCCCTTGCGACCTGCACGCCCCGTACGGCCCGAGCGATGCAGCAAGGTTTCGGCCGCCGTCGGAATGCTCGCATGGATCACGAGGCTCAGGGCCGGCACGTCAATACCACGGGCTGCAACATCAGTCGCAACGCAGACACGGGCCTGACCGGAGCGCAAGCTCTCGATCGCACGGCTGCGCTCGTTCTGGCCCATCTCGCCGGAAATGGCGACGGACGCAAAACCGCGCTCAAGCAGGGCGGCCTGCACCTGGTTGACCATCATGCGGGTATTGCAGAACACCATGGCCGTCGGGCTCTCGTAGAAACGAAGCACGTTGACGAGCGAGCGCTCAATTTCCTGCGGCTGCGTGATGACGCAACGATAGGTGATGTCGGAATGCTGCTTGGCACCCGAAACCGTGTCGATACGCTCGGCATTCTTCTGGTAACGGCGTGCCAGCGAGGCGATCTCGCGGGCGATCGTTGCCGAGAATAGCAGTGTACGGCGCTCGGCCGGGGCGGCATCGAGAAGCTGCTCCAGCTCCTCGCGAAAGCCCATATCCAGCATTTCGTCAGCTTCATCGAGCACGACGCAGCGCAGGGCGGACAGGTCAAGCGAGCCACGCGACAGGTGGTCGCACAGGCGGCCGGGGGTTCCGACCACGATATGGGCGCCACGGTTCAGCTCACGGGCTTCACTGCGGGCATCGGTGCCGCCAATGCAGCTCGCGATGCGGGCGCCGGTTTCGGCATAGAGCCATTTGAGTTCGGACTGGACCTGAAGCGCCAGCTCACGCGTCGGCGCAATTACAAGCGCCATGGGCTGAGGGGACGGCGGAAGGCGATCGGCGTCTCCGAGCAGGGTCGGAGCGATGGCCAGGCCGAAGGCGACGGTCTTGCCCGACCCCGTCTGCGCGGAAACCAGCAGGTCGCGCTCGTCCAGCCCCGGCTGCAGAACGGCTTCCTGAACAGGAGTCAGCTGTTCGTAGCCACGTGCCTCAAGGGCGCGCTTAAGGGCAGGATGGGTATCGGGAAAAGGCATATTTTATGAACACTCGGCAAACGTCACGCCGACGACAGGATGCGGCGGCTGGAATGCCGCTGCATAAAGACTTCCACTCGAAAATGCCAGAAAGAACGTATGGAACGGATTTATCTTGTTCTTCCCGCTCCGTCCGGCACCCGGAATGCAGTCTCCGCCCTGTTCAGTTCCTCGGCTTACGCCCGATCACCGCATGCACCGTATCGCGCCATGCCGTGAGATCCTCAGGCGGCACAACCTCGCCCGTATCCAGATCGGCCAGTCCGGCACGGGACATCAGCACACTGGCCAGACGCACGCGATCTGCCGGCTCAAGCGCCTGCCAAATCGCCACGGCCTTCGCTGCATGAAACTGGTCGGAAAATGTCAAAATCAGCGGGGAACCGGGCTTGAGGACACGCACGACTTCCGTCAGCACTGCCAGCGGCTGCGTCAAATAAGCCAACCCGTCGCATAGCGTCACCGCATCGAAGCTATCATCCCCGAACGGCAGCACCGTGTCCTCATTGAGATCCTGCACCACACGCTCGCCCAGCACAGGATTGGCATCCAGGGCGCCTTTGAAGATCCCGAGCCCGACCATACGCTGGAACTTCGCTTCCTCCGGATAATGGCTGAGAGCGCCCGCCATCAGATCCAGAACCGCCCCACCGACCGGCAGGGCCGTCTGATACAGGGCTGTCACGGCTGTCTGTGCCCCCATATCCATCAGCGAATCCGGGATACGCTGCGCATGGAAAATCGTATCAGGCTCGTTGTTCGCACGCGTGAACGCAGCTGCGTGCATTCCTTCAAGCTGTTCCGGGCCGCTCATGTCCACTCCTTCTGATCCTGCAGCCGAAATGAGGGCATGTTCCCCGTGCGTCAACCCACGGGATGCTTTATGAGAGGAGCCACCATGAGCCTCTCCTTTACGAAAATGCACGGTCTGGGCAACGATTTCGTCGTGATCGACGCCCGTCAGAACGATCCCGCGCTCGATACCCCCACCATCCGCAACCTGTGCGACCGACGCTTCGGAATCGGCTGCGACCAGCTGGTTCTGCTCACACCGCCGACCCTGCACGGTGCGGACGTGCATGTCCGTTTCTTCAATCCCGACGGTTCAGAAGCCGGAGCTTGCGGCAATGCGTCCCGCTGCGTGGTGAAATTCGTTGGGGGTACGCCCACGCTCCAGACGGCTGCCGGCCTTCTCCCCACGGCACAGGATGGCGATCTCTTTACCGTCGATATGGGGACACCCCGACTGGACTGGCAAGACGTGCCACTGTCCCGCGCCTGTGATACGCTGCACCTGCCGCTGCATGACGCGGCCGCCTGCTCGATGGGCAATCCGCACGCCACGCTGTTTGGGAATGTTTCCCGCGCAGAAGAACTGGGGCCGGAGCTCGAACGGAATCCCCTCTTCCCGGAACGCGCCAATATTGGTTTCGCGCAAATCCTTTCCCACACACACATGCGTCTGCGCGTCTGGGAACGCGGAGCTGGCCTGACGTTCGCCTGCGGGTCGGGAGCTTGCGCCGCCGTCGTGAACGCTGTTCGTCGCGGTCTCACCGAACGGACCTGTACGGTCACGATGGATGGCGGGGACCTGCGCATTACATGGCGTGAAGACGGACATGTTCTCATGACAGGCCCCGCCGTCACGGTCTTCCACGGGACGACCGCGTGACCGCCTCCATTCTGACATTCGGCTGCCGCCTCAACGCCCATGAGAGCGATGGCATGGCCCATCATGCGCGCGGCCAGACCGACACCATCATCGTTAATACCTGTGCCGTAACCACTACGGCCGAGCGACAGGCACGGCAGGCCATTCGACGGGCGCATCGCGAAAATCCGGATGCAAAAATCGTCGTGACGGGCTGCGCTTCCGACATCGCACCAGACCGCTGGGCCGAGCTACCGGGCGTTGTTCGCGTTGTGTCCAATGAAGACAAACTTAAGCCCGCCATCTGGGGGGATACCAGCGCAAACCTGCCACCATCCCGTCATGTACGCGCCCTTCTTCAAGTCCAGCAGGGCTGCGATCACCGCTGCACCTTCTGCATCATCCCGTATGGGCGTGGAGACTCCCGCTCCACGCCCATTGAGGACGCCATCACGCGCGCCGAAGCACTGGTCGAAGCCGGGCATCAGGAAATTGTCCTGACCGGCGTGGACATCGCTTCATGGCAAGGGTTCGAAGGTAAGGGGCTGGGCACGTTATGTCGTGAACTGCTGCGCCGCGTAGAAGGCATACGACGACTGCGCCTCTCCTCCATCGACCCTGTTCTTCTGGATGTAGAGACGGGGGATACAGATCTGTGGTGGCTGCTTGAAAACGAACCCCGCCTGATGCCGCATCTGCACCTGTCCCTGCAGGCAGGATCGGATCTCATTCTCAAGCGCATGAAGCGCCGCCATGATACAGCCGGGGTCGCGGCAACGCTGCGCCGCGTCCGGTCCGTCCGCCCAGGGGCAGGCATCGGGGCCGATTTGATCGCGGGCTTTCCCACGGAAACGGATGCTCTGTTCGAGGAAACGCGCACTTTTATCGAAGAACAGCAGATTCCCTTCCTTCATGTCTTCCCTTACAGCGAACGCCCCGGAACGCCCGCCGCTCGCATGCCAGCCGTCCCCAATGCTGAGCGCCAGAAACGCGCAGCCTGTCTGCGCGACATCGGCGAGGCAAACCGTGACCGTTTCCTGCAACGTCTCATCGGCACCGAGTTCAATATTCTGGTCGAGACACCAGATCGCGGCCATTCGCCGGAGTTTGCCGCCGTGCGTCTGACCGGAACCGCATCTGCGCCAATCCGCGGCAGTTTCGTGCCCGTTCGCGCCACGGCACTGGAAAATGGGACACTTCTAGCCGAAATCCGCAACTGAAACGCGTTCAGATCTTCCTATACCCTTGACGTTCGGCGCGACCTGTCCGAACTCCCATGCATGGCTGGATTTTTCTCACGACTCAAACAGGGTCTTTCGCGGTCGAGCTCGCGTCTCGGCGCCGTCTTCACGCATCGCAAGCTGGATGAAACAGCTCTTGAGGAGCTCGAGGACGAGCTGATTGCAGCTGACCTCGGACCTGCCGTGGCCGAGCGCGTCATCGAGAACTTCCGCAGTACGCGCTTTGGCAAGGACGTCACCAGCGACGAAATCCGCGAGACGCTTGCAACCGAGATCGCTCGCGTCCTTGAACCAGTAGCCATTCCCCTCGAGCCCGATCCGAAGAAGAAACCCCACGTCATTCTGGTTGTCGGCGTCAACGGCGTCGGCAAGACCACCACGATCGGCAAGATGACTCGTCATTATATGGAAGAAGGCAAATCCGTAATGCTGGTGGCGGGAGATACGTTCCGTGCCGCTGCCGTCGAACAACTTGAAGTCTGGGGCAAGCGCGCCAACGTGCCCGTCATCGCCGGCAAACATGGCGCCGATGCTGCAGGCCTGGCCTATGACGGCCTCAAGCGCGCAACCGAAGCCGGAACCGACCTTCTTCTGATCGACACTGCAGGGCGCCTACACAACAAGGGCGCGCTGATGGAGGAACTGGCCAAGATCATCCGTGTCATGCGGAAATTCGATGAAACAGCGCCCCACTCCGTCCTGCTGGTTCTGGATGCAACGACTGGACAGAACGCCATAGAACAGGTGCGGGTCTTCCGTGAACTGGTGAATGTAACCGGACTGATCGTGACCAAACTGGATGGTTCCGCCCGCGGCGGGATTGTTGTGGCACTTGCGGAGCAGTTCAAACTGCCAGTCCACATGGTCGGTGTTGGAGAACAAGCCGAGGATTTGCGCCCTTTCTCGGCTCAGGAATATGCAAAAGGCTTAGTCGGTGGCTCCAACGATCTGGCATCCAGACTATTGGAAACCTCAACCGACGAAACGCCTTCTACGTAAGGCGCTAAATTCTGCGGCCTGCAGATTAGGTCGCAGGCGCATCCTCATCCGAGGACATCCACTCTTCCTGAAGATACGCGATGCGTTTTTCGATGGATTTACGCTCGCGTCGCGCAATTTCCGCGTTCCAAAGCCGGCCGCTAATGGCCGAGGCTTCCGCCACGAGCCAGGCCGCCCCAACGGCAAGCCAGTCCAGTGCCAGCGTAACGGGTTGCGTGATCTGCGCGATACACGTCTCCCAGTCTCCGTTTGCAGCCCAGGCCTCGTGCAGAGGATGCACCATGGCAGCGCCGACATAGAACAACACGATCATGATCCGCTGACCGTCAGCATTGGGGTCAACAAGCTTCAGGGCGACCAAGGGAAACAGCAGAACGCCTGCAACCACCAGACTTCCAGGAACATAGGAGAGCAGCAGCCCGATGATAATCCCGTGCCACCAGCGGAATCCCGGGGCCCGGAGCGATTCCGGCTCTGCCTGTCTAACGGGCGTCATGGGTCCTCCTCACCGACAGAACTCCAGCCAGATACTCACCATTGCCACGGCAATGCCTGTCAGAAGTGAAAAGAATTCTCCCGAATTGCGTGCTTCACGATCCTTGGCGGCCTTACGCTCGGGCGCTTCATCGAGAACACGCATCAGATTGCTGATTTCTGCCTCGGCTTCCTGGGCCTGACGCTGATCCAGCCGAAGACCCGTCGGATCATTGACGATCGCCAGAAACGTGCCGAGATTTCCGTCTTCCGCCGCCTTACCAAGACGCACGCGTCGGCGAGCACGCGATGCCTTGCTCCGCCACTGACGTAGTTCCGTTTCCAGAAGCGGCAAGGCCCGCTGCGCCAAAAAACTAAGCGGCGTCCGGTCGAATTTCCTCTGTACGGCCGCAAGCACGGTCAAATCGGCGAGCCAGCCTGGCAAGCCCGCTTTCTGCGACTGAGAAAGCGGAACGATTCCCTGACGCGCGCAGTTCGCTTCAAGAAAGGAACGCATCTGATCATCCAGAAAGCCGTTCCGTCCCAGAACCTCGTCCGGCAGATCCTCAATGCCCACATGCCGGTTCAGCCATTGCAACAGCCCTTCCGGCAAGGAAATCCGGGCCTCCAGACATCTCTTTGAAAGGCAGGGCAGAAATCTGTTCAGCTCATACGGGAAACGTCTGACCAGATCCCCCCCTCTGGTTCCAATGCGTCGTGCCGCCACGGACAGGGTGGTAATTTGATGGCTCTGCCGCTGAGGCAGATGGGCGGACATGAAGGCATCGGGATTAGCCATCATGAAACTCAGAACATTCCGGACCGTCCGCTCTTCATCCGGAGTGGAAGGCTGAACCGTTGCCTGAACCACCATCTGGGGAAGCGCCTCAGGCCAGAACCAGGTACCACCCCAGAACATGGGCGCGGCAGGATCGAGGACGGAAATCGCATGCGTGATGACCATCGTAGCAGGATCAACCATCTTGCTGCCACCGGCCGGAAGGAATGAGGCACTCGCCTGTTCGATCAGCCCCGCCATGACGGAGAGTTCCAGCTCGCGCACCAACCAGTTGCTGACGACTTTTCTTTGCAGCAATACGGAGAATTCCGCAGGGTGCCGCCCCGCATACCAGGCGAGGGCCTGAGGGGTGTAGACGGCATTTCCCCCGATCATGAGGGGGATACGCGCAGGAATGACCGGACGGACCGTAAAGACCTTGCTGGGCGCAATCGTCACAAGATCGCGTGGCGAAGGGCGGCTGACAGGATCATCGGACAGCATCGCCGTCAGAAGCGAGCGGAGCCCGACCGGCACGTTATGGCCGTCCATGTAGGCGGCGGGTGTACCGATTTCGAAACGCCGCTTGAGAATATCCGTATCGGAGAGGCCTTCAAGAGGGAGCTTTCCGATAGCGAGCGCAAGAATAACGACCCCCAGCGAAAAAACGTCGCAATCCATCGTCCCCTCACCGCGGGCGGAGGGGCGGCAGACAGCTGAAGACAGGGGTTCGAAAAGAATGGGCTGTTTTTCACCCGGTGCGGCCACTCCCAGAGGTCCAAGCACGACCTTGTGCAACCCCTGCCCAACGAACAGGTTATCAGGACGGATGCTGCGGCATGTCAGCTTTTCGGCCTCCAGCCGCTGAAGAAGCACCGCCATCGGACGGATGACGCCGTCGATCAGCTGGTTCTCCGTCCACAACCCCAGCCCTTCCGCAAGCGAGGGACCGGGGGGATGAGGACAGAGCAACCACAAGGTGCCCTGAGAATATTCGTGGGTCTGGATGGAAATCACGCTTTCATGACGAAAGAACATGATTTCGGTAAGCCGGGGAGAAGGCGCGAAAGGAGCCAGGGCCAGATAGGACGCCCCGGATACCGTCATGTCCTGGGCTCCATAAGTCGCACAGCCGCCGAGATCGGGCTGTTTGCGGTCCAGGCTGATCAGATACCGCTCGGCGATGAGCAGTTCCTGGCTGTTATCTGCCTGAGTGTCGGCCATTGAAGTCCCGTTGTTTCCCTATCCGGTCTTTTGTGCCGGACAGGGATTGAGACTTCGTTAATGCAACGACCGATTCCGGGACTGGGAGATCAGTCTTCGAACGGATCGCGCATTAGAATGGTGTCGTCGCGTTCCGGGCTTGTGGAAAGCAGCGTCACCGGCGCTTCGATCAGTTCTTCAATGCGACGGACATATTTGATGGCCTGCGCAGGAAGTTCAGCCCAGGAACGAGCGCCTGCGGTTGTCTCTTTCCAGCCCGGCATCGTCTCGTAAACCGGCTTGACGCGGGCCTGTGCGCCCGGAGCGGACGGGAACGTCTCGATCTTCTTGCCGTCCAGTTCATAGCCGACGCAGATGGAGATCTCATCCAGACCATCCAGCACGTCCAGCTTCGTAAGGGCGATGCCGCTGACGCCACCGACGCGAACGGCACGCCGGATCAGAACCGCATCGAACCAGCCGCAACGGCGGGGACGGCCAGTGACAGTACCAAATTCATGGCCACGCTCACCAAGAGTCCGGCCGGTCTGATCATGCAATTCGGTCGGAAACGGTCCTTCGCCCACGCGGGTCGTATAGGCCTTGGCAATTCCGAGCACGAACCCCACGGAAGATGGGCTGACGCCGCTGCCCGATGCTGCAACAGCCGCAACAGTGTTGGAACTCGTGACATACGGATAGGTGCCATGATCGACGTCCAGCATGACAGCCTGCGCGCCTTCAAACAAGATGCGACGACCGGCACGGCGGGCTTCGTCCAGACGGTCCCAGACCTGGCAGGAGAACGGCAAAAGGCGCGGCGTGATCTCGGTCAGGAAGTCCTTGAGCTGCCCCTTCGTGAACGTCTCGGCACCCAGACCGGCGAGCAGCGTGTTGTGGTGCAGGAGCAGTTCGTCCAGCTTCCAGTTCAGCGTCTCGGGCTCGGCCAGGTCGCAGATGCGGATGGCACGACGGGCGACCTTGTCCTCATAAGCCGGGCCGATGCCACGACCGGTCGTGCCGATCTTGTGCTCACCACGGGCAGCTTCACGCGCACGATCGAGCGCGCCATGTACCGGCAGGATCAGCGGAGCGTTCTCAGCAATCCACAGCGTCTCTGGTGTAACAACCAGACCCTGCGCCGTCACGCGGTCGATTTCGGTCATCAGAGCCTTCGGGTCCACGACGACGCCATTGCCGATCACGCCGATCTTGCCACGAACCAGACCCGAGGGCAGCAGCGACAGCTTGTAAACCTGATCGCCCACGACCAGCGTATGACCGGCGTTGTGACCACCCTGAAAGCGAACAACGATGTCGGCACGGCTGGCGAGCCAGTCGACGATCTTGCCTTTACCCTCATCTCCCCACTGGGTTCCGATCACGGTGACGTTGGACATGAGCTGACTTCCTAGAACTGACGAGACTGGAGAAAGACGAAAAGAAACGATGGATCAGAGCGGCTGAGCCGCACCACCCTTCCAGACATGGGCGCACCGCAGATGCCGCGCCTGAACGACCGGATCCTCGTCATGGGACAGGGCAGACACCGTGGCGTAACCAGACGCATGAAGCGCTGAAAGGCTGGCCGCATCGAGATCAACCGGAACATAGCAGCGCGGACGCGACGCAGACACCGGAGCTGCACGCAGAAGAGCCTGCGGACGAAGCGTCAGGCCACAGGCAGGCTCTTGCCCGGCCAGATAACGACCGCCACGTCCCAGCTCCTCGCGGGAAGCCGTGGAAAAGACCGTCACGCACAGGCCAGTATGATAGCGCCATCCACGAAAATCGACGGGATCAATCGTCAGACGCAGATCTGGACTGCGCTCACGGATCGCGGCCACAGATGCAGCCAGACGCTCGAAGTGCCCGACAACCTCCTTAGGATAATCTAACGAGGCAAGCAGATCTAGCGCACGGTCAGCAGGACCGGCGGCGCGGAGCATGAGCGCCAGAATCCCGGCGATCGGGCCACCCAACTCGGCTACAGCACTGGCATCCTTGCGGTCCAGCGCATGCAGCAGCGGTTCACGATCGGCTTTGGGAATGACGTCCTCGATCAGACCCAGTGCCAGAGCTGGCATAGACAGGTCGAAGGACACGCCTTCAATTCCGAGTTCAGCGAGCGCCTTCGCGCCAAGAGCTATGACCTCCGCATCGGCCTGAGCGCTGTCGGGGCCAATCAGTTCGATCCCGGCCTGAGAAATCTGACGGTCAGCTTCACGGCCCGGCGTTCCAACAACAATGCAACTACCCGAATAGGACAGACGCAGCGGGCGCGGCGCACCCTGAAGGCGGATGCTCGCAATGCGGGCGATCTGCGTGGTCATATCCGGACGCAGCGCCATCATGCGGTGCGAATTCGGGTCCATCAAACGGAAGGTCTGGGGAGCGAGGGATTGCCCTGATCCACCAAGCAGCGACGTCTCGAATTCCAACAGGGGTGGACGGACACGCTGATAGCCATGACGGGAAAAAGCTTCCATCACGCTGGCAATACCGCGGGCTTCCGCTTCGGCTTCACCGGGAAGAAGATCAGCAAATCCGGACGGCAGTAGAGCGGCACTCGGTGTCTCGGAATACAGGCTCATGCAGAGAAGTCCGCGCGAGTCTGCTCATAAGCCCAGTCGAGCCAAGGCAACAGCGCCTCGATATCGGCCGTCTCGACCGTGGCACCACCCCAGATCCGCAAACCGGCCGGAGCATCCCGATAGGACGCGAGATCGTAACCCGCACCTTCCTTCGCCACGAGATCCGTCAGATGCTTGACGGCCTTGCCTTTCTCTGCGGCAGACAGGCTTTCAAACCACGGCGCCGTGATTTTCAGGCAAATCGATGTGCTAGAACGCGTCTCTTCCCCGACAGACAGAAAGGACACCCAGTCAGCTGTCCCAATCCATTTCGTCACGGCAGCCAGATTCTGCTGCGAACGGGCCTTCAGGGCCGGAAGACCACCAATCTGTTCAGCCCAGCGCAGACCGTCCAAAGCGTCCTCGACGCAGAGCATTGACGGCGTGTTAATCGTATCACCTTCGAAAATAGCTTCGATCAGGCCCTTCTTGTTGGCCAAACGAAAAATCTTGGGCAGCGGACGCGGCGATGGCTGAGCCAGACGGGCCGCGGCACGAGGGCTCAGCGCCACCATGCCATGCGCGGCCTCACCTCCCAGCGCCTTCTGCCAGGACCATGTCACGATATCGAGCCGGTCCCAGGGCAGGTCCATCGCAAAAGCTGCGGAGGTTGCATCGCAGATGACAAGGCCTCCGTGCTCAGTCGGAATGGCGCTGGCATCTGGGATGCAGACGCCCGACGTCGTGCCGTTCCATGTCAGGACGACATCGCGGTCCCACTCCACTTTCGTCAGGTCGGGCAGTTCACCATACGGCGCGTCCAAAACCCGCAGATCCTCGATTTTCAGAACGTCGCGCAGATCCTGCGCCCAAGTTCCGGAGAAGCTTTCAAAGGACAGAACGTCAATTCCGCGCTCACCCGCGAGCGCCCACAGGACCATTTCCACAGCCCCCGTATCGGAAGCTGGAACAATGCCGACGCGCCAGTCCAACGGGATACCGAGCACATCTTTCGAGCGTGTGATAACTTCCTTGAGACGCGCGCGACCTTCTGGTGCACGGTGCGAACGACCCAACAGGGCTTGGTCCAGACCGGACAACGACCATCCGGGGCGCTTGGCGCAAGGACCTGAGGAGAAGAACGGGCGGGATGGTCTGACAGTCGGCTTGGACATGCTCGTTCCGGGCTGATCGGTCCTGAGGTCATTCCGGCAGGAAATGACCGCTCATGGTGCGAGAGAGGGGATTCGAACCCCTATGCCTTTCGGCGGTCGATTTTGAGCCGACTGCGTCTACCGTTCCGCCACTCTCGCACGGGCTAATCGAATTCTAATACATTCTCGGAGAAAGTGCCAGACCGCAAAATCTGAGCCGCAGAGTGCAGACTCTAAAGCCCCAGCATCAAAAGCAGATTCTGGATAGCTGCGCCTGAAGCCCCCTTGCCTAGATTGTCCAGCCGCGCCGTCAGGACGACCTGCTCGCCATTATGATGAACACGCAGCTCCATGTCGTCAGTATTAGCCAGTGTGTCGGCCACAAGCTGCGTCTCGTCGGGAAAAACGCGCACATGTTGACATCCCGCATAAGCGCCCTGAAGCACGGCTTCTAGTTCTGCGGCCGAAGGCTGCCCCGGCAGGTCCTTCAGATGCAGCGGAATGGAAACGATCATGCCCTGCGGGAAATGCCCGACCGACGGCACGAACAGCGGCTGTCGCGTCAAGCCCGAATAATGCCGAATTTCAGGCAAATGTTTGTGCTTGAGGTTCAGCCCGTAAAGGAAGAAAGCCGGACCGCCGTTCTTTTCATGCTCCTCAATCGCCACACGCCCTGCTCCGCTGTAGCCGGAGACAGCATTGATGGAAACAGGATGATGGGCCGGCAGAAGCCCCGACCGGACCAGCGGGCGCATCAGGGCAATAGCGCCTGTCGGATAGCAACCAGGATTGGCGACAAACCGCGCGCCCTTGATGGCAGCTTCCTGTTCCGCGTCCAGCTCGGGGAAACCATAGACCCAGCCATCCGCAATACGGTGTGCCGTGCTCGCGTCCAGAATCCGGACGTTCAACCCTTCCGCCAGCGTCACCGTCTCCCGGGCCGCATCATCCGGTAGGCACAGGATGGCGATATCGGCCTGCTCGAGCATGGAGCGACGGGCCGCTATATCCTTGCGCAACGCATGGTCGATGGACAGGATTTCCAGACCATAGGAAGCCGGGAGGGCTTCGATCCGCTGGCGAATGCCCAGACCTGTCGTGCCTGCTTCCCCATCAATGAAAATGCGAGCCATACGCCATCCACCCTGTCTGCAAATCCGTCCCGCCCCGGTCGATACCCGAAACGTCTGGTAGTCGTTTTACGTCGGGAATGTCATGCTGTCACCCGTTGCCGCCCTTCCCGGCGCTTTCATCCATAGAACCACACGGGTATGAACCTTGCAGAACGATAACAGCAGGATGTTTCGATGACCCAGCCCTCCTCCCGGCAGATCGACCGTCTGCTGGATATCATGAAGCGTCTACGCGCCCCCAAAGGCGGTTGCCCTTGGGACGTGGAACAAACCCCTGCCACGATTGCGCCGTTCGCAATCGAAGAAGCCTATGAAGTCATGGACGCCATTGCGCGTAACGACCGCGATGCCATACCTGATGAACTGGGTGATTTGCTATTTCAGGTCGTCTTTCAGGCCCAGATGGGTTCAGAAGCCGGACATTTCGATTTTGAGACTGTGGCGGGCATAATTGCCGACAAGCTTGTGCGCCGTCACCCGCATGTTTTTGGCGATGCGGCAATGGATGACGACACATGGGAGCGGGAAAAAGACGCCGAGCGTCAGCGCAAGGCCGAATATGGCGCACTGGCCGGTGTTGCCCTTCCGCTCCCCGCCCTGATGCGCGCCGCAAAACTCAGCCGCCGTGCCGCCCGCGTGGGTTTCGACTGGGACGATCCCACCGGGATTCTCGACAAAGTCCATGAAGAAATCGACGAACTGAAAGCCGAACTCGGCGGAGACCCGGACCGCATCGAGGACGAACTGGGCGATGTCCTGTTCACCGTGGCAAGTCTGGCCCGCAAACTGAATATCGACCCCGAAGCGGCCCTGCGCCGGAGCAATACCAAATTCACCCGCCGCTTCGAAGCGATGGAAACCATGCTCGCCCGCAAGGGGCAGACCATAGCCGAGCAGGACCTGCCGACCATGGAAGCACTCTGGCAGGAAGCGAAAACACTTCCCAGCATGAAATAACGCCTTGATTACAGATCATACCGTCATTGCGATTGAAACTGCTGCGAATATCGCAACCGAATACACTCCGTATCACTCGGTTACAGGAGTCCTTATCCTTTCTTAACCTTCTGATCCGAAACTGGTCTTCGTTTCTTCCCAACGGAGTCTTTTCATTATGACAGGCATTTCTTCCATCGGCTCTTCGGCCATGAGCAGCCTTTACAGCGCGGGCAGCGCGTCCTCATCGTCCAGCAGCAGTTCCTCCACGCAAGAAACTACGACGACCAAACTGAATGCCGACGGCTCTACGACGACCATCGTCGAGGACGCCCAAGGCAACATCATTTCCGAGACGACCTCTGGGGGATCTTCGAACTCCAGCTCCAGCAGCGATACGAGCCATCTGCTCAGCGTTTCGGCCTGAAACGCACACCTGCTACACAAAAAGAGACGTCAGGCCCGCCGGTCTGACGTTTTCATACGGGCCGAACCTGCTAGAGAACGTTCCCATGACGGACGATCTCGCCCCCTTCGATTTCGAACTCCCCCGCGATCACATCGCGACGGAGCCTGCACGCCCGCGTGACAGCGCAACGCTGCTGCATGTGCGGCCTGGTCTGGCGCCTGATCCGCATGTGATCCGCGACCTGCCGGATTTCCTGCGTGAGGGGGATCTTCTGATTGCCAATAATACGGCCGTCATCCGCGCCCAGCTTGCGGCCACACGCGGCGAGGCGAAGATCGGGCTGACGCTCGACCGTATTCTGGCGGATGGAAGCTGGCATGCCTTGGCACGCAATTCCCGCAAGCTGAAACCGCAGGACGTCCTGCATTTCGGTGATGATGTGGTCACGGCCACCGTTGTTGACAACGAAGGCGACGGCGCGGTCAGCATCCGCTTCTCAGTCGAGGGAGACGATTTCGATGCGTTTCTCGAACGTGTCGGTGCTTTGGCTCTACCGCCTTATATCAACCGTCCTTTCGGCCCGACGAAGCAGGACGATGCAGATTACCGCACCATTTTCTCACAACACCGTGGCGCCGTAGCAGCCCCCACGGCTGGCCTGCATTTCACACCTGAAGTACTCACAGCATTGGACGCAAAAGGTATCCAGCGCCGAACCCTGACGCTGCATGTCGGTGCGGGCACATTCCTACCGGTCCGCTCCACGATCGCTGAGCACAAAATGCACGCGGAATGGGGTGAGATCGACGAAGAGACTGCTGCCGCCATCAACGAAACCCGCGCCCGTGGCGGCCGGATCGTAGCCGTCGGCACCACCTCCCTGCGCTTGCTGGAAAGCGCAGCCCGCGAGGATGGGACCGTCGCTCCGTGGCGTGGCGAGACCTCCATTTTTATCAAGCCCGGATATCGCTTCAAGGCGGTGGATGTGCTGATGACCAATTTCCATCTGCCGCGTTCGACGCTGTTCATGCTCGTCTGCGCGTTCAGCGGCACCGAGACCATGCGTGAGGCCTATGCCTACGCCATCGCCAACGGATTGCGGTTCTATTCGTATGGCGATGCCTGCCTGCTGGAGCGCGCGCCATGAACGATCAGAAAACCGATCACGCCACCAAAATGATCTGGGTGCCTGAAGCGAGCTGCGGCATGGCGCGCGCGGGCCATCTGCACACCCGCCACGGCACAGTCCCGACCCCGACCTTCATGCCGGTCGGAACTGTCGGCACGGTCAAGGGCATGACGATGGACGCGGTGCGCTCCACGGGGGCACGCATCGTTCTGGGCAACACCTATCATCTGATGCTGCGCCCTACGGCGGACCGCGTGCAGAAGCTGGGCGGCCTGCACAGAATGATGGACTGGCCCGGCCCGATCCTGACCGATTCCGGCGGATTTCAGGTCATGTCCCTCGGCGCGCTGCGTAAGCTCGACGAAGACGGCGTGACGTTCCGCTCACATATCGACGGCAGCAAGCACCGCTTGACCCCGGAAATCTCGACCGACATCCAGTTCAAGCTCGACGCGACCATCACCATGGCGTTCGACGAGTGTCCGGCCCTGCCCGCCACGCCCGAAGCCCTGCGAAAATCCATGGAAATGTCCATGCGCTGGGCCGCCCGCTCCCGCGAGGCGTTTGTTGCCCGCGAAGGATATGGGCAGTTCGGCATCGTGCAGGGCGGCACCGAGCGTGATCTGCGCGAATATTCCATCAAGGCCCTGACCGATATCGGCTTTGAAGGCTATGCGATCGGTGGTCTGGCCGTAGGCGAAGGTCAGGAACTGATGTTCTCGACGCTGGACTTCACCACGCCAATGCTGCCGCAGGATAAGGCGCGGTACCTGATGGGCGTCGGCACGCCGGACGATCTTCTTGGCGCGGTCATGCGCGGCGTGGATATGTTCGACTGCGTGATGCCCTCGCGCGCGGGGCGCACGGCCCGCGCCTATACCGAGCGCGGCGCCATCAATCTGCGCAATGCCCGTTTCGCCGAAGACACGCGCACGCTGACGCCGCATGACGACACCCCCATCGCCGGGCGTTACAGCCGTGCCTATCTGCACCATCTGTTCCGCGCCAACGAAATGCTCGGCCCGATGCTGCTGACTTGGCATAATCTGGCCTATTACCAGCGCCTGATGCGCCAGATCCGCGCCGCCATCGTGGACGGTACGCTCGATGCACTTGCCGTAAAGCTGCGCGAAAACTGGACCAAGGGCGACTGGAGCGAAGACGAATGGCCGATGCCGAATCTGGCACTGTAATCCTGATTCATGAATGGGGGGGGTGAAGGGCGGATCTGCGAACGCATACGCTTATCGGGGTTTCCGCACCCTGCTCATGCTGTTTTCTAAATACGGCTTCATGAAGATCATTGATGCCGGGCGGATCGTCTCAGGAAGCGGCGTCATCGGGGGCAACGTGATTTTTCATGCGCCGCGAGGCCGTGCGAGGCCTTACAACGACTGCGACCATCTGGTTTGCAGCGGTTCTGGGAATGGCCGGTGATGCAGGACTATCCATTCTCACCATTGCCACGGCAGCCGCAGGTTGCTTCGGACCATTCTGGTGAGCTGCACGGAATTGCACTTTTCCATTAAATGATGTGTACGCCTCGAGGAAAAAAGCCGAAATGCTGAACACCTTCTGGATGAGGCGCACCGCGAAGGAACGCCCCATACTGGTCCATAGCTAACGCCCCGTCTTCCATCTCATTACGGGATTGGGCGCGATTAATGGTGTTCATGAAGTCAAAAAAATCGACCATGACTGGACACCATCGAATTTACCGGGCCGTCGGCAGCGATTTTTCATACTGCTCCCAGTGAGTCGCCAGTTCCTTTACGACCACACTCCCCACCGTATAGGCTGCATCGACCGAGGCCTGAAATCCTGAAAATCCAGTCTCATGCGCCTCGTCCGACAGAAGCTGCGCGGCACTCTGGCCCGGTGATTGCATGTCGAAATTGCTAGCCGTCCGCAGAATCAGCGCACGCTTCGGATCAACGCGCCCCGCCTTTCCCTGAAGCGCCAGAGCCTGACAGAACGCAACATCCTCTTCGGCCGTCGTCGCCATGACGCCCTGCCCGTCCGTCCAGTATTTCACCCACCGCTCGGCCCATTGGTTCATTTTCGAACCAACCCAGAAGGTCTCGCCCGAGATCGTGTCACCAAGCTGAACAGAAGGCGGTTTCTGGGCGGCTGCAAAACCGGTGTAACGCAAGCGCGATGCCTTCAGTCCGGCATTGTCAGGAAGCGTGATGTCCTTCGTCATCCCATAAGCCCACTGCACAAGGGCCGGATCAAGCGTATATTCCATATCTCCCATACCGGAATGAAGCGCGGGGCGCGGCTGTTCATCCGGTGTGCTGCTCTGCACGGGCGTGAACCCATCCGGCCAGGACGCAGGAATTTCGCGCGGATCAATCAAATGAGACAGGCCACCATTAATAACACGCGGCGCCCAGACGGCCGAACCAATGGTACCGAAATTCGGATCAATTCCACCAATTCCAGCCAGCACGAAATAGGCGTGACGCAGATCGAAGCGTGGATCGAGTACGAGAGCTGTAAGAGCCGAGGCCATGTGCTCAGGTCCCTCCCCGCTCACGATCCCCAGAACATGCAGATCCGGATTGTAATGCATCACGTCATGATCGGTGCCGGGTGCCGGGATCGTTTGCTGCAGTGGCAGTTTTTCGATCCAGTTCTGGTATTCGCCTGCCGTGTCCCCCGTATCCTTGCCGATCTCGAAGGTTGTGACGACGACAACACGCACGGGGATCGGCGCATGAGCCGAGGCCGAACCGAGGACACACAGGGACAGGAGCGTGGCCCCAAAAACGGTTGAGATAGATTTCACTGGTAAAGTCCCTCATGTGTAACAGTGGCTTCAAATGTGCCAAACCGCTGTTCGAGCGCCCATTGCAGACGAGCTTTCTCGCTGGTTTTCAGGAAAATCGTACAGGTACCGGATACAGCGGGCAGCGTCCCGCAGGCTGGCACGAACTGTCCCAGCTGATGATCGGACCACAGACTTTCTCCTGGAACGAAGGCGTATTCCAACCCGGTGCGGGACAGGGTTTTCAGATCGGCATAGGACAAGTCGTAAGTCTGAGCCGCGCGGACATATTCCTGCGTCAGATCGCCCCGTGAGACGCCCTCGTCATCCGTGGAAAGCGCCATCGGCACGCTAGCCCTGCGATAAAGACCAAACGGATGGGCAGAGCCCTTGATACCAAGAATTTCGTCATTGCTGGTCAGGTTGATTTCCACCATCACATGGCGTCGTGCCATCTCGGCCAGAAGTGATGCCGGATCGTCCTCAAGCGCCACATCCACGCCATGCCCAATACGGCTGGCTCCCGCCACATCAATGGCAGCGCGGATGTGGTGACGCAGACCTTCAGTAGGGACGAGACCAGTCGTCAGTTCGCCGGCATGCAGGCTCAGTTTCACGCCCGGAGTGACGCCGTTCAGGAAATGAAACATCCGCATATGCAGGTCATAATCGCGCATGGCAGTCGGATCGTCTTCGGGCGCCACAATGTTAAGCCCGACAAAGCGCGGATCGGCTTTCACGGTCGCATAACCGGCATCAAGCTGCGCATAAACAGCCTGCGGCGGTAATGTGCGCCGGGTCTGGAACAGATAGCGCACCGTCACCGCGCATCCGGGATGAGCCTGCAAGGTCCCGCATTTCAGCACATCCCGAGCCTGCACTTCCATCTGGTCCGTCGCAGCGCGGGCTTTCTGCACCAGTTCTGGAATTTCCGGCATAAGCGCGTGGTGCGCGGCCGCGAAGTCGTCACCCTTCAGCGGATGATGGAAACCCGCGCCAATCATCCCGCCAATCCCGGGCGAAATCATCAGCTCCAGATAGGTCACATGGTCACGGGCCGCCCGGTCACGCGCTTCAGCCAGCATATCGCCCGAATGCGCATCATCGATGGAACCAAACCGGGCGAATGTCGCGAAGAAATGGTCATGCCCAGAGGCATCGCCAGGAGCGGGCACGAAGTCCCGCATGGACAGCGCATCGATCAGGACATTTTCCGTTTCCTCATGATGCGACAGTTCGGCAGCCGGAAACTCCCCCTCTCCCGGATGTGTACAGGCATGGTCGAGAATGCGTTTTTCCTTCAGCGACACGCACAGGCCATCGTGCGCGGCCCAGTTCAGCATGTTTTCGGCATAGATTGCACCAACCAGATGGTTGTGCAGGTCCGCCCCTTTCGGGAAGGCACGGAGGAACATGTTCAACCGGACCGGATCATTCCGGATGCGGTCATAAACCTGTGTGACAGACTGCGGAGCAGCATGTACAGCCGGAATCATCGTCAAAGCAGAAGTCATACCCAGAACAACAGCGGGCAGAACATGAAAGAAAGAATGTCGCATGGCGCGACGATGCCGCCCCATCTCCGACGTGGCAAGCCATTTTCAGATCATGACAAATCCTGTCTGCATCAGCGGTTCCGGACAGCAGAAAAGCTGGTCCGTCTGCGTCCCTGATGGCATAACGGCTCCCCGTTCACCGGCGAGACCTGTTCCTTCAATGCCTACCTCCCCAAAACCCGATACAGGGCTTGAAGCCCGAATTGCGGCACATGCCCTGCATCTCGGTTTCGACGCGGTCGGATTTTGCAAGGCGGAACTCGGGCCGGAAGTGGCTCGGAACCTGCGGGAATTCGTCGCGCAGGGCTATCATGGCACGATGGATTGGATGGAAACGCGTATCGAGGAACGCTCCCACCCACAGGCCCTGTGGCCCGAAGTCCGAAGTGTAATTTCGCTCGGCCTGTCCTACGCCCCTGCCGAAGGACCGACAACCAATCCCGAGTGCGGCAATATCTCCGTCTATGCCCGTAACCGGGACTACCATGACGTCATCAAAGGAATGCTCAAACATCTGGCGCAGTTCGTCGTGAAGTTGGGTGGCCCGGAGACGCAAGTAAAGGTCTTCGTGGATACAGCTCCTGTCTCCGAGCGGGCACTGGCGGAAAAAGCTCATCTTGGCTGGACGGGAAAGCATACCTGTCTCGTGTCGCGTGAGCATGGGTCATGGCTGCTGCTGGGCGAAATCTATACCACGCTGGAACTGACACCGTCTGCCCCCATGGGTGGAGGCTGTGGTTCCTGCACGCGCTGCCTAACCGCCTGCCCGACAGAAGCCTTCACAGGGCCGGGGAAGATGGATGCACGCCGCTGCATCTCATATCTGACGATCGAGCATAAAGGCCCGATCCCGCATGAACTACGGCCAAAAATCGGCAATCACATCTATGGCTGCGATGATTGTCTGGCCGTCTGTCCATGGAACCGCTTTGCAGAAAGCGCGCGGCACATCAAGCTTCAGGCCCGCCCGGAGCTGATTGCACCAAAACTCGACGGACTGGTGCGACTGGATGATGCGACATTCCGGACGTTTTTTGCTGGCTCTCCGGTCAAACGGATCGGACGCAACCGGTTCGTACGTAACGTCCTGATCGCGATCGGCAACTCGGCCGATCCGTCGCTCATATCTTCTGCGCGGGAGCTGCTGAGTGATCCGGATCCTGATGTTTCAGAAACCGCGCAATGGGCTTTGAACCGCCTTGAGGCACAACCGAAATGAGTGATCTCGTCAAACGTAGTCTGTCTCTGTCAGGACACCGGACGTCCGTGGCACTGGAACCCGAGTTCTGGACGGTACTGGACGCGATGGCCGCAGTCCGCCAGCAGAGCTTTGCGTCTCTGGTGGCTTCTCTCGATGCCGCGCGACCACCAGAGCGCCCACTGGCTTCAGCCCTGCGGGTTGCAGCGCTGATACATCTTCAGAAACACGTCCAGACGAGCGGTTAGCTTCCGCCGCTTTTCGCCGAAAGGCCCAGCCAATCCGGATGTTGACGTTCGATCCAGCGCAGGAGGCGGCCCTGAAGGCGACGGAAGAGCGGAATATCCTGCGCAAGCAACATCACGCCGATCGGCAGCATCCACAGACCCAGAACAGGCAGGATGGACAGAACGCCGCCCAGCATGAAAAGCACGCCTGCCGGAATCCGAACCCATTTATGATCCGCTTCCCGCAACCAGTTCAGCACTTTCTGCAGCCACATTGGCAGACGCTTGATCAAAAGATCCATCAGTTCATCATCAGAGCGGAAAGGGATCGAAGTAGCAGTCTGGATCAAGGTGGGCATAAAAATATCCGTCATGAAACGAACAGAAGAACCTGCGCCTCAAAAGCATGAGACAGCGATAAGTTCGTAACTCCCAGCTTATACCACACCGCAAGCCCGGACGGTTGGCGCATCAGCACCTACACCCAGCCTGCGATCTGTCATTTGCCGCTGTGAGCGGGCGTGCTAGGTTGATGACATGGCTATCTGGGGCAAGATGTTCGGTGGTGTCGCGGGCTTCGCGGTTGGTGGTCCTTTCGGAGCACTGATGGGCGCAGCGCTGGGGCATGCCGCCGATAACGGTTCGCTACTCAAGCCCTCAACGGGCGGCTGGAGTGAGCGCTTTCCCGCGAATGGCCGTCCCGATCCCAACAGCGCGGCCTTTTTCGGCGCTGCCAAGATTGCTGCGGCCCTGGGCAAACGAGATCAGCTTTACGCCATCGGCCTTGTTGCCCTGTGCGCGAAGCTGGCGAAGATCGATGGGCCGGTGAACCGGCACGAAATCAACGCTTTCAAGACCTGCTTCCAGTTCCCCCCCGATAACACCAAGGAAGTCGGCATGCTGTTCGATCGCGCCCGCGACCGGACGGACGATTTCGAGATGTATGCCCGCGAAATGGGCAAGGCCTATGCCGATAATACGGCGCCGCTTGAGAACCTCATGACGGCACTGTTCCGCATCGCCCGTGCCGATGCAGGCCCCAGCCGCGAACTTCACCCGAAGGAAATCGATTTTCTGCAGCGCGTTCACGGGGCATTTGGCCTGCCGCCAGGAGCATGGGACCGGGCCGAAAGCGGCAACAATCGCGCCGCCAGCGGAAACGAGCCGGATGCCTATCGTATTCTCGGCATCACCCGCAGCGCAACTGACACAGAAATCCGCGTGCGCTGGCGCACCCTGATCCGCGAACATCATCCGGACGTGCTGGCCCAGAAACCTATGTCAGAGACAGAGCGCAAACGCGCACAGGACCGGGTGGCCCGCATCAATGCGGCTTGGGACCGGATTAAGCGCGACCGACAGCTTTGATCTTTCGCGCCCCTACGGAAACTTTTTAGACACCCTGAACACAGACCAGTCTCAACCGGCAAGAGAGATGTGCCATGGGACTGATCCTTCTTGTAATCCTGATCTCGGTGCGCTGCCGTCATGGCCGTACAGTTCGAAATGGGGCTCCCCCTCCAGCGGACTTGTCCTGATCGTGGTCGTCGTGATCCTTGTCCTGATGGGACAGATCTGAGCATAAAAAAAAACCGCGCTCCTTCCAGAGCGCGGTTTTCTGTTTCAGTCGCTACCCTAAAAGCCGAATTCAGGCCGGGATGGCGGCTTTTACGCCCTTTTCGCGGATGATCTTCCGCAGCACGATGACCTTTTGATCCAGTTCGGACGTATCCAGATCGCGCCACCCATCGAACGCCGGGAGCTTCAGAGAGCTTTCGAAGTCGTCCGCCTTGGCCAACTTCCATTCGGCGTCGCCATAAGTCGGCTCGGACGATTCATACGTCCCGCCCTTCTCGTCGCGACCACGCAGCATTTCGAGATAGGATGCAATTCCGAACGCTATGCGTGACAGATCCCGCTTGTCTTCGATCGCCCGCCGCACGGTTTCCGTCCAGAACACCTGAACCTTGGAACAGCCATCGCTAGCAATCCGGAGCGTCTGGTCCGACATCGCCTTGTTGGAGAAACGGCTGATGACGCTGTCCCGATAGCCTTCGAGCGTCATGCCTGAAGGCGCCTTCAGGGTCGGGATGACATCCTTGTTGAGATAGTTCTTCAGATTGCCAAGGAGTTCGCTGTCTTCAATGGCGTCATCCACATTCTCATAGCCGACCAGAATGCCCGGGAAGCAGAGCATGACGTGCCCTGCATTAAGCATTCGGATCTTGACGTACTCCCAGTCCGTCACGTCCCCGACCATCTGCACGCCGGCTTTTTCAAGCGGCGGACGGCCATTCGCAAACCGCTCTTCCAGCACCCACTGATGGAAATCCTCGGCCACCAGCGGCAGGTCGTCATCCAGCCCACTGGCCGCGTTAAGCTTCTTGGCGATTTCCGCCGAGACGGTCGGGGTGATGCGATCAACCATTCCGTTCGGGAAGGTCGCGTTTTCCTCAATCCACTTCGCCAACTCCGGATCGCGCGCCTTCGCATAGCCAAGGAAGGCCTTGCGGGCGACATTGCCGTTATGACGCAGGTTATCACAGGACATGACAGTAAATGCCTTACCACCGGCATCCCGACGACGACGCAAGGCCTCGACCACGTAACCGAAAACGGTGGACGGCTTTTCCGGGTTCTTGAGGTCGGCCTTTACTGCCGCATTCTCCAGATCGAACGCACCGGTCGTCTCGTTGATGTTGTAGCCGCCTTCCGTGATCGTCATGGAAACGATGCGGATGGCCGGATCAACAAGATGCTTCAGTACGGCTTCCGGATCGGCCGGGGCAAGCAGGTAGTCACGCAGCGCGCCCATGACGCGCACCGTGCTCTTGCCGGACGGAGCCGTCTCGGTCAGGGAATACAGGCAGTCCTGGGCCTTGAATTCCTCGGCTTTTTTCTTTGAACGGTCACTGCCCGTCAGGCCAACACCAACAATCGCCCAGTCCGGAGCGTGTTCAAGAATCTGCTCGACGTAGAACGCCTCATGGGCTCGAAAAAAGTTACCTACACCGAAATGCACGATCCCAGGCTTGATCCCGTCGATGTCATAGGGGGGAGCCTGGACATTGGCAGGAAGAGACTTAAGGGTTTCGCGCGTAATCATGGAATTCTCCGTGGTTTCGGGCCGGTCGCTGACGGGGACCGACAAGGCCGGGCATGTGCCATCATAGCCCCGAAACAACGTAAAAACCGAATGACGGTTTCAACAGGAGCCATTTCGACCTCTGACTGCCCTCCGCGGGACGTCCTGTTCAGAGACCTTTTGCGGCACTCGCATCAGAACGCATGAGCACCCCAACAGCCCGTTCGAGATCCTCGCGGAACAGGGACATCACAAAACGCATCTCAGGACGGGTCTGCTCTTCCAATCGCGGCAGGAGGTCGAGGATTTCCTCGTCTTCGGACTGCTGTTCATGCTGGTTCTGCTTTGCGCGCAACTGCTCTTCGCAACTATGTGCCAGCCCACGCAGCGCATGACTCAGCCCCTTGTACAAAGGCAGCAGGCCTGTGTTCCCGGTCGCACGCCCCGTCGCAATGGCACGTGCCACCAGCATCATGTCGGTCAACAGGCGCCGCATCAATCTAGGGAGCGCTGCCAAAACCGGATCGCGCTTTTCCAGCTCCTTCCAACGCTCGCGCCGTGCCTCGGTCACGGCGTCTTCCAGCTCCTTCAGCAGAGTCACACAATCATCATTCTGGCGCTCGATCACCGCCCAGCCCGTGTTCTGATCAAGCGCACTTTTGAGAAGCTGATCCATGCGACGCAACAGACACGCGGCCGTATGAAAAGCCTGTTTGCGCGCGCTGTTGTGCAGGATGCAGAACGACACCACAATCGAAACCGCGACACCGACCACGATGGCCAGGAGCCGCGTTATCATGGGCAGGAACGGACTACCCTGACTCGGGAAAAGATACACGATTATCAGCGTAATGCAGGCAAAACGCAGCGTCGGCTGGATGGCGGTCAGGAACACTAGCGGGGCCAGCATGATCCAGAACGGAAGCCAGCGCAGGCCCGTCATGATCTCCAGAACGACCGCACACACCCCTGCCAGCGCCCCGATCAGCGTACCGCTGATCTGCGCCCGCGCCGTCGTCATGGTTTGGCTAATACTGGACTGCGTGACGATCAGCGCTGTCACCAACGCCCAGATCATCTCCGGCAGATGTATGAGCGAACCCACAATCCAAGCCACCACGACCGACACCAAAACGCGGATGGTCTGGCGCGTCGCTGGGCGCATCACTTCGCGCCATCCGCTATGTCGGGGCGGCACGGACAGCCATTTCTGGCCCAGACGTGTCAGAAAGTTCATGGCAGCTTTCAGCGCAAGGAAACGGCATCAGTTCCCAAGGAAGGGCACCGGTACCCAGCGGAGTCCGTCATCGTCCTGAACCAGCAGCAGCACTTCCGTCTTCTTGCGCTCATGCAGACGCTGCACGGCCTTGGCGAAATCATCCGGCGTGTTGATCTGGTCCTGTCCGACCTGTGTGATGACGTTTCCTTCCGCAATCCCGCGCGATGCAGCGGGGCTTCCGGCCTCGACACGCGAGACGAGAACGCCGCGCTGGTCGTCGGTCAGGGCGTACTGCGTGCGGGCATCAGCATCGATCGAACTGACCGTTACACCCAGCTCGCCTAGTGCCGCATGAGGATGTTCGGGCTGATGTGTGTCCGACGGCGGCATGTCCGGCGGCGTAGGCGACTGGCCTAGCGTAATCGGCAGCGTTTTGAGCGCACCCTTATGCCAGACTGTCAACTGCGCCTTCGCACCAGGCAGGATGGACGCGATGATGCGCGGCATGGTCTGTCCGGTCACGTCCTGATCGCCCACGCGAGTGATGATATCGCCGACCTCAAGTCCGGCTTTTGCAGCAGGCCCTTTCGGATCGATTTCCGAAATCAGCGTCCCCTTGCCGTTGGAACCATCCGGCTTGTGAAAATCGAGCGTCTCTGCAATGTCGTTCGTCACGTTCTGGAACTTCAGCCCCATCCAGCCACGGGAGACATGCCCCGTTCGACGAAGCTGATCGATAATTCCGCGCGCATCATCAGCCGGAATAGCAAAGCCGATGCCAATGGAATCGCCACCCGCGCCACCATAAATCAACGTATTGATACCGATGACCTCGCCAGACAGATTGAACAACGGACCACCCGAATTACCGCGATTGATGGCCGCATCGGTCTGGATGTAATCGTCATACAGACCGTGTTCGACGTTTCGTCCACGCGAAGAAATGATGCCCGCAGTCACAGTCCCATTCAAGCCGAATGGATTTCCGATCGCCAGAACCCAGTCCCCGATCCGCGCCTTGTCGCTCTGCCCGAGCGGAACGGTCGGGAGCGAATGCTTCGGCTTGACCTCGAGCACTGCCAGATCGACCTGACTGTCACGCCCTACGATCCGAGCCGGCATTTCCGTCCCGTCCTGAAGCGTCACGCTGACCTGATCCGCTCCTTCAATGACGTGGTTGTTCGTCACGATGATACCGGACGCATCAATGATGAAACCCGAGCCCAGAGCTTGTTGCCGGCGCGGTGGCTGGTTAGGGGCAGGTTTGTGCTTCAGGTAGTCATGGAAGAACTTTTCCAGCGGGGAGCCCGGCTGGAACGGGGGCACCTGCGAGCCGTCCGGAGCGCTGGAATCTGGGCCCTTATCATCATTCTTTGACGGCTTGAGCACTGCGGATGTCGAGACATTTACGACCGAGGGAAGCAGCCTGTTCGCCAGATCCGCGAAGCTCGGCAGCACGGAGCGCGGCGCCGGGGTCGGCGCCGAAGACGGCTGGCTTGAAGTCGGGGGCGCGCTCTGGGCAAAAACAGGGCTCACACTCCAGCCGCCCGCGAAGGACAAGGCCATACCGGAAACAGCAAGACAGGCAGCACGACGGGAGCCGAAACGGGCGAGCAGGTTTTTCATACCTGCACGCTAACGCAGAACGTGGCCCTTAGTCACCATCCCGCCGTTCAGGATGCGTTTTTGGCCCGGTCATGCTAGGCTCAGAGTCCTTTCCGATACGATGTTCCCCTGATGAGAGCCCGGCATGACTGACACCACGCCCCCCAACAACATGCCGCCCGGCTCCCCGGAGACCCATCTTCCCAGCGCCGAGACCCGCATTACCGACATCCTGAAAAGCGAGCAGGACGCCCAGGGCTCGAACGTCCTGTCTTTTGCCACTCTGGAGAGCGTATCGGTCCGCAAAGGTCATGCCCATGTCTCGCTGGCGACGTCGCGCGAGAACGCGTCGCGCGTGGAGCCACTGCGGCCGCGCGTCGAAGCCGCAATTGCGAGCCTGCCCGGCATCACGGGCGCCACGCTGTCCTTCACGTCCCATCGTCCCGCAACGCCGGCCGCTGCCAATGCCCCAACTCAGGGCGGCGGCCACCGTCCTTTCAACTTGGGCGACAAACGCCGCAATGCCGCAAGCAGACATGCGCCTGAGACGCTGCTGCCCGGCGTCAAGGTCGTCATTGCCGTCGCATCGGGCAAGGGTGGCGTGGGCAAGTCCACTACGGCCGTCAACCTGGCGGTCGGGCTGGCCCAGCAGGGCCTGAAAACCGGCCTTCTCGACGCAGACATCTATGGCCCGTCCCTGCCGCGGATGCTGGGACGCAACGCCCGCCCGGAAGTCGTGGACGGGACGATCCTGCCGATCGAAGCCTGGGGCCTGAAAAGCATGTCGATCGGCTATCTGGTGGACGAGAACCAGGCCATGATCTGGCGCGGCCCGATGGTCATGGGCGCCCTGACGCAGTTTCTGGGTGAAGTCGAATGGGGCGAACTCGACGTCCTCGTAATCGACATGCCCCCCGGTACCGGCGACGCCCAACTGACCCTGGCCCAGAAGCTCGGCCCCAAGCTTGCTGCCGGTGGCGCAGTCATCGTCTCCACACCTCAGGATATCGCGTTGCTGGATGCACGGCGCGGCGTGGCCATGTTCGAACGGATGGCAACGCCCATCCTTGGCGTCGTCGAGAACATGTCCTATTTCTGCTGCCCGAACTGCAACCACCGGACGGAGCTGTTCGGGCACGGGGGCGCCAAAGCCGAAGCCGAAAAAATGGGCGTTCCATTCCTCACGGAGATCCCGCTGCTCGCCGATATCCGCGCAAGTAGCGATGACGGGACTCCGATCATCCTTTCCGCACCCGACAGCGAAGCGGCTCAGGCCTATACACGGCTTGCGCAGGTTGTGGCCCGTTCCCTGCCTTCCGAACACAGCACGAAAGAGCCGTCATGATCCGTATTCTTCTCCTCGGCGCCTGCCTGACAGGAGCAGGCCTGACACTGACTGGCTGCTCCCATACGGTCACGCATCAGGGGCTTTCTTCCGACGGCTATGGCTTTACGAAAGACTCACAGCATCTGCCTCCGCCCGCAGACCTGATCACCCCCATCCCGCGCTGAAATCCAAACGAAAATCTGGCACGCGAACAAAGAATCGTTCTCGGGCGCTTGACCTGACAGCCCCGGACATGGAAAAACCCGCACTACCGATGCCGGGTTAGCACAGTGGTAGTGCAGCGGTTTTGTAAACCGAAGGTCGGGGGTTCAAATCCCTCACCCGGCACCAGCTTTTTCGAAAAGCATGGCGACAGCGACGGGCGGACGGCTAATGCCGTTCAGGGCGTAGTTTACCTGCGCATTTTTGCCATAAAATCAGAATTCTTACCCCGCACCAGTAGTGCACAAGTATCGCACCCACAGAGGGTGAAATGTGGGTATTCCAATAATCGTCTTGACAGACTTGGCGCTAAATCCTGATCAGCCTTGCTGACCCGATTCTAAAATTATCGCATTAAATCAATATCTTAAAAAATTTTACGCTCCCAGAAATACGAATCGGAGCGCTCCAGGCAGATGGTAACACCTTGTGGATAAGTCTGTTTGTAAAAAGCCCTGAGATAAATGTGATAAAGTTCACACGAATCCCCGCTGAATCTCTCATGACGGCCCATGAAGTAAAAAAACAGAAAATATCTGCTTTTACTTACCGTTTATTGGATCAAATATTTTATGGAGTATGCCAGAAAAAATGAATGGCAACAGATATCAGGACAAGCGAGCCCGCTATCCCGGCCCAGACAAGAAGATTGGGTGGCTTTACAGGAGCGTCTTCCACAGGGCTTTCAAGCTGTGCTTCCCGCGCCTCGCTCATCAGCCGTTCAAGATCGCTTTTGGCAGAATCGTTTCCAAGAGATGCGAAGCCGGGGCTGGATTCAGGATTGGCCATCCAGAACCGCCACCATTTCCGACCATTCACGCTTGGTCAGGCCCGAATTTTCCTGCGTGACCGTTTCACCGGTCAGACGGCGGCGCACCACCTTTAGCATACCAGCAGAAAGCGTGAAGGCGCCAAGACGATATTCCTCGAATGCCGCAGACGTCGCGGGCACCCAGGCCTTGAGAATTTCGATCATCTTTTCCGCATAGACACGGATCTCGTACTGCGCATGCGGATCAGCGCGCAGGGCGAGGAAATGCATCAGATTGTGCAGATCGATCTTCCAGTACCACTGCGTGTAGGTGTTCAGGGTCAGATTGATCCGTGCAAGCTCACGCGCCAGCCCCGTACCTTCAGGGTTCAGCAGGCTCTCATAATCGTCGTAGCACTGGCTGGCATCCCGGCGCAGGATTTCCAGAACCTCATGCGCTGTCTCGGCATCCAGTGCATCGCTGCGTCCCTGCCGGTTTGAACTGCTCTGCGCAGCGACCTGATCCGTCGCCGGAAGGTAGAATTCCCGATCCAGAATGGAATAGCGCGCCGAATACTCGTTCACGCTCGCCATACGGTGACGAATCCACTGCCGCGCGACGAACACTGGCAGCTTCACATGGAATTTGATCTCGCACATCTCGAACGGCGTCGAATGACGGTGACGCATCAGATAGCGGATCAGACCCGCATCTTCGGACACCTTCTTCGTCCCGCGACCATAGGACACACGCGCAGCCTGAACGACCGCGCCATCGTCGCCCATATAATCGACCACGCGCAGGAAACCATGATCCAGCACCTCGAAAGGCGTGAAAAGCAGGTTTTCCATCGCCGCCACGGTCGGACGGGACGTAAGCTGGGGTTCGCTGCGCTGCGCTTCGATTTCAGCGCGCTGTTCGGATGTCAGTGCCATGGCGGCGGCTTTAGCATGCGCTTTCGTCCCGCGTCATCCGAATGAATCGGATTGACACGATTCCGGACGTCTAATTTTTTTCGTAGCCGCTTTTCCCTTGCGACAGGCCAGCCGGGCTCCTATGTTCACCAATGCAAGGGGTTCGTCCCCGGCTATGGCGATAAACGGTAAGTGGAATAAGTGTTGTGGACCCGGGGGCAGTGCCCGGCGTCTCCACCATGAAAAACCCCTCGCAAAAGGGGTCTGTGGGGACGAAACAGGCTCGACGCGCACGGTAAAGACTTATCTTTTGCCCGGCATTGTACCACCGTCATCGGGCTAAACTTACAAGTGCCAACGATAACTCAGAGGTGCTCGCTGTCGCTGCATAAGCGATAAGCGCGGTTCGGGAGGGCACCGGGCAACAGAAGCCCTCCCACCTCATCATGTCTCCGACATTCCTCTCAAAGACGGCTTGCCATCCGTGCCGGTCTGTCGCATCCCTTGATGAAAGTTGACCGAAACATCAGGCTTGCGACCATGAGCGACGACGATCACAACGGCCAGGACGGCTTCGAGCACGAGCTTCCCGAAAGCCTTCTCCCTTATGATGACTGGGTGGAAGACGCCTACCGTGAGGTCATGCTGCGTGCGATCGAGCATGTTGCGGCCGAGGGGCTGCCGGGGGCCCATCACTTCTATCTGACATTCCGGACGAACCGGCCGGATGTGATCATCCCTGCCCGTCTGCGGGCACAGTATCCCGAAGAAATGACCATCGTTCTTCAGCACCAGTTCTGGGATCTGGCGTTGAACCGCGAGAAGAACGTGATTTCCGTTGGCCTCTCCTTCGGCGGCGTCGGCAGCATCCTGAGCATCCCCGTGAACGCCATCACGGCCTTTGCTGATCCCCATATCCGCATGGCGCTGCGCTTCAGCCATTCCCCGCTGGAGGAGGATGACGACGTCGAAATCCCCGAAGGCGCTGTAGAGCCGGACGATATCGATCCCGCTCACCACCCTGAGGTCCAGCCGGAAACGGCACCCTCCAAAGACGTAAAGAAAGATGCGGAAGTCGTTAGCCTAGCCGCATTCCGAAAGCGGCCGCCAACCTGAGCATCCGCCCTGCAGGATTTCGAAAACAGATTGGCCAGACAGTGTTTTTCCGGCCTATATTAGCCGGAATGTCGCTCTCATGAGGGATCCCCATGCGCTTTACCGTCGATCGCCTTGACCATATCGTGCTGACCGTCCGAGACCGGACCCTGTCTGCGTCTTGGTATCAGCGTGTTCTGGGAATGGATATCGACGAATACGGCCGCAACAACCGTGTGGCCCTTAGCTTTGGCGGGCAGAAAATTAATCTGCGTCCTGAAGGCTCAGAAGGCTGGGAGACGGCGGGCGATGCCGCGCCGGGAACGTCAGACCTGTGCTTTACGACAGCCATCGCCAGCGAACATATCGTCCGGCATCTGGAAAAATGCGGAGTGGAGATCGTCGAAGGCCCGGTAGCGCGTTTAGGGGCGCTGGGTCCGATCACGTCCGTCTATTGCCGCGACCCGGACGGTAATCTGATCGAACTCGCCTCCTATAACGGCTGAGGACGGCAGAGCAACGCCCCGCCGCCCACTGGGTCACCAATTCTTGGAAATCAGCCAGAACTCTTCGGAAGTCAGCGTGATGGCATTACAGTCCTTCGTTTCGGCCGCAGCCTTGGCGAGGGCGTGAATGCGTTCGATCATGATCGTCTTGCGCTGGTGAGCCTCGGACGTTTCTTTGACGGTCGATAAAGTCTGCAGAGCGGACTCGGACGCTTTGGCGACGCGCGCGGCGTCAATAGCGGCATAAGACATGAACTGTCTCCCTGAATGTCAAAACCAGGAGGCAGCCTACTCCACGCAAGATCGGATACCAACTCCGCCAGCAGCACACCCTAGACGGGCGTTGCCGCCACCGCTGCCTCATAGGCGTCCAGCACATCCGCAGCCGGACCATCCATGCGGACCTCCCCGCTCTCCATCCAGATGATGCGCGTGCACCATTGACGCAGAACCGTCAGCGCATGCGATGTCACGACCAAGATCTCCGCCGCATCGACCATCCCTTCCAGCCGCGACCTGGCCTTGTCCTGAAACTTCTGGTCACCGGCCATGAACCATTCGTCCATCAGCAGGATGCGGGAGCGCGGTACCGTTGCCAGCGCGAAACCCAACCGGATGGACATACCCGAGGAATAGAGACGCACCGGAAGATCGAAAAACACACCCAGATCTGAGAACGCCTCCACATCCTTTTCCAGCTCCTGCGTTGCTGCCCTGGTCAGTCCCATCCGGCAGGCGAAGAGCTGGATGTTTTCTCGCCCCGTGAGCTCGCTGTTCATGCCGGCTTTCGGATCGATAAGAGCATGGGTATCGCCTTCGATATCCAGAATCCCATCATCCGTTTCATAAATCCCGGCCAGAACACGCAGCAGCGTCGATTTTCCCGCCCCGTTATGCCCAACGAGGCCGACCCTTTCTCCTTCCGAAATCGTGAAGCTGACCCGAGAAAGAGCCTGGACTTCCACGACCTCGGCGGCATTGCCGCTCACCCGCATCCTCCCACCAACCGCTTCCGTCTTTCCGGACACAGTGCTTCGGGCACGGGACAGCAGGGTCTTTTTCAGGGAGCGGGAACCGCCGTGGAGTACGGGGAAAGACAGGGATAGATCTTCAAGACGGATATGGGCCATGGCGTCAGATCCAAAAAACCAGGCGCGACCGCACCCGGATGAATGACCGCACGGCAATCAGCCAGAACACGACGCTGGTGACCAGCGCAATGCTCCAGATCTGCAAGGACGGCACACGGCCCAGAAGCGGCTCACGCACGATTTCCAGCAGCGGATAGAACGGATTGTACAGCAGGTAAGCTGCCCTGGGCCCGAGCTGCTGCGGCATCCAGATGACCGGCGTGACATAGAACACGATCTGTAACAGCGCGCCGATGATCGGTGCGACATCGCGGAAACGCGCGCAGAGCGAACCAAACAACATACAGGCGGCAAAACCGTCCAATCCCCACAGCACAAGCGCAGGGATCGCCAGCAGGGCGTCGATCCCCGGCCAGAGATGATAGAGGGCGAACACGCCAAGCGGCACGACGATGTTGTGAGCGAAAACGATTGCATTGCGCACCACGACCCGCACCGCATACAGCAGGAACGGCAGTCGAACAGATCGCACCATGTCCTCGGCATCAAGGAAGCATGTGCAGGATTCCTGGATCAGGCTGGAGAACCCGACGCTCCACAGAGTCAGCGACAGCGACAAAAACGGTAGATAGGACGCAAGCTGCATGTGAAACAGCTTACTGTAGAGCGTCCCCATCGAAGCGACCATCAGGGCAGAGGTAATGGTCAGCCAGAACGGCCCGAGCGCGGACCCGCGGTACCGGAGCCTGATATCGAGCCAGCCCAGCCTGACACCCAGACGCCATAAACGCCGTGTTTCTTTCCAGTCAGCCCAAGCCCGAGCCGCAGGACTGCCCCGAAGAGCATCACGACTGACCTGCCTGTGCGGCGCATCGTTACGTGCGGCATCTGAAGCTGGAGGAGATACACTCATATGGTCCGCCTACCCGATCCCCCCACCCCCGGCAAGAAGGCGGGCGGGAGAAGCTCATATTCGGGAAATAAATCTCCGCTACACTCCTTTCCGTAAGCTGTTTTCTGTTAGAAAATCTGTTCTGCAGAGCCCTTTTTCCTAGTTTCGCCGTAATCCCCGTGTATGCTGGTCACATTGAGACAAGTTTTTCTCAGGTGCCCAGACCCGATGCCCAGACCCGCCTTTCCGTTTCGGACCACTGTCCGCACCCTGTCTCTCATCCGTGCGGGTGTCGCTTTTAGTCTGGTCGGACTGCTCGCCGCCTGCGCTGGCAACAATGCTGACATGGGCGGCGGATCGGAGCTTCCGGTTTCACAGGAAGCAGCGAATTACCGCGCCCATGCGAAATCCTATTATGCCCCTCCCGGCCCACCCAGTGATCCCTGGGGGCCTTACATCCAAGAGGCTTCCAACCGCTTTGATGTACCCGAAGCCTGGATCCGGGCCGTCATGCAGCAGGAATCGGGCGGACACCTTTTCGATCATAACGGTAATTTCATCACATCGGTTCCCGGCGCCATGGGCCTTCTTCAACTCATGCCACCAACCTATGACGACATGCGCCAGCAATACGGGCTTGGCGAAGATCCTTACGACCCGCACGACAACATCCTCGCGGGGACGGCCTATCTCCGGCAAATGTATGATATCTACGGATCTCCCGGCTTTCTCGCGGCCTATAACGACGGACCCGGAAGCCTCGACCGCTATCTCCGTCGGGGCCGCGCCCTGCCCCGCGAAACACGCCGCTATGTGGCTGCCATCGGCCCGCATATCGCTGGCATCACGCCGCATAACCGCTCCGCGGCCGACCTTCTGGTCGCCCAGCACGATCCCAATTCCCAGGTCATGCTGGCCCAGAACACACAATCAGCAGACATAGCCCCCGTCACTTCTGCTTCCGAGCAGCAGGCCGTCAGCGCAGCATGGAGCCACAGGGAAACCACCGGGACATCGCCTGACGATTCAGATTCCGAGACTCCGACCTCGACAGCTCAGACGGCTCCCATCCAGGTTGCATCCGCCGCAGGATCCGAGGCCCCCGCTAGCATCAGCGCAGCCTGGGCCGCGCGCGGTTTTGCGCCGACACCGGCCCGGCCCACCCTCCGGCAGGCGTCCGTTCCCGATGACGAAGTCGCGGATAACCGGGTTACGGCACAGGAAATCCCGATCGGGCATCACCTGCGGCCTCAGCCAATCATGGCCGTCATGCCGGCCAGCCGGCTGCAGCCCCACATTACCCTTCCGGCAGTCTCCACGTCGTCCAAAGCGGCAACGGGCAACTGGGCCATTCAGGTCGGCGCCTTCGCCAATTCGAAGCAGGCAAGCATTGCCACGTCGGCAGCCCACAGCAAAGGTGGCGCCGTAGTGGCTTCGGCCCGATCACAGGTTGAGAGCGTGAAGGGGGGCCGTTCGCATCTCTATCGCGCCCGCCTCACCGGTCTGACGCATGAAAATGCAGTTGCAGCCTGTCGCCGTCTGTCGCACGGTTCTCCATGCGTCGTGGTTCCGCCCGGCGCATATTGATCCGTTTTCCGGGCCTTTCCGCCCGCTTTTCTGACAGGGATACACCACCCCGATGCGCCGCTTCTTTGCAACGACCGCTTTCTGCGCTGTCGCCCTCACCGGCGCCCTAACCACCACTCCGGCACATGCCGCCCTTGAAACTGGCACCCATGCTCCGGATTTTTCCGCTTCTGCCAGCCTCGGCGGGCACGAGTTCACCTATCATCTGGCGGATGCCCTCAAGACCGGACCCGTCGTGCTGTATTTCTACCCGGCTGCCTTCACCAAAGGCTGCACGATCGAAGCCCATGAGTTCGCAGATGCCATCCCGGACTTCAAGGCGCAGGGCGCCACTGTCATCGGTATCTCCATGGATCCGATCGACAAGCTGAACCGCTTCTCAGTCAGTGAGTGCCGCAGTGTTTTCCCGGTTGCAGCCGATCCCACCGGCAAGATCACCCTCAGCTATGCTGCCAAAATGCCCCTGCTCCACATGGCAAGCCGCACATCTTACGTCATCGCGCAGGACGGCCATATCGTCATGAGCTATGCTTCGATGTCTCCTGACGGGCATGTTTCGCGCTCCCTGGCCGCAGTAAAGGCTCTGAAGCAGCATCCGTGAGTACCCGTTCTCCGTCCACATCTCCGGACCTGTTCGGACAGCATCATGTTGGCGGTTCACGTCCTCTGAAGCTTGCTGAAGACATCACCAGCACGGCGATCTACGGCGGCCCGCAGGACTGTTACCGTTACACCCTGCGCCGCGTCTGGGACGAACAGCGTCCCATGATCATGTGGCTGATGATGAATCCGTCTGTCGCAACCGAGTTAGGCGATGACCGGACGGTCGCCAAGTGCCAACGCTATGCACGCGCCTGGGGCTATGGCGGCATGTTCGTAGGAAACAGCTTTGCCTATCGCTGTACGGACCAGAAACGGCTATTGGAAGTGCCCGACCCTGTCGGACCGGACAACGATGCCCATCTGCTGGACATGGCCCAACAAGCCGATCTTGTAGTTCTGGCTTACGGCTCCCCACAGGCCAAGGGCCTACGCGCGCGGGGGACAGAAGTCGCCCGCATGCTGGCTCAGAACGGCATCAAAGTGACAGCCCTGCGTCTGAGCAAAAGCGGTCGTCCGGAACACCCACTCTACCTCCCCGCGGCCCTCACCCCACAGCCGCTCGATCCGGATATGCTGGACTGAGCGGCGTTTCTGACGGAACACAAGCCTGACAATCTATTCCCAACTTTATCCTACTCGTGGATACTCCAGACGAGCACCACATGCTGGTCATGGTTGGGATAGGTCGCTTGCGGCTGGATCGAACCGGAGGCTTTCTTGCTCTTGTAGAGGGCCTGAATAGCCTGCATGTCTGCGGCCAGAAGCTCGTTCGTAACCGGGCCGCCGGCCCGAAGCTTTGTCGCGGCTTCCAGATCAGCGGTCGAAACCTTCTTGTTCCCTTGGAACTCTACCTTGTCGAGCACCAGAGCGGTCGGGGTCGCTGCACCTGCAGCCTGCTCCTCAATGACCAGCTTGACAGAGACGGCCTTGCCGGAAACTCGCATCTGCTCCCCCAAGCTGACACCCACATTCCGGGCCGAATACAGATCGCCCACGCGCTTCTGCGCAGCGGCCAGCTCATCGCGCGTGACCATGTCACCCGCGTGATGACCAAAAGCCTGCAAAATATCCGCCGTCGGAACGCGGCTGTTGCCCTGAACGGCTACCGCCATCAACTTTAGCGGAACAGTTGACGCTGGGATAGCGGCGTGAGCGTGCTCGGTGATACTCATTCCGGTAACAGGGACCACGGCAAGCGAAACACCAAGAAAACTCCGGGCCAGCAGGAAGCGAAGGGACATCTGGCAATCTCCTATTAATGAAAAAATGAGAAAATCTCGGACTTTTACGCTACAGGACTTCCCTGCTTTGGCAAATTTTTCTCTGAACCCCGGCTGAAGCAACATCTTCCGGGCCGATGCGTTCAGTACCCTCGAACCCCGATGGCACCTTCTTTTCGACGCCTTTCCTCCAGTACTGGCGCCTCGGGTCCAATTCTGCCCCTGACAGGACTTTCAGGGTTACACTGCTCCCAGAAGCTTTGACCCACCATCAGACTCCCGTTTTACCACCTCCATTGAAAAGGCCCCGCCCGCTTCATGCCTGTACTCGCTTCCTTCGCCCGGAATTCTTTCCGAATCCGTTCCGAACACTTGCAGTCTGTCCTGATGGGGCTTTTTTCCGTTTCCATACTGACTGCCACCGTCGACAACGCTCAGGCACAGTCTGCCCCTGACCCCAACAGCGCCCGCAACCGCGTTTCCAGAGCCGCTGCCCTGTCGTCTCCTGCCCCCCAGAACAGTGAGACACCGGCCAATGGTGGCAGCAACGCGCCCATCATGCAGAACACCGTCTCCGGCTTCGCCCAGACCGAAGGAGACCCGGGACCGTATTTTGCTGCCCCCATGGGATCGCAGCATTTCCTGGGAGACTGGGGTGGCGTGCAGCCATGGCTCCTCAAGCACGGCATTCACCTCATGGCCGCCATCAACGAAGAATTTGCCGGCAACGTCACGGGCGGCAAAGAGCGTGCCTATTCCGACGCCGGACAGGTCGGCATTGAACTGGATATCGACTGGGACAAGCTCGCCGGCGTGCGGAATTTCTGGACGCATACCCTGATCGTCAACGGGCATGGCCAGAGCGTTTCACGCAATTTCGGCGACTCCATCGCTGCTGCTCAGCAGATCTACGGTGCCCGAGGCAACGTGGTGGCGCACATGGTCGCGATGTATGGCGAGATGTCCTTCGTTCATAACCGGATCGACGTCAGCGCGGGCTGGATTCCGGTCGGCAGCTTTTTTGCCGCCTCCCCGCTGTTCTGCGACTTCATGAACGTCGCCATGTGCGGCAATCCCGCGCCGAGCAAGTACACCGAAGGCAACCGTGACTGGCCATCAGGCAATCTGGGCGCAGTCGTCCGAGCCATGCCGACCATGGACACCTATATCATGGCAGGCCTCTTCGCGGTCAGCCCGCATTCCTATAACGGCGGCATTTCGGGCTGGTCCTGGGCGCAGTCGGGCCTCGGTAAATTCTCCACGCCCGTTGAAATCGGCTGGACCCCCACGTTCGGCCACAACCAGCTTCAGGGCCATTACGTCATCGGTTATTCCTACGACAATTCGCGTTACGCAAATCTATACGAGGACATTCACGGCAATTCCTGGCAGCTTACGGGGCAACCTCGCCGCTACGAGGCTGGCCGTAACAGTGCCTGGCTTATCCTGGACCAAATGTTGGTTCGCAATGGCCCCGGCAAAACAAATGGCCTGATTGCCATGGCGGGTGCAATGTACAGCGATGGCAAAACCGTCGCGATGCGTGATCATGAATGGGCTGGTCTGGTCGATACCGGCGCCGCCTGGGGCCGGCCGCTCGATACAGTGGGCGCCATGTACCAGCATTTCGACATGAGCCACACTGCGGCCCTACAGCAGGAATCGTCCCTGGCACTTGGCCTGCCCTATCAGACCAACCAGTGGGGTGCGGTCTACGGTCCGCAGAGTCATGAGAATGTGTACGAGCTGTTCTATTCGGCCCATATCGCCCGGGCGATGGCACTTCAACCGGACTTCCAGTACATCCAGCGCCCGAGCGCCACGACGACCTTCCATGACGCTGCCGTTCTGGGCGTTCAGTTCACCGTCGTTCTCTGACACGCGGAACACAGCGATTTTCTGCAAGGCGGGGCCTAAAGGGTCCCGCTTTTTCGTGTCCGGTCACCTTCCGGCAATCACAATTTAGTTGCGAATAATTCGCATTATACCGATAACCCGCCAGAGTGTTTATTGTTCCGAGGTTTTCGTGCGCGCATCGCTTTCTGCACCGTTCTGTCACCCATGGCGGGCTGCGCGCCTGTCATGCCTGTTACTGGCAGGAACAGCCTTCCCCGTTCTCGCAGCCGATTCTGTCCCGACCACAGCAACCGCCATGGCCCCCAAAACCACGCCAGCCGCCAAACCTATCCGTGCTGCAGCGCCGGTCACGCCGGACGAGGAAATCGTGGTTCGGGCTAGAAAGCGAGACCAAATGCAGGTCAGCAGCGGCGGACAGCTTGGCGCTCTGGGCAACAAGAAAGGGCTGGATGTTCCGTTCAACATCCGCAGCTATAATTCCAGCCTGATCCTGAACCAGCAGTCCCAAACGCTGGGCGAAGTGCTGGAAAACGATCCCACCGTCCGAACCACTTTCGGCTACGGCAATTTCTCCGAAATGTTTGTCATTCGCGGTTTTGCGGTGGATGGAGACGACGTGTCGATCAACGGCCTGTACGGCATCACTCCCCGTCAGCTCGTCTCGCCCGAACTATACGATCAGGTGCAGGTTCTCAACGGGGCCAGCGCATTCCTCAACGGCGCAGCACCGAGCGGGTCAGCCATTGGCGGCAATATCAATCTGCTGTTCAAGCATGCGACAAATGCCCCCCTCACCCGCATTACAGGTGACTACACCAGCAGCGCCATGGGCGGTGGCAGCATAGATGTCGGCCGTCGTTTCGGCGAGGACAAGGCCTTTGGCGTGCGGCTGAACGTAGCGGGCAAGAGCGGCGAGGATTCCGTAACGGATGAATACCGCCATTCCACAACGCTGGGCGCGGATTTCGACTGGCATGACCGCAGCAACCGCACCCGAATCACCATGGATATCGACTACGAAAACCAGGGTGTGAATGGTGGCCGACCGGCAATCTTCCTGGGCAGCGATGTCACATCCGTTCCGCACCCTGCTGCGCCTTCGCACAATTTCGGTCAGCGCTGGGCCTATAACAACCTGAACTATATCTTCGGCATGCTCAACGTCGAGCATGACCTGACGAGAAACATCACGCTCTATGGTGCCTTCGGGGCCCTGACCAGCAACGAAAAGGGCAATTACTCCAACCCGACCGTCACCGATGCCACCACCGGCGCTGGAACAGCCGGTGCCATGTATGTGCCGTACGATCAAACCAATGAAAGCACCCGCGCAGGTGTTCGCGCCCATTTCCGCACCGGCCCCGTCCGCCACGAGATCAACGCCGGTGGATCCGGTCTATGGGAAGACAGCGCCGCCGCTTATACGATGGCTCTCACCCCCGGTACGACCAACATCTACAACACGCCACAATTTGCCGCCCCAGCCGAGACCTTTGCGGGTGGCGTCGTCAACGACCCGCAGACGATCAGCCGAACCCGCCTGTACAGCCTGTTCTTCTCGGACACGATGTCGTTCTTTCATGACCGTGTCGCCCTGACAGGCGGTTTCCGGTACCAGAACATGCTCATCAACGGCTACAATTACAGCACGACCGGTCAGGGCGCGATGAGCAGCCATTATGACCAGGATGCCATCACGCCGGTCGTCGGGCTGGTCATCCACCCGACCCGCCGGACATCGCTGTATTTCAATCGGATTGAGGGCCTTTCGCAAGGGCCGACGGCAACTGGAAACGTTCAGAACGTGGGCGAGATCTTCCCGCCCTACAAATCCACCCAGTATGAAGTCGGCGCGAAATACGACACGGGCCGTTTCAGCGCCGCGCTTGCCGTCTATGAAATTTCACAGCCCAATGCCTATTCCGTGGCGGTCGGCAATACGGGTGAATTCGCTTTTCGCGAAGACGGTCTGCAACGCAATCGCGGTATCGAACTGACGCTGAATGGAGAAATCATGCCTGGACTACGCTTCAATGGCGGCGGCACGGTGATTCAGGCGGATCTACGCCATACGGCAGGTGGCCTGCAGGACGGTAACACGGCTATCGGCGTGCCGAACTACACGATCAACGGCAATCTCGAATACGATCTACCATTCCTCAAGGGCGCTACGGTCGTGGGCCGTGTAGTCAACACCGGCAAGCAGTGGGTCAACACGGCCAATACGCTACACATCCCGGTCTGGACACGCTTCGATCTGGCGGGACGCTATACTTTCGTAACGCATCACACACCGGTCACCCTGCGCTTCGGCGTCGATAACCTGGCCAATACGCGCTACTGGTCCTCGGCTTTCAACGGCTACCTGATGCAGGGCATGCCCCGCACCTTCAAGTTCTCCTTCACGACGGATTTGTAACCCGTCTCATACCGCCGAAAACGAAAAACGCGCCCTCCCTTCCGGGAGCGGCGCGTTTTTCATGTCCAGTCCTCCGATCGGTAAAGATCAGAACGTAATACCCGTCTCGAAATCCAGAAGCAGCGGGTTCTTGTAGCGGTTCGTACCGCCGGCGCTCCAGATATACTGCGCACCTGGCCGGACCACGAGCCAGGGCGTCGGACGCCAGCCGTAGTTCAGTTCGATCGCATGCTCACCGGAGGGCTTGTTGATACCCTGTGCGCCGGAGGCCTGCATCTGGCGCGCCCAGGTCGTCAGCTTCGGATTCACCCAGAGCATCTTCATGCCCAGACTGATCGTATCGTTCGGGCGATTGCGGAACGTGCCCTTGCGGGTCACACCCCAGGTGATGAAATACGGTGCAACGGACGTGCGTGGATCGCCCCATGTAAAAGATGTAAACAGCGTCGTGCCACGATTCGGATCAGCCGCATCACGCTCCAGCATCCGGTCGAACTGGAACCAGCCACCGAATCGCCCACGGACCTTCTGTGTCGGGGCGGACAGTAAATACTCGGCTGGAACGGAGAACATGCTGAGTTTGGAATAGACATCGCTGACTTCAGACGTATCCCAGTAACCGCCGATCTTGACGTTGGTCTGGAGCGGGCCACTGTAGTCGTCCTTGCCGCCCTGATGCCAGCCGAGCTGAAACGGAATGTACGTGCCGATGGCATCATGCAGGTTCAGTTTCCAAGCGTTGTGCGTATTCGAGATCGTCGGATCGATCGAATACGCGCCGAACTGTACCAGATAATGATTATTCCCAGCCGGGTAGAACTTCACCCATGCGCCCGGATGAGCCGTCGGGTACCAGCCATAGCCCGAGTTCATCGCAATGGACTGCGGCATGCCGCAGATCGCGTTGGATTCGAACTGGCAATACTGGCTCATACCCCAGTACATGGACGACTGCTCAAAATCGTTCTCGGTATTGATCTCACCGACCTCGGTCGAGACATAGCGGTTCCAGGGCATTTCCCAGGACAGACGAGTCAGACGCACCGTCTCACCCGAACCGAAAATCTGCTGCGGACTATCCAGCGTCGGAAGCGTCGCGCCAAGGCCCAGACCCTGACGCGCCGTGATCACCGTATGAAACATACCCAGATTCCGCCCGGTCAGCTTCTTAAGGTTGAAATCGACATTGATGCCGAACTCATCCGCATAACGCACGGCCTTGGTCTTGCCGCCCATCGGATTGCCGGCGCTGTCCTCAAGATAATGTCCACCGATATTGATGCCCTTGTCAGCCAGCCAAGTGCGCCAGCCCCCCCAGTCACCGGTCATGGTGCTCTGGGTCAGCCAGTCATGGAACGATGCCGGGAAGAAACGGCTTTCCGTTGTATCGGACGTTTTCGCTACGGCCTCGGCGCCTGTCTTTGTCGGAACCGGTTTGAGCAGAGGCGGGACCGGAGAAATGGATTTCGTCCGGATCTGCGGGGTGCCCATGGTTGCTGTACTGGCTCTGGTAGCAGCTTTCTGACGGCCGTCTACAACCCCAGCTGATGCCGTCTGTGCATAGCCAGTGGCAGTAATGCCAGGAAGCACCGCTGTCATGGCACAGGCCGTCAACAGCGCTTTCATACAATCCTGCCCGAACGTCCCCATATTCCAAACTGTCTCCCTGTGACACCATTACAGCCGACAGCACCCGAGGCTGTTGCTGGGCACCGTCATACAGTCCGGAAACGGTCCAGAATAGAGTGGGGAAGAGCTCTGTTTTCGGAACATGCCTTTCGCAATACAGTCCCAAAGCAGAACGCAAAATTTTTATCCGGAGATTTCTCCCGGATTACAAAAAGTTTAACGCTACAGTTTTCAAGACTTACCCGCCGATCACAGTTGCGTGTTCCCGATCCCAGCGGCGCGTCAGAGGCTCAAGGCAGAGCAGCAAAACGACCAGAGCAGCAGCGATTTCACACAAGGTGCGGAAAAGCCCGGCATAAAGAGACGCCCCACCGCCGCCTGCGATGGCTTCCGGAGACAGCGCAGCCTGATTGGCGATAAGGCTGCCCACATACATGGCAATGCCCCACAGCAGATAGAGCGCGCCCATCATAAAGCCACTCAACCGGGCGGGCGAATAACAGGCCACAACGGCCAATCCCAGACCAATTGTCAGCAGTTCACCCAAGGACAGAAAGCCATATCCCACTACCATCACCCAAGGCGACACCAGCCCGTCCGCATGGGCAGCAGCAGCCCACCACACGCCAAACCCCAAGGCGACCATGGCATAGCCAAGGATCATCTTGCGGGCATGGGACGTCTGTTTCTGCTGTTGTCCCATCCGGTTGTAGAGAAAGGCCAGCGCCGGACTGAGAGCCATAATCCAGAGAGAATTGAGAACCTGAAACTGCCCTGCCGACATATGAAACAGCGTCACGCCGCCAATACGGTAATCTCCAGAGACGCCACGAAGGGCAAAAAGTGTCAGGGACGTCATCATCTGCTGGTAGAAAACAAGATAGATCGTCCCCTGCAGGCACAGCATATAGGTCAGCCGCAATCCCGGACGTTCGGCTTTCGGCGCCCGCACATACAGCGCTACCCAGATCGCCGCGAGAATTGCCCCTGCTGCCGTTACGCAAAGCCGTGCCAGAGTATCGCTCCCCAGAATCCATGCGTTGAAAACGGTCATAATGACGAGACCAGCCCCGACCAGTCCAAACCTGCGCAGTGGCACAGGCTGTTTTTCAGAAGCGGGCGTGGTGGCATCAAGCCAGCTGGAGCGCAGCACATAATATAGCAATCCGACCCCAAGCCCGACCGCGCATGCGGCAAACGCAGAAGGCGCGCCATAATGGATCTGCAACCATGGCGTCAGCAGCATGGAAACCGTCGAACCGACATTGACGGACATATAATAGAGCGTGAAAGCGGCATCGAGCGCCGCGTCATCGTTCTTATAGATCCGGCGCACCAGATTTCCGGCATTGGGTTTGAACAGCCCGTTTCCCGTGGAAATGAGAGCCATCGCCACCAGAAGCAAAATATGGGACTGCAATGCTGCGGCCAGAACCGCATAGCCGCCTGTCAGCAGGAGCGCGCCCATGACGACGGTTCGCCGCGCTCCCAGTACGCGGTCTCCAATGACACCGCCAACTAAAGGCGTAATATAAGTGAGCGCCCCGAAGGCGCCCATCATGAGGTTGGCTGCTGCATCACCCATTCGGAGATGCACGACCATGAACAGCGTGAGAACGGCCTGCATACCGTAATATCCGAACCGCTCCCACAGTTCGATGGCCAGAACGACAGTGAACGCCCTACGGCGCATCCCGGGGGCGGAAGGAAGAGAAGAAGCAGTCATGCAGAACCCGTCAGAAACCAGAAGACGGGCCGCACCTTAGGGCAAATGCCACTCTCCGGCGAGGATCAGTGCGTGCGTACTGATAATGCCCAGAACCATCACGAAGATCAGCGCCACAATACCGCCGACGATATCACTCCACGGCCATTCCGGCAGCCTCGACCGGACGCGACGCACCATCCCCATCTCTTCAGCTTTCCTGCTGGCTGAAGAAGGCCTCCAGCTCGGGAGACACAGTACCGATATGAACCTGCAACGTCACCAGCAGATCACCAGCCGGATGCTTTTTATCGCCTGCGACCCCCCGCCCGGACAGACGCAAGACCTTACCGCTGTCAGAATGCTTCGGAATCTTGACCGAAACATCACCCTTGGGCGTCGGAACGGCGATCTTGCCGCCCAGAATAGCCGTCTTCAGATCGAGGTTCTGCGTGATCCGCAGGTTACGCCCCTCACGGACATACCGGCTGTCAGGCGTGACCGTAATCGTCAGAAGCGCGTCACCCGAAACACCCGGCTGCCCGTCCATTCCCGGACGACCAGGAGCGCCCTTGCCGCGCACGCGCAGGGTCTGGCCATCTTCCACCCCTGGTGGAATACGGACCTCGGTATGCCCGCCTTCGCCCAGTGTCAGATCCAGGGACGTCCCCAGAACAGCCTGCTGGAACGAAATCGTCACAGCATAGCGGCGGTCGGAACCCTTGGACGCACGACGACCGGCCGAGCCGCCCGGCTGGAAATCGCCACTAAAGCCGCCACCAAACATGTCCGAAAAGAAAGAACCCAGATCTTCCTGACTGAAACCGCCCTGGAAGCCCTGTGCGCCCCCACGCGGACCGCCCGGGCCATATCCACCACCGCCAAAGCCAGCACCGAACGGTCCCCGTTCCTGACCGTCGGCATCAATCTCACCGCGATCAAAACGCGCGCGCTTTTCCTTGTCGCCGATAATATTATAAGCCTGCCCGACCGCCTTGAAACGTTCCTCGGCCTTCTTGTCGTCCGGATTGTGATCCGGATGGTACTGCTTGGCCAGTTTCCGATACGCGCTGCGGATTTCCTTGTCCGTCGCCGTTTTCGAAACGCCCAATACCGAATATGGGTCGCTCATGTCATCTCCCCGTCTTCTTCAGGTCCCTCATCCAGCAGGGAAATCAGGACCGCAATGACTTCATCCTGCGGGAATCCGGCCCGCACACCGTCTGAGATCAGGGCCTGCAGCTTTGGGCGAAGATAATCCTCTGCGGGATGTCCATCGTCTGCCATTTCTGATCCTCCGTTATCCCCAAATGTGTGATCGCACGAAACTGGGGTCAATGTTTCAGAACAAACTCTGCAATATCAGACACTACTGCACCATCCAGCGGAAGTGATCCATCCGCCGCCGGAGCAACACCAAGATCCGCCAGCGTATGGATTACATTCGGCAGTAGAACAACCTGCGCTTTCGGATCAGCCGCCTTCAGCAGTGGCAGGTCTTCAATTGCGCTAACCTGACGATCCGCCGTCACCTGCATGATCAGAAACGGCCCACGATAAGCCCTGAGTAGAACGACAGGATCATGACGGAAAAGATCGATCATGTAGTCCTGAACGGCTGGATGAAACAGCTAACGCAGTCCCGGGTGCAGCGTCTGGACATTCACATGACGCCCGGCTGCAAGGGCATCAATCGCCCCGTCGATCTGCGGTAGCACTGTCTGCGCTGCAGGCATGGCATGAAGCTGGCTACGCAGCACTTCACCCAGAGGTCGACCGGCAGCGGCCAGAAGGATCAGCCCGCAAATATCGGCGCCCCCCCTGCGCAGAAGCCAAGGCGACAAGCCCACCCTCGCTATGTCCTGCGAGCCAGACATAGCGTACACCAGACTTACGCCGGATGACGGTAATCCAGTTCCGTACATCGGTGGCATAGTCAGCAATCGTAACGTGATTACCATCCGCTACGGCCTGTTTACTGCTGAACATGCCGTGCTTGTCGATCCGGACGGAAGAAATACCGCGTTTCGCCAGCCCATCTGCAATCTGCCGCAGCGTCGCAGGCTTTGGCCCGAGAGCCGAGTTTCCATCCCGGTCCGTCGGTCCAGAGCCCGAAATCATCAGAACGACGGGCGTATTAGCCCCAGCATTTACCAGGGTCCCTTCCAGCGGTCCCAGAGGCCCAGGCGCTTCAATGACAGCACTCTCAGCCGCAAGGGCATAAGACGACAATCCACCAAGGGATAACAGGTACAAAAGGAAACGAAACACTACCGGCTTCATTCTGTGTCTCCCGTTCAGGTACCCCC
>NZ_BJMK01000012.1 GCF_006539125.1 Gluconobacter sphaericus NBRC 12467
AAAAGGCTCAAAGGCTCAAAGGCTCAAAGGCTCGGCCTTACCAATTCCGGTGTCGTTATATTTTTTTGAATAACCACTCGGATAGAACCGGATAATATCGTCGATGCTGACGCGCGGAATGATATTGTTGCTCAGAAAGCTATACTGAATTTTCAATATCTTTCCCCTAATAACCAGCGATAATGTGACAGCTGCAATCCGCAAGACATGCCCCAGAACGGTCAGATTTTCCACGACAGGCATCGCCGTTTTTTATTTTTCGCTTTGTGCTCTTCATGCTGCTTTTATCTTAAATAAGAAATATCTGCGTAGGAGATTCCTCCCAACAACAAGGCATCAACGAAACACCCGGAAAACCGGATATGGTTGCGCATCTTGAATAGTATAGAGAATGTGCTCTAGTGAATATTATGCATTCCATACGAAAGAGTTTCACTTAGTAAAATCTCTTTATTATTTATTAATAAAATATTAATGATGGATGATTACGTTGATAATCAAGGTAACGGCCTTTTATCTGCTATCGGGTCAATCTTCGGTTCCGTCAGCGGCCCTGAATCGATCACCACCACCAGATCCCCGGCAATCTGTGTCGGCTGTCGGTTCTTCGGAAGTAGCGCCTGAAAACGTGGATCATAGCTCGCGGCCTGCTCATAAAGCGCATCGATCAGCCCGTAATGATCCATGAACTTGTTCATGGTCGCCGGAATCCGGATGCAGCCTTCAGAAGCCGGATGCCCTAGGCGCCATTCCAGGAACTGCGGATCCGTCGCATGGACTTCCAGCCGAATCTGCCCGGTTTCATGTCGCGGCAGCCAGCCCTTCATCGCCGTCTGCCATCCCATATCCCACACACGCGACCCCTTGGCGCCAATCCCACGGATTCCGTACTTATTCTTCGTGCCTTCCGCCCGGTAGCCCAGACGATCCGCCGTGTTCTGGAAAACCCCGGTCGGTGTAATATAGTAATATTTTCGTCCCGTCGTCCCGGTCGAAACCGGCGTACCTCCAAGAGATTCCCAGGGCGCATCCGGCAGCGCCAGCACATAATCCAGATGCTGGATCTTCTCGTTACGGTCCACGACCATGACAAGCTGCGGCCGCGCAATCGGCATGTTCGCCTGCGTCACCTCGTCCTTCGCAAGCGTCAGGAACGCCCGACGGCGTTCGGGCGTGTATGTGCTGAACCCTTTAACGGTATGCTTCATCAGCACCGCCAAGCGTGACGCCTCTTCTCGCGCTACCTCGTCGGATACAACCGGCAGATCCGGAATATCCAGAGCTAGTGGCGCCAAATTGGGCCGCGGTGGCGTATCGGTCGGCGGATTACTAGCGGGTGGTGGGACCGACGCTCCCAGAGAGGAAGTCGTATCCGGCTGATGAGTCGATATTTCCGGACTTGCGCCATCCGGCCGTGCACAGGCCGCTAGCGGTGTCATGCCCAGAACCATCACTGTAGACGCACATAGCAGGGCAGCAAACCGCGTCAGTCTGGAAACATCACGCATCTTCAGGGCACCATCCTCGGGTTCGGAACAACAGACAGAACGCGAGGGAACAGAGACCTGTCCGGCGTTCGGCATGACTGGAACGTCTTCAACGCACCAGCCACGCAAAAGGCGTCACAGATCCAGAAGTAGACGCCTCGGATCTTCCACAAGTTGCTTGATCCGGACGAGGAAGCTCACCGCTTCCCGCCCGTCCACGATCCGATGATCGTAAGACAACGCAACATACATCATCGGCCGGATCACGATCTGCCCATCCCGCACGACCGGACGATCCTGAATGGCATGCATCCCCAAAATGCCCGACTGCGGCGTATTCAGGATCGGCGTGGAGAGCAGCGATCCAAAAATCCCACCATTCGTGATGGAGAACGTCCCGTGCGACAGTTCCTCCAGCTTCAGACCGCCCGTCCGCGCCCGCTTGCCGTAATCGGCGATGCGACGCTCCAGCTCGGCAAAGCTCATCTGATCGGCATCATGCAGCACCGGCACCACCAGCCCGCGCTCCGTGCCCACCGCAATGCCCAGATTGACGAACTCGCGATAAACGATCTCATCGCCTTCGATCTGCGCATTGATCGCCGGATAATCCTTCAGCGCACCCACCACGGCCCGCGCGAAAAAGGACATGAAGCCCAGACGCGCGCCGTCATGCTTCTTTTCGAACTCGTCCTTGTATTCCGCCCGCAGCGCCTTGGCGGCGGACATGTCGATCTCGTTGAACGTCGTCAGAATGGCCGCCGTGTTCTGCGCCGCCTTCAGATTCCGCGCGATCGTCTGACGCAGACGACTCATGGGGACCCGACGCTCCCGCGCCTCATGCGAAGACAGCTTGGGGGCCGGTGCGAGAGAAATGGGCTTCGGCGCTTCCGGAGCGGGAGGCGTGACGCGCGCAAGGGATGCGACAGGTTCCGGAACCGGCGGCGCAGCAGGAGCCTCAGCCACAGGAGCGCGTGCAGCAGCAGCCGGTGCCTCCGCCGTCTCGTCCACCGCCCCCAACAGACCGCCGATTTCGACTTCCGTGCCCACCGCCACACAGTCTTCCAGACGCCCGGCGGACGGCGCGGTCACTTCAACGCTGACCTTGTCCGTCTCCAGCTCCACGATGGTCTCGTCATGCTGCACATAGTCGCCGGAGTTTTTAAGCCACCGCGCGACAGTCGCAGTCGTCAGGCTTTCTCCAAGCGCCGGAACCCTGATTTCGACAGTCATGCTGCTTCCCTGTCTTGCGTCCCGCCGCGAAGCGGGGAAATGTCTGTGCCGTACCCGGCACTCTGTCCGGAAAAGGTTAAGAATGCAGAATACTGCATCTTCGTTCCCAGTGGGAGGCGGAACCCTCCCCGTCGCCGGACTTTGAAACCAAAACACAGGAGGCCGCAATGTCCCACCCGCCCGACCGTCCTGAAATTCTGGACTCCGACCATCTTTCCACCCGTACCCGCGAGATCCTGACATCGCGGCTTTCGGTCTCCACCGCACAGCCGCGCACCCTGTCGCTCCGGGCCTATGCCGCCCTCGACGCGCTGCTGCCCGTCCTGCTCCCGCTGGACGAAATCCTACCTCCCGCCACCGACATTGCCATGACAGCCCGGATCGACGCCGCGCTCTCCGGCCCGCGTGACGGCTGGCGTTTCGCGGACCTCCCGCCCGATGCCGAAGCCTGGGAATCCGCTCTCCTGACCCTCGACGACGTCGCGGCCGAACAGCACGGACTCGCCTTCATCCACCTGGCCCCGGACCTGCGCGGCGCCCTGCTCGACGCCGTCATGGAGGGTCAGATTGGTCTCGAGCGCGAAGGCCGGCTTACGGCATCCCAGATGAAACGCTGGTCCGGAGACCTGCGTGGCGAGGTCGTAGACTGCATCATGAGTGACCCGCGCATCCAACAGGCACTCGGCATTTCCTCCAGCCTCACCGGCGGCGACACGGTCTTTCAGGGCTTTACAAAGGTCGGCTCCGACAGCCGCGAAGACTTCGAACCCAAAGCCACCGCCCCCCTTCTCCAGATGGCAGAATCCAGCGAATGAGCAGCAGCACCCTCATGAAAACATTCGCCAAAACGGACATCGTCGATACCCTCATCATCGGCAGCGGTGCCGGTGGCGCGCCCCTGGCCGCAGAACTCGCCCGCAACGGCAAAACCGTCGTCGTGCTCGAAGCCGGCCCCGCCTTCCCCGCCACGGGACACACGCCTGACGAAATAGCCGCCCGCGAACTATACTGGCTGCACGAACGCCTCTCCGCAGGCACAAACCCGCAGGCTTTCGGCGGCAACAACAGCGGCACCGGCCTTGGCGGCTCCCTGCTTCATTACGGCGCCTTCATGCCGCGCATGGACGCCCGCGACTTCCACCTGCACACCGAAACCGGCAAGGGCGTGGACTGGCCCTTCGGCCTGGACGAACTGCTCCCCTATATCGAGCGCGTAGAATCCTTTATCGGCGTCTCCGGCCCCGCCCATTATCCGTGGGACCCAGAGCGTCGCTACGCCTACGCGCCCCCGCCGGCCAACTCCGCCGCGCTGAAAATGCGTGAAGGCTGTGACGCGCTCGGCCTGCGCCACGCAGACGGCCCCGCCGCCCTCATCACCCGCGATATCGAACAGCCACATTTCGGCACCCGCCATGCCTGCGCCAACTGTGGGGCCTGCCATCAGGGCTGCCGCAATGGCGCCAAATCGGGCACGGACAACACATGGCTCCCCATGGCCGTCGCCTATGGCGCGGAACTCCGCCCGGGCTGCTTCGCCCATACGATCGAACGCGACAGTTCAGGCCGCGTGACCGGCGTGGTCTATCGCCAGAACGGCGTCGAACACCGTCAGAAATGCGCGACCCTCGTCCTCGCCGCCGGTGCCGTCGAAACCCCGCGCCTGCTCTTGACCAATGGTCTTGCCAACAGCTCCGGTCAGGTCGGCCAGAACTACATGACCCATGTCTCCACCCAGGTCTGGGGCGAGTTCGACGAAGACATCCGCCCCAATCGCGGCTACCCGTCCCTGACCATCACCGAAGACATGATGCGCCCAAAGGATGCGGATTTCGTCGGCGGCTACCTCGTGCAATCGCTAGGCATGATGCCCGCAACCTGGGGCCAGAACCTCGCCCGCAGCACCACGACACGCGGTCCGGCCTTCGCCCGCGCGCTCGCCGGATATAACCGCTCAGCAGGCATGGGCATCAACGGCGAATGTCTGCCCCGCCCCGAAAACCGCGTGACGCTTTCGGACGAGAAGGACGCCTTCGGCATCCCCAAGCCCCTGATCGAACATTCCTATGGTCCCAATGAATGGGCCATGCATCATCACGCCGCGCGCCTGATGACACAGATGTGGGAAACCGTCGGTGCAAAGGACATCCGCGTCATCGACCGCGCTGCCCACATGATCGGCACCTGTCGCATGGGCGCCGATGCCGGAAGCAATGTCGTCAATCCGGTCGGCCGTAGTTTCGATATCGACAATCTGTGGGTCTCCGACCACTCAATCTTCCCCAGCGCCGCCGCCGCCAACCCGGCTCTGGCCATCATGGCCCTCTCCCTCCGCACAGCAGAAGCCATGCTGAGGACCTGACCTAAAAGAAATTGACATAGATCAAAGTGATCCGGAGCCTGTGCAGGAGTCTTGACACCGCTTCGCGCGCTCCGGTAAGCGATGGACGACTTTCCGGTGGCGTCCTGTCACCCGGTCTCCCTTTCCTTACGGATGCTTCCTGCTTCCCCCGTCCTGCGAAATCCTCACAGATAACCGCCTGACACAAGCAGTTCCCGTTCAGTAGCTCCGCCTTCTGTACGGTCGCGCATCCCTTCCCCTATCAGGTCTGCCACTACCGGCACATCAAGGCGCGTCTTTCATGCATCTTGCCGAACTCAAGAAAAAATCCCCAGCCGACCTTCTGGATTACGCAGAGGAACTGGAGATCGAGAACGTCTCGTCCATGCGCAAGCAGGACATCATGTTCGCCATCCTCAAGACCCTCGCCGAACGCGATCAGGCGATCTACGGCGAAGGCACGCTCGAAATCCTGCCAGACGGCTTCGGTTTCCTGCGCAGCCCGGAAGCCAACTACCTTCCCGGCCCCGACGACATCTACATCTCCCCCACGCAGGTCCGCCGCTTCGGCCTGCGCCCGGGCGACACGGTTGAAGGCCAGATCCGCGCCCCGCGCGACGGCGAGCGCTATTTTGCGCTGCTGAAGGTCAACACCATCAATTTTGAGGCCCCGGAAACCGTCCGGACCCGCATCAACTTCGACAACCTCACGCCGCTCTACCCCGAGCGTCGCCTGAAGATGGAAGTCGAACAGTCCGAACCCGCCGTCACGGAATCCTCTCCGCGCGGCCGGGGCAAAAAAGACCAGCGCGACTACACCCCACGCGTAATCGATCTCGTGACGCCGATCGGCATGGGCCAGCGCGCCCTGATCGTCGCGCCACCCCGCACCGGCAAGACCGTGATGCTCCAGAGCATCGCCGCCTCCATCTCCGCCAACCACCCCGAAGTGTTCCTGATCGTCCTGCTGATCGACGAACGCCCGGAAGAAGTGACGGACATGGCCCGCTCGGTCCGCGGCGAGGTCGTTTCCTCCACCTTCGACGAACCGGCGACCCGCCACGTCCAGGTGACGGAAATGGTGCTGGAAAAGGCCAAGCGCCTGGTCGAGCACAAACGCGACGTGGTCATCCTGCTGGACTCCATCACCCGTCTCGCCCGCGCCTACAACACCGTCGTCCCCTCCTCGGGCAAAGTGCTGACCGGCGGCGTGGACGCCAACGCCCTGCAGCGCCCCAAGCGTTTCTTCGGCGCCGCGCGTAACATCGAGGAAGGCGGCTCGCTGACGATCATCGCAACCGCCCTGATCGACACGGGCTCGCGCATGGACGAAGTCATCTTCGAAGAGTTCAAGGGCACCGGTAACGCCGAACTCATTCTGGACCGCAAGCTGGCCGACAAGCGCACCTTCCCCGCCATCGACATCACCAAGTCGGGCACACGTAAGGAAGAACTGCTGGTCGATCGCGCCGAACTGTCCAAGATGTGGGTTCTGCGCCGCATCCTTGCCCCTATGGGCACGATGGACGCCATGGACTTCCTGCTGGACAAGCTCAAGTACAGCAAATCCAATCAGGACTTCTTCGACGCCATGAACAACTGATCCCGGATCAGCATGGCCGACAGAAAAAGGGGAGCTCCGGCTCCCCTTTTTTGTTGTCCAATCTATCGAAATGACGGGAAAGCCTGTCTGTTACAGCACGCCTTCCAGATGCAGCATCGCATGCTTGTCCGCGATGCCTCCCAGTCCCGAATATCCGCCAAGCCCCGCCCGCCCGACAACACGGTGACAGGGGATCAAGATCGGAATCGGATTCGCCCCAACCGCTCCGCCAACCGACCGCGCAGACCCACCGACCTCGGCCGCGATATCCGCGTAAGTCCGGGTCTTGCCATAGGGAATCCGCCGCAGCGCATCCCAGACCTTCTGGCGGTACGGAGTCCCGTAGGGGCGATAGGGTAGCGTGTCGAAGTCGACCGATTCCCCGTCAAAATAGCGCTCCAGAAGATCGCGAGCCTTCAGAAGGAGTGGAGTCTCCTCCTGATCGCGTCCCCAACCCCAGTCGAGAGCGACAATCTCGCCTTCGTCTTCACTGATGGTAAGGGCCCCGAAAGGTGAGTGGCAGGATAGCTGTGGCATGAACAACACGGTGCCCGAGTGGCTCAAAACCGTCAATCCGGCGAAACTGCATCATACCGAGACTTTTTAGCCATGCGTTATACGCATATCGACATATGAAAATATACCAAAAACACATATGGCACCGCTTATGTAGGCTTTCCAGCAATGTTCTGTAATGTGTTGGAAAACTGCCATTTTTCGTATCGAAAATGCCATACTAGGTTTTCCGAAACGCGAGTGTAATCATTTGGTGAAGCCTGTCACAGGCACTTCATCCCTCTCCTGCACAACTTCCTCACGGAAACGTCAGAAGCCGTGTTTGTCTTAGGTAATAAAATAGGGGCAGTAAGTTCTCATGCTGCGGGTGTCCGGTACTAATTGTCGGCTTGAGGGGACAGGGATTTCCATCCTCACCTTTCAAGACTTCACGGGTCCAGAATATCACAGCGGAAACAGTCTTTACAAAAAGGACAGTTGGATCATGACTTCTGGTCTACTGACGCCGATCAAGGTTACGAAAAAGCGCCTCCTCAGCTGCGCCGCCGCACTGGCGTTCTCGGCAGCTGTGCCCGTCGCTTTCGCACAGGAAGATACCGGCGCAGCAATCACAAGCGCCGATAATGGCGGCCATGCCGGGGACTGGATGTCTTATGGCCGTTCCTATTCCGAGCAGCGTTATAGCCCGCTCGACCAGATCAACACGGACAACGTCGGCAAGCTGAAGCTCGCCTGGCACTATGATCTGGACACGAACCGCGGCCAGGAAGGCACTCCCCTGATCGTCAATGGCGTCATGTACGCCACGACCAACTGGAGCAAGATGAAGGCGCTGGATGCAGCGACCGGCAAGCTCCTGTGGTCCTACGATCCGAAGGTTCCGGGCAACATCGCTGACCGTGGCTGCTGTGACACGGTCAGCCGTGGTGCCGCCTACTGGAACGGCAAGGTTTATTTCGGCACGTTCGACGGCCGTCTAATCGCGCTCGACGCCAAGACCGGCAAGCTGGTCTGGAGCGTCTACACGATCCCCAAGGAGGCCCAACTCGGCCACCAGCGCTCCTACACGGTTGACGGTGCTCCCCGTATCGCCAAAGGCAAAGTCCTGATCGGCAACGGTGGTGCAGAATTCGGTGCCCGTGGCTTCGTCTCTGCCTTCGACGCAGAAACCGGCAAGCTCGACTGGCGCTTCTTCACTGTTCCGAACCCCGAGAACAAGCCTGACGGCGCAGCCTCCGACGACATCCTAATGTCCAAGGCTTACCCGACCTGGGGCAAGAACGGTGCCTGGAAGCAGCAGGGCGGCGGCGGTACCGTCTGGGATTCGCTCGTCTATGACCCGGTGACGGACCTCGTCTATCTGGCCGTCGGCAACGGTTCGCCTTGGAACTACAAGTTCCGTTCCGAAGGCAAGGGCGACAACCTCTTCCTCGGCAGCATTGTCGCGATCAATCCTGATACCGGCAAGTACGTCTGGCATTTCCAGGAAACGCCGATGGACCAGTGGGATTACACTTCGGTCCAGCAGATCATGACGCTCGACATGCCGGTCAACGGCGAAATGCGCCATGTGATCGTTCATGCTCCGAAGAACGGCTTCTTCTACATCATCGATGCCAAGACGGGTAAGTTCATCACCGGCAAGCCCTACACCTACGAGAACTGGGCCAACGGTCTGGATCCTGTTACGGGTCGTCCGAACTACGTGCCTGATGCTCTGTGGACGCTGACAGGCAAGCCCTGGCTCGGCCTTCCGGGCGAGCTGGGTGGCCATAACTTCGCCGCCATGGCCTACAGCCCGAAGACGAAGCTGGTCTACATCCCGGCACAGCAGATCCCGCTCCTGTACGATGGCCAGAAAGGCGGCTTCAAGGCGTATCATGACGCCTGGAACCTCGGCCTCGACATGAACAAGATCGGCCTCTTCGACGACAAAGATCCAGCACACGTCGCCGCCAAGCAGGACTTCCTGAAGGTTCTCAAGGGCTGGACGCTGGCCTGGGATCCCGTGAAGATGGCACCGGCCTTCACGATCAACCACAAGGGTCCGTGGAACGGTGGTATCGTTGCCACGGCCGGTAACGTGATCTTCCAGGGTCTGGCGAACGGCGAATTCCACGCCTACGACGCCACGAACGGCAACGATCTCTATTCCTTCCCCGCACAGAGCGCGATCATCGCTCCGCCAGTAACCTATATGGCCAACGGCAAGCAGTATGTCGCAGTTGAAGTGGGCTGGGGCGGCATCTATCCGTTCCTGTACGGCGGCGTTGCCCGCACTTCAGGCTGGACGGTCAACCACTCCCGCGTGATCGCCTTCTCGCTCGACGGCAAGGACAACCTGCCTGCGAAGAACGAACTGGGCTTCACCCCGGTCAAGCCGGTTCCGACCTATGACGAAGCCCGTCAGAAGAACGGATACTTCCTGTATCAGACGTTCTGCTCGGCCTGCCATGGCGACAACGGAATCTCCGGTGGCGTTCTTCCTGACCTCCGCTGGTCCGGCGCGCCGCGCGGCAAGGAAAGCTTCTACAAGCTCGTTGGTCGCGGTGCTCTGACAGCCTACGGCATGGACCGCTTCGATACGTCCCTGACGCCTGACCAGATCGAGGACATCCGCAACTTCATCGTGAAGCGTGCAAACGAATCCTATGATGAGGAAGTCAAGGCACGTCAGAACTCAACAGGCGTTCCGAACGATCAGTTCCTGAATGTCCCGCAGTCCACGGCCGATATCCCGACCGCGGATCACCCCTGAGGCAGCGGTTTGCATAAGGAACACGTGACATGCTGAACGCATTAACTCGGGACAGGCTGGTATCTGAGATGAAACAGGGATGGAAACTCGCGGCCGCTATCGGCCTCATGGCGGTGTCTTTCGGCGCCGCCCATGCCCAGGACGCCGATGACGCCCTGATCAAACGTGGCGAATACGTCGCCCGCCTGTCGGACTGTATCGCCTGCCATACGGCCCTGCACGGACAGCCCTATGCGGGCGGTCTGGAGATCAAGAGCCCGATCGGCACGATCTATTCGACCAACATCACGCCGGATCCGGAACACGGTATCGGCAACTACACCCTGGAGGACTTCACGAAGGCCCTCCGCAAAGGCATCCGCAAGGATGGTGCAACGGTCTATCCGGCCATGCCCTATCCTGAATTCGCACGTCTGTCCGATGACGACATTCGCGCGATGTATGCCTTCTTCATGCACGGCGTGAAGCCGGTCGCCCAGCAGAACAAGGCTCCGGATATCAGCTGGCCTCTGTCTATGCGCTGGCCGCTGGCCATCTGGCGCGCCATGTTCGTCCCCAGCATGACACCAGGCGTGGACAAGAGCATCAGTGATCCGGAAGTCGCTCGCGGCGAATACCTCGTCGACGGCCCGGGCCATTGCGGCGAATGCCACACGCCCCGCGGTTTCGGAATGCAGGTCAAGGCCTACGGTACGGCTGGCGGCAACGCCTATCTGTCCGGTGGTGCTCCGATCGACAACTGGATCGCGCCGAGCCTTCGCAGCAACAGCGACACGGGTCTGGGTCGCTGGTCTGAAGATGACATCGTCACCTTCCTCAAGAGCGGCCGCATCGACCACTCCGCCGTCTTCGGTGGCATGGCCGACGTGGTGGCCTACAGCACGCAGCACTGGTCGGACGACGATCTGCGCGCCACAGCCAAGTACCTCAAGAGCATGCCGGCCGTACCGGAAGGCAAGAACCTCGGTCAGGATGACGGCCAGACGGTCGCTCTGCTGAACAAGGGTGGTCAGGGCAACGCCGGTGCGGAAGTCTATCTGCACAACTGCGCCATCTGCCACATGAACGATGGTTCTGGCGTCAACCGCATGTTCCCGCCGCTGGCAGGCAACCCGGTCGTCATTACCGACGATCCGACGTCGCTCGCCAATGTCGTGGCCTTCGGTGGCATCCTTCCCCCGACCAACAGCGCACCGTCCGCTGTTGCCATGCCCGGGTTCAAGAATCACCTCTCCGACCAGCAGATGGCCGATGTCGTGAACTTCATGCGCAAGGGCTGGGGTAACAACGCACCAGGCACAGTGTCTGCTGCCGATATCCAGAAACTGCGTACGACAGGCGCTCCGGTCTCCACAGCTGGCTGGAACGTCTCCAGCCAGGGCTGGATGGCCTATGTGCCGCAGCCTTACGGCGCAGGCTGGACCTTCTCCCCGCAGACCCACACCGGCGTGGACGACGCACAGTAAGCGTCCCCACCCCTGTCAGTCTGAAAGAAAGGGCGGATCGGAAACGGTCCGCCTTTTTTCGTACCTGCGCGCAGGGCATTTCACTATGGAGCCACCTGCACTACATAGAAACCTATGACGCGCTCATCCCTTCCGGACGTCCCTGACAATACGCCACAGGTCATTTTTGCCCTAGCCACAGGTCCCTCCCGTGCTGCCATCGCGATCATTCGCGCCAGCGGTCCAGGCTGTGATACGATCCTGAAGACGCTCTGTAACGGACGCTTGCCCGAACCACGGCGCGCCAGCCTGCGCACCCTGCGCAAGAGCGAAGACGTGCTCGATCATGCCGTCGCCCTCTGGCTCCCCGGCCCCAACTCCTACACCGGGGAAGACGGCTTCGAGCTGCACCTCCATGCTGGCCCCGCCATCATCGCCCGCGTAGCCGACGCCCTCACCGATCTAGGAGCCCGCCCCGCCGAACCCGGCGAATTCACACGCCGCGCCGTGCAGAAAGGAAGACTGGATCTCCTTCAGGCCGAAGCCATTGCCGACCTCGTGGACGCTGAAACCGAAAGCCAGCGCAAACAGGCCCTCCGCCAGGCCGACGGCGCCCTGAGCCGCCTGTATGATGACTGGGCACAGCGCCTGCGTCTCGTCCTTGCCCATCAGGAAGCCCTGATTGACTTCCCGGACGAAGACCTTCCGCAGGACGTGGAAGACGGACTGGTCGAGGAACTCTCGAAACTCCAGACCGAAATGTCCGCCCATCTTCAGGACAATCGCGGCGAACTCATGCGCCAGGGCCTGACCGTGGTGATCGCAGGCTCGCCCAATGTCGGAAAATCCAGCCTTCTCAATACGTTATCCGGAACCGACTCTGCTATCGTCACTCATCGCGCAGGCACCACACGGGACGCCATAGCAATAGACTGGACTCTGGACGGCGTCCGCCTGCGTCTGATCGACACGGCAGGCCTGCGCGAGACGGAAGACGAAATCGAGGCCGAAGGCATCCGCCGCGCGCTGTTTCACGTGAAACAGGCGGACGTGCTTCTCCACCTGATCGGCCCGGATGAAAGCCTCGACACCCTTTCCGGACAGGAAATTCGCATCCGGACGAAAATCGACATCGCACCAGCCCCGCCCGGCATGTTAGGGATCAGCACGCAGTCCGGCGAAGGACTTGATGCGCTGCGTCAGGTCCTGTCCGAACGGGTGTCCGAACTCATGGCCGGTTCAACCGCGCCTCCGCTGACCCGCGCCAGACACCGCGCCGGAATCCAGGAGGCCGCAACCCATCTGGATCAGGCCCGGACCGCGACATGGCCGGAACTGCGGGGCGAAGAACTCCGGCTGTCCATGCTGGCTCTGGGGCGTCTGACCGGACGTGTTGATGTTGAATCCCTGCTCGATGCGATTTTCGGGCAGTTCTGTATCGGGAAGTAGGTTGTGAGCGATTTCGACGTCATCGTGATCGGCGGCGGTCATGCCGGATGTGAAGCTGCAGCGGCATCGGCCCGTTTCGGCGCGCGCACCCTACTGCTCACCCATCGGCTTGAAACGATCGGCGCCATGTCCTGCAACCCAGCCATCGGCGGGATCGGCAAGGGCCATCTCGTGCGCGAAATCGACGCGCTCGACGGCCTGATGGGTAAAGCCGCAGACCGCGCAGGCATCCATTTCAAACTGCTCAACCGCTCCAAGGGCCCGGCCGTTCATGGCCCCCGCGCCCAGGCTGACCGCTCCCTCTACCGCGCCGCCATTCAGGATCTGCTCGCCGCCACACCCAATCTGACGACCATCGAAGGCGCCGCCGGAGACCTGATCGAAGAGAACGGCCACATCACAGGCGTCATCTGCGAAGATGGCCGCACGTTTCGTTGCGGTGCCGTCGTGCTGACCGCCGGAACCTTCCTGCGCGGCGTCATCCATGTCGGCCACACCCAGACGGAAGCCGGACGCATCGGCGAGGCTCCAGCCAAACGTCTGGGCGAACGGCTTTATGCGCTTGGCCTCCAAATGGGCCGCCTCAAGACCGGCACGCCCCCCCGTCTGGCCAAAGACAGCATCGACTGGGAAAACCTCCCGGCCGACCCCGGCGATGCCGAGCCTGAAGCCTTCAGCCCCATGACGACGGCCATCACTAATCCGCAGGTCGTCTGCCGCATTACCCAGACCACCGCCGCGACCCACAGGATCATCAACGAAAACCTGCACCGCTCGGCCATGTATGGCGGCGCCATCGCCGGTCGTGGCCCGCGCTACTGCCCGTCCATCGAAGACAAGGTCGTCCGTTTCGCCGACCGCAGTTCGCATCAGGTCTTTCTCGAACCCGAAGCCCTGCCCGGAAATCCGGGCGGCGATCTGGTCTATCCCAACGGTATCAGCACCAGCCTGCCTGCCGACGTGCAGGCCGCCATGATCACGACCATGCCCGGTCTGGAAAACGCCCGCATCGTCACCGCAGGCTATGCTGTCGAATATGATTACGTGGACCCTCGCGAACTTCTGCCGTCCCTGCAACTGCGTCGCCTGCCGGGCCTATATCTGGCCGGACAGATCAATGGCACAACCGGCTATGAAGAAGCAGGCGCACAGGGCCTCCTCGCAGGACTGAACGCCGCCCGCGCCACGGCTGGCAACGAGGCCCTCACGCTGGATCGCAGCGACGCCTATCTCGGCGTCATGATCGACGACCTGACACTGCACGGCATCAGCGAACCCTATCGCATGTTCACGTCCCGCGCCGAGTATCGTCTCACCTTACGCGCCGATAACGCCGACCTGCGCCTGACACCCAAAGGCATCGCCGCAGGCTGCGTCTTGCCCGAACGCGAAGCCGCTTTCACCACCCAGAAAGCCGAACTCGACGCCGCCATGGCCCGCGCCGCCGAAACAACCTTCCTGCCGCAGGCCCTCCGCGACGTCGGTTTCGAAGTCTCTCTGGATGGCCGCCGGCGCACGGTTCTGGATGTCCTCGCCAGCAACGGCGACCACACGATCCTGAACACGCTGGCCCCGTGGTTCGGCGAACTTCCCCTGCGCGTCCGCCGCCATGTCGAGACCGAGGCCCGCTATGGCGGCTATCTTCACCGGCAGGATCGTGAAATTCGACAGCTCGCATCGGAAAGTGCCATCGCCCTTCCGGCCGATCTGGATTACACTGCCATCGGCGGCCTGAGCAGCGAAATGCGCGAGCGTTTTTCCCAGGCCCGCCCGACCAGTTTCGCCGCAGCACAGCGCGTGCGCGGGGTCACACCTGCCGCGCTGGTCGCCCTGCTGGCCCATGTAAGGACCCTGTCATGACCACCGTTTCACGTGAAACACACGAAAGGCTGGAGCGCTTCGCCGACCTGCTCGTGCAGTGGAACGCGAAAATCAATCTCGTCAGCCCGCGGGACATCGCCCAGCTCTGGCCCCGCCATATCGAGGACAGCCTCCAGCTTGCCGAACTGATCCCCGAAGGTGCCACCATCACTGATCTGGGTTCGGGCGGCGGTTTTCCGGCCATCATTCTGGCCATCGCCACAGGCAACCCGGTCACCCTGATCGAATCGGACCAGCGCAAATGTGCCTTCCTGCGGGAAGCCGGACGCATCTGCGACGCGAAGGTCACGGTCATCGCCAAACGTATCGAAGCCGCCAGCCCCCCTCCGGCCGACATCATCACGGCCCGGGCGCTGGCCCCCCTCAACAGGCTCCTGGACTGGGCACGGCCATTGCTGAAAGAAGACGGGTTCTGCCTGTTTCTGAAAGGTCAGAAGGCGCAGGCCGAGTTGACCGAGGCAAGCACCGACTGGCACATGAGCCACACCATTGTTCCCAGCCGCACCGACCCCGGCGGAGCCATCATCAAGGTCAGTGATTTCAAGCGTGTCGTCTAAAACCGAATCCCCCACCACCCGGATCATTGCCGTCACCAACCAGAAGGGAGGCGTCGGCAAGACCACCACCACCATCAATCTGGCCGCCGGTCTGGCCCGTCAGGGGCAGCGCGTCCTGCTCGTGGATCTGGACCCACAGGGCAACGCCTCCACCGGACTTGGCATCGACTACGACCAGCGCAACACCGGCACCTATGCCGCGCTGATGGTCGAAGCCGAACCCCACGCTCTGCCTCAACAGACCGCGTTCGAGAATCTCTCAATCATCACGGCCAACAACGAACTGGCCGGCGCAGAGCTTGAAATGATCGGGGACGAGCGCCGCGAATACCGTCTGCGCGACGCCCTTCATGCGCTGCAAGGCGATTACGACACGATCCTGATCGACTGTCCGCCCAGCCTCGGTCTGCTAACGCTCAACGCATTGGTCGCGTCCGACAGCGTCATCGTGCCGCTGCAATGCGAGTTCTTTGCGCTCGAAGGCATCAGCCAGCTCGTCCGCACCATCGACCGCGTCCGCCGCGCCTTCAATGCAGACCTGCATCTCGAAGGCATCATCCTGACGATGTACGACCGGCGCAACAACCTGTCCGAACTCGTGGCGCAGGATGCGCGCGGCTTTTTTGGCGATCAGGTGTTCGAGACGATCATTCCGCGCAACATCCGCATTTCCGAAGCCCAGAGCCATGGCTCTCCGGTGCTGGATTACGACGCCCGCTCCACAGGCGCCATCGCCTATCTGGCGCTGGCGGACGAACTGATCAAACGCAACAAGAACAAAACAAAGGCGTAACCGGCGATGGCCAAAAAGGACAGTTCCCCGCGTCTTGGTCGCGGCCTCGCAGCCCTTCTGGGCGATCAGGCGCCGCAACTGGCCCGCGCCACGCGCGCAAACGCCCAGCCGCAGCAGCATTCGTCCCTGCCCGTGGATGTTCTGGCCCCAAGCCCCTTCCAGCCGCGACAGGACATGAACCCCGAACGCCTGTCCGAACTGGCCGATTCCATCCGCTCACGCGGCGTCCTGCAACCCCTGCTCGTCCGCCCCGATCCGGAAAAGCTAGGTCATTACCAGATCATCGCTGGTGAGCGCCGCTGGCGCGCCTCACAGCTTGCAGGCCTGCACAGTGTCCCCGTCCATATCCGCGAACTGGATGACACGGACGCGATGGCCGCAGCCCTGGTCGAGAACCTCCAGCGCGCGGATCTCAACCCGATCGAAGAAGCCGAAGGCCTGCAACGCCTCGTCACGGACTATACTCTGACGCAGGAAGAATTGGCCGGTGCCGTCGGCAAGTCCCGCCCGCACATCACCAACACCATGCGCCTGCTGAACCTGCCGCCGGAAGTCCGGGCCTACGTCCGCAGCGGCACCCTCACGGCCGGTCACGCCCGCGCGCTGCTGACGCACCCCGATCCGGTCGCCGCAGCCAAAATCGTCATAGCCCGTGGCCTCAACGTGCGTCAGACGGAAGCCCTTTCTGGCGGCAAAGACATCCAGACACCGGCTAAAAAGGCACGGGATGCGGAAATCCTTCAGATCGAAAACGACCTGTCCTCCCGCCTCGGACTGAAGGTCCATATTTCCTATAATGGAAAAAAAGGTGGCTCCCTGAAGATCGATTATACGTCCCTTGAGCAGTTCGAGAGCGTGATGCGCCTCCTCAACCGCAGATAAGACATTGAAATTAAAGGGATTTTCATATTTTCAGCACTAAACTTCATGAAAAAATAAAAAACCCCTTGCTACCCTGGACAGAATACCGCTATAAGCCGCTCCACCGGTAGACGGGCCATGGGCACATAGCTCAGTTGGTAGAGCAGCTGACTCTTAATCAGCGGGTCCAAGGTTCGAGCCCTTGTGTGCCCACCATGCCCGTCTCCGGTTATTCCAGAAAATTTTCAGATCCTGAATATTCTTTTCTCAGGAACAGAGAACTCTCTGCAGCCGTCTGTATTTTCCAGAAATTCCCAAACCTATCCTGCCGGACGTCAATTTCTCCGCTCCCATGATGCTAGGCCCCCTTTTCGTCCGTTAAAGTCGACACATAATACCTCTCATGGATAAACCTCCACATCCTCATTCCGGATAAGATACGTTTTTCCTGATTGCATCGAAAATTAAACTTGATTTTCCATATTTCAATTTTTACAAAACATAACAGTACGTAAAATAGATGATACTGTGCATAAAAATCATTCTTTCCGAGATTCTGCCTCTGTTGTTAACAGAGTCTTAAAATATCGCTCCATCCTCTACATCTCCATGATGGTGATGTTTTGGATTGTCTATAAATTTTTTGATCCACTCTCTCTGGAGAGCGCAACAAAAAATTCATCTGCACAGTTTTTTTCAGCCATTACTGCACCGTTCTATGGACTTTCTTCTCCACGGTCCCACCAGCGGGTGGCGGTCGTGACGATCAATGATCCAACCCTGCAGCAATTCGATGCCGCTCTACCACTTTCCTACCAGCGACAGGTATTCATTCTCCGGCAAATTCTTGAAGCTGATCCCGCCGCAGTCTTTGTCGATTTCCGTATGGCCTACGAACATACGGATGAATCCCTGTCACTGTTCCAGAGTGTTCTGGATGAAGCAAAGTCAAAACACATTCCTATTTTCTTCGCACGGGGCGAAGAAGGTCAAGACCAGATTCATCTTCTGCCACCACTGAGAAATGTCGAAAGCTACAGCAACGCCCTCGAAACCTCATCTGCCTACCCCCTGCTGTTCGAAGAAGGGAACGCAGCCCTAAAGGAAGACGAACCATCGCAGGAGGAGACAAGGAAACCCGAGGCAAACGCCGCTTTCGACGTCTATCGTAGCCTGTGCACATCAACATGGTCAGGACAGTGCGGATCGTTTCATGAAGACGATTTCCGCCGTCCCATGATGATCCAGTGGGGCTTACATGTGGACCCCGCCCAGACACAGGTCAGTTCATTGGCCAACTCTCCCCGCAATATCTGCGCCGTGCCTTTTTCGGGAGGTTTTTTCTGTAGAAGTATCGTGCAGTCTTTTACCCTGGGCTTCCGGGCATTCTGGGGAAGCTCGCGCGACTATGAGGTCGGGCACGCTTATTATCCCCTGACCATTGGCGCACATCAGCTGGGCGAGCGCGGCCTGGGAACACCTGCCGGAAGCCCTCCCCTGTCACATCTCCTGAAGGGCCGCGCAGTCTTTTATGGAACGGATATCCGGGACCAACATGACGACACCGTCCTTCCCTTCCTGGGCCGTGTTCCGAATGTCGTACTTCATGCCATGGCCTTCGACAATCTCGTCACTTACGGCAATCACTATTTCCATGAACCATCAGAAGTAGAGTTCGGTCACGGCGTCCATATCGGCCAAGCAGAAATCTGCGAGTTCATCCTGTGGCTCATTTTCACCGGATGGATGGCATTCAAGTTCTATTACAGTCACCCCGAAGTCCCACGAGGTCACGGAGCAAAATTGCGCCATGATATCCGACGGAAAAGTCGGGACTTTCTGTCACTTTCCCTTTCTGTAAATGCTCTCGTCCCTGCAATATTCTGCGCCGCACTCGCCGCATTCGACCTGTCTCACCAGCCGACCCTTCTTAACGGTATGGATGAGGCTCTTCTATACGTCTGTCTGTTCCTCGTTCTGCTCGGAACCCTGGTTCTTTTAAGGCGCTCGGCACAGCGGTCCCAACCGGAAGAAGCGGAACACGCACACGGTCCGGAAGAATCCGAAGCGGAAAAAGCCGAGAAATTCCGCTTGGGCTTCTGGGCGCATCTCGCTCTGCTCACAAGCCTGACCGCTATCGTATTCGCCCTGAACGAACTCTTCATTCAATGGCCCAATGCCGACTGGATCGGATTCATCCTGCTTTGGCTGGCCGTTGGGGAATCCTGTGAATCCACAGGATTCGTCCTGACTTTCGTCAATTTCCTTAACCGTCGGTCGCACGCCCTCACATCAGAACGCGTGCCAAACTCCGAAAGCAGCTCTCAATGAAAAAGATCCTGTCTCTTGGCCTTCTGTGCACCACCATTCTGCTTTCCCAGGCTCAGGCGGCATCAACGCCTACAGTGAGTGGCGTCTTTGAAAAGACGGTTCATGCGTTTGCGGAAAATCATGCTCCTCTCGGTCAGATTCCCGCCTCTGATCTGCTGAACCAGCCGGTTGCCGGCATCGACGAGGAGACGGGATTTCTGAAGGTCCAGACTCCGAAAGGCCTCGTCCTAGTAGCCCGCGCTGCCGTCACGACAACAATGACAGCAGCAGCCCCCCGGGAAACATCCTGCAGCTATATTGGAACGCTTGCAGCTTCCGGAACAGGCTCATCCTCGGGATTTGCCAGTAACTGCAAGGCGGGTGCTCGCTGACATGAAGAAGTTTCTGGCACTCGCAGGCACCCTGTCCCTTCTGGGCTGCAGCACATCCAATCCCGGCATTCCGGCGCAGGGCACCTATATTTCTCATATTACGCCCCCCGCATCCTATCCGACGCGCCCCGCACTTCAAAAACTGATCTTCCCCCACAACAGCGAGATCGAGGGCATTGTGGTCGATCCGACCATAACCGCCTACATGGAACAAATCCGCGACCGTCTTCTGGCACAGTGGCCCGGGGTAAAACCCGACGCACCCATCTTCCTGAGCGTAGACGAGCAGTTTTCTTCGGACGTCTCTCCAGCGGGAGGCATGTTCATCAACGCCGGCATGATCCAGTATTTTTCTGACAATCCGGAAACGCAGTCCGAAGACGCTTTCGCTTTTATCATTGCTCACGAACTGTCCCATATCCTTCTGGGACACGCAGCAGACAAGGCCGCAAACCAGAAACTTGAGCAGAGATTCTCGGGAGCCAGTGAATTTGGCACCATGGTTGCTGCCGCCGCAGGGGGAAGCGCCATTGCATCAAGCGCCAAAACGGCTCTGCTATCCCTGTATGGCGCACATACCCTCAGTGAATATGGCGGGTTCCCAAGCTGGAGCCGTTCCCAGGAAGAGGAAGCCGATACCCTTGCTGTCGATCTGATGGCAAAAGCCGGATACTCGGTCTCCGTGGCGGAAACCTCGCTGGATGCCCTCAATACCGCCGACCAACGCGATGCAGCGCGGGCCGAACTGAAAGCAAAAGCAGCCCAGGAAAAAGCCCAGCAGGAGGCTGAGAAAAACCAGAAAGACAATCTGACGGCCGCAGTGCTGAACCCCATCCTGACACCTGGCTTCTCGCTTCTGGGTTCCGGACTGAACTATGTCGGAAAAGGTATGGTCTACGTCAATCTCGATCATCCTCACGCTGCTGAACGCAGGGCGGAACTTTCACATTACATCGATCGCAATTATGCAGACCTGATCCCGATCCTTCACAAGGCGCCCTTCCAGAAGTGGATCCGAAGCCAGGAGGTGCAGAAATTCCTGCATGAAAGTCAGGCCATCAATGAAGTGGCCGATATGGCGAGGACAAAGAACTGGCAGAAAACCCACCAGCTTCTGGCAGGGATCGGCAGTCCGGTGCGCTCAAGCCAGATCTGGCTCTATTTCAACATCTTGACGGAAGCCGGACTTGGTCAGAACAGACAAGCCATTGCGGATCTTCAGGTCGCCAGCCAGCGTGACGACGTCATCCTGCAAACCGTCCTACTATGGGCCGATTATCTCGACAGCCAGGGTAAGACCGATGACGCCCTTGCCTATCTGGCACAGGAACAAAAACTGTTCGATGATCCGGCGACACTTCCCAAACAGATCATGATCGCGAAGAAGGCCAAAAAAACGATCACAGTCGATGAACTGGTGGTGGAATGTCAGATGACTGGTATCGACCGTCTTCAGCAACAATGCTCAGCAGCAAGCAAGTCTTGAACTAAAATACCGGGGAGAAGACTGATTCTTCTCCTCGGTAGAATATCAACCCCGGAAATCAGGCAGTTCATTGACCGTCACGACGCGCCACAGACGGTCGATACGCTCCAAAATGGTGATGGACAGGTTTTGGATCGAAAAGCGCAGCGCCGTATCGGGATGAACACTCAGCGCATGCGCCAGGGCCGCTCGTATGGCGCCGCCATGGCTGACGACAACCATATCCTGCCCTTCATGCGCATTCGCCAGATCCTCAAGACCGTGCCCCACACGTGCACCAACATCCAGCATGCTCTCACCGCCCGGCGGAAGCTCACAGGCAGAAATGGACCAGAACGGATTGGGCGGCAGACGAAGCAGGGACATGAACTCCGAATGTGGCGTGCCGTGCCACTCTCCGATCGACTGTTCGATAAAGCGGCCATCAATCGTCACATCCCGCGAAAACGCCCCCGCCTTACGGATTTCGACGGCGGTATCCTGCGCCCGCTGCAACGGCGAACTGTACCACAGTGCATCCTTCGGCAGACGTCGCGCCAGCGTGGCATAACCGCCCTGCTGGCTCGCCATCGCTTCGCGGCAGAGCGGTACATCGAGCGCCCCATACATCGTCTTGCGCGCACTGGCTTCCACGACCGCGTGGCGAATCATCCAGAACCGGGTAACGCCCTTCGGCAGTTCCGGCGTATCGAGAAAATGCCCGTGCGGGACCGCTTTATCTGTCTGGCTCATGACAGTGGGGCGTAACGAGGGACAGGGTCCGCGTCCAGCAGAACATCCCAGTGCTTCAGGATCAGTTCCAGTTTTCCGAGCACCCGGCGAGCATCCATGCATTCGCGCTGCAACCGGCGCTCCTCGTCCAGCCCCTCATGCGACGGCTCACCCGACACAAGCCGTGCCCCCGCACACAGACGCAGCGCTCCGGCAGGCCCGTCCACCAGCGGATGAGGCACCGGCACTGGCTGCCCCAGCACGCAGAGCAGACTACCCTCCCCTTCCATTACCCAGGGCGACAGATCCGCATTCAGCCAGCGATGCAGCCGCCGCGCATCTTCCAGCGCCAGCGGCCGACCGGGCGCATGCGGATCTTCAACCAGAAAGGACAGGATGGTCGGTACCGCATCCCAGCGGCCGTCATCAAAAGGTGTGCCCATCGGCAGCATGGTCAGCGCTGGACGGGCTTTAACCATGGCCACAGCCTCTGTCATGAACCGGGCCAGACGTCCACGAATGACAGGATCGGGCAAAGCAAACAGAGCATCCATTTCCGCCAAAGCAGCATACCAGCGCAGCGCCAGCCCTATATTGTGACCATTATTAAGAGCCGAAGCATCTGCACCTTCAGGCCACTCATCGCGATTGCCGTAGGCCCGCAACCCTTTAGGAAGCAGTAGGGAGGGCAGACGACTGCGAATTGCAGAAGGAAGAAGAATAGCCCCGCAGAAAGGTGGGCCAGTAAAGAACTTGGAGCCGGTAATCATGACAATGATCCCTCGCCCCACCCATTCGGCCACACGCAACGGGCTCAGACGCGCCTGACAGACATCAACAACAACGCTGAGCTGATCGCCCAACTCGGTACACAACTCCCAGACAAGATCCATGTCCGGAGCCGCAAGCCCGGTCTTTGACTGGTCCAGCCGGTGCAGCAGAACATGCCGCCCCTCGGCCACTTCCCGCCGCACAAGGTCTGCACATTGCGCGTTGATTTCAGCCACGGGTCGCGCCGTCCCGTCAGCCGCGCGGATATCAACACCAATCAGCCGTGTCTCGGGCGAAAACCCTTCAATCACCTCGCCCTTGCCCACAAGTGTGGCACAGGCACTGTCCGTCGCGAAATGTCGCCCGCAGGCCGCAAGCGGAACCCCGCTTCCCGTCTCATCGGGCGCCAGAAGAATGGACGTCACTGGTCGCTCCGTCCCGGCTGCAACAAGCGCCAGAACCGCCAATTCACAATCCGTCCCGGAGGCCGAGAGCAGGACGGCATCTTCGGGCAGACCGAAATGTGCGCCAATGGCTTCGCGCGCCCGGCGCACGACACCTTCCTGCACCAGATCCGGATCCTGCTTGGCCAAAAGCGCACTCATCATGCCGCGCCGGGCAGCTTCCGCTCCCCCGAAACCACGCTCGGACAACGAAGACGCAGTTGATGACCCAAAAGTGATCGCCCAGGGGCGTGGACGATGGGAGCTCGAATACCGGTTCAGCCCTGTATGCGGATCAACAGCCAGACGGGAGTCTCCTCCACTGCTCATCAGACTCTCGGCAGGCGCAAGAACAGGCCACAGACGGGTCAGAACCCCCTCCAACCGCTGTGCCTCATGCTGTGTAAAAGATGGCAAATCAGGCAGGAACGCACTCAGTGTCTCCCAGCTCTGCATAAGAGCCGGTACATCCGGCACATTATCGCTGAAAACCGCAAGCCAGGCCGGAAGCGGCGCAACATGACCCGTATCGAGCGCATGGAATAACGCCGCCACACGGGCTGCGGCAAAGCTGGCCAGATACGGATTGGCGCCCGGCTCCAACAGGCGCATCAGCTCGATGGCATGCCGCAGGAAAGTCGGTGCCAGACGAGGCGCTTCAAGACATGGCTCGCCGAGCTTGAGCGTGGCCGTCTGAAGGCTGAAAGGCTGCCCCGGTTCGAGCGCTCCCTCGATCCTGAAAGGCAGGAACAGTGACACATCCAGGATCGGAACCAGCCCGTCCGCAATCACCCGAAGATCGGGCCGCTCCAGAACATCCGTCAGGGAGCGTGTCAAAGTATCAGCCAGCATACCTGCCTCTCCTGCCTCCGCACGACTGTGGGATTAGCCCATCAATCCCGACAGTGCGAGAGGTGAAAGCATTTCCCAATGTCACCTGTTCGGCGTGTAAAGAAACGTACCGGCGTTATTTGCGCTGTTTCAATAACGCTGTAAGGTCAAAGTCATTCTGTCGGGGTTCAGACCCTGATCAAATATCATGAGGTTCAAATGCGGATTCTGCTGACAGGCGGCTGTGGTTTCATCGGATCGGCCGTTGTACGCCATCTGATCCGACACACTGAACATTCGGTTCTGAACGTTGACTGCATGACTTATGCAGCGTCGGAAGACACGGTCAGCGAAGTCGCAGACGATCCCCGGTATTCCCATGCCCGCGCGAACATTGTGAACGGCGTGGAAATGCAGCGCCTGTTCGAGGAATACCGCCCGGACGCCGTCATGCATCTCGCAGCGGAAAGCCATGTGGACCGCTCGATTGATGGCCCCGGTGTCTTCATCCAGACAAACGTCGTCGGTACGTATTCCCTGCTCGAAGCCGCCCGGAAATACTGGAATACGCTGGGGGATGCCGAAAAAAAATCCTTCCGCTTCCATCACATTTCCACGGACGAGGTCTTCGGTCATCTAGAGCCGAATGACCCGCCATTCACGGAAACCACCCCCTACGATCCTCGCAGCCCGTATTCAGCCTCCAAAGCCTCGTCCGACCATCTAGTCCGCGCCTGGTTCCACACCTACGGCCTGCCGACCTTCGTAACGAACACCACCAACAATTACGGTATCTGGCACTTCCCCGAGAAGCTGATCCCACTAGTCACGATCAACGCCATCGAAGGCCGCGAGCTTCCGGTTTACGGCAAGGGCGAGAATGTCCGCGACTGGCTGTTCGTCGAAGACCATGCCGAAGCCCTGGTCAAGGCCGTAGAAATCGGCAAGCCGGGCGAGACCTATGCCATCGGCGCCCGCCAGCCTCGCACCAACCTTGAAGTCGTCAAGAAGATCTGCGCCGTCCTCGACGAGCTTCAGCCAGACCCGGCCGGCCCGCACGAGCGCCTGATCCGCTTCGTAACCGACCGCCCCGGCCATGATTTCCGCTACGAGATCGATCCTTCCCACGCCGAAAAAGAACTCGACTGGAAAGCGACGCATGATTTCGAAAGCGGCATCCGCAAGACGGTTCAGTGGTATCTCGACAACCGCGCCTGGTGGGAAGGTATCCGCTCCAAGCGCTATACAGGCCAGAGACTGGGAGCAAACACGTGAGCACCATCGAGACCAAGCCCATGAAGGGCATCATCCTCGCCGGCGGTTCGGGCACACGCCTGTATCCGATGACGATGGCTGCCTCCAAGCAACTCTTGCCCGTCTATGACAAGCCGATGATCTACTATCCCCTTTCCACGCTAATGCTGGCGGGAATCCGGGATATCATGATCATCACAACGCCCCATGACATGCCCCAGTTCCAGCGCCTTCTGGGCGACGGCTCACAGTTCGGCGTCACCTTCGAATATCGCGTCCAGCCCTCTCCGGACGGTCTGGCGCAGGCCTTCCTGATCGCAGAAAATTGGATCCAGGGCGCGCCATGCGCACTGGCGCTGGGCGACAACCTGATTTTCTCCGAACATCTTGGCGTCTTGCTGCGCGCAGCCTCCAACCGCCCCGAAGGTGCGACCGTCTTCGCCTATCAGGTCCGCGATCCGGAGCGTTACGGCGTTGTCTCGTTCGACGAAAGCGGCCTCGCTCTCAAGGTCGAGGAAAAACCGACCCATCCGGACTCCAACTGGGCCATCACAGGGTTGTATTTCTACGATCACCGCGTCGTGGACTTCGCCAAGAAAGTGAAGCCCAGCCCCCGTGGCGAGCTGGAAATCACTGATCTTAACCGCATGTATCTCGAAGAAGGCACCCTTCAGGTGGATCGTCTGGGTCGCGGCTGCGCCTGGCTCGATGCAGGCATGCCCGACAGCCTGATGCAGGCGGGAACCTTCGTGCAGACCATCCAGTCTCGTCAAGGCATGCTGGTCGGTTCTCCCGCCGAGGTCGCCTTCCGCAACAAGTTCATCAACGCCAAGCAGCTTCGCGAACATGCAAAGAAAATGGGCAAGACCGAACTCGGTCGCCTTCTTCTGGAACTGGCCGATAGCTGATTTGCGCAAACGGCTCCGGTTTTCTGTATCCTTTTGAAGCCGGAACCGTTTTTTCCATGAGAAATTTTCACGATCCAATTTTCACGACAGGAATTTCAGAGCATGAAAGTCGAACGTCTTTCCATTCCCGAGGTCATTCTCGTCACGCCTCCCCGTTTTGGTGACAATCGCGGCTTCTTCTCCGAAACTTATAACGTGGAACGCATGGGCGAAGCCGGCATCGATCTGCCTTTCGTCCAAGACAACCAGAGCCTGTCCCGCCAGAAAGGTGTTGTCCGCGGCCTCCACTGCCAGCTTGCACCTTACGAGCAAGGCAAGCTTGTCCGCGTCACACGCGGCGCCATTTGGGACGTAGCCGTCGACGCCCGCACGGGCTCCCCGACCTATGGCAAGTGGTGCGCTGCCGAACTCTCCGCCGAAAACTGGTCCCAACTCTGGATTCCGCCCGGCTTCCTGCACGGCTTTGTCACGCTCGAAGAGAATACCGAAGTGCAGTACAAATGCACATCGCTCTACAGCAAGGTCTCCGAACGCGCCGTCATCTGGAACTGCCCGGAACTGAAGATCGACTGGCCCGTTTCCGAAGCTAACGCCATCCTGTCCGACAAGGACAAGGTCGCACCGTATTTTGCAGAAGCCAAGGGCTGGTTCCCGTACGAAAAGTGAGCATGACGATGTCCAGCACAGGTCCCATTCTCGTCACGGGCGGCAACGGCCAACTTGCGACGTCCCTTCAGAACCTCGGCGACGAGCGCATCATCCGCGTTGGCCGTCCGGAATTCGACTTCGACCACCCGGAAACCATTGCCGCCACGGTTGAGAAGTACAAACCGTCAATTGTCGTGAATGCAGCCGCCTGGACAGCTGTCGATCTGGCCGAAACGGAAAAGAACGGCGCCGACCGCGCCAACAACACCGGCCCGACCGCACTTGCCGCAGCCTGTGCGAAGGCAGATATCCCATTCATCCACGTTTCGACGGACTATGTTTTCTCCGGCAACAAAGGTACGCCCTACACCGAAGAGGACGCCACCTCTCCCGAGACGGTCTATGGCAACACCAAGGCCGAAGGTGAGCAGGCCGTCCTGACCTCCAACATCAAAAGCATCATCCTGCGTACGTCCTGGGTCTATTCGGCCCACGGCAAAAACTTCGTGCGCACAATGATCAATGCGGGCGCCAAAAACCCGGTGCTCAAGGTCGTCGGTGACCAGAAAGGCAACCCGACCAGTTCTGACGATCTGGCCGAAGCCATCCTCGCCATTATCGCCTTGATTGAGCGCGATGGCTGGAAACCAGAATATCGCGGTATTTTCCACGCCAGTGGAACCGGCGAAACCACATGGCACGGCCTGGCCGTCGCCGCGCTAGAAGAGGCCGCAAAGCATGGCCAAACCATGCCGCAGGTCAACGCTATCCGCACAGAAGACTGGCCCACTCCGGCTAAACGTCCGCAGGACTCCCGAATGGACAATTCGAAGCTCCATCGGGTCTTCGGCGTAAAAATGCCGGACTGGCGCCACAGCGTGACGCATATCGTCCACAAGCTGTTTTCTCCTGAAGCCTGACCGCCTGTTGCCCTCTCCCTACGGGAGGGCAACCGACCATCACATTCTATGCCGTTGCGTCCGAATGATTCCCTTTTTCTTTCTTTCGGCCTCATGCCCAGGTGCCGAAACATGACACAGAAAAGGGCCAAATCTTCCCCTCAGATTGCCATTCTCCTGTCGCTCTACAATGGCGAAACCTATCTGGACGCCCAGCTTACCAGCATCCTGGCCCAGACCTATCCTGACTGGACGCTCTACTGGCGCGATGACGCCTCGGCCGATCTTTCACACGAACGGATGCGAGCCTTTGCCGAAGGTCCCGGACAGGGCCGATGCGTCGAAATCACGACCCGTCACGGCCGCCTGGGCGTCGCAGGATCTTACGCGCATTTGCTCGACGCCATCCCCACCACGCCCTATGTCGCCTTCGCCGATCAGGACGACATCTGGGAACCGAAAAAGCTGGAATGGGCCCTCGATGCCGTCAGCCGTCGCCCGGCCGAAAAGCCGACCCTGTATTGCGCCCGGCAGTATCTGACAGACGCGGATCTCGTCATTTTCCAGGAGTCCGCCCCCCTGAGCCGCAGACCCGATTTCCATGCTTCCCTGACACAGAACATCGCAACCGGCCACACCATCCTGCTGAACGCCGCAGCCCACAGCCTGATGCGAAACACGCCGCCCCCGCCTTCAGTCCTGCATGACTGGTGGGCCTATCTTCTAACGTCCGCGGCCGGCGGAGAGGTCATTTTCGACAACCGCTGCGTCAGCTACTACCGGCAACACGCCCACAACACCGTTGGTGCAACCGGTTCTTTCATCAGACGCGCCTGGGCCGCCTGCCGCCGCGGACCGAAGGTCTTCATGACGATCTTCAATTCCAATGTCGCCTGCCTGCGAGAAGGCCAAAAAACAATTGCACCGGAAAACCGGAAACTCCTTGAAGACCTCGCAGCAGCCCGGACTTTCGTACAGCGTTTGTCTGTCCTGTGCCGCTACAGAAGTCTCAAACGTCAGCGATCTGTAGAAAGTCTGATTTTCAGACTATGGTATCTTTTCCCGACCCATCCCCGATCACAGACTGTCAAACGGGTCCGGGACAGTACTGTTCCCATTCGATCTGGCAAATACCGCTGACTATGCTTATCCTCCAAATACAATCGTTCTTATAGGAAGTACCTTTCCATGACCGAAGCCGTAAGACTCATCATCTGGGATCTCGACGAAACGTTCTGGAAAGGGACACTGACTGAAGGTGGCATTGATGAGGACCAGCATTTCGGTGAGGTCGTCAAGGAACTTGCCCGGCGCGGCATCGTCAGTTCCATCTGCTCGAAAAACGATTTCAACGCAGCCAAAGATGTCCTCGAACGGCTAGGAATTTGGGAATATTTCGTCTTCCCCAGTATAAACTGGGATACAAAAGGCCCAAGAATCCGCGAAATCGTCGAACAGGCACAGCTTCGAGCGCCTACGATCCTGTTTGTTGATGACAATCCCATGAATCTTGAAGAAGCAAAATTCATGGTCCCCGACCTTCAGGTCGCGGACGAAAGCATTCTCCCTGGGTTGTTAGAAAACCCTCTTTTCAAAGGCAAGCCCGACCCAGACATGAAGCGTCTGGCGGACTACAAAATCCTTGAAGTCAAAAATGCAGCCAAACAGACCATTGGCGGAAACGCATTCGATTTCTTGCGGGAAAGCGACATCACGGTCGAACTCAATTACGACGTCGAAGGCAATATCGACCGTGCCGTCGAACTCCTGAACCGGACAAACCAGCTCAACTACACCAAGAACCGTGTTTCCGACGACATAGAAACCGCGCGCCAGCAGGTGCGGGACATGATCCGCTCCTACAATGTTCACACAGCCTTGGTGCATGTGCGGGACCGGTTTGGAGATTACGGCTATGTCGGCTTTTTTGTTCACGTCCGGGGTGCGGGTTACAACAAGCTCGAACAATACTGCTTCTCATGCCGTACACTGGGCATGTTCGTGGAACTCTGGCTTTACCGCCAGCTTGGCCGTCCTGAAATTCATATCAAAGGAGAAGTCATTTCGGATCTCTTTGACGAAAGCAATCCGGCAGACTGGATCTCATTTTACAACGAGGAAAAGGATACCGCGACGCGCGAAAGTGCCGGGCGTGGCGGTATCCTGCTTTGCGGCGGCTGCGATCTAGAAGCCGTGGCGCATTATCTGCAGCCCGTTACCGAGCGTTTCCGCCTGTTCGCCAACACCATCCGTCACGGCGGTGAACTGCGACGCGCACCATTCAACCATCGTTGCACAGTCGGCAAGACCCGTACCAGCCGCTCAGCGGGAGTGCCTACTGAACTGCGGCTATACTGATGAAGACCTTTCTCTGGATTATGCATCTCCCCATTACAGTCTGATTATCTTCAGCTTTTGGGGAGACCTGTATTACCGGACCTACGCCCAGCATGACGGTCAAACGGTCCTGACCTACACGCCTTCCAATCTCGGCTATAATGACCTGACCACATTCTATGAAGCTGATCTACGAAACCGCGGCGTGCCTGAAGAAGGTATTCAGGCTTTCCGGTATTTCAGGGCGAACATGGTGTATCAGGGACCCTCTGATGAACCACTTTTCAGAAAGAATCTAAGGGAAATCCTGACTGCTATTCCGGCTGACACTCAGGTCATTCTCCTGCTAAGCAGTGAGAACCCGGCCAGCATGCCTTCCGAAATTCTGGAAAGGCACCAATCCATGAACCGGTGGACCAAAACCGAGCAGAAGAATTTCCCAAACGTCTCCGTTATCCCGATCGACGATTTCGTCGAAAATCCCGATGAACAGACCACTTCCACCCATTTTACCCGCATCGTCTATCAGCGGCTGGCACTCCGCCTGAAGCAGGTCTATCGGTATCTCGAACGAAATCACCCGGTCCCCGAACAACAGGTGAGCGCCTGAGAAGCGCTCTGCTCAGAACACCAGTGTGCTGAGCCAGGAGGGGAACAGACCGGAATAGTCCACGTTGAACCGTACCTGCTCCCGCTCCGGTAGCATGGAGAACATGAGGGGCAACAGAAAAGACTGCGAGACATCCATCCTTTCAAGGACCGCCGCCAGATTTTCTGCCCGCAGTTTCCCATCCAGCAGAACCGGCACGCAACCCAATGCTTCCGTAAGCTCTGGTCCGTGTCCGGATAAAGGAGCCTCAACAGGGACAAGATGGAAATGTTCCCATCCGAGAGCTTCTACCCTGTTCACGCAAACTTCCCCGGTTCCCGCAATAAGCGTCAGAAAACGGCCCGTAGCCGGCAAACGTATCGCAACAACCGCTCCGTTCTCCACATTTACTGTCTCAAACGCTGCAACCGGAACCGGAACGGGAGCAAGCCCGGCATGACTGATCGTGTTGCTGCAGATCTGACCGTCCTCGCGAAACAGCACGATCCAGCCCGGAAATTCTTCCCAGACACAACCCAGCATCAGGACATGATGGCCGCTTTTTTCGATGTATCCTTCATGAAGACCGACCAGATGGCCCCCCCGCTGGTCACAGCACAGGAACTCCCCATTCAGGCCCTGTATCCTGAAAAATCTGGCTCCTGATGACGGAGAGAAGGCTTCAGAATCCCTGTCCGGCATTTGCAGGATCTGTTCGAATTTCTTCCTGCGTATAATATCGGCCCAAACGTCGCCATAAATTGCGACAGCAAGGCTTTCCGTTTTTGCAAAAAGCGGAGACCCCGTGCCTTCGACATCATTGCGGTCCAGAGCATGCAGGTCAGGCTGCTGCCTGTCGAGCGCACGATCAAAGGCAAGTCTCCGAACCTGATGTGCCATACTTCTGACGGCATATCGACGCACCCAGCCATGCGTCCACTCCCGCTCTTCATGATCCTCCAGGGTCTGACCTGACGGGCGAAGAGTGTCTTTCCCGTCCAGTCCCCAGTCCGACTGCTCAATAGAAGCATGATCCATCACTACGGAACGGACGAACAGAATACCCTCTCCATGATGTGGAAACTCGTCCGGAGCATGGCGGATATAGGCATGAACAGGCGAACATCTCGGCAGACCAATATAACCGTTGCCGCCATACAAACGGTGGCTAAACAGAACACTCCGATAGTCTTCTTCCTTCGGGAACAGGCTTTGAAGCGTATGCTCCTCCGCCAGCGTCAGATAGTCCTCAATCCCGAAAACACCCAGCCAGTCAAACTCCCGGCCATAACGCTCCCGAACATCGGCAACAGCTCTCCTGCGAAGGCCCCCCCACGTTTCATGCGCCGCATCATCAAGACGATGAGGCCGGATGTCGGATGTCCGCCTGGCAGCCTGCAGCAGGCTCCACGTTCCATCGGTCGAACCAGCGTCATAAATAATAAGAGTGGAGATTCCGACACCGAGATGATGAGCAAGCCACCACACAATGTCCTGCACTTCGTTCCGAACAATCAGAATAATTGCTGTTTTCATGCCAGTAAGCTGCCCTGCATCTCCAGAAACCCGAACCATAGAATGTAATGCCGAGAAGAAAAATGACTACCCTATGATTTAAAGATTCAAATAACGCCGCATGGCCTTCATGAATGGTCCGTCCTGCTCCAGACTGAACGGCCTGGCTGCGTCGTAATCATAAACCGTTCCCGCCGGACACGTAGCTTTCTCCGGGTCTTCTGAGGCATAGCGCGGGACAATATGTGTGTGCAGGGACGGCGCCAGATTGCACCAGGTCTCATAATTGATCCGCACCGCATCGGTGACAGTCAGTAACGCATCCCCGACCGCGGCCATATCGGCCAGATACTGCGCCCGCGCATCACCCTTGAGATCATTGATCGTGGGCACGACCGGATCGGCCAAAAGCTGGCAATACCCCGGCAGAGGCTGCGTCTGCCCGATCACCAGCCAGCCTGATTTCATACGCCCGATAACAGAAGGGTTGCTGCCACATCGTGCGGCGGCAACCCTCTGTGCGATAACATCCATCATGGTCAGCGCCCCTTCTGCGTGAAGGGGAAAGTGTATCATGCAGCGGCTTCGGCGTCCCCGTCCTCGCTCTGCACAATCCGGGTATGCCCCGGTGTTGGGCGAAAGCGATTCTCAAGAAGCGCGTCTTCAATGTCCTCAAGAGACGCACCAGCCGTTTCCGGCACAAAGAAAAAGACAAAGATCACGGATGCCAGATTGACGAACGCATAGAACCACATCGTCCAGCTCAGCCCAATGGCTTCGGCCATGCTCAACGCGGTGCTGGTCACCAGCAGATCGGCCCCCCATAGCGTCGCGGCATGAAGAGACGTTGCCTGACCACGCATGGAGAGCGGGAACATCTCAGCCCCCAGCAACCAGCCACAGACCTGGATCCCGCCAGAATTGAACATCATGAACAACAGCAGGAACACGACGATCATATAGGCGCCGACGCTACCCGGAGCCGGATGGCTCAGGAACATCACCCCAAGCCCGACCAGCGACAGCGCAGCCCCCGGTCCCATAATGAGCATCAGGCGACGACGGCCGATCCTGTCCACGAACATACACCCCAGGAACGTCATGATGCAGTAGATCACCGCCACACCCAGCGACGCCAAAAGCGCCGACGATGTGCCAAAACCTGCGTCATTCAGAAAGGTCGGAGTGTAATAGATCATCATCTCCAACCCGCCGCACTGCGTGAAGAACGCAACGCCGAGCGCCGCCACAAGCGCCGGGCGGACCCAGGGCTGAAACAGACCGCGCCAGCCACGGTTCTTCGGCTCGATCCCTTCAGCATTCTCACGGATGGTCTGAACCTCGCGGCGGATAGCCCGCTTGGTTGTGCGGATCCGGCCGAGCTGGATGATTGCACTCTTCATGCCCTCGTTCTCAGCCACCCAGCGCGGGCTCTTGGGCATAAAGAACATGGAGACGAACACTATAGCGGCCGGAATAGCGGCAATCCCGACCATCGGACGCCAGCCCCAGTTCACGCGCTCGGTGAAGCCGATGATATTGGCAATCAAGATGCCCAGACCGATGGCCACATTGAACATCGTGACCAGTGTGCCACGACGCTCCTGCGGTGCCAGTTCGGAAATATACATCGGCACGACCTGCGTCGAACCACCAACCGCCAGCCCCAACACGAAACGTGCCGCAATCAGACTCCAGACATCCGGCGCCAGCGAGCAGGCCGTTGCCCCCGCCACGAACACGCCACTGACCAGACAGGTGGTGTTCCGCCGTCCAAATTTCTCCGACAAGCTGCCCGCGCCAAAAGCTCCGAAGATCGCCCCCAGAAGGATCGCGGAAGCGACCCATTCCTTCATGGTGGCATTCAGATGGAAATCATCCCCGATCAGGGGTAGCGTGCCCGAAATGATGCCGGTGTCATAGCCGTACAAACCGCCGCAGATCGCAGCAACCACAGCCGCCAGAATCAGCATCAGCTTGGCATTAGGAGAAACCTCGATGGACGCGGGATCAATATGTTCCCGTCCGGTTCGGACTGTTTTCGTATCGTTTTCCATAATGAGATAACATATTACAAAGCGAATAGTTTTTCAGGCTTGGGAGAAAACCGCCACAAATCGGGCCTAAAACACAATCAGGATTGACTACCACACCCTAAAACCATCAGGATGCGACCCATGCAGACACCTGACACAACCCGAGATGTTCCGGTTATCAGCACGAAAGCACTGATCATCATGCATGTGATGCTGGTCGCATTCATAATGCTGATCCATTTCAAGCTGTCCGGCCTCACGGACTTCTGAACCGCATCCACAGATCGGCCAGCGTATAGGACAGGGTTGCCCCAAGCCCGATCCAAAACGGCACGGGCGCGTCCGTCACCCAGGACAGTATCAGCCCCCCCCATGACAGTGCGAGCGCAAGCCCAACCGAGAGCGCAATCCCGACCAGCGGCCCAAGCCCGAGCTTCAACGCCGTCGCGGCAGGCCCAATCATCAGGCTAAACGCCAGAAGCGCCCCTGCCACTTCCGCACAGGCCGCACAGGCCAACGCCGACACCGCCATGAACACCACCGACACCAGCCGCGCAGGAACACCACGCGCACGCGCCACTTCCGGCGCCAGACTGGCAAACAGCAGCCGACGCCCCAGAAACGCCAGCCCCCCCAGACACAGCACGGCCACCCCGCACAGCGCCTCCAGCGTCGGCATATCGATGCCCAGAACATCCCCGAACAGCAGCGTGGTCGCAAGGCTGGAGCCCCGGTTGCTCATATGCAGAAACCACGCCCCAAGCCCCAGACTGGCCGCGAGCACAAGCCCGATCGTGCTGTCCCGCTGGGCGGGAACGCCACGCTCCCCCTCGCGCTCGGCCCCGATGACAAACCCCGCCATCAGACTGAACACCACCATCCCGGAAAGCGGCGGAAAGCCGAGCCAGACTGCTCCGGCCGCCCCACTGAACCCGATATGCGACAGCGCATGGGCCGCGAACGCCTGACGCCGCAGCATCAGGAACCAGCCCACCGTCCCTGCCAGAACCGACACAACCGCCGCGCCCACAAAGGCATGGCGCATGAAATCAAACTCGAACATGCAGCCCCCCGTCCGCAAGCTGCACAACCCGCGTCACGGCCCCAGACAGAGCTTCGGTTTCATGAGACGTCAGAACAATCCCGATCCCCAGACGCTCCGTCAGATCCCGTAACAGACGCACCGTCCGCTCCTGCCCCGCCTGATCAAGCGCCGCCAGCGGCTCATCCAGCAACAGCAGATCCGGCTTCCCCGCCAAAGCCTGTGCCAGCCCGACCCGCTGCCGCTCCCCACCGGACAGCAGCCCCAGCGGGCGATACGCAAACGCCGAAGCCCCCGTCAGCGCCAGAAGCCGGTCCGCCTCTTCCCGCCTAGACCGCAGACGCAGCGGCAGCCCCCAGCGCACGCCGTCCACCGCCACCCGCACATGACTGACCGCCGGAAGCAGCAATGCCGCATCCGTCACACTCTGCGGCATGTAACCGATATGCTGCCGGGCCTGCGCCGGTGACAGACCATGCGTGAGAATTTCGCCCGCCTGAAGCGGGATCAAACCCAGCATGGCCCGCAGCAGCGTGGACTTCCCCGCCCCGTTCCGCCCCGACAGAAGCGTCATGCCCGAAAGCGGCACCGTCAGCGAGGCCCCCCGCAGCACGCAGGTCGAGCCCGCCATAAGCGTCACGTCCCGCAGGACCAGCCCGCGCTCCGGCTGACAGCAGACCCGTTTATTGTCGGCCATCACCCAGCGCCTGCTCCACCGTCTGAAGAATGCCATGAACCCAGCCCTGCCAGGATTGACCCGGTGGCAAAGTCTCCCCAATCGCCACGACCGGCAAGCCCACAGCCTGCGCCCGGTCCACCAGCCGGTCGATCTGCGGCGAGTGAATGGCCGGATTGCTCATCAGCATCCGCACCTTCCGCGCGTCAACCAGCATATCAACCTGTGCCACATCGCGCGGCGACGGCTCCGCATGGTTCATGATCGCAAGCGCAAAATTCTCATCCACAACCGCCAGCCCCGCATCCCGAAGCAACGTCTCTCCGACCGGCTCCACCGCCGCCACGGGCACGGCATCATGACGGGCCTTCATCGCCGCCAGACGATCCGTCACTCCGTCCAGTTGCTTGCGGAATGCCGCCAGCCGCTCCGCCACGTCCGACGCCGAAATTCCCGGCTGATGCGACAGTCTGTCCGCAAAGACCTGCGCGACTTTACCTACCGCGGCCGGATCGAGAAAGAGATGCGGATTGTCGCCGGGCCGCCACCCCGCCAGAGACGCCACCACGATCCGCTCCGGCACGGAAGCCGTAAAGGGAAGCGCCCAGTCGTCATAGGTCGCGCCATTCACCACCGCGATGGTCGCTCCCGCCATGGCGCGCGCCATGGAAGGCGAGGGCGTCAGATCATGCGGATCAATCCCCGGCGTCGCCAGAAGAGCCTGTGTCTGCACATCCCCCCCCCCGATCTGCGCCGCCACATCGCACCAGGCCGCTTCAACGCACACCACACGCACGGGGGGCTGCGAAGGTTCGGCCTGAGCAACGGCTACAGGTCCTGAAATCAGTGCAGCCAGCAGAATAGCTGGAAAAAAACGCATCATGGTCCTCAGGGCAGGGGTCAAGACCTTGGTGTTATAAAGTAACATTTACGGCCTGACCATCCTCACCGGACCGTCTTATCCCCGACGCAGATAAAGCGCCGCCGCAGCAGCCACCACCTTACGCTGGTAATCCAGATTGAGCGGCAACGTCCGGGAATGATAATCCCCGATTGCCTTCATCAGATTGCCATGCTCGTCATCCAGCGCCCTGCGCAGGATCATGGCCGCCGCCGCAATGTTGAAACACGGATCAAGCGCCAGTCGCGCCGCAACCTGCGGCACAGGCTGATGGATCATGGACGCGATGGGCAAAATCCAGCGCGAATTGATCTGCATGAGCCCGATATCAACCGACCCGTCCGTATTCGTGCTGACATGACCCATCGTCCCGCCCTCGACCCGCTGGATCGCAGGCAGAATGCGCGGCGGCAGCCTGTAATGCAGGGCCGAAGCCAGCATGCAGGCCAGCAGACTAGCAGCCATGTTTACGGACACAACGCTGTTGAATCATGGTCTTGACCCTAGCATCGGACGCCCGCGCCTGCCATCCTGCCCCCTTCAAGATGGCCACACAGGACAGGAGGACAAGCGTGCAGGACACATCCGCGACCCTGACACTGGACGCTCTCAGCATTTCCTATGAACGCCATGTCTATGATTACGATCCCTCGGCCGGAAAACTCGGTGTGGCCGCAGCCGCAGCACTCGGCCTGTCGCCAGATCATGTCCTCAAGACCCTGATGGTGCAGATCGACGGCCGCCCTGCCTGCGTCGTGCTTCCCGCAGACCGCGAACTGGATTTCGCCCGCGTGGCGCAGGCCTTCGGCGGCCGGAAAGCCAAGATGCTCTCGCGCCCCGATGCCGAACAGCGCACTGGCTACCGCATCGGCGGCGTCAGTCCCTTCGGACAGCGCAGCACCGTCCCCACCGCCTTCGAACAATGCGGCATGGACGGCCCACCCGTCGTCATCAACGGCGGAAATCAGGGTCTCCTCATCGAGCTTTCACCCCAGGATGCCCTGACTGCGACGAACGGCATCACGGCCGATCTCGTCAAACCGCTTTAAACCATCCAAAACCGGACGGTCGCGAACGCGAGCAACCGGAACACGGATGCCTCAGAGCAAATTCTTCGCGTGACTGAGGACCATGTTGCAGACTTTTTGCTTCATCTGCCCCTTCAGGCTCGATAGCGAGAACGCATTGCTGCCCCCAGTCAGAAGCTGCCCCTGCTGACCAGCCTTGTAATCGCTGGACGACGTCACACCCTGCTTGCCGGTCAGGCTACTCAGAGCCGAGGTCGCGCCGCTGCCGCTCAGATAGTTATTCTGCACACAATAGGTCAGAACACCGGCGACATTGCCCGTACTGGCGGAAGAGATATTCGGCAGCATGCTGCTCATCATGCCGGTGCCATCGGTCATGCCACTCATGCCCGACATGCCGCTCATGGCATTGCCCGCACTACCAACGCCCGGAATGGACTGAGCATGCGCCGACGACACAACGAGACCAGCCGCTGCAAGAAACGCGAAAATACCGTTTGAGTAACGCACCGTATTTCTCCTTCAGAGAACGTTCAGGGCAGCACCTGCCAGAATTCATACCGCCCCTGAGGTTACGCTAACATAGGTAGACAGCAGGTCCATCCTTATCGTCTCAGCAGAACTCCCGCGCCGCACCATAGATTATGGTAAAATGAACTGGCTAGCACTTACGAAACGCTCGCCTTACCAGACGCATCAAACCGGTCGTTTCACAGAGCTCTCTGGTCAGAATCCATGAAAGGAGGCATGTTGAATTCCGGTCTGCACCCGACTGCCGTATGGGAGCTAAAATGCCCGCATCAAAAAGTTGCGATCCGCTAAAACGAAACTGAAACAAAGATTTAAATTTCGGGGAAAAGTAAAACTGGTGGAGCCAATCGGGATCGAACCGACGACCTCCTGAATGCCATTCAGGCGCTCTCCCAACTGAGCTATGGCCCCACATGTTTCAAACGGCCCCTTTGGGACGGTGCCGGATGAGGGCGGTATATCGTCATGATTTCGCCCTGACAAGCCCGAAAAACAGATTTTTTAGACCACAAGGACCTTCAGTTCCCGCAGTTCCTCCAGCAGCGGCAACAGCGGTAGTCCCATCACCGCATCCTGCGTGCCTTCAACAGCCGAAAAAAGCTGTATCCCCGGGCCTTCAAGCCGATACGCCCCTACACAAGACAGGATCGCCAAGCCTTCCCTCTCCAGATAGACCTTCAGAAAATCCTCAGAGAAATTCCGCATCGTCAACCGCGGCGACGCCAGATGCTCCCAGATTTTCTCGCCCCCCTTATAGAGAACGACAGCCGTGCGTAGGACATGCGTCTGCCCCCGCAGACGACGCAGATGCTCCGCCGCTTCTACCACAGACCCGGGCTTGGCAAACGCCACTCCATCCAGATCAAGGATCTGGTCAGCCGCAACCGTGAGCTCATCAAAGCCCATATCCCGTGTCGCAAGGTTCGCTTTTGCATCCGCCAAGGCAATCGCCGTTTGAGAAAGCGTATGCCCCTGCTCTTCACAGGACTGCCGCAGCGTCTCCTCGTCGAGGTCGACCGGTCTGGTCTGTACGACCAAGCCCGCATTTTCAAGCAGCGTGCGCCGGGCTGAAGAGCCACTGGCAAGAATGAGGGAAGTACTGAAAGAGGTCATGAAGTACGACTCCGTACTATCGACTGTTGGAATGGGGACGAGTACTGCGGATCACTCGGTGAAGAGATTGCGTCAGTACTGGGGTACATGGGGATAGTACCTGCCCTTACGAAAGGAGTACCGAGTACCGTGGATTATACGATACACCAGCCGGAACTGGGGGTTGTACACAGCCTCTCTGTGGGCAATTCGGGATTGAATCCGCGACTCCCATGCAAACTGCGGCCTCCAGAGTTGTACACAGTGTGAACAAGATGGGGTACATTTTCAGAAAGCCGGGTACCCCAGTATCCACAGGGTTCATCTTAACCTCCAGCATTTCTTTCTTTTTTCTTTTATGATTAGTGGGCGGCATGATTTCGGAAAACGCACCTTCCTCACTCTCATCAAAACCGCTTCTGCGGGCTCTCCGTGGTGAAGCTGTCTGGCCACCTCCGGTCTGGCTCATGCGTCAGGCAGGCCGCTATCTCCCCGAATTTCGCGCCATGCGTGACCGCGCCGATTTTCTGACCCGATGCATGACCCCGGACATGGCCACCGAGCTGACGATCCAGCCGATCCGTCGCTACGGCATGGACGGCGCCATCCTTTTTTCCGACATTCTGATCTTGCCTTGGGCCATGGGTCAGTCCCTTGAATTTATTGACGGTCGGGGTCCCGTTCTTGGCGCCATCCGCTCCGAAGCCGACCTCGCCCGGCTCGATCCAAAACGCGTACAGGACGCCGTCGCACCAGTGCGCGAGACCTTGTCCCGCCTCGCCAAAGAGCTTCCCGACGTTACCACGCTTCTGGGCTTCGCAGGCAGCCCGTTCACGGTCGCCTGCTACATGGTTGAGGGCGGTGGATCGCGGGATTTTGCCGAAACCCGCCGCATGATGCAGACCAACCCAGGCCTGTTTGATCGCCTGATCGACACCCTGACCTCGAGTACCGCCGAGATGCTCTGTGGCCAGATCGAAGCAGGCGCAGAAGCCGTGATGCTGTTCGATTCCTGGGCAGGGATTCTGCCGCCCTCCGCCTTCCGTCGCTACGTGATCGAGCCGACACGCCAGATTGTCGAGTACATCCGCACCCGTCATCCCAAGACTCCGATCATCGGTTTCCCGCGCCTTGGCGGTATCATGGTCCGGGAATATGCGCAGAAAACCGGCATTAACACGCTGGCGCTCGACACGGTCGCCGATCCGGCACAGATCTCCGAACTGCTGGCCAAAGCCGTCCCCGGCCTGACGCTTCAGGGCAATATGGATCCAATGATCCTGTTCTCTGGCGGTGAGAAAATGATCCGTGAAGCCCAGGCTATCCGGGACGCGATGCGCGGAAAACCTCATGTTTTCAACCTCGGACATGGTGTCATGCAGCACACGCCGCCCGAAAATGTTGCAGCCCTCGTTGAGGCGGTACGCTCCGTATGACCACCGCTCTGGACCCAGCAGGCCAACTGAAACTGGTCATTTTCGATTGTGACGGCGTCCTCGTGGACAGCGAAGGCCCCTCCTGCCGGGCTACGGCGGAATTCGCCCGCTCCAAGGGGGTGCCCATTTCGGACGACGAGGCGCATAAGCGCTTCGCGGGCATGGCGTTGCCGCAGGTCGTGAAAGAACTCGAGCAGGAACTTGGCCATTCCTTGCCCGATGAAACGGCATTCAAACTGCGCGAAAATCTCGTACAGATGATGCAAAAAATCGCAGAACCTGTAGGTGGAGCGCTCAAAATGCTGACAGATATGCGGGCTTTGGGAATGCCGGTCCGGGTTGGCTCGAATTCTTCCATCCGGGAGATGGACGCCAAGTTCGATCGTACCGAAATGTCGCAGTATTTCCCGGAAAACCGCGTACATTCCGCCAATGATATGGGATGCCCGAAGCCTGCACCGGATGTCTATCTGTACGCTGCAAAAGCCGAAGGCATCCTGCCAGAAAACTGTGTTGTGATCGAAGACAGCGATACTGGAGCAGAAGCCGCCTGGAAGGCTGGCATGGCCTGTGTGCTTCTTCGCCCCAAAGACATGCCTGCCCCGCCCTTCTGGCCCGTCGAAGGTTCGGTCCGTATCGCCCATCTGGACGAGCTGGTACCGCTGCTCCGCCGGACGCTGGAAAGCCAGAAACCCGCATGACTGACTTTCTCGCGACGTATCAGAGCTGGATCCTGTCCCTGCACATCATGGCGTTCATCGCTTGGATGGCCGGGACATTTTATCTCCCGCGTCTGTATGTCTATCACTGTCAGGTGGTACCGGGTTCTGACGAGAGCGAGCGGTTCAAGGTCATGGAGCGCAAGCTTCTGCGCCAGATCATGACGCCCGCCATGATCGTGACGTTCCTCGCAGGCGGTGCCCTGGCCTCCATTCCCGGACTGATCGACTGGAATGCGAGCTGGTGGTGGACGAAGCTGATCTGCGTCTTCGGTCTCGCAGGATTTCACGGTGCCTGCGGAACATGGCGTCGCGGTTTCGCCGAAGACCGCAACCAGCACCAGGAAAAATTCTACCGCATCGCCAACGAAGTCCCCACCATCCTGATGATGGTCATCGTCATCATGATCATCGTCCGCCCTTGAGAAAGATCCCGAATAAAAGTTTTTGGGTGTCGCCTTTTTTCAAAAAGGTGACGGTCTTTGAAGCTTTTTGAAAAAAGCTTCACCAAAAACTTTTTTGACTTTCAGATCAGGCCGTATTTCACGCCGGTCATTTGTTCCGAGACGGTCCACAGACGCGCGGCCAGTTCGGGTACATGCGCCAGAGCCGGAAGCCCCGCAATTCCCGGAACACCACGGCGCTCCCCCGGTCCCTGCGGACCGTAATAGCTGCCGTCACGCGCCTGCGGGCTGGCAAGGGCATAGAGCAGCGGCCACGCGCCTTCCTCGACGGTTTGCCCCATGGCGTGAAACACCGGCCCGGCGACACTGCGCGCCAGACTACGCATGAACCGCGCGGCCTTGTTCGTGGATTGGTCCAGATTGCCGTTATTTGCGACAATATCGCTTGCCGCCCAGCCTGGATGCGCCGCACGCGAGTGGATGGGCCAGGGCGCTTTAGCGGACCGGCGGCTCAGTTCGAGCGCAAACAGCAGGTTGGACAGCTTGCTCTGACGATACCGCACCATCGGATTGTAGGAATGACGCGCATTCAGATCACCGAACGGGAGTTCCCCCTTCAGCGCCGCCAGAGACGCCACCGTCATGACCGTTGCATTTCCCGCCGCCAGTAATGGCAGCAGCCGTCCGGTCAGAGCGAAATGTCCGAGATGGTTGGTGCCGAACTGCAATTCGAATCCGTCTTTCGTCGTCAGACGCGTTGCAGGCCCCATGACCCCAGCATTGTTCGCCAGAAGATGGATCGGCTCGCCCCGGCTGCGCATCGCGGACGCAAACGCCTCGATCCCGGCCAGAGACGCTAGATCCAGCAGTTCGAACCGCGCTTTGACGAACGGCACGCGCTCATGAAGCCGTGCTAGCGCCGCCTGTCCCTTGTCATGACTGCGACCGCTCAGCACGATTGCAGCGCCCTGTTTCGCCAGCCCGCAGGCGACCTCGAACCCCAGTCCCCCGGTCGATCCGGTGATGAGCGCCGTCTTTCCGTCCAGACGTTCAAGAGAGTCCGTGGACCATGCGGGAGCGGCGGGCTGTGTCATGACGTCTGTCCTTCCAGTCTGTGTCAGCTCGGTTTCTTGTCCACACGCGATTCATCGCGCTTTTCGTCTTCCTCGGCCTGCCGGAGCGCCTCATCCGTCAGGCGCTTCTCGTTCTTCTTGAGAAAAACGAGCGCCCCGATCAGACAGCAGACTCCCACGACCGCCATGGCGATCCCGACCGGCCCGGTGATTTTCTCGATCTGCTTGCCAAGCTCATAGGTCACAAAGGCATAGCCACCGGCCCAGCAGATGCCACCGAGTGCATTGAAAAATAGGAACGAATGCCAGGGCATCCGGTTCGCTCCTGCCAGCAATGCCACGAACACGCGCAGCACCGCGACGAAACGCCCCAGAAACACGACGATCCCGCCATGCCTGCGGAACAGATACCGCCCCAGCATCAGCCGCTCTTCGGTCAGACCGACTTTCTGGCCGTGCTTTTTCAGAATGCCGTAACCGAAGTGATGGCCGATCAGATAGCCGATATTGTCGCCCATGATGGCGCCAAGGACGGCCGCGAGCGCGATCCAGCGGATTTCCAGATGATGGGTGCTACCCGCGTAGAGCGAAGCGGCGATGATGACGCTTTCTGCCGGAAGAGGAAGGCCCATGCTCTCGAACATGACGGTGATGCCGACGACGCCATAGCCATACTGCACCAGCATGTGATCGAGAAAATGACTGAGATGAAACAGTGTCCTGGTCCTGTTCAAGCTGTGGCGGAAGAGAGTGCCACCGGCTACGATACTACGGCATCGGAGACAGGATGAGAAATGACGACATCGCCTTCCCCCATAGCCAACCCTTCTGTATCGGGAAACTGGCCGTCCTGGGTGACGCCCGAACTGGTGGCGGGTCGCACGCTGTCGTTCTCCGAACTCCGCACTGCTGGGAACTGGACCTTCTGGCTCGAAAGCCGCCCGGATGAACAGGGCCGCTCCGTCATCACGGGCCGTAATCCGGACGGAAAGATCCACGACCTGATCCCGCCCGGCTACTCGGTCGGCACCCGCGTGCACGAATATGGCGGCGGCGCATGGAATGTGCGCCTGAAGAAGGGTGTCCCGCAGGTCGTTTTCAGTGATCGCAAACGCGGTGGGGTCTGGTTCAGCGATGGCGCCACCGCCACGCAATGGGCCGAAGCTGGCGAAACCCCCGAACACCGCTACGCTGATCTCACCTTCGATCCCACATCCGACGCCGTATTCTGTGTCCGCGAAGCTCATGGTGAGGGCGTGCCCGCCGCAGCTCTCGTCCATGTTCGTTCTGACGGACGCGAAACCGTTCTGGCGGAAGGGGCGGATTTCTACGCCGCCCCCCGCCCCTCACCCGACGGAAGCTTCCTCGCATGGTTCAGCTGGAACGACCCGGCCATGCCCTGGACCGTCACAACCCTCTGCGTCGCCCCCTTTGATCGCACAACCGGCACGCTCGGCCCCGTCACCGACCTGACCGGGCCCGAACCATGCAGCATCATCGAACCCTGCTGGTCCCCTGACTGCACGCTCTACGCAACGTCCGACGCCTCGGGCCGCTGGACCCCCATCCGCTTTTCCCATGACGATACAGACTGGCATCCCCACTCCCTAGACGGCGCCAATGCCGAAATCGGCCTGCCGCACTGGGTATTCGGACAGCGCAGCATGGCGCCCCTGCCCGGAAACCGCCTGCTGGCCCTCGGCATCCGCCACGGCCTCAATCACGTCCTGCTGGAAGACAACGGCTGCTGGACGGATGTCTCCCTCGGCACCCCCGTCAACGTCCCGCAACCGCTCGAAGACGGACGTTTCGCCTGGATCGACTCCCCCGCCGATGCCCCAGCAGCCATCGCCACAGGCCGCATTGGCGAGCCCTGCGACCGCTTCCGCAATAGCGTCACACTCCCGCCCGGTGTTACGAAAGCCGATATCGCAACTCCCACACCCCTGACCTTTCCGACCACCAACGGCGCACAGGCCCACGCCCTGTTCTACGCCCCAGCCAGCAGCACCAGCGCGTTGCGGGAAGGAGAAAAACCCCCACTCGTCGTCATGGCGCATGGCGGCCCGACCGGCCGCGCCAATCCGTCCTTCGCCTTCAAGGTTCAGTGGTGGACCTCGCGCAGTTTCGCCGTCCTCGACGTCAATTATCGCGGCTCAACCGGCTTCGGCCGTGCTTATCGTGAAGCATTGGACGGGCAGTGGGGCGTCGCGGATATCGAAGACTGTCTCGCCGGCGTGAAGGCCGTTCTCGACCGCGGCCTCGCCGACCCAGCCCGCTGCGTCATCCGCGGCAGCAGCGCCGGCGGCCTGACTGTCCTGGGGGCTCTTGCACAGTCAGACCTCTTCGCTGCCGGAACGTCCCTCTATGGCGTCACGGATCTGCGCGCTCTCGCTGAAGAAACCCACAAATTCGAAGCCCGCTATCTGGACGGCCTGATCGGCCCCTATCCCGAAGACGAGGCGGTGTATCTGAAACGTTCTCCCATCACGCAGGCAGGCGGAATTTCCGTTCCCGTCCTGTTCCTGCATGGCGGCGCAGATAAGGTCGTCCCCCTGTCACAGGCGGAGTCCATGCGCACAAAACTCGAACATTCCGCCCTGCACGTCTATCCGGAGGAAGCCCATGGCTTCCGCGCCCGCGAAACCATAGAAGACGCCCTGCAACGGGAACTCGCTTTCTATCAGCAGGTTTTCAATTCATAGAGCCCGGCAGATCCCGGTCTCAGTCGTCGGAAAGTCCGAACTGGCTGGGATAGGGCATGGCGTTGCGGCTGAGCTTCTTCTTTTTCCAGTCTGCCAGCGCCCTGTCATATTCGACATGGCGCAGGGCGAGCTGCAAAGCTTCCACATGCCGCTCGTCGGCCGGGTCCATCATGTTCTTGCGCCAACCCGCCGCAATCAGCCAGTATTCCCCGGCCAGCCGCCACTCCCCGGCTTCATGATGCTGCAGCGCCAGCCGCTCAAGCCCATGATATTTATTCTTCGGATTGGCGAGCGCGTCGGGCGTGAGGATGAAATCATCCCCTTTCCAGAGGAATGTCGATTTCATGTAGGGAAACTGCCGGGTCATCACACCCGGATCTCCGAAATGCTCCTTGATCAGCATCGGAACCAGCCTGTCGTAAGACCTACGCCATTCGCACTGCACAGATCGCTTCCCTGAAAATCACATTGAAAAGAGTGCGGCCTCTATAACGAACAGGAACACCAGAGTCGATTTCTTCAATTTATCCGAACCACTCCCTGTTCCGCATTAATAACAATATAATTGTTATTAATAAATAAAATAATGTTATAATTTAATCTATACCGTAACTGTCAAAGAAAATATTCGAAGTCCCGGAAACGGGTTTGAATTTCCATAATACTTCTTCTAAGAAGCCTGACCGCAATTACCGATGCCCTTTTCAGGTCCGAACGCTCTGTCATGCGTTCAGAGGGCACAGGGTTATTTTTTCGGCACGATTCCTTCTCTCTCCCGTCAGAGTCCCCGAGTCTTATGGACACCAAAACCCTCTTCTCCGGAATGGCCCTGGCCTTCGGAGCATACTCCGCGTTCGCTATCAGCGACGCCTTTTCCAAACTGCTGGACGGGAGTCTCGATCCTTTCGAGGTTGCGTTTTTTGGCGGGGTGTTCGGGTTCCTCATTCTTCCCTTCATCCGTAAATCAAACGAATCCTACCTAGACGTCGTGCGCCCGAAGCTTCGCGGCATGTGGCTTCTGCGGGCCGTCTGCGTTTTCGTCGCCACGGCTGCCAGCGTCGAAGCCTTCATGCTGCTCTCGATGCCCGAGGCCCTGTCGATTACCTTTCTAATGCCGCTGTTCGTCACGATCCTCTCCGTCGTGCTGCTCAGGGAGAAGGTGACGTTTTGGGCGTGGCTTGCGGTTGTTTTGGGCTTTACGGGCGTTCTTATCGTGCTGCGTCCGGGAATGCGCCCGCTCAACCTAGGCCATCTCTGCGCGCTTCTGGCAGCCTGCGCCAATGCGGGTAGCGTGATCGCCTACCGGATCGCCAGCAAGGAAACCGTGCGCCTGTCGCTCTTCGGGTCCAGCCTGATGGGCGCACTGGTCGGCAACGGTCTCCTCATGCTCGCCCACGCTACATGGCCTTCCAATACAAAGATCTGGTTCTACCTGTTCGGCTACGGCTCCCTGGCCGCCCTCGGACAGCTCTGCATGATGCTTGCAACCGCCAGAGCACCGGCAAACCGCGTGGCGTTGCCGCAATATAGCCAGATGGCCTGGGGCGTCGCGCTGAGCTATTTCCTCTTCAAACAGCCGCTCGACCGCTGGACTTTCGTTGGCATCGCGGTGCTGACAGCATCAGGTCTGCTGAACTGGATACGTCAGCGCATCCGCTACGAAAAAATGGCGATGAAAGAGCGTCTCGAGCGCTTCAAGGCGCGCAAAGTTGCAAAAAAAACGGCTCTGTCTACGCGATAAAGTGGAGGGCTCGAACCCCTCTGGTTTTGAGGCTTTTTGTGTAATTCCATCACTCTTGTGTTGATTGGGAGGTGGAAGATAAAGCAGCGCAACACGAACACCGGGAAAGCGAATCTTCGAGAGGGACGGCTGGATAAAACCAATACGACCTCAACCATCTGGGCCGACACGGCCTATCGCTCAAAAGCCAATGAGGATTTCATGGAAAAGCAGGGCTTTATAGCTTTCTCTTCCAGAGCGTCCATGAACCAGTCGGCGTCTTACCCGCGATCTCCCAGCATCCATTGTGTTGCAGGAAGATTGTCCAGCAAGGCAGCGGCACCAGTATAATCGCTGATCTGTTCCGCAGTCATGAAAAAGCTCAGCGGTCGTCCGTTTTGATCGGTGACCGCATGGAGCTTGGTATTCATACCGCCTTTGGTGCGACCGATCAGGCGGCCTGGATACCATTTTTTAGCTGCAGGCTTGAAGTCGTGCAGTGCGTAGAGCGTCTTGTGTAGACCGTACTTCTGTGGCGCATCCCATTGAGGTTCACGAAAATGATGTTGCTCAACACACGGCGGTCATCAATGCGAGGTTTACTGTGGCTTCTTGGGAGAGAGAGGAAGAACCTATTAAAAGTCGAATGCTCTACCAACTGAGCTACCGGTTCATCTGCACGCTGGCTACCCCTCAACCCATGATGGCGTCAACTTCGTCATTCGGAAAAAAACAGGCTTTCGTCCCCATACACCTGACAACGCGACACCTCGCTCCATGGCCTCCCGCATGGAAAGAGGCTATGGGCGCGACGTCCTGCATGTCCTGACCGTAGCCACCCCTTTTTCAACCCGGAAGGAAGACACAGATGCCCATCGAGATTCTTCCCGGTCTCCAGCTTGAAGATGATGAACTGAAAGTCACCTATATCCTCGCCTCCGGCCCGGGAGGGCAGAACGTCAACAAGGTGGCCACTGCCGCACAGCTCCGGTTCGATGCCGTACGCTCTCCAGCCCTGTCAGACCGCATCCGAACACGCCTGATCGAACTCGCAGGCTGCCGTGCGACTCAGAATGGCGAAATCATCATTACGGGTCGCCGTTTTCGCACACAGCAGAGGAACCGTGAGGACGTCATCGAACGCCTGGCAGAGCTGATCCGCAAGGCGGCTCACCGCCCCACTTTCCGCGTGGCCACCCGTCCCGGCAGAGCAGCACGGCAGCGTCGCCTTGACGGAAAATCACATCGGGCCGGCATCAAACGCAACCGCAAGGTCCGCCTGGATGATTGAGATATATTGGTGCGTTAAGGAAACAAAATACTCTTCTATATAATACCCTTGGCTCATTCCATTCCCACAATCAGGAATATGTTTCTCAAAGCATACTCCTTCTGGAATTTCTTTTCTCATTTTTTGGGGAAAAAACATCTTGTTGCTATTCTGCAACGGATCAAAAATCTGTTGCAGGAATCATTTTTGCTACTTTCATGTAACGAATTTTTATAATTACTATCCAAAAACCCCCTCTGAACCCAAGGGCGGCGTATCATGGAGGTATAGATAGTAATAATGAAATCCCGGCATCGTATCTCCCTACTCGTAACGACGGCAGTTTCCGTCATACCCTGCATGTCTGCCCTGGCCGCAACCACCACAGCGCCTCCCGCCACACGTCATCACAGCATGAAACCCAGCAGCGCCACTCACAGTGCTGCCCATCCTGCGGCCGCGATGGCCACATCTGCCGTTGCAGCACCTCGCAAGAAGAAGACGGACGTCAATTTCACGGGCGAAGCCGAGACTATCAACGTCACTACCGGCACCCATGCAACCAACCGCAAAGCCCGCGAAAGCTCTTCTCCTGTCAGCGTAATTTCGGCTGCAACGCTGCGTCATTCCGGCATGATGAACGTCGCGGATGCCCTAACCCGGACCTATGCCTCCATCAACGTACAGGCCATGGGCGCGGATTCTTCTGCCCTGACGTCTTCCATCCAGATGCGCGGCCTAGGCCCTAACGAAGTCCTGGTTCTGGTGGATGGTAAACGTCGTCACAACACCGCTAACATCACGGCCGATGCTGGCCCGCAGTTCGGCTCCACGGGTGCTGATCTGAACACGATCCCCGCCAGCGCCATCGACCATATCGAAGTACTGGAAGATGGCGCGGCCGCAATGTACGGCTCCGATGCCATTGCCGGCGTGGTGAACATCATTACCAAGAAGCAGGCTCACGGCATGCACACTTCGGTACAGACCGGCGCGAACGCCTATAACGGCGACGGCTGGCAGTACAAGGTGGATGCCGATGGCGGCGTGAAATGGGGCAATGACGGCTATCTGCACATCAGCGGTGAAGTCTACCACACTGACCACATGGTCGTCGGCGCACGCGACCACCGCTTGATCGGAAGCTGGCCCAACAATGCCACCACAACGGGATATTATAACGGTGTCGTTCCGAACGCGATGAACGTACCTGCTGATTCCAATAAAATCATGAGCACGCCCGAAGAAACCCGCGAAAGCCTCGCCATCGATTTCGGCAAGACCATTACCGAAGGCGTAAATTTCTACGGCCTCATCACCTATATGCACCGCCATGGCGAAGCGTATGAAAACTATCGCACGCCCGTTATCGCGCCCACCATGTATCCGGCCGGCTTCTCCCCACTCGAAACGTCGGAAGAGAACGACTACGCTGCTACTCTAGGCCTCAAGGGCGATAATTTTCTCGGGTTCGACTGGGATCTGAGCACCACTTACGGTGCCGATGGCAACAAGATTGGCAACAAGAACACCGCCAATACAGGCATGCTCGCCAGCACCTGCTCGACCGATCCAACATCATCCTATTATTCGACCGATGGCTGCGGCTGGTCGCCCAGTTCGACACGTGCCGAGACCTATCGCATGGCGCAGTGGACCAATAATCTGGACTTCCGCCGCCAGTTCAACATCGCTCATACCGTTCCGATGACGCTGGCCTTTGGTGGCGAGCACCGTCTCGAAACCTATCAGATTAAGGCCGGCACTCCGCCGTCCTATGAACTGGGCGGGACGCAGGGCTATGCCGGTCTTGGCCCCAACAGCGCCGGTAATTGGAGCCGTGATATCTGGGCCGCCTATGTCGATGGCGACTTCCATCCGCTCCCGCACTGGGATCTCGATTTTGCTGGACGATTCGAGCACTACACGGATGTCGGTAACACGGAAAACGGCAAGGTCTCGACCCGCTATGACGTGAGCAAACGCATCGCGATCCGTGGCACGATCAGCACCGGCTTCCGCGCGCCCACACTGGCCGAACAGCACTACAGCGCCATGAACGTGGACCCGACCGGTGCCTCCGGCCTGCTCCCCGTCAACTCGACGGCCGCCCGTATCCTCGGTGCCAGCGCCCTGAAGCCCGAACGCTCCGTCAGCGCCAGCGGCGGCATCGTCCTGGAGCCCGTAAGGAATTTCCATGTCGAGGCGGATGTCTACCAGATCAATCTGCGTGACCGGATCGTGGGCGGTGGTACCGTCAACGGTCAGCCCGCCGTCGATGCCATCGAAGCCATGGGATACTCCCTGCCTCTGAACAGCATCACTCTCGACAATGTCTCTGCCTATTACATGACCAATGGTGCAAGCACCCGCACGCAGGGTCTCGATATCAAGGCGGACTACATGTTCCGCTTCCACAATGCCGGAAACCTGAACCTCAGCATGGCGTTGGACCTGAACCGGACGCGTCTGCACCACAACGGAACGGACACCAACGGCAATCCGCTGCTGAACGCGCAAAACATAGGCTACATCACGACCGCCTATCCGCGCAGCAAGATCATCCTGAACGCGCTTTATACGATTGGGAAATGGGACCTCAACGTGCGCCAGACCCGTTACGGCGAGACCACGGACATGCTGACTTACTCTGACTGGACGGACAAGACGCTGACCTGCCCGAGCGGCGGCAAGCTGGCCTATTCCAACAGTTGCTTTGCGCAGTTCAAGAATACGCCGCGCTGGCTTACCGATATTGAAGTCGGCTATCGCTTCAACAGCCACTGGCATCTGGCGATTGGTGCGAACAACGTCTTCAACGTCCGCCCCCGTCGTGTTCCGCAGATCAACAACTCCCGCGGCGCCCAGATTTACGATCAGTTCTCGCTACAGGTTCCCATCACAGGCGGGTATTACTACGGACGGATCAACGCCAACTTCTGAACCCATTGCAGAGTAATCTACAGGAAAAGGCATTCCATAAAGAGGTGGAGGGCTCG
>NZ_BJMK01000013.1 GCF_006539125.1 Gluconobacter sphaericus NBRC 12467
TAGTCTTTTTTTCAGGGCTTTGCAGAAAACTATGCCATTCTGAAGAAACAGATAGATGCATTCAAATCCATCCCGTAATGCGGTAAGGAAGATGAGGCTGAAAAATTATGAGCAAGCTGGAGGGTTCGAAGAACCGTTAATTGATGCGTCTTGATTCTGATTTTGGGTATTTGGCGATTTTATTAACGGTTTTTTGTGGCGCTTTTGATCTGCGTTTTGAGCAGATCGAGGGCTGCCCCCGCTGGATGGCTACGTGCTCGCGCTGATCCGTGTCAGGAAGACGAAGCGACGCATGTCGTACACGATATTGGCCAGCCCGATCCTCATGGTGGCCTGCGTTATGCCTACCGTTCGGAGGAACAGCCCTGTCTGCGATTTCTGATCGGCAAAGACATGCTCGACACGCGACCGGATCACTGACTTCCCTGCATTATATTGCTGGATATGCCGGGGCATAGGTTTGAGATGTGGCTTCTTCCTGTGAACCTTGGAGACAAAGCCCTGTTTTTCCATGAAGTCTTCTCTCTCAATCGCGCACCATCACTGGCAGCGGCATGCGTCGCCTTCCATTTTCGGATGAACCGGTATTTCCGGTCGATGGAAATGTGGGATTTGTAGCCAAAGAACGGAATGGCCAGATCCGTTGTGGGGATCATCCCGTCATCCTGCTGCTTCGCCTTCGTGAACTTTTCAGTGTCCATCGTGCATGACGATCCTTGTGCGGCAGCTTTGCCGGCTTGTCCTGCCAGTCTTCGGGGATACGTCCTGCCTGGAGATCCGATTTCTCAGCGTTCGTGTTGCGCTGCTTTGGAGCAGCAACCAGCGTTGCATCCAGGATCTGGCTCGACATCGGCAGATACTCGGTGTTCCGCAGGGTCGCGTCAAACCGCTCAAACAGTCTTTCAATGGCTCCCGCCTGCGTCAGGCGCTCGCGAAACAGCTAGATTGTTTCGCCATCCGGAACCCGGTCCGACAGCCCCAATCCCACAAAGCGGATACAAGGAGAGGCGGTCATTGAATAGTTTGGGAAAACGCTTCGAGTTGATCTTCAAGCCCGCTCAGCCGAGTAAGCCGTTCCTTAAAATCAAAAAACCGGGCCGCTTCATGAGCTATTCCCCAACCAGAAGCGGACGAATAGAAGCACACAGAACAAATCAGCGCTAAGGGGTGCGAACCCTCCAGCTTCTTCATGACAGCAGGACAGGTCAGTGATTATACCGGAGCCTCGGCTCTGCCCATGGTACAATGGATGCTGGCGGACCGGGGTAATGATTGACTGGTTCGTGGATGCCTCAGAGGTATAAGGAATCAGGCCCTGCATTCCGGGACGAAAACCTCGCGGGAAACCGGTCAAATACAATAGGCGGAAATACAAACGCCGTAACCGCATCGAGATTATGTTCAGAAGGCTCAAGGACTGGCGGTATGTCGCAACGCGGCCCGAATGCCTTCTCCTCGGTAATCTGCCTCGCTGCAACCGTTATCTTCTGGCTATGGGGCCTGAGCTTCGCCCCCCGGATAATGGCTCACGTCCATCGCAATATTAAGCACAGCTTCTTCTGAAACCATTGCGCCGCATACACGTTCCTTGCGAGTAATGGAAGAAATAGAATGTATCTTATAAAAACCAATAATATAAACAAGATGGCCATATTGATCTGTCTGTTCGTCGCAGGGTGTAATACCTCGCCGACACAAGAACTGTTTGGATCTTTTTTTCCGTCTTGGCTCGTATGTGCGTTTGTTGGTGCCAGCGTGGCGGCACTCACCCGCATTATATTCAGCGCATTCGATTTCGACGACGCTATCCCTCTTCCAATGCTTTCGTGGCTTGCATTTGGTACAGCCGTTACATTGGCCCTGTGGATCATCTGGATAGGTATTTGAAGGATGGTATCCTCGAAAAAAATGACGGGATATGCATTTCTCGTCACCAGTCTATTGCTGTGCGTGCTGTTTGCCGTTGTGGCTACCTGTCTTGTCGAACGCAGTCCCCGCACGGATGATGCGTTTATACAAGCTAATATTGTCAATATGGCCCCGGAAGTCAGTGGTAGAATTATCACAATCAACGTACGGGATAATCAATTTGTCCATCGCGGTGACACGCTATTTGTCATCGATCCAGAGCCTTTCCGTTACGCGCTAGACCAAGCTCAGGCCAATTTGGATAATCTGAAGGCTGATTTGCCGCTGCAGCATCTGCAAATTGGTTCGCAAGTGGCGACTGCCGAGGCTCAGGGAAGCAGCGTCGAACAGATGCAAGCCCAGCTTGCGCTGGCCCAGTCTACCGAAGCTCGCTTGGCTCCTCTGGCCAGACAGGGCTTCGTGACGGCTCAGCAACTCGATCAGGCCAGAAGTAATGTTAAAACCTCGTCGGCAGCGCTTGAACAGGCGATTCACTCGCAGAATGCTGCAATGAAGAGCGTTCGCGACGACAAGCCCCTTCGAGCACAGATCGTTGGAGCAGCCGCACAGTTGGCGGCTGCGCAGAGGGACTTGCGTTTAACCGAAGTTAAAGCTCCGTGTGACGGTCAGATAACAGGGCTCAATATCGCCGCTGGTGAGTATGCGGCAGAAGGCAAGGCTCTGTTTACGATTATTGACACTGAGCACTGGTGGGTGATCGCCAATTTCCGTGAAACCCAAGTGCCTGACTTTCATCCTGGCCAAAATGCGATCATCCACGTGCTGGCGCGCCCCAACGTTGTGCTGCGCGGTCATGTGGAAAGCCTCGGCGGTGGTGTTCAGCCAGATGTAGGCAGTCTGACGAACGGGCTACCGCAAGTTGCACGCAACCTGAACTGGGTCAGAATTGCCCAACGTTACCCCATACGGATCAGTCTGGATCAACCTCCGCCTGAGCTTATGCGTATCGGAGCAACAGTTGTTGCGACAATCCAGAGATGAATCTTCACCTCTTCTCGCTCAGACGTCGGACTGCGAAAGAAAATAAGTCTGGCACTGTCCATATTCTCTCTATTGATGAGGGGAATCCGGTTTTCACAATTCGGGGAATGGCGGCAGAAATGGCGCCGTCTCCCGGACGACTGGGAAATACGATCCGGCTGACATGCCTCGCCATCTTGTTTCTTCTGATTGGAGAGACGTTTCGGCTGCCCGAAGTCGCGCTCTTTGTGTGGATCGGATTCCTGCTTTCAGGAAATGACGCGGCGACCAGTTCGCGTATGGCGTTGACTGGCGGCGGCATGATCGTGATCGGTACCGGTGCGAGCATCCTGTGTATGATGTTCACGATGGCTGAACCGGCGATCCGCCTGCCTCTGATGGTTCTCCTGACGCTTTGTGCAGGATACCTGAGCTCCGTGATGACGGCAGGTATGCTCGCCAACGTATTTTTCTTCTGGACCGTCTATCTGCTGACAATGGTGGATCAGGTCGAGAGTGCGGGCAATGCGATAGACGCTTGGGTTGGAAACACCACTGATAGTGTCATACGCGATAGTGCGTATTTGTCTCCGGAAGAGTCATTTCTTCACGAGTGCCTCTGGTTTGCGCTCCTTTACGCCGTAGCGCTGACACTGATCATTATTACAAACCACCTGTGGGGGCGTAATCCCGGCAAGGTACTGAAAAAAGCGGAATCTGACAGATTGTTACTTGTTGCCGATGCAATGGACGAAGGATGCGAACAACATAGCCATTCGATGGAAAGACTTTTCGCCGCTTCAGTCATGGGCGTTTCCGGCATGAGAAAGTTGCATGATCTGGCGGCATCGTTCAAATCGGAGGCAGAAAATCCTGCGGCCAGTCGTGCGTTAATTCGCTACATCTCTCGTATCTCGCTAATGGCGACATTATGGGCTACCGCCGTCAACGAAAGACGAATCCCGCAATCCGAGGCGTCACCCACAACACCAGATATTCTGCAGACGTCATCTGGGATTCTTCGACACTCAGCAAGACTGATCGTAAAAGCTGACGATGAGGTTGTGTCATCTGGTTTCGGTCACGACGTCGCCGCCAATCTGAAACGCCTTGCGAAAGCCTTCGCTCCTAGCCCTGTACTGCACCCACTGGCTCGGGAGATCGCACGGAGCGTTGGAATTATTCTCGCTCTGAGTTCCAGACCTGGCGAAGTCGATGAATCTTTGCTGCCGAAGATCGACGACAATCCCGCACCGCTTTTCAAGCCTGGGGGCGCCGTGAAGCAAGCAGGTCGTCACGCTGCGGGAAGATTATGTGTGTCGGTTATCATCTGTTACCTTATCGAACGTTTTACAGACTGGCCTGCGATCGGAACTTGCGTTCTGACTTGTTTTGTCGTTCCGATGGGAACAATCGGCGATACAACACACAAGATGTTTCTGCGTTTGCTTGGCGCACTTGCTGGGGGCCTTGCGGGCATTTTTTGTATTCTCGTATTCATGCCAATCGTTACAGGCATCATGGGACTTATTCTCATGATGACGCCCGTATTATTTGTCTCTGCCTGGATAAAATCAGGCAGTGATCGAATTGCTTACGCTGGAGTGCAAACAGCTTTCGCCTTCTGCCTCAGTATTCTTCAGGGCTATGGCCCCACACTGGATATGCAAACGGCCAGAGACCGGGTTATCGGCGTCCTGTTGGGCAATGTGGTGGTTGCCTTGGTCTCGACAACGCTCTGGCCCGTCAGCGTCGCCACCATCGCGCGCAAGAACCTGGCCGACGCTGTAAAAACTCTCGCGGACATGACGGTTTTCAAAAAAGAAAACCCCGAAGCGCCGTTCGATCCTGCGCAGGAAAAGGATCGCGAAGCATTTGGTCAGTCCATTGCGGCCGTCAGATCATCCTTCAGTGCAGACGCACTGGAGGGAGCAGCGGTCAGCAAGCGACTTTTCGCCAGAGGTTTCAATCATCGCCTTCTTACCGATATCCAGATTCTGGCAGTGAAAATATCAGTGATCGTCGATATGTCCCATCTGTCGAGTGCAATAGTCGACACGACACTTGTTGCGTTGAGAGGGTGGCTCGATAGGTTCGCCCAATGGATTGTGACAGGGGAGGGATATGACGAACTCAAATCATCCGTCCCCGTTCCTCCGATCATTCCCGACGACCCTGAGAGAACGATCTGGTTTTCGTCAGTAGACGATGGAATCAAAAATATTCTGGGCACTTTGGATGCCGCACAATGTAATAATGCGGGTGTTTCACATGGTTGATTCTACGAATTGGAAATCTGCCGTAGCTAGAAAAAGACGAACAAGTCTCCCCTTTATCTCTTCACTATGCTTCGTTCTTGCGACAGTAAGCGGATGCCACGATACGTCGGATCTCGCTCCCTCGGCTGCAGACCGCCCATGGCGTCCGGCAAAACAGACAGGTTTGAAAATGCCGCCGGGGAGTAATGACTTCGCCGCGCCGACCTCGGAGCAAACGCACAGTAAAATCTCCCAAAGTTTGAGCAGGCTGGATCAGGCCTCAACCGAAGCTGGTATGCCGGCAGCCCGGCAGGACGCCGCTTCTGCAGACAGTGTTGTAATATCTGGAAAAAAACTTACGCTTTCCGAACTGATTGACATCGCAGAGAGGCACAATCCGCAAACGCATCTGTCATGGGAGCAGGCACGGCAAAATGCGCTTGCCGTGGGCATATCCGAGTCAGCCCTGGCACCGCAAATCACTGCGACCTTGCTAGCGGGAGGACGCCGTACTGTGACCTCCATGCCGAACTTCCTGACCCCTAGAGGATATATGGCGGCCAATGCGATGGCGGCCTTCCCTGAAATACAACTGTCTTATCTACTGTTTGATTTCGGCCATACCCGCGCAACCATAGACAGCGCAAAAGCTCTTTCAATCGCATCGAACTTTGATTTCACACAGACTCACCAAAAATTATTCATGGATGTCATCAACGCCTACTATAACCACGAAGCCTCGATCGCCGATTATGAAGCTGCGGAAGAGTCAGTTCGAAATACCCGCTTGCTGCAGGTTTCAGCGGAATCTCGATATGCTCATGGGGAAGCCACCGTCGTCGACGTTACTCTAGCCCGTAGTAACGCCGCCACCGCAGTTTTTCAGCAGGATCAGAAACGCAGTGCCGAGCATAGCGCGCGATATGCTCTTCTGCAGGCAATGGGGTTACCGCCAGACGTCAACCTATCAGTCGCGTCCTCTAGAGACACACACCTTCCACAGCAAATCCCGGGAGACGTAACACGCCTGATGCGCGCCTCTCTCGAGCGCCGACCAGATATCCTATCCGATCTCTATAAGATGGATGCCGCCACAGCCGCCACACGCGCCGCACAAAGGGCAATGCTGCCAAAACTGGAATTCAACGCAAACGTGCAGGCCTATATCGGTGAGCAAAAGGTGTACGGATATACCCAAACCGCACCAGCTTCGCGGGTGGCCCAGCCTAACGGCACCGTCGCAGTCCAGTTGTCGTGGCCGCTCTTTCAGGGTGGTTTGTTGCAAAACCAGCTGAGGCAGGCGCAATCACGCGAGCAGGCGCAAAGAGCCACCCTCGACAAGGATGTTCTGGCCGCAGAACAACAGGTTGCAAACGCACGTGACGCGCTGGCTACTTCCCTTTCTTCAGTGCATTCAGCCGCCGTGGCCCGAGACGCCGCACTAAGCGCATTCAAAGCAGCCTCCGCGTCTTACGCGGCCGGAGTGGGCAATCTTACGAATGCAAACCAGGCTCAGGCACAACTTTCGCAGGCGACCAGTGCGTACGCTGTCAGTCATGCTCAGGCTTTGATGAACGCTGCGGCTCTGGCTTTTGCTACGGGCGTATTGACGTCAGCCGCCAGAATGGAATCTTTTGGCGACGGTAACAATTAGCTATAGGCGGAGGGTTCGCCCCCCCCCCCTTTGACTTGTTCTGTGTGATTCCATTTCTGCTGCATTGATCGTGGGTATGGATTATGAAGCAGTCTGTTTTTTTTGGTTTTGGGGAACGGCTTGCGTGATTGAGCGGGCTTGTCCTTGAACTGTGGATTTTGAAGTGTTCCGCCCGGAGTTGGACAAGGCACTGGCCTATTCAGATGGGAGCAAAGGCGGGCGTCTTCCGTTTGATCCCGTGTTGATGTTCAAGATTCTGGTGATCCACACACTTAACAGCCTGTCCGATGAACGGACGGAGTATCTGATCAACGACCGCCTGTCGTTCATACGCTTCCTTGGTCTGCAGCTTTCAGATGGAGGGATTGAAGAACCTTTGGTTGATACGCTTGGCCTGTAATTTCTGGCATTTGACGTTCTGGTTGACAGTTCTTTGGGTCGCTTTTGATCTGCGTTTTGAGCAGATTGGGGGGCCGTCACCCGCTTGATAGCTACGCTGTGGTGCTCTGATCCGTTCCAGGCAGAGGAAGCGGCGCATGTTGTAGATGATATTGGCCAGTCTGATCGTCATGGCGGCCCGGGTGACACCGACAGTCCGGACGAACAGCCCTGTCTGCCCAGACTGTTAAGGCCGTATTGGTTTGATCCAGCAATCCCTCTCTCAGTCGCGCACCAACACTGGCGGCGGTATCCGTCGTCTTGCATTTCCGGATGAACCGAAACTTCCGGTCGATGGAGACGTAGGATTTGTAGCCAAAGAACGGGATAGCGAGATCCGTTGTGGGGATCGTCCCGTCATCCTGCCGTTTTGTTTTCGTGAACTTCAGTGTCCAGCGCGTATGACGGTCCATGTGCGACAGCCTTGCCGGCTTGTCCTGCCAGTCTTCGGAGATACGTCCTGTCCGGAGATCCGATTTCTCAGCGTTCGCATTGTGCTGCTTTGGAACAGCGACTAGCGTTGCATAGGGTGGTATCAAAACAATCAAACTGTCTTTCAATGGCCCCTGCCTGTGTCAGACATTCGCGGAACAGCCAGATTGTTTTGGAATCCGGAACCCGCTCCGACAGCCCCAGACCAAGGAAGGTATAAAGGAGAGGCGATCGTTAATCAGATACTTTGTCCGTTCGTCGGACAAATTGTTTAGCGTCTGGATCACCAGAATTTTGAATATCAGCACCGGATCAAATGGCGGTCGTCCGCCTTTACTCTCATCTGAATAGACCAAAACCTGCTCCAGATCAGGGCGGAAGACTTCAAAATCCATAATTTGGGAAAAAGCTTCGAGCTGATCACTAAGCCCACTCATACCAACTCTGTGATGCCCTGACTCATATTTGATTTCTTGACGGTATCGTTTTGGATCGGCCTGTGATTCACCTGATGGCGAACCGGGGAGGCATCCAAATGGGCAGAGCGTTGGCATTGCGTGAAGATTACGATGCGGTGGGTTTGCGTGGGCTGGCGCGGACAACGAGGCATGCGGGTCAGGCACGTCGGCTTCTGGCACTGGCAGCAATCTACGATGCTGCTTCACGCGGAGACGCGGCACGTCTGGCCGGGACGGATCGGCCAGAAAATGAAGCTGACCCGATGGTGGGCAAAACAGGGCATCCGGCCCCGCGCCGTTGCTGACCTGCGCACCAGATCCGCGTGGATCTTCGGCGCGCGCCATCTGTCCTGAAAAGGGAACGGCCGCAGGCCTCGTGCTCCCTGTCTGCAACCTGCACGGCATGCAGCTGCATCTCACGGAGATTTCCCGAACGGTTGAATCAGGCTCGCACGCCCTCCTCATTGTAGATCAGGCGGCATGGCATATCAGTCAAAAGCTGGATGTTCCTTGCAATATCACTATTCTCCCGCTGTATCCCCGGGCTCCTGAACTGAACCCCATGGAAAATCTCTGGCAGTTCCTCAGAAATACATGGCTCTCAAACAGAATCTTAAAAACCTATGACGATATCGTTGATATCGCCTGCCGTGCCTGGAACCAGTTCGTCGAACAACCTTGGCACATCATGTCAATCGGACTGCGCGATTGGGCTCATAGGTTTTAGCAATCAACGGTTGGTATGAGCCCACTTAACTGGGCAAGCCGCTCGTCAACATCAAAGAAACCCGGCTGCTTCATGATCCATGCCCAAATCAACTCAGGGGAAATGAAATCACAGAGGAACCCTCAAAACCAAAGAGTTTTTCAAACCCTCTAGATCTCAGGAACGTGCCTGAACTCTGTGTGCTGATCGCCCCAGGCCTTGAGAGCCATGATGACGGGCTCGAGGCTCCGCCCGCGCGGGGTGAGACTGTATTCCACCTTTGGCGGAACTTCAGGGTAAACCGTCCGTAACACGAACCCGTCACGCTCCAGTTCGCGAAGCTGGGTTGTCAGCATTCTCTGGGTGATATTGGACAGGCGTTTGCGGATGGCGTTGAAGCGTAAAGTTCCCTGAAGCAGGTGGTAGAGGATCACGCCTTTCCATTTCCCGTCGATGAGCTGAAGCGTTGCTTCAACAGCGCAGCCGGGGCTGCAATCGAGCGACTGATGGCGGATACGGGTCATAACGGTATCATTTCCGACACTATGGGCGTTAAAAGTGCGTTCTTGTCTGAAAACAGCATAGTGCTCACTCTTCTCCTCATTCAACAGAGGATCAGACATCATGCGGGCCATCGGTTATCAGACGCCGCTTCCCATCGAAAATCCGGCGTCTCTTCAGGATATTGATCTACCGAAACCTGTTCCTTCGAGCCGGGATCTTCTGGTGGAAATCAGGGCTGTGTCGGTCAATCCGGTTGATACAAAGGTCCGTCGCAGTGCGACACCAGAGGCAGGTCAGTGGCGTGTTCTGGGCTGGGATGCGGCGGGGGTTGTTGTTGGAACCGGACCGGAGGTGACGGATTTCTCTGTCGGCGATGAGGTCTTTTATGCCGGCGCAATCAAGCGCCCGGGGACCAACGCCGAGTTTCATCTGGTCGATGAGCGGATTGTCGGTCGTAAACCCTGTTCCCTGAACTGGGCCGAAGCCGCAGCCTTACCGCTGACCGCAATCACCGCCTGGGAGATGCTTTTTGATCGTCTGGACATTCGTCGGTCTGTCCCGGGAACGACGTCCTCCATTCTGATCATTGGAGGCGCAGGCGGGGTCAGTTCCATGGCGATCCAACTGGCCAAGGTTCTGACTGATATCACGGTCATTGCTACGGCGTCGCGCCCCGAAACGCAGGACTGGGTCACATCTCTCGGGGCAGATTACGTGATAGATCACAGTAAGCCTCTGGCCGCACAAGTTGCAGCCCTTCCTACGGGCGCTCCCAGCTTTGTTTTTTCTACAACGCAGACGGATCGGCATCTGGCAGAGATCGTCGAACTTCTGGCTCCTCAGGGACATTTCGGCCTGATTGATGATCCAGTTGAGCTCAATGCCGTACCGCTCAAGCGCAAAAGCCTGTCCCTACACTGGGAACTGATGTTCACCCGCTCACTGTTCGGGACGGCAGACATCAGCGCACAAGGGAAACTCCTGAACGACGTATCGCATCTCGTAGAGGAAGGACGTCTTCGGACGACGCTCGGCAAAAATCTCGGACATATCACCGCCGCCAATCTGAAGGAGGCTCACGCTCTGATCGAGAGCGGTCAGGCCAAAGGCAAAATCGTTCTCAAAGGTTTCCCTGCCTGAACGGAGGCAATCATGACGAAAACAGTCAAAGCGCTTGAGAAGGGCAAATTTCATGAATGACGAAGAACATCTGATGACCCTGAACCGAACGGGAGGTCGCTTCGATCTCAATAAAATTGCGGCAGCATTCCCCGAAACGGCAGACACGATGCTGCTGGACACCTATCTGACTGACAAACCGGAAGCCAGTATCCGGGTCTTTCGGATTTATCGGGAAGTACCGCCGCATTATCATACCCAGTGCGATGAAGTGCTTCATGTCCTCTCCGGGACAGGCACATTCTGGATCGGTGATCCCAAAGAGGAGGCCCCGTTTGCACCCGGCCATCTTCTGGTGTTCCCCCGTCGGGCGGTGCATGCCGTGCCCCGCATTCTGAGTCATCCAGTCGTTTTTCTTGCCATCGACACGCCGCGACGGGCGCCAGATGACGTGGTGTTTGTCGATCCTGCCGACGGTACGCCGTCCGGTTTTATCGCAGGGATCTGACATCATGGGGTTCATGAGACCGCGCTTACGGCAGGCTTTCTCAAAAAGAGGCCTGCGCAGGATCGTTATTGCCGTTTTTACGGGTTTCGTTGGGGTATGCGGACATCCTGATCTTTCCCGTGCTCAGACCATCAGGATTGAGGCGACTACTAACACAATAGACTGGAACGCCGTAGCGCTTGCTGGTGGTCATGTGTTTGTCTCAGGCCCTCGCTGGACCGGGTTTTCCGGACCGGCCGTGGGTCTTCTGACGGAGAATGGAAAGATAGAGCCGTTTCCAGATGCTGACTGGAATGGCTGGCAACCCGGACAGAATGCAACGCATCGCTTTGTCAGCGTCAACGCGCTCCATGTCGCTCCTGATGGCACGCTCTGGGTTGTTGATACCGGAACTCCGTCTTTTGGAGGTCCACCCGTACCCCGGGGAGCCAAACTGGTCCGTGTTGATCCGGCAACGGGCCATGTGCTGCGGATTTATCCTCTGGACCCGGAGATCGCGAAGACAGGCAGTTATATCGACGATATCCGTTTCAACGGGAGGCATGCTTATCTGACGGATGCGGGCAAGGCAGCGCTGATCGTTCTTGATATCAAAACAGGTCAGGCACGTCGTGTTCTGGACAATGACGCGTCCACACGTGCACGGACAGATCGACCGATTGTCATGGGTGGACACGTCCTGGAGAACGGTCCGCATCAGCCGTTTCTGGTGAATGTCGATCCGCTTGAAGTGAGTCCGGACGGGAAATGGCTGTATTTCGGGCCGCTTGAAGGACCGTGGTCCCGCATCCCGACAGCACTGCTCGATGATCCCAATGTGGCATCAACCGATCTGTCTGCGGCTGTTCAGCCGTGGGCAGATTTACCTCCAATCGGGGGCAGCGCCATGGATACTGCAGGAAATCTCTACTTTACCAACCTGAAGGATGACGGCGTCTATCGAAGGGACGTTTCCGGGAAGATCACGAAACTGATCTCGGATTCACGTCTGCACTGGGCTGATGCACCTTGCCTTGCACCGGATGGCCGACTCTGGCTGCCCATCGCGCAACTGGACCGTCTTCCGATGTTCTATCAGGGGCAATCCCGCATCATACAGCCGTTTCTGCTGGTATCCATCGATCCTCATGCTGGTCAGGTCAAACCTGGACGATAGGGCTATGATGACCGTCAAATGCCGCGATAATCGCCTACGGGTGCTTTCTCTCGTGCAAAGGTACTCGCGAAGTCGCTGTGTTTTGGCGGACATCGTCACCTGTAATACCATCGAAGTTTGCCGGGATCTTTTGTCGGAAAGTCAGGGGGAGCAATCCATCGGCGTGTCTGGGCGGTACGATGCCGCCGCCATCCGAGATCGATCAAAGCGCGGGCAAAAATATGCTGCCTCGACGGACGAGCCTTTCGACATCGCGCAGTCGAAATAGAGTTCGCCTTGGACCGATTTTCAAGCGTTCGAGTTCGTCCGCTGCGACATATCTGTCGATTGTCGAGAGGGGGGCACGCGTAGTCGCTCGAATGCTCGGTTTTCTGGACGTTCAAGAGCTCAACAGAGTTTCTGTTTAACTCAGTGGAAGATGGTTCGCTGGTCTTACAAAGTCTTTGGTACTGTGAGTATCAACTTATTTTAGAATGTTAGCCGAACATCAATGATAACTTCATGAGATTTATCAACATTTTTTGAGGATTTCTGCTTCAGGCTCGCCCTCAGATCATCGGGATGTCTTTGGAAAGGAGGGGACATCAGTAAGCAGATTGCATTGGAAAATTTACAGGACGACGCATATCGCGTCCGAGCGCTGCACGATGACGCATTTTTAAGATAAAACCCAAGGTGGGATGGATTTTGATAAATCAGTAATTACCTGAAAAATCTGGGAATTTTTGATTTATCTGGCGGAGAGGGTGGGATTCGAACCCACGATACGCTCTCACGTATGGCGGTTTTCAAGACCGCTGCCTTCAACCACTCGGCCACCTCTCCATCCGGCAGGCTTCATCTCTGAAGAATTCTGCCAGGGTCGGATGCTTCATGCGACGGGAAACTTCTGCCGTCAAGGGCTAGTGTTGCATAGGGGGGAGAGCTTACTCTTTGAAACGCAGAAGGGGGCGGTCAGCAACATTGAAACGTGCCATCTAGAAACGTGTGGAGGCGTTTTGTGCGCCTCCGGCTGCCATAACCTCGAAGGATATGACGTCCATGACGATCTTTCGTCCCGCTGCTTTTCTTCCTGTCATTGCTGCCCTCGGCTTAGTGGTAGCTCCTCTTATGGCTTCTGCTGAGGGGCATCATGGGTTTGATGGCCATCGACCTCCGCCGGGTGGTGGTCCGGGCTTTATGATGCCGCCCATCCCGCCTGGTATCACGCTAACCACAGCGCAAAAGGCAAAGCTCAAGGCTGTTTTTGAGAAGGCTCATCAGGACGAGCGTGCACTCCGTCTTGAGGGGCGTGCCATAGAGGGCAAGATTCATGACGCTCTCAGCGTGCCTGGTGATCTGGATCACGCTGCCCTGGCGGATCTGGGCAAGCAGGAGGATGAGGTCAAGGCCAAGGTCTCCGCGCTTCATCTTGACACCATGGAGCAGCTGCATGATCTGCTGACCCCGGCCCAGCGCCAGCAGGCAAAGGAGACCATGGACAAGATTAAGGCGCTCCATGAGCAGATGAAAGCTCTGATGGGGCCGCCGCCGGAAGGTGATCCGGAAGATATGCCCTGAAAACTGTTGATTATGCCTCTATCGCTTGACGCTTCGGTGCCAAGGCGATAGAGGGGTCCTGTTTCCGGACACGCCACCTCGCGAAGACTCGCGCAGTGGCGTGTTTCTGTTTGCTTTTAAGGTGACCCGTTGTTCGATCAACTCTCAGGCAAGATGTCCGGTGTCCTCGAAGGGCTTTCCAAGAACGGGAAGCTCTCGGAGGCTGATGTCACCGAGGCCATGCGTGAAGTGCGTCTCGCCATGCTGGAGGCAGACGTTGCTCTGCCTGTGGTGCGGGACTTCGTCAACAAGGTACGCGAGCGGTCTGTTGGGCAGGAAGTGCTGGAAAGCGTTTCCCCCGGTCAGGCCGTGGCCAAGATTGTCAATGATGCCTTGATCGACGCACTGGGCGGGGCAGGGGCGGTTCCGCTGAACCTGTCCGCCAATCCGCCGGTTCCGGTGCTGATGGTAGGTCTGCAGGGTTCGGGCAAGACGACGACCTCCGGCAAGATCGCCCTGCGCCTGTCCGGTCGCGAGAGTAAGAAAGTCCTTCTGGCCAGTCTCGACGTCCAGCGTCCAGCCGCGCAGCTTCAGCTTCAGCAGCTGGCTGAGCGCGTCAACGCTAAGACGGGTCGCGTTCAGGCTCTGCCGATCATTGCCGGGCAGTCTCCCGTACAGATCGCAAAGCGTGCGCTCGAGACCGGTCGCCTCGAAGGTTATGACGTCGTTATTCTCGATACGGCAGGCCGTCTATCCATCGACGAAGCGCTGATGGATGAAGTGCGGGAAATCCGTACGCTCACCAAGCCTGCCGAGACGTTGTTGGTCGTTGACGCGATGACCGGTCAGGACGCCGTCAATACCGCGAAGGCCTTCAACGAAGCTGTTGGTATTACCGGTGTTGTCATGAGCCGGATGGACGGCGACGCCCGCGGTGGCGCGGCCCTGTCCATGAAGGCCATCACGGGCGCGCCGATCAAGCTGACCGGTTCGGGTGAGAACCTCGAAGCGCTTGAAGAATTCCATCCCGAGCGTGTCGCGGGCCGTATTCTCGGTCTGGGTGACGTCGCCGGGCTGGTGGAACGTGCTGCTGAAACCCTCGATCACGAGGAAGGTGAGCGCGTCGCCAAGAAGATGCTCGCGGGCAAGTTCGATCTGGATGACTATGTGTCCCAGATCAACCAGATCAACCGCATGGGCTCGATTTCCGGCATCCTAGGCATGATGCCGGGGATGGGAAAGATCAAGGATATGCTGGGCGACAAGGAGCTCGACACGTCGATCTTCAAGCGTCACAAGGCCATCATTTCCTCGATGACGAAGCAGGAGCGCAAGACGCCGGAGATCATCAAGGCGTCCCGCAAAAAGCGCATTGCGGCAGGCTCGGGAACCACGGTTCCGGAGATCAACCGTCTGCTTAAACAGTTCAACGACATGTCCACCATGATGAAACGCATCAGCAAGATGGGCCTTGGTGGCCTGATGCGCGGCATGGGTGGTGCAGGAGGTCTGGCGGATCTGATGAAGGGCATGGGCGGCCCCGGGGGGAAACCCGGTGGGCGCCCGCCTTTCGTCTGATCCGTCCCGTTTTTAAAAGTCTGTCTCTCAGGAGTATTCATGAGCCTCAAGATCCGCCTTGCACGTGCAGGTGCCAAGAAGCGTCCCTACTACCACATCGTTGTTGCTGACAGCCGCAGCCCGCGTGATGGCCGTTTCATCGAGAAGGTCGGTTCCTACAACCCGATGCTGCCGGCCGATCACGCCGACCGTATCCGTCTCGTTGACGAGCGCATCAAGCACTGGCTGTCCAACGGCGCCCTCGCCACGGACCGTGTTGCCCGTTTCCTCGGCAATGCAGGCCTGGCTCCGAAGCCGACCTACAACGAGCAGCCCAAGCAGTCCGCTCCGAAGGCGAAGGCTCAGGAACGCGCCAAGGCTGCCGCCGCTGCTGCTGCGGCCTGATTGAGCCGCTTTTCAGGAAGCCCGAGACGTGCCCCGCTTCAACTCTGACAGCGATGTCCTAATTGCCACCGTCGGTCGTCCGCACGGTGTCCGCGGTCTGGTGCATCTTCATGCTGCCACAGATGATCCGGCTTCGGTCGAGACGCTGGGCGTGCTGCATGACGGGCAGGGCAGGGCGTGGACGGCACGCTGGATTTCGGCAGGCGTGGCTGCACTGACGGACGCCGACGGACAGGATCTTCCCGACCGTACGGCTGCCGAACGTCTGGTCAATGCCAAGCTGTATGTTCCGCGGACCGTTCTTCCGGAAACCGGAGACGATGAATTCTATCATGCTGATCTGATCGGTATGACGGCTGTCTCGGAAGACGGAGATGTTCTCGGGACGGTGTCGGTGGTTCACGATTACGGCGCAGGCGTCAGCCTCGAAGTGGATCGTGGTCTGATCGTGCCGTTCACGCTGGCCTGTGTTCCCCATGTGGATCTTGCGAAACGGGAAGTGGTTCTTGTCCCTCCTGTTGAAGTCGAGGTCGAGGGGGATCTCTCCGGCGAGGTCCAGGTGCGGGCATGAGCTGGCGCGCGGACATCCTGACCCTTTTTCCCGACATGTTCCCGGGGCCGCTGGGGTTCTCCCTTGCGGGCCGGGCGCTGGAGCGGGGGATCTGGTCTTGCGAGGCGCACAATCTGCGCCAGCATGGACTGGGACGTCACCGGGCCGTCGATGACACGCCTTTCGGTGGCGGAGCCGGTATGGTGATGCGGGCAGACGTTCTGGGTACGGCCCTCTCGGCGCTACCCGCGCTGGATGGCCGTCCGGTTGTCTATCCGACGCCACGGGGCAAGCGCATGTCGCATGAAGATGCGGAGCGCCTGTCCTCCGGGCCAGGGGTCGTCGTTCTCTGTGGGCGCTTTGAAGGCGTGGACGAGCGCGTTCTGGAGAAGCACGATATCGAACAGCTCTGCATGGGCGACGTCGTGCTGTCGGGCGGAGAAATTCCTGCCCTGACTCTTCTGGATGCGTGTGTTCGTCTTCTTCCGGGCGTCATGGGGTCGGACGTCAGCGGTCAGGACGAGAGCTTCGCCGAAGGGCTTCTTGAATATCCACAGTACACCAAGCCGGCAGTGTGGGACGGGCGGGACGTGCCCGACATTCTTCTCTCCGGCAACCATGGTGCCATCGCCCGCTGGCGCCATGAACAGTCAATCGCCGTCACGAAGGCGCGCCGCCCGGACCTTTGGGATGCGTATCTGGCACGACAGCAGGTCCATTGAAGTTTTGTTTTCAGGAGTTTGGTCATGAACATTATCCAGCAGTATGAGGCGCGCGAGATCGAGCGTCTTTCCGGCGTCCGCGCTGTTCCCGAGTTCATTGCAGGTGACACGGTCCGCGTTGGCGTCCGCGTTGTCGAAGGTACGCGTGAGCGTGTTCAGAGCTTCGAAGGTGTTGTTATTGCCCGTTCCAACAAGGGCCTGAACAGCAACTTCACGGTTCGCAAGATCTCCAACGGTGAAGGCGTGGAGCGCGTGTTCCCGCTGTACGCACCGTCGATCGCCAGCATCGAAGTTGTGCGTCGCGGTAAGGTCCGTCGCGCAAAGCTGTATTACCTGCGTGGCCGTTCGGGCAAGTCCGCCCGTATTGCCGAGCGTCCCCGCGATCTGCCGAAGGCGGACAGCAAGGCCGCTTCCTAACCCGTTCGGAGTAGATACAGGATGCCCGTTACCAATTCGCCCAGAACCCTTTTTGACAAGATCTGGGACGATCATGTCGTCGAGCGTCTCGAGGACGGGACGTGCATCCTCTACATCGACCGGCATCTCGTTCACGAGGTGACAAGCCCGCAGGCTTTTGAGGGCCTGCGGATGTCCGGGCGTCGCGTGCGTCGTCCGGATGCCACGGTGGCCGTGGTGGACCACAATGTCCCCACGTCCGACCGTTCCAAGCCGATCGAGGAGCCGCAAAGCCGCCTCCAGATCGAAACGCTTGAGAAGAATGTTGCGCAATTCGGCATTCCCTATTTCCCGCTGCGTTCCGCCTCTCAGGGGATCGTGCATGTTGTCGGGCCGGAGCAGGGTATCTCTCTGCCGGGTATGACGATCGTTTGCGGCGACAGTCATACCTCCACGCATGGGGCTCTTGGTTCGCTGGCGTTCGGGATCGGCACGTCCGAGGTCGAGCATGTGCTCGCGACACAGACGATCCTGCAGAAGCCCGCGAAGAATATGCGCGTTTCGGTTGAAGGCAAGGTCGGTCCGGGTGTGACGGCCAAGGACATTATGCTGGCCATCATCGGCCGTATCGGCACCGCTGGCGGTACTGGCCATGTCATTGAATTTGCAGGATCTGCGATCCGTGATCTGGACATGGCAGGGCGTATGACACTGTGCAATATGTCCATCGAAGCCGGTGCGCGTGCAGGTCTGGTTGCGCCTGACGAGACGACCTTCGCTTATGTGAAGGGCCGCCCGTTTGCTCCGAAGGGTGGGGCGTTCGATCAGGCCTGTGATTATTGGCGCAGTCTGGTGTCTGACGAAGGCGCCTATTTCGACACGGAAGTCACGCTGGCCGCTGAAGAGATCATCCCGTCCGTCACATGGGGCACCAGCCCGCAGGACGTGCTGCCGATCGACGGTTCCGTGCCGTCTCCGTCGGACGTCGCCGATCCGGCTCGTGCCGCCCAGATCCAGCGTGCGCTGGACTATATGGGGCTTGAAGCCGGGCAGAAGATCGCCGGGACTCCGGTGGATGTCGTGTTCATTGGTTCCTGCACGAACAGCCGTTTGGAAGATCTGCGTGCTGCGGCGGACGTGGTGCGCGGACGGCATGTTGCCAAGGGCGTCCGGGCGATGATCGTTCCGGGCTCCGGTCTTGTGAAGCATGCGGCTGAAGCTGAAGGACTGGACAAGGTGTTCCTTGATGCCGGTTTTGAATGGCGTGAGGCAGGGTGCTCGATGTGTCTGGGGATGAACCCGGACCGTCTGACGCCGGGTCAGCGTTGTGCGTCAACCTCCAACCGTAATTTCGAGGGGCGTCAGGGACCTGATGGCCGGACTCATCTCTGCTCGCCTGCCATGGCGGCAGCGGCAGCTGTGACGGGCCGTCTGTGCGATGTGCGTGAATTGGTGAAGGAGACCGTCTGATGGACAAGTTCACGGAACTCACCGCCATTGCGGCGCCCATGCCGACCGAGAACATCGACACGGACCAGATCATTCCCGCCCGCTTCCTCAAGACCATTCAGCGGACCGGTCTGGGGAAGAATGCTTTCGCCGCCCAGCGTTATGATGCCGATGGCAATGAAAAGCCGGATTTTGTGCTCAATCAGGAGCCATTTCGGCATGCCGAAATCCTGATTACCTACGACAATCTGGGCTGCGGGTCTTCGCGCGAGCATGCTCCGTGGGCGCTGCTGGATTTCGGAATCCGTTGCGTGATCGCACCCAGCTTTGCCGATATCTTTTTTAATAACTGCTTCAAGAACGGTATTCTGCCGATCCCGCTGCCTCGCGAGATCTGCGACGAATTGATGGACGATGCGCGTCAGGGTTCGAATTCGCGTCTGACAGTAGATTTGGAGCGCCAGGTCATTGTGCGTCCGAATGGCGAGACCATCGCGTTTGAGGTCGATCCGTTCCGTCGTCACATGTTGCTGGAAGGGCTGGACGACATCGGGCAGACCATGGCGCATGATACCGAAATCAGCAGCTTCGAACATCGCCCCAGCCGTGCATGGGTGCCGTCAATTACCATAGGGACTGTGAAATGAGCGACGCACACAAGCTTCTGGTTCTGGCCGGTGACGGAATTGGCCCGGAAGTCATGCGCGAAGTTGCGCGGATCGTGCACTGGATGAGTGCATATCGCGGACTGAAGCTTGAAATCACGGAAGAACTCGTTGGTGCAGCGTCGCTTGCCGTACACGGCGTGCCGATCCGCGACGAGGTTGTTGAACTGGCCCGTCAGTCAGACGCAGTGTTGTTCGGTTCGGTGGGCGATCCGGCCTGGAGCCATGTCGGGTTCGACAAGCGCCCAGAAGTTGCGATCCTCAAGCTCCGCAAGGAACTCGAACTGTTCGCCAATCTGCGCCCGGCCAAGCTGTTCGATGCCCTGATTGACGCCTCCGCGCTGAAGCCTGAAGTGGTGCGCGGACTTGACCTGATGATCGTTCGCGAGACGGTTGGTGGCATCTATTTCGGTGAGCCGCGTGGCATCGAGACACTGCCCGATGGCTCCCGTCGCGGCATCAACACGGAAGTATACACGACGTCTGAAATTGAGCGTGTGGCACGCGTTGCTTTCGATCTTGCCCGTAAACGCGACAACCGCGTGTGTTCGGTCGAGAAGTGCAACGTCATGGAAAGTGGCCTCCTGTGGAAGGAAGTCGTGACTGACGTTCATAAGCGTGAATATCCGGACGTCCAGTTGTCCCACATGCTGGCGGATAATTGCGCAATGCAGTTGGTCCGTGACCCGAACCAGTTCGATGTCATCGTCACGGGCAACCTATTCGGCGATATCCTGTCCGATCTGGCCTCGATGCTGACGGGTTCGCTCGGTATGTTGCCTTCGGCTACGCTTGGCCCGGTTCGCGCGGATGGCAAACGCAATGCCCTGTACGAACCGATCCATGGCAGTGCACCGGACATTGCAGGCAAAGGGATCGCCAATCCGCTAGCCCAGATTCTTTCGTTCGCCATGCTGTTGCGTTATTCGCTCAATCGCGGTGAGGATGCCGATTTGATCGAGACGGCTGTTTCAAATGTTCTGGCTTCGGGTCTGCGTACCGGCGACATTATGTCATCGGGAATGGCTCGCGTCGGTACTGAAATGATGGGACAGGCGGTGCTTCGCGAAATGGAAAAGCTGGCCTGATTTTTCCACGCCTAGCGTTCCCGCATTGTTGGTCTCAAGACGCTTTTTTTTGTTGATTGGAGCTGGGCTCCCTGTGGTCAAAGTGCCTGGAACGCGTTTAGGATCGTGCCGCCAAAACGATCCGGAAGCCTGTCATGTCCTTTATTGCCGACCGTCTGAACCGCATTCTGCCCAGCCAGACGATTGCCGTGACCCAGAAAGCCCGTGCCCTGAAGGCCGAGGGCCGCGATGTTATCAGCCTTTCTGCGGGTGAACCGGATTTTGATACGCCTGATTTCATTAAACGGGCAGCAATTCGGGCCATTGAGGCTGGCAAGACCAAATACACGGACGTGGCAGGCACACTCGAACTGCGCAAGGCCGTGGCGGCGCGTCTGAACGCTGATTTCGATCTTGATTACAAAGCCGAGGAAATCTGCGTCTCTACGGGCGGCAAGCAGGTCATTTACAATGTCATGGCTTCGACCCTGAATGCAGGAGATGAGGTCATTATTCCGGCTCCTGCCTGGGTTTCTTATCCCGACATCGTGACGCTGGCTGAGGGCACGCCGGTGATTGTCCAGACTGACCGAGAAAATGGCTTCCGTCTGACGGCCGGGCAGCTTCGCGCCGCGATTACGTCCCGGACAAAGTGGCTCTGTCTCAATTCGCCCTGCAATCCGACAGGCGCGGCTTACGATACCGAATCTCTCAAGGCGTTGACAGACGTGCTGCTGGACTATCCGGATATCTGGATACTCACAGACGATATGTACGCCAAGCTCCTGTACGACGGGGCTGTTGCAAAGACCGTGGTGCAGGTCGAGCCGCGTTTGCGCTCGCGCACCGTGACGATGAACGGTGTGTCCAAAGCCTATGCCATGACAGGCTGGCGTATCGGATTTTCGGCAGCGCCCGCTGAGCTTACCCGACAGCTCATCAAGCTCCAGGGCCAGAGCACGAGCAATCCGTGTTCCATTGCTCAGGCTGCTGCACAGGAAGCTGTCTCCGGGCCACAGGGCTTTATTTCTGAAATGGTCGCAGTCTATCAGGAACGGCGCAATCTCGTGATCGGGATGTTGAATGAGGCCCCTGGCTTGTCGTGCTCTTTGCCCGAAGGTGCTTTCTATGCGTTTCCGTCCATCGCTGGAACACTGGGTAAGAAAAGCAAAGGTGGGCGTTTGATCGATGATGACGAAGCCTTCGTGACAGCCCTGCTCGAGGAAACCGGTGTGGCGGCCGTGCATGGCGCGGCGTTTCTGACGCCGGGCTATTTTCGGATCTCGTATGCGACCAGCACGGAACTTTTGACGGAAGCCTGCACCCGGATCCAGAATTTTTGCCGAGAGCTTTCATGAGTTTCACTATCGCATCCCGTCTGGCTGATCTTCCCCGTCCTGCAACCATCGCAATGGCAGCCCGCGCGCGTGAACTGAAGGCGCAGGGGGCGGATGTTATTTCGCTCGCACTCGGGCAGCCGGATTTTCCGTCGCCGCCCGAAGCGATCGAAGCCGCTTATGCCGCAGCGAAGGCGGGCGATACCGGTTATCCGCCGATCCCCGGTCAGAAACCGCTGATTGACGCCATTATCCGGAAGTTCCGTCGTGATAACGCTCTGGACGTCACGTCTGACCGGATCATGGTTGCGAATGGTGGCAAGCAGGTCATTTTCAACGCGCTGATGGCATCGCTGGAAGTCGGGGACGAAGTCATTGTGCCGGCGCCGTACTGGGTCAGCTATCCGCTGATCACCCGGATGCTGGGCGGGGTTCCTGTCGAGATCCGCTGCCGGGAAGAAAACGGCTTCCGTCCTGACCCCGAAGCGATCCGCGAGGCCATTACGCCGCGGACGAAATGGCTGGTCCTGAATTTTCCGAACAATCCGACCGGCGCTATTCTTGAGCGTCACGATCTGGAAGCCATTGCAGATGTCCTGCGCGAGGCGCCGCATGTCCTCGTGATGAGCGACGAGATCTATGAGCATCTGACGTTTGATGGAAAAAAACACCTCTCCCTGCTGAGTGTCGCGCCGGATCTGGCGGACCGTATCCTGATCGTGAACGGGATGGCCAAGGCCTACGCCATGACGGGCTGGCGTGTCGGGTTCGCCTGTGGTCCGGTCCCTTTGATCCAGGCCATGGTTGCGGTGCAGGGCAATGCCACGTCCGGCGTGTGCACGCTCGCACAGGCCGGATCAGTCGCGGCATTGGATGGTGATGCTGACGGGATCGGCCGGATGCTGGAAACCTATGAGCGCCGACGCGGTCTGGTCGTGGGGGCCTTGCAGCAGGTGCCAGGCCTGACCTGCGTGATGCCGGATGGTGCATTCTATGCCTATCCGGGGATTGCGGCTCTGATTGGCGGCACGTCGGGGCAGGGACGGTTGCTCGATACGGATGTGGCTTTTGCGGAGGCGCTTCTGGACGAGGTGCATGTGGCGACTGTGCCGGGTTCGGCGTTCGGGTACAGCCCATATCTGCGCCTGTCCTTTGCCGCTTCGGATGAGCAATTGGTTGAAGCCTGCCGTCGTATCACGCAGTTTGTGGGTGATATCCGGACCGTCTGACAGGCATGGACGCAGGGGCTGGGGAATGGCAGAATTATGCCATGACGAAGACAATCCCTCCCTTTTCCGAACTGTCTTTCCCCTGGCCTGACGAACAGTCTCTCAAGGCCCGTTATGATGCCATCGCGTCCCTGCTTGATGCAGGCGACCGTGTGGAAGCCCTGCACGCGTTTGATGCTGCCCGGCGCGAGTATGAGTCATGGGCGTCGCATGTGCATTTGCAGTTTTCGCGCAATACGCAGGATGAAGCGGCGAAGGCTGATCGTGACTATGCCGACCGACTGTCTCCGGTCGCGACCGATCATGAGGTAACGGTCAAGAAACGCATCCTGGCCGATCCTGACCGCGAGGGACTTGAAGCCATTGTGACGCCGCATGTGGTACGGCTTTGGGAAGCTGACACGACGACCTTCGATCCGCGCATCAGCACGGATCTTGAGGAAGAGGCCCGGCTTGCGGGGGAATACACGGCGCTTCTGGCAGGCGCGAAAATCCCTTTTGACGGCAAGATGCTCAACCTGTCGGGACTGGTACCGTACCTTCAGGGAATGGACCGGGATGTCCGCCATGCTGCCGAGGCGGCGCGCTGGGCGTTTTTTGAGGAAAACGGTGCCGAGCTGGATGCCCTGTACGGCAAGCTCGTCGTCCTGCGTGACCGGATGGCAAAGACGCTCGGTTTCGAGAACTATATCGAATTGGGGTATCGCCGGATGCGGCGGACGGATTATGGCCCCGAGCAGGTTGCGGCGTTCCGTGAGAAAGTCCTGGCCTATGTCACGCCGCTGATCAGTTCGCTAATCGAACGCCGGCGACTGAAAATGGGCTGGGACAAGGTGATGGCGTGGGATGAGGCGCTCATCGACCTTCAGGGGAATCCCGGACCGGCGGGCGATCATGATCTTCTGGTCGCGCGTGCGGAAGGTATGTTCCGTGATCTCGATCCGTCAGGCGAGATGGCCGATTTCTACGCCCAGATGCGGGATCTGGGCTATCTTGATCTAAAGAACCGTGAGGGCAAGGCTGGGGGTGGGTTTTGCACGTCTTTTCCGACAGTTGGAACGCCTTATATCTTCGCCAATTTCAACGGTACTCATAACGATATCGGCGTTTTCACTCATGAAATGGGTCACGCTTTCCAGAATTGGAAAAGTCGTGACCTGCCGTGGATCGATCAGCTCTGGCCGACGATGGAAGCGGCTGAAATTCATTCCATGGGCCTGGAGTTCCTGACCTGGCCGCAGATTGGCGCTCTGGTCGAGGATGGTGCGGCGGACCGCTATCGTCGGATGCATCTTATCGATGCGCTGTCGTTCTTCCCTTACGGCGTCTGCGTGGATCATTTCCAGCATGAAGTCTATGCCCGTCCAGAGATGACACCGGAAGAGCGTCATCAGACATGGCGGCGGCTGGAAAAGCTTTACATGCCGTGGCGGGACTGGGGCGATCTGGCCTATCCGGCGAAAGGCGGACGCTGGCAGGCGCAGCTCCATATCTACCGGCTGCCGTTCTATTATATCGACTATGCGCTGGCCCAGTGCTGTGCATTGCAGCTCTGGCTGGGCTCACGTCTGGACCGGGAAGGGACGTTGGAAATCTATCGCCGACTTTGTGCGGAAGGGGGCTTAAAACCTTTCGCGCAGCTTGTGTCCGAGGCTGGGCTAATCTCTCCGTTCGAGGCGGATGTCCTGGCGGAAGTTGTGCATGAGGCCGAGCAGGTTTTTGCTCTCTGAGTATGAATTTGAGGCTCCAGAAAAATCGGAGCCTCAGGGATTTAGCCGCGTTTATTCCAGCTGGAAATGAGGTTCAGGACAGCCTGTGGCGACATGCTGCGTGCATTGCCCAAAGCCGTGGATCCGTCGCCATTCAGAGCATGGCCATCCGGTGTCACGATGATGACAGTCGGCACAGCCTTGATGGTCACGCCGTAGCGCGCGGCCAGATCAAGATTTGTGTTGACGCGCCCCACATTGACCGGGACGACGACGAACTGGCTGTTTAGCCAGCGTACCGCGTCGGGCAGGGCGAAAATGCCGCTGAGCATCTTGCAGTCCGGGCACCAGTTGCCTCCGAAATCGAGTAGAACCTTGCGATGGGTCTTCTGTGCCAGGGCGAAGGCTTGCGCCACTTGATCATGGGCGACTGTCGTGTCCGGATAGGGCGTGGCGACAGGCGGAGCAGATGTTTCCGCCAGTTGCGGGGCCGGTACCGGAGGGACTTCATTGGATGAGGCCTGAGCGGGAAGGACTGTGGTAAGCGCCAGACCGAGGCCGGCAGCGGCAAGAAGGGAACGGCGCATGAAAAAGGCTTTCATTGATGTTGTCCTCTGCATGCCATAACGCAGAACGACGGGAACAGATAATTAAAGCTCAGTTTTGACGAAAGGTCATGCGTTTGAAAAAAACACCATCACGTCCGGACGTGACGTCTCCGCACGAGATTAGCGTTGCGGAAACCCTGATCCGGACCACAATTCTCGTTGGTTTGACGCTCGCCTTTGCATCGGTGTTTCGCTTCTGGCAGCCGGCGATCAAGCTTGCACAGCATGTGTCGGGAACATCCGCTTGGCAGGAGCTCTACAGCCTGTTTCATATTGAATCCGGTCTTGGACGCGAACAGCTGATCCTGACGGGGATCATGATTGTCTGCTTCCTTCTGGCGCTTGGTGTGCAGGCAATCGGTCTGGTGATTTTTCAGCGAATCAGAAAAAAACACATCTGACGGGCTTTAGTTCTGGAACGGACGCCGTAGGGCGGATGCCGCGGCCAGGCACCAGGCGATCATGAGCATCGTCCCACCATAAGGGGCGATCCGCCCTACGGACATGGGGCCAAGTTTCAGATTGAACAGGGCGAGCAGTGTGACCGGCAGGCAGAACAGCACCATGCCCACCGCCATGGATAGACAAGACAGGCGGATCAGTTTCTGCGAGAGACGGGATGCGTTCAATGACAGCACGCAGAGTCCCAGAGCATGCCACATCTGGATCTCGACTGCGGAATGCAGCATGGCCCGTCCACCCGGAACGGCAAAGAGCCGGTCCGGAAGATGGGCGGACAACGCGCTGAGCATGACGCCGGAAGCCGCCGACAGGCTAGCGAAAATAAAACTTCCCCGGATCGGATCGGGCATACTGACACGGACAGGATTTGCGGACATGCCGTGAATGTATCATGTGTTGTCTGAACAGCGAATGAGAGACTGTCATGAGTGGAGTGTCAGTCTGTCGCGGCCTGTCCTGTTGAGGCCAGGTGCGTTTGAAAAAGGAAGCTTCGATGACTGTTTCGTATCTCCGTCTGTGCCTGTCCGCCGGCCTTCTTGCTGGTTTGGCCGCCTGTAATGCTCCAGATGCGCCGCCGGCTCCTGCTCTTCCGAGCGTGGCGTCCACATACAAGCTTACTACGGCGGACGCGGCCTTCATCCAGCAGATCGATGAGATGGACCAGACGCAGATCGCTATTGCGACACTTGCGGCTACGCACAGCAACAGCGACGTAATCAAGGCATTCGCGTCGACCGTTCAGGCTGATCATACGACCAATCAGAAGGCCGTCGCCAAGATCGCCTCGGATGGTAACCTGACCGTAACTGCGAAGATCGATGCTGCTGATCAGGAGCGTGTTGATTCGTTTTCGCATCTCTATGGTGCGGCGTTTGATCGCATGTTCCTGCGTGACGTCGTGAGCACGCGGACGGCTGATTTGAGCAAGGCTATTACGACGGCCAAGGCTTCGGGTGGTACTCCCGATGTGAAGACCCTCGCTTCGGATACCGACAAGATGCTGACGGACCATACGTCCCGTGCGCATGACTTGATGGGCGATCGTACGATCCGCCATCACGCGAAGCATAAAAGAAGCCGCTAAGCAGCAGGATCAGGGCATGAGCATTCGTATCGACAGGATTGTAACCCGTGGCGGAGACGGGGGGCAGACATCACTTGGAGACGGGACACGCGTTTCCAAGTCGTCGGACCGTATCGAAGCGATGGGAACTGTTGATGAACTCAATGCTCTGCTGGGTGTCCTGTGCTGTTACATGGCACAGGACACCCAGACTGCCTATCTTGAAGGCGAAATACAACAGATCCAGTCGTGTCTATTCGATCTCGGTGCGGATCTTTGCATGCCTGATCCAGATCGTGCTCCCAGCCTGACTGTGGATGCCAGTCTCTGGCTTGAAGGCCGGCTGGAGGAGATGCGCCAGTCCCAGCAGGAGCTCAGAAGTTTTGTCCTGCCCGGCGGGAGCCTCGTCGCAGCACACGCGCATCTGGCCAGAACCGTCGTGCGGAGGGCCGAACGCCGGGTGGCCGTGCTCGAACAGGTGCCCGCAGAAACACTTCGCTTCCTGAACAGACTGTCCGATTATTTCTTTGTTCTTGCCCGTCATGCCAATAATCATGGTGAAACGGATATTCTCTGGTCTCCGGGACGCTGGCATCAGAAGAAAATATAAGCCTTCTCTTATTGTTCTGATGACAGAATGCCGGTGAAGTGCTAGGAAACTCGCGTCAGAACGCTGGAGCTTCTCCAGACGAGTCGACTCTTCATATCTTTGTCAGGGCAAGTCGTTGCTGGGTGGGCCGTAGCCCGGTCAGCTTTTCTGTCTTTTTGGCAGTCCTGTCCGGCAGGGACGAAATCTACAAATATCATATTGGTTGAAGAATACAGAATGCAGGACGAGCATCAGGTTAACGAAGAAGACAAGCTGCGACAGGCTCTGGCCCGTCTGGGGGCAGGAGCCTCCTCCCGCCCTTCGAAGCCCCGGCCTCTAACAACCACTCCCGAACGTCGCCGGCGTTTCGTCCGTGACGGACAGGTTGTGGTCGAACATCAGGGAAGCCGCGGAATTGCCGCGCGCAATCCCAGTCAGGAAGACCAGGAAGAAATCGAACGCCTGCGTCAGTCCGTAAAGCGCGAGCAGCGTCGCTGGGAAGAAGCCGAGCGGAGCCTGATGGAAGTCCGCTCCCAGCTCAAGGCGTTCGAGACGCGTGAAGCCCATGCGAAAATCCAGATCACTGAACTGAACCGCGAACTGCGTGAAAACCAGGATGCGATCCAGACGCTGAAGGCGTGTTTGCATCAGGCCCGCGAACAGGCTGCCGAGGCTGCACGTCGCTCGCCACGTCCTGTCGGCCGTCCCCGTAAGGAAGCTGCTCCCGCAGCTGCGGAAATGGCAGAAATGGAAGTGGTCGAGCAGGAACCGGTCCAGTGGTGGGTGAAGGCCTGATTCGGGGCTTCACCCGGCTGAACTCAGTCTGACTGTTTGACCTGCCGCCCAAACCAGAGCAGGACGCTACAGAAAACCGCCCAACCCAGCCCTGTATTCAGCAGGGTCGGGACAGGAAGTGCCAGTGTATCGGCGCTTCCTGTTGCTCCCGCCATGGCGGCGAGCGCCACGCCGATCAGGCTCTCTCCAACAATGAATCCTGACGCGATCATCGTTCCCTGCTCTTTGGGGAAGCGACGCAGCAGCCATGCCAGTCCTGCGCCAATTCCGATCGTGACCGAGACATCTGCTGGAAGATAGATACCCATCCCGACCGCTAGAGGCGGAAGGGCGAGATTGCGTCGGTGCAATACGACATCTAGAATGACCAGAAGTACGCCAAGGGCCGCTCCGATTTCCAGCATGAGCCAGTCAAGCTGGTGGGTCAGGATCCCGGTGGCAATGGCGGCCATCAGAGCAGGTTGTGGCGCGGCAAGCGCGCGTGATGGGTCCATACCCTCACGTGGCATGGCTCCGGCGAAGCCGTAGGCCTGATACAGGACCTGAAGTACCCAGGGGATGACGATCGCCCCGACCACACAGCCGATTAGCAGGGCAACTTCCTGCCTCCAGGGCGCCGCTCCGACAAGTTGGCCGGTTTTGAGGTCCTGCAGATTGTCATTGGAAACAGCTGCTGAGGCAGTAATGGCGGAGAGTACGAAAAGTCCGAAAGCAATGGCTATGGGACGCTGTTCGAGGCTCAGCAGTCCAGTGCTCTCCAGTCCCCACAGGGCGATCGAAATGGCAATGATGGCGATGATTCCCACGCCGGAAATTGGCGAGGACGAAGACCCGATGATCCCGGCCATGTAGCCGCAGGCGCTGGCGACCAGAAAGCCCAGTCCGAAGCAGGCGATCAGCCCCAGCAGGATCAGGGTTGCCAGCGCACCGCCATGCGGCATGACGGGCCACAGGAAGTAGGCGAACAGTCCTGCCAGCAGCAGTGCAAGGCCTGCGCAAAGGGCAACCAGCGTTCGGGGCGTTAAATCGCGGTCGATATCATCTCCCGTGGCCAGATGAGTGACGGAGAGCGCTTCCCTCAACCCCTGGGCCACGGGTTTCGCGAGGGCTAGCAGGGTCCAGATCGCGGCAACTGCAATGGTGCCAGCACCGATGAACCGCACCTTGTGTAGCCAAAGCCCGGTTGCGTCTGCCAGTGGGGTAGCTGAAGGGGCAAGATGACCCAGAACTGGCACCATGATGCCCCATGCCAGAAACACACCGAGCAGCATGGCAATTCCGCCACCGATTCCGACCAGATAACCCGTTCCCAGCAGGGCCAGAGAAAAGCTGCCGTTCAGACGGAAAGCCGACGATCCCACGACGGTTGCGGCAGAAAAACCATCTGACAGGAGGCGAAGTCCGGAGGTTGCAAAGGCGATACTTCCCGAAACTACGGTGCCGAGAGTTAGGGATCTCAGGCTCCGGGCATCACCTTCGGGGGATGAGGCGCGCAGGATTTCCGCACAGGCCGTACCTTCGGGATAGGGGAGGTCGGAGTTGCGCACCAGCGCACGCCGTAGCGGGATAGTGAAGACAACGCCCGTCATACCTCCCGCCATCGTCAGCAGAAGCGTGACGACATAGGGAAATTCATGCCAGTATCCGACCATGAGCAGGGCCGGGAATGCTGCGAAAACGCAGGACAGGGTTCCGGCCGCCGAGGCTTGGGTCTGGACCATGTTGTTTTCCAGCATGGTCCCGCCGCCCATAAGACGCAGAATGGCCATTGAGATGATCGTGGCGGGAATGGACGAGCCGAAAGTCAGGCCGATCTTGAGGCCCAGATAGACGTTCGCTGCCGTAAAGACGACCGTGATGAGGGCTCCGAGAATAACCCCGCGGAGGGTCAGTTCGCGACTGTCCATGTATTTCTGTCCCGAAATGAAGGCCGGCACGGAACATTCTGCCGTGTCCGTATGCCGGGCCATTCGCGGCAGTCTGTTATCATGAAATAACGGACTGTCGTCAGTGTCTGAAGGGCTGACCCGGCGTTCTGGTTACTGTGTGTGGCTGTGGAAGGCGACCGGTGCGAGATGCTCGCGGTTATACCCGAGTTCGCCATGCGTTAGCTGGTAGCCGATTTCAAGCGTGTAAGGATTTTCCTGTGCCATGTTGTCCGTGGCAGGAAGATCGATCAGCCGCAGGTTCGTCCGGACGGACTGCGTGCTGACATTGGCTGGGAAGCGGAAGCTGTCGGTGAAGACCTTCTTGTCCACGATCTTGCCGTCACGCATGATAACGATGAAATACGGCACGTCGATCGTGCTGCTGGTCGCAGCCGGACCACGGGTCAGGTTCATCGCAAGGCTTAGGCGTGTACGGACCGTCTGGTGTCTATGTGGACCATCCGGACCACGTTCGCAGTCCCCCGAGAGGGAGGCGATCTGGGCATGGCTGACGAGGCTGCCGATATCCGCGCTCTTGCCGTCATAGACAAACAGGTCCGCTGCTGAACCCGGGATATCGAGCGCCGGGCAGGCAGGTGCGAAGAAACTCGGGTTGGATTCGTCGCAGCCGGCCAGACTCGAAAGCGCCACAAAGGCAAAAGCCGGAGCAAACAGGGGCGAGGCGAAGCGCCGGATGGCTGGCATCAGCTGAAGAAACTCCCAACAAAGCGGCCCGGACGTTGCGACGAGAGGCAATCCGGTCGATACTGGTCCTACATATCGAACTCCGCCCGCTTGGGGAACACCATGTCAGAACAGACGACTTTCGCTCCTTCCCGCACCGACGGTGTGGAAGCCCATAAAACCCTTCGCGTCCTGCTCGCCGGTCCGCGTGGATTCTGTGCCGGTGTGGACCGCGCCATTCGCGTCGTGGAAGAGGCCCTGCGTCGTTATGGCGCTCCGGTCTATGTCCGCCACGAGATCGTCCATAACCGGACAGTCGTGGAAGGGCTGGAAGCCAAGGGCGCCATTTTCGTCGAGGAACTGGATGAAGTTCCTGAAGACGGGCATGTTGTTTTCTCCGCCCATGGCGTTCCCAAGGCGGTCCCGGCTGAGGCCCAGCGTCGCAACCTGCTGTATCTGGATGCGACTTGTCCGCTGGTCTCGAAGGTGCATCGTGAGGCAGAGCGCCATTTCGCGGGTGGTGGCCCGGACCAGCGTCATATCCTGATGATTGGCCATGCTGGTCATCCGGAAGTGGTGGGTACGATGGGGCAGCTCCCGCCGGGCGCTGTCACGCTTATCAACGATGCGGCAGAAGCCCGCACGATTCAGCCGGAAGATCCGACGAAGCTTGCGTTTATCACACAGACGACGCTTTCGGTCGATGACACGGCCGAGATCGTGGACATCCTGCGTTCGCGTTTCCCGCTCATTGAAGGGCCGAAGCGCGAAGACATCTGCTACGCCACGACCAACCGTCAGGAAGCCGTAAAGGCCATCGCGCCCGAGAGCGATCTTGTGATCGTGATCGGTTCGCCCAACTCGTCCAACTCGCAGCGTCTTCGGGAAGTGGCTGAACGTTCCGGCGCGCGTCGTGCTCTGCTTGTGCCGAAGCTCGAAAACCTTGACTGGAGCGTCCTTGAAGGTGTGGAAACGCTGGGTATCAGTGCCGGTGCGTCCGCTCCCGAGAGCCTCGTGCAGGAAATGGTGACGGCTCTGGCCGAGAAGTACACGCTCAAGATCGAAGAGCGGATCGTTAAGGAAGAGAACATCAACTTCCGTCTGCCTGGTCCGCTGGCTGGCGAGGACGACTGACCTCTCATGGCCGTCTATACGGAACTGGCGGCCGAGACGCTCGAGGCGTTTCTTGGCACTTACGATATCGGGACACTGGTCTCGTTTCATGGCATCGCCGAGGGTGTCGAAAACAGCAACTTTCTCCTCCGTACGACGGAGGGAGATTTCATTCTCACGCTGTTCGAGCGGCGTGTGAATGCCCATGAGCTTCCATGGTTTCTGGGGCTCATGCAGTATCTGGCGGGCAGGGGGCTGAACTGCCCGCTGCCTGTATCGGACCGGAGTGGGGCTGCCCTACGCAGCCTCGCAGACCGTCCCGCCGCCATCACGACATTTCTTCCCGGCGTTTCCGCAACGCAGCTTGACGCGAACCTGTGTCTCGAACTCGGCAAGGCACTGGCCCGGCTGCACATTGCTGGAGAAGGGTATGATGCTGTCCGGCCGAATGCCTTGTCTCCGGTTGCCTGGGGGCCGCTGCTCGATAGCTGTGGTGACAGTGGGGACGTGCTTTCACCCGGTCTGACTGTTGAAGTTCGTACAGCGCTTCACAGCGTTGAGGCTGCATGGCCCGCACCAGCCGATCTGCCGCGCGGACAGATCCATGCGGACCTGTTTCCGGACAATGTTTTTTTTCAGAACGGGCAGGTCTCGGGGCTGATCGATTTTTATTTCGCGTGCACGGATTTTCTCGCTTATGATCTGGCTATCTGCCTGAATGCCTGGTGCTTCCGGGATGAAAAAACGTTCGAGCCGTCTTTCGCCGCCGCCATCATGCACGGTTACGAGAGCATTCGTTCCTTGAGTGACGCAGAAAAAGCCGCGCTTCCGATATTGTGTCAGGGAGCTGCGATCCGCTTTCTGCTGACACGGCTTTACGACTGGATCAATACTCCTGCAGATGCGCTGGTGACCCGCAAGGATCCGCTGGCCTATCTGCGACGCCTGCGTCATTTCCAAAATACGTCTCATGTCTGAGGCGCCTGGAGAACGTCCCCAGGTCGAAATCTGGACGGATGGGGGATGCAAACCCAATCCGGGTCCCGGCGGATGGGGCGCGCTTCTGGTCTGCCGCGGCCAGGAAAAGGAGCTCCTGGGTGGGAACCCGGAAACCACCAATAACCGCATGGAACTGACAGCAGCTGCCGAGGCGCTCGAAGCGCTCAAACGTCCCTGCATCGTGACGTTGCATACGGACAGCGAGTATCTACGCAACGGCATCACCCGCTGGCATACCGGCTGGGTGCGCCGGAAGTGGCGTAATGCGGCGGGCGATCCCGTGGCCAATATGGACCTGTGGCAGCGGATTCTGGAAGCTGCAAAGCCGCATGAAATCGATTGGCTCTGGGTCAAGGGTCATTCAGGCGATGAGAACAACGAACGCGTGGATCAACTCGCGACCCGGGGGCGTGAAGAGCTCTGAAAAATGACGGTTTTTCTCAGGTCTTTGAAGAGAAACGAAAAAATCGACAAAAAAATTCATTTAGGGGCTTTACCGACCTCGGCCATTTGGCTACATACCACCTCGCCGGTCCCGAATAGCTCAGTTGGTAGAGCAAGCGACTGTTAATCGCTGGGTCGTAGGTTCGAGTCCTACTTCGGGAGCCAGCTTTTCATTCGAAAAGCTTATCCGGCTGCAAACAAAGCTCCCCTTCGGGAGCTTTTTGCATTTCTGGGTTTACTGCTCCTCCGGAAAGATGTCTTCCAGACGATCGAGTGCCCACAGGCGCGGGAAGAAGCGAGCCCAGACAGCCGCTACCAGAATAGTCCCAATACCACCGGCGATGACGGCGGCTTCCGCTCCGATCGCGGTTCCGAGCATGCCGCTCTCGAATTCTCCGAGTTGATTGCTGGAGCCAATGAACAGTGTATTCACTGCCGAAACTCGCCCGCGCATTGAATCCGGTGTAGCCAGCTGGATCAGCGAAGAGCGGATCACCACGCTGATGACGTCCGAAGCTCCGAGAATCATCAGGGCCACGATTGAGAGCCAGACCGTGTGGGATGCACCAAAGACGATTGTCGCAATGCCGAACATGACGACGGCCATGAACATGATGGGGCCGGTGCGACCCTTCAGGGGATAGCGTGACAGGCCCCAGGACATCAGAAGCGCCCCAACAGCTGGAGCTGCACGCAGTAGCCCCAGACCGATCGGTCCGACATGTAGGATACCGTCCGCGTAGACTGGCAGCATTGCTGTTGCGCCCCCTAGCAGCACGGCAAACAGGTCGAGGGTGATCGCTCCCAGAAGGTCTCGACGGCGATTGAGGAAGGATAGACCAGCAAAGACCGAAGCAAATGTAATCGGCTCTTTGGCCGGAACGGTATGAAGCAGTCTGAGCGAGAATGTTCCGGCAAAAGCCACTGCGAATCCGGCTGTGGAGAGTCCGTAGCAGACGACCGGTCCGATACCGTAGAGCAGGCCGCCCAGACTTGGTCCGACAATGGAGGAAGTCATGAACAGCGACGAAAGCATGGCCTGAGCCCGGGGCAGAAGAGCAGGCGGGGCGATTGCGGGCAGGAAAGCCTGTTGGCACGGCATTTCGAAGCTTCTCAGAACACCGTAGAACGTCGCGAATGTATAAATGGCGCCTGTTGTCAGCTGATGGAACGCGGCGCCGAAGGCCAGCATCGCAGTGGCCAGGATTTCGCCGACCTGACAGATCAGGACGATACTGCGCCGGTTGAAGCGGTCCGCGACATGACCAGCGACAAAGGTTAGCGGAATCATGGGCAGGAACTGGGCCAGACCCAAATAGCCCAGAGAGGCTACATCATGCGTCAGCGCATAGATCTGCCATCCGATGGCGATCGTCATGGTGGTCGCTGAGAGCTGTGAGAAAATTCTTCCGACAATCAGGGACGGAAGGCCAGGGAGAGAGCGCAGGGCTGGATCGATCATTGCGGCACTTTAGGCATTTCCGTCGCTCAAGTTTATTGCAAAATTACGAGACGGAAGGCAGAGGAAGACCATGACAGCCAATCAGACCCCAAAAACCGTTCATTATGCGACCGTCACCTGGGACCAGCTCCATCGTGACGCACGCCTTCTGGCCGCAACCCTTATGCAGGAGCATGGTTCTTTCCGTGGAATCGTCGCCATTACCCGTGGTGGCTTGATCCCTGCCGCCATTCTCGGTCGCGAAATGGGCTGCCGTTTGATCGAAAGCGTCTCGGTCATCAGCTATGCCGGCGAAGAAGGCACGCAGCACGAACCGAAAGTCGTCAAGCCGCCTGTTGCCGCTGGCGATGGTGAAGGATTCCTGATCGTGGACGACCTTGTGGATTCGGGTGTCACCGCCCGTATCGTGCGTGAATTGCTGCCCAAGGCCGTGTTTGCCTGCCTCTATGCCAAGCCAGAGGGTAAGCCCTTCACTGACCATTACGTGACGGAAGTTGCTCAGGATACCTGGGTCCTGTTTCCGTGGGATACGGCGCCGCTTTTCGTGCCTCCGCTCGTGAGAAGTGAAGGCGAATAAAAAAACCCCCTTGCCTCGACCGGCCAGACATCCTAGGTTCCGGCCGGTTCGGGGCGTGGCGCAGCCTGGTAGCGCGCTTGTTTTGGGTACAAGAGGCCCCCGGTTCGAGTCCGGGCGCCCCGACCAGTTAATGGCTTCATTGATGCGCCCTTAGCTCAGCTGGATAGAGCAACAGCCTTCTAAGCTGTGGGTCACTGGTTCGAATCCAGTAGGGCGCGCCAGCCATTCCCCAAGCTACACTGGCGCCTGATTCCTTTTAATTTCAGTCTGATGGATTATTATCCTGATAGGCTTTGAGAAGAACCTTTTGCATGGTTGCGTCTGGTGCGCCCAGAAAGTTCTGTTTAAGCGATCTCTCGTCCTTGAGGCTCAGAAGGCCCCAAGCTGCTGAATGATCATTCGCGAATACGATTTCCAGTTGTTCCGCAGCACAGTTATGTGGACGGCACATATGGCCCAGAATGTAGGGTTTGCCCCCGAGGTTGAAAGTACTGACGGGTACGGACGTCGCTCGCGCTGTCGTCACCCATGATGGAAGGGTTAGCATGGCTTGATAAGCCTGCCTGAACCCGTTTTCGGCCGCCAGCTCAGCTGTTGTCGGTGGTGTCGCCGCCGAGACTGTCCGGAGTGTCGCAAGTGCGAGAATGACAGGAAGCAGTTTGGTTATCCGCATTGTTCTGACCTTCAGAAAGTGTTCAGGCTTTTGAGTAGAACACCCTGTTTTTTAAGTTTTTTCAGAGTATCTCCAGGGTTTGATGCGATACCCCGGCAGGCTTGTGGAACTACCTCTGTGCGATAGCCGCACTGTACGGCATCCAGCGCAGTGGCCATCACGCAGTAATCAAGTGCGAGGCCGCAGATCACGACGTGCTCTATGTCCAGCCCCTTCAATAACCCGTCCAGCCCCGTCGAGGTTGCACGGTCATTATCGAGAAACCCCGAATAGCTGTCCCGTTCCTGTAGTACGCCTTTGCGGATGATATGCGTTACCGGCTCTGGCAGGAGCGTTTGCGGGAAATCCGCGCCGTGAGTACCGGCAACACAGTGAACGGGCCAGAGGCCGCCCTGCGTGCTGAAGGAACAATGCTGAAAAGGATGCCAGTCCTGCGTCGCGATAACTGCCCTGAACGGATGTTGGGCAAGCGCATTGGCGGCTTCAAGAATACTGTCTCCGTCCGGAACGGCCAGAGCGCCGCCAGGCAGGAAGTCATTCTGGATATCGACAAGGATGAGAGCGGAGCGGCTTAGGTCGGTCATGCTACGATCTAAGCAGTCTCCACCTCGGACAGAAAGTCAGTTCAGTCGCGTGACCAGCAACTGATTGATTCTGAAGCCCTCTACGTCAACGACTTCGAAGCGGAAGCCTGAAGATTGCACACTGTCTGCCTTGCGTGCCATGCGACGCAGACGGTTCATGACGAAGCCGCCGACCGTGTCGAAGTTCTGGGCATCGTCGAACATTGGAATGTCCAGTTCGCGGATTACGTCGCCGATAGGAGCGGCGCCGTCGATCAGCCAGGATTTATCGTCACGGCGGACGATCGCCTGCTCTTCAAACGGGCTGACCAGACCATCCATCAGCGCACCCATGATGTCCTTGTAGGTGATAAGGCCGACAACCAGACCGTATTCATTAACGATTAGCGCAAAGCCGGCGGAGTGGGCTTCGAACTGGGCCAGGGTTTCCCATAGGTTCAGCGTGTCGGGCAGGGACAGGACATCACGCCGCATTTTGAAAATCTGGCTGGCGATGGGGGCCAGACCGGTACTTTTGGGCTGCGGTTCGTCGACGACAGCGACCAGTACGTCTTCGGCGCGGATGGAGCCGATGACCTTGTCCAGGCCGCCGTCGCAGAGCGGATAGCGGGAGTAGGGACGCACCCGGACTTTGTCGCGCTGGCTTTCCGGGCTTTCCTGAACGTCGAGGAATACGATTTCATCGCGCGGAGTCATTGCTGACGTCACGGCGCGGTCCTGAAGACCCAGAACGTTCTGGATCATCTGGTGTTCTTCTTCCAAAAGGACACCAGAGGCTGTTCCTGCCGCGAGAATGGCTCGCAGGTCTTCAGGCGTCACGGGCTCTACGGTGGCCGCGGCCGGGATCTTGAGGAGCTTGAGCAGCCAGTCGGAAATTTTCGAGAAGACCAGAACCGCCGGATAGAGAACCTTGAGGGCGACGGCGGGGAACCAGCCGACCTTGAGCGCAATCCGGTCTGGTGCGTTCATCGCGATTCGCTTGGGAAGCAGATCGGCGAACAGGACGAACAGGCCGGTGATCAGGATGAACGAGCAGGCGGAGCCGAGCTTGCTTGCGAGTGACGGGCCTGCGCCCAGAGCCCGAAAGCCTTCCGCAATAGGGTCGCTCAGCATGGATTCGCTGATGATGCCGCCCAGAACCCCCACGGCATTGAGGCAGATCTGAAGGACCGTGATGACCTGACCGCTATTGCGGCGCAGCTTCAGGAACGCAGTGGCCCTTGGGTCGCCCGCTTCCGCCCGTGAACGCAGTCGTACGTCGCGTGCGGCGGCAAAGGAGATTTCGGACAGCGAGATCAGCACGGAGACGCCAATCAGTGCGACCGTGGCGACAAGGCCCAGCAGGAGAAGAATGATCTGGTGCTGGGAGGAAGGGGAGACTGACATGCGGAAGGCGTTATACCCTGAAAAAATGGGATGTTACCAACTTTCTCACGGTTCCGGTTTTGCAGTTCTGTTACAGCCCCGCCAGCGTGCGCCAGCCGCTTTCATCGACGGTATCGATTCCCAGTTCTGCTGCTTTCTTGGCCTTGGAACCAGCCTTTTCGCCCAGCACGACCAGGGAGGTCTTTTTCGACACGCTATCCGTCACCTGTGCGCCCAGACGTTCGGCGATGGCTTTGGCTTCCGGGCGACTCATTGTGGTCAGGGTGCCGGTGAAGACAATGACCTTTCCTGAGAGATGCCCTTCCGACGGGGCTTCCTCGGGGATAATGTCCGTTAGCTCCGAGGCCAGGTCATCGAGGGTCTCGATATTGTGGCTTTCGGAGAAAAAGGCGGAGAGTTCATCGGCGATCGCATCGCCCACGCCCATGATGGCGCCCAGGGAAGCGCGTTCTTCGGAGTCCGGCCGTGTAGCCAGCATAGCGGTGCGCCAGTTTTCGAAGGTTTGGTAATGCCGGGACAGAAGCTGGGCGTTGCGCTCCCCGATCCGTCGGATGCCAAGCCCGAAAATCAGCCGGGACAGGGGGATGGTGCGGCGGTCATCAATGGCACGGAAGAGGTTGTCTACCGACAGCCGTCCCCAGCCGTCACGCTGAAGTAGGACCGCTTCGTGCTGGCGCAGGCGGAAAATGTCGCCGGGGCGGCGGATGTAGCCTGCGTCGTAGAATTCACGGATGCTGCGTTCGCCTAGTCCGTCGATGTCGAACGCGTTGCGTGACACCATGTGGATCAGGCGCTCCACGATCTGCGCTTCGCAGGTCAGGCCGCCTGTGCAGCGGCGGACCGCTTCGCCATGCATGCGCTCGGCGAGCGATCCGCAGACGGGACAGTGGTCGGGATAGACGAAAGGCTCTGAACGGGATTCGTCGCTGGAGACGGGGCCGAGGATTTGCGGGATCACGTCTCCGGCGCGCTGCAGGCGGACCAGATCCCCGACGCGCACGTCCTTGCGGGCGATTTCGTCTTCGTTGTGCAGTGTTGCGCGCGAGACGATGACGCCGCCGACATTCACGGGTTCCAGATGGGCAACCGGGGTCAGGGCTCCTGTGCGGCCGACCTGGATCTCGATTTCCTGCAGGCGCGTAATGGCCTGCTCTGCCGGAAACTTCCATGCAATGGCCCAGCGGGGAGCGCGACCGGCAAAGCCGAGACGATCCTGAAGGCTCAGATCGTCCAGTTTGAAGACGATGCCGTCGATGTCATAGTCCAGCCCCGAGCGTTCGCGTGCCAGCTTCTCGACATAAGCCGGAATATCGCGGGCATGGCCAATCATCTGGGAGAGCGGATTGACCGTGAACCCCCAGCTCCGCAGTTTTTCCAGATAGTTCCAGTGTGTCGTTGCAACCGGTGAGGACGTGTACCCCTGCGCATAGGCGAAGAGAGACAGCGGACGGCTGCGAGTGATTTCCGCATCCAGCTGGCGAAGGGAGCCGGCTGCGGCATTGCGAGGATTGGCGAAAGGCTTTGCTCCGCGTGCGACCTGCTGTTCGTTGAGGGTCAGGAAGCTGCTTTTCGAAAGGAAGACTTCGCCACGGATTTCAATCCGTTCAGGTGCTTCGCCGGGCAGTTCGCGTGGAATATCTTTCAGGGTCAGCAGGTTGGCCGTGACGTCTTCACCTTCGATGCCGTCGCCGCGTGTTGTCCCGCGCACGAAACGTCCGTGCTCGTAGGTCAGGCTGATGGAGAGGCCGTCAATCTTGGGCTCGGCCACAAACTGGAGCGACTGAAGGCCGTCCTCGTCCAGGCCGAGAAAGCGGCCTGCACGTGAAACAAAGCCATCGAAGCCTTCCGGATCGAAGACATTGTCGAGCGATAGCATGGGGACAAGATGGCGATATTTGCCGAAAGCGGAATCGGGTGCGACGCCAACGCGCTGGCTGGCTCCATCTTGGGAGCGGAGATCTGGATATGCTTCTTCCAGCTCCAGAATTTCACGACGTGCAGCATCATAGACGGCATCGGAAACTTCCGGCTCGTCGCGTCTGTGATACGCCTCGTCCCACCGCGCGAGGTCCGCTTCGAGTGCAGCGTGACGCTCGGCGGCAGAAAGAGGGGTGGTTGTCATGAAATCTGATGTCCCAAAAGGCTGTCGGCAGCCCCTCGGGCTGCGTCTGTAATGATGTCGCCCGCAAGCATCCGAGCGATTTCCTCGCGCCGGGCGTCATGGGGCAGGGGTTCAGCCAGGGTCTCGGTCCGGTCATTGCGGACACGCTTGGCTATGCGCAGGTGATGGTCGCCGCGCGCCGCGACCTGCGGGCTGTGGGTGACGACCAGAACCTGCACGTCTTGTGCAACCTTGTGCAACCGGTCTCCGATCGAGGAGGCGGTGGCACCACCAACGCCGGAATCGACCTCATCGAATACGAGTGTTCCGACATCGGAGCGTTCTGCCAGAACCACTTTCAGCGCAAGCATGAGGCGTGACAGCTCACCGCCGGACGCTACCTTGGCTAGAGGCCCGGGAGACTGTCCGGGGTTGGCTGCGATCAGGAAGGAAGCCTGTTCCATGCCCTGACTGTTCCAGTGATCGGGCTCAAGCGGCAGGAGTGAAACGATGAAGCGGGCGCGTTCCAGTTTGACCGGGCGAAGTTCGGCACTGACGGCCTTTTCCAGTTTCTCGGCGGCTTTTTTTCGGGCGGCAGAAAGCGTGCGGGCTGCATCCTCATAATCGAGGCGCGCTTCGGTCAGGGCCGTTTCCAGACGCGCCAGTTCAGCATTGCCGGAATCGAGGGCCGCGAGCCGTCTTTTTAACTCAGCAAGAAAACCGGGAAGCTCGGCGACGGAGACGTTGTGTTTGCGGGCCTCGGCACGGAGCGCAAAAAGTCGCTCTTCCGTCTCTTCCAGAAGACGGGGATCGCCCTCGGTGTCGGCGGCCAGACGGCTAAGCAGCATTTCAGCTTCGGCCAGGGCTTCTTCAGCTTTTCCGAGAGCGTCGAGCGCGTCCTGCGCCTGTGTCTGATGGCTGTCGGAAAGCGTTTCCGTTTCCGTGGGGGCAGGTAGCAGTCGCGCAAGGGCGCGGCTGGCCGAGCGCAGGGCGGCAGCGGGCGCGGAAGAGCGGCGATCACGCGGGGTTAGTTCCGAGAGTGCGGCGGCAACGGCTTCGCCGCGACGCTCATCGCGCTGAAGACTGATGCGCGTTGCCGCGAGAGCATCCTCTTCGCCTTCCTGAGGGGCTAGCCGCTCCAGATCATCGACTGTCTGCCGCAGCCATTCCTCTTCACGGGCTGCGGCTTCCATGTCGTTACGCGCCGCTTTCAGGGCGCTGCGGGCCGCGGCCCACTGCCGGAAGGTCTGGGCTGTTTTTTCCCGCAGGGAGAGAGCAATCCCGAAAGCGTCCAGCAGATCGAGATGGGTACTTTGGTCGGCCAGGCCCATCTGTTCGTGCTGGCTCTGGATTTCTACGAGATGGGCGCCCACACGGCGCAAGAGGCCGACGCCAACCGGCTGATCGCAGATATAGGCACGGGAGCGGGCATCCGGCGTAACGATACGGCGCAAGACCACCGGGTCCGTCGGGTCTTCGCGCACGATGCCGTGTTCGTCGAGCAGGGCAAAGACGGGATGGTCGCTGGTGATTTCAAAAATGGCCGACACGCTGGCCTGAGACGCTCCCGAGCGGACGATACCACCGCTGGCACGCTCGCCAAGGGCCAGTCCCAAACTGTCGAGCAGGATAGACTTGCCCGCTCCGGTCTCGCCGGTCAGGACCGTCAGACCGGGGGCGAGACCAAGATCGAGCTTTTCGATCAGAACGACATCACGGATTGAGAGATGTGTCAGCATGACAGCAGTGTTGGGAACATGTCGTCCCGTTTCAAAGGGACGATGTCAGAAGACGCTGTGCCACATGCGGGAGAAGAAACCACGATGGCTCTGCTGTCCGGGATGGATGAGCGGTTTTTTAAGATCGCTCTTGAGCAGGTGGGTTTCCCGAAGATCATTATAGGCATAACGATACCACTGGCTGTCGGGATAGTTATAGCCCAGAACGGCGGCGGTCTGATGCGCTTGGTCTTTCAGGCCGAGGGCCAGATAGACCTCCACGAGACGCTCGAGCGCTTCGGCAACATGGTTGGTCGTCTGGTAGTCCTGCACGACGCGCTGGTAGCGGGTCATGGCGGCTTCATAGTTGCGCTGCTGCTGGTACCAGCGGCCGACTAGCATTTCCTTGCCAGCCAGATGGTCGCGGCATAGATCGATCTTCAACTGGGCGTCGCGGGCGTAGGAGGTCTGCGGGAAGCGGGTGATGACTTCTTCCAGCGCATCGAGGGCTTCAACGGTGCCCTGCTGGTCACGTTCGACGTTTGCGATCTGCTCGTAATAGCAAAGCGCACGCAGATAGAAGGCGTAAGCCGCGTCCGGGCTGGTCGGGTGCAGCTGGAGGTAACGTTCAAGCTGCTGGACCGAAAGCGCGTATTCACCCTGAAGGTAGTAGGCATATCCTTCCATTAGCTCGGCGTTACCTGTGAAACCGGAATAGGGGTAGGTCTGCTGCAGCAGTTCGAATTCGCCGCCAGCCAGCTCGTAATGCCCTGTGTGCAGGGCATCGATCCCGTAATTATACAGGGTTTCGGCATCGGCCGTTTTGGGAATCGCGGGCTTTTCATGCTGGTGCGAGAACAGCGAACAGCCGGAAAGCAGTAGAAACCCGCTGACAGCCGCAGCCCTCAGCATGAAACCACTATGAGTGACCGATGCTTCAAAATGACGCTGAGTGCTGCTTGTCATACCTGCTCTTCCCGTGGAATTTCGTCTTATATCACGGGAATGCTCTGACGAAAGACCTGCCATGTGTCTCAGGCAGCAACGCGCGCGCGCAGAGCTTTGGTAACGGCTCGCGACGAGCTCGTGGGGACGAAACGCCAGTTGGATGCATCGGAAAAAACCGCACGCAGAAGCTTGTTATTGAGTGTGTGACCGGATTTGTGACCAATAAATCCGGCCTGCATCCGGTAGCCGGCGCAATAAAGATCGCCAATCGCATCAAGTAGTTTGTGGCGAGCGAACTCGCGCTCGATTTTTAGGCCTGCGGGATTGAGGATATTTTCTCCGTCCACGACGACAGCCGTGTCCAGAGAGCCACCGCGCGCTAGTCCGATACTTTGCAGATACTCAATGTCCTTACGGTTGACGAAGGTGCGGCAGAACGCAAGTTCTTCCATGAAGCGACGTTCATCAAGCTGGATGGCGTAACGCTGGTTTCCGATGGCCTGAGCCGGGAAGCTCAGTGAAATGGCAAGGGAAAGTCCCCGCTGGGCGGGGCGTAGTTCGGCGAAGGCGCCGTTCTCGTCTTCGACCCGGACGTTACGTAGAATCTCGATGACCTGCCGGGGCGTGTCTAGCGTTTTACGGCCTGCGCAGCGGATCAGGAAGGCAAAGGCATCCGAAGCGCCATCGAGAACGGGCAGTTCGGGGCCATTGACCGCTACGAGGATATTGTCGATTTCGCAGGCGTTGAGAGCCGCCATGAGATGCTCGATTGTGGCAACACGCAAGGACGGATCCGTGGGGCACCCGACAACGGTTGAAAGGCGGGTATCAAGGATATGGTCGTAGAGCGCGGGAAAAGAGGGGGAGCCCTCAATGTCCGAACGCTGGAACCTGATGCCGGTATCCGCTGGGGCGGGGGAGAGAAGTAGATCGACGGTTACGCCACTGTGCAGGGCGATGCCCTGACAGTGAATGGGGTTGGCAAGGGTTGTCTGCAGGTTTTTCGATCTGCCGCGCTCGGAGCGGGAAGGCGTTACATCAAGGGCAGAGACTGTTTCCTTCTGTCCTACCTCAACGCCTTTCGCTGCGCTGCCGCCATGTGTTGGCGTAACCTGCATAAAGCCTCCGAAAAATTTGATTCCGGGGACTAGAAAACAGATACAGGGCGTCAGTTCCAGTCAACGATTGTTGCGGGATATTTCCCCCTCATGGTGCGCATGAGGGGGAAAGGAGATCAGCGGCGCAGGTAGGTCGGAATATCCAGGTTGGAATCGTCGGCGTTGCTGGGAGGATGTTCCTGCTGATGGGGTGCCTGCTGGGCATATCCGTCGCGGGTGCTGGGCTCAGTCCGCTGGGTGGTCTGCTGTGTCTGCTGCGGTTGGGGCGGACGGCTGCGGAAGGCGCCTGTGACCATGCCGAACAGGCTCCGTGGCGCTTCGGGCTGCGGCGGCGGGGCATGGCGGGACGGATCGGAGAACAGGCCGGCCCGGGGAGAAGGCTGATGGCTGTTCTCCTGACGAGGAGGCTGGGTTTCAGGGGCTGTGGGCTGGGTCGCCGGAGCTTCCTGCTGAGGTGGCGGGGCTGTGTTCTGAGCTGGCGACTGGGAATCAATCGCGAAATTCGGGCGCGGGGGGCCACCTGCATAGGTCGAACCAGGCTGGAACGAGGAGGCTGCCGTACGGGGGCCGGTGCTTTCGCGCGGAGCCGTCGCTCCGGCGTTCACCTGCGGCGCAGCGGCCTGAATGGTTTCTGCGCTCGGAGCTGAAGGGTCCTGACGCGGCTGTGTGTCGATGCCGGTTGCAACGACGGACACGCGGACACGACCGTTCAGCTTTTCGTCGATCAGTGCGCCGAAGATGATGTTGGCATCATCGGCCACTTCCTCGCGGATGCGGTCCGCAGCAGCGTTGACTTCGTACAGCGTCAGGTCTTCGCCGCCGGTGATGTTGATGAGCAGACCACGTGCACCTGCCATGGAAGCGTCTTCCAGCAGCGGGTTGGAAATCGCGCGCTCGGCTGCGAGCACGGCACGATCTTCCGCATCTTCTTCGCTCGAGGCTTCGCCTGTCCCCATCATGGCTTTTCCCATCTCTTCCATCACGGCTTTGACGTCCGCGAAATCGAGATTGATGAGGCCTGGGGAGACCATGAGGTCCGTAATGCCCCGAACGCCCATGTTCAGGACATTGTCCGCCATACGGAAGGCTTCGCGGAACGTCGTGTTCTGTGTTGCCGAATTGAACAGGTTCTGGTTCGGGATCACGATTAGCGTATCGACGTGCTTCTGCAGCTCGGCAATACCGTTTTCTGCAGCAGTCGTGCGACGGCGGCCTTCAAAATTAAAGGGCTTGGAAACAACGCCAACCGTCAGGACGCCGCGCTCACGCGCCATGCGCGCGATAACCGGAGCTGCACCCGTACCCGTGCCGCCGCCCATGCCAGCCGTGATGAAGACCAGATTCGCTCCTTCGAGCTGACGGTCGATTTCCTGAGCCGCTTCTTCAGCAGCTTCGCGACCGATTTCCGGTTTTGCGCCTGCACCCAGACCGCGCGTCAGATGCGGGCCAAGCTGGACGCGTCGTTCGGCCTTGGAGTGGGCGAGCTGCTGGGCGTCAGTGTTGGCAACGACAAATTCCACGCCCTTGAGTTCAGACGCGATCATGTTGTCGACGGCATTCGTGCCGCCGCCGCCGACACCGATCACGGTAATCCGTGGCGCCAGCTCAACGTGGGAATTGGGAGTAGGAGTAAGGTTCAGCGTCATGATCTGGTCCGGAACTTCATGAAAGCGACAGGTGTGGGCGTTGTGATCTGTAGTAGACTACACATTGTTGCGTATGAAGCCTACGAGACGTTTAACAAGTCCGCGAGGTTTGGGTTCCGGAACGGAAATATCTCCGAAATCCCGATCCGCACCCGCTGCCCAGGCCAGAAGCCCCGCAGCGGTTGAAAATCCTGCCGAAGCCGCGGCTGTCTCGGGCAGGCCGTAAATGTTCTGGGGTTTTCCCATTCGGACAGGTCGGCCCAGAATACGCGTTGCGACGGGCACGATTCCCTCAAGAAGCGATGCGCCACCTGTCAGCACGACCCGACCATTGGCTAGTCGACCCAGTCCCGCATTATCGAGCGATTGCCGCACGAGTTCGAGCGTCTCCTCAATCCGGGGTTGGATAACGGAAATGACTTTGGAGCGCTGAAGGCGGACCAGGCGGTCGCTGTTTTCACCGATCAGCGGCACCGACAGGATTTCGCGCTGGTCGTCCGAACCCATCTGGGCGGCACCATACATCGTCTTGAGGCGTTCAGCTGTTTCCAGAGACGTCGAGAGCACACCGGCAATGTCTCGCGTGACATGCAGGCCGCCGACGCGGATCTGGGCTGTGTGGAGCAGTTTGCCTTCACAGAAAACGGCCAGAGACGTGGTGCCGCCCCCCATCTCCACGACGGTCACGCCCAGTTCGCGCTCTTCGGCGGCCAGGACTGAAACGCCAGAGGCAAAGGGGCTCGCGACCAACCCGTCCAGCTTCAGTTCGGCGTGTTGCAGGACTGCATCCAGAGTGCGCAAGGCGCTGGAATTCATGTCTACGACATGCATCCGGGTGGCCAGTTCTTCGCACTGATGTCCGATCGGGTCCGCGATTCCGGGGATAGAATCCACAACATATCCGATGGGAAGCGTATGGATGACTTCGCGGCCTTCCATCCAGGCACGGGCCTGTCCTTCAGCTATCAGGCGCTGCACGTCACCGGCAGTGACTTCGCGGCCGCCGATGGGAATCTGTGCGTCAACCAGACGGCTCAGCGGGCGGCCGCAGGACAGGTTGACGACGAGTGAGTCCATGCGCCGCTCTGCAGCTTCCTCGGCCTGTCCGACCGTGGCCCGGATCGCGGCTTCGGCCTCGCGTATATCAACGATGGAACCTGAACGGATGCCGTGGGAACGGCGCCATCCATGACCCAGAACCTGAATGGAGCCATCCGGCTCGCCCTTGCCGATCAGGCAGGTCATTTTCGTCGTGCCGATGTCCAGCGCGCCGAAGATGCCCGGACGCCAGCTGACGTTTCGCTGGGTGTCCTCGGGAGGAAGTAGAAGGATGTCACGCGGGACGCGGTTGACGCTGACGTCACGTTCGCCGCCGACGGGAATGAGGGACCGGCCCCTCAGACCGCCCCGGCGCCGGAATGCCGGAAGATCTGACATGGAGTTGTGGTCGTTCATGGCTGCTTCGTGCTGTCTGCTGGTGGTGTCGGTGAGGATGGGTCAGGCTTTGTGTCATCCGGAGGTGGAGCCGCCTGAGGCGGCTGGTGGACAACCATCCGGTCCGGAAGACGCAGGTCGATCGACTGGACCGGCCTCTCCAGTAGGCGCATGCTCTGCTGATAGTGGGCAAGACGGGTGAACGCCGCGGCTTCCTCGCCCTCAGGCAGCATTACGGTCGTGCCGTCCTTGAGCGTGGCATTCCAGCGCCGGTTGCCCACGCGGATCAGGGCCGTGACCTGGCTTTTGACCAGAGGTTCCTTGTTCAGAGCATCAATCACGCTTGCGGCCGCCGTATTCGCACCTTCACCCACTACGAGGGGTAGTTGCAGAAAAGCCTGTGCATTTTTTCCTGTCAGGCCCTGATCGGAGACTTCTTCTCCTGCCCGGTTGATGAGCATGAAATGTCCACGGTCTTGCCAGACGGCGATCGGCGTGCGCTCCACCAGTGTGATGATGATGGTATCCGGCATGTGCCGTTCGACCGTTGCGTGGTCTATGAAGGGCAACTCATCCAGCCGTTGCCGCGCGGCCTCAACGGAAAATCCGAAAATGGGACGACCGACGGATGTGCCCAGCGCTTCCTGGATCGAGGCTTCGCTGGTCATGCCGCGACCGTTGATGACGATATGGCGGATGGGCAGCGGCTCCATTTCGACCAGCCGAGCCCTAAGCGGGGCGAAGCGCTCTTCGGAGGCTGCGTCATACAGAAGGCGAATGCCCGCCCCGGCAATTCCCATCACAACCAGAAATACGATCGCAGGCCGGACGAGCCGCCGCTGCCGGCGCCAGAATAGCTTTGCCCGTGACGGACGGCCTTCCTGAGGCGGCAGGACCCCGGAAAAACGCTCCCGGACAAAATCGTCTCTCTGAAAGGACGGATCCTCCCGCATTAGCGCGCCAGTGCCTCCCGGACCATCCAGTCACATAGTTCCGGATAGGAAATCCCGCAATAGGCGGCTTGTTCTGGCAACAGGGATGTTGGTGTCATGCCAGGCTGTGTGTTGACCTCAAGGATGACCAGCGTGTCGGTGTCCTCGTCATAACGAAAATCCGTGCGGCTGGCTCCCTGGCAGCCCAGTGTCTGGTGAGCGCGCAGAGCGTAATCAAGGGCCCGGTCTGTTACCGCCTGTGGAAGTTTCGCAGGGACCACGTGACGCGAGCCGCCAGCCTTGTATTTGGCCTCGAAATCATAAAATGCAGCTGTTTCGCTGGGCAGGATGTCCGTGACGGCCAGAGCGCGGTCTCCCATGACGCCTGCGGTCAGCTCGCGGCCGGGAATGAAGCTCTCGACCAGTGCCTCTTTTCCGAAGCGCCAGGTCCGCGCGATTTCGGTGCGACGGTTGTCTCCCGTCCGCACGATTTCGACACCGACGGAGGAGCCTTCGGCGACCGGCTTAATGACGTAAGGTGCGGGGAGAGGATCGGCTTCCGCTAGGTCTTCAACCGTCACGACACGCCCCTGTGCGACGGGTAGACCAGCGGCAGCAAGCAGGATACGGGTTGCGCCCTTGTCCATTGCCACCGCTGAAGCTCGTATGCCGGAATGAGTATAAGGTAGACCGAGCCATTCCAGAACGCCCTGAATGGCACCGTCTTCGCCACGGGGGCCGTGCAGGGCGTTGAAAACGACGTCCGGTGCGGCGGCTTTCAGGCTGGCGATGGTCGTTGCGATATCCGGTCCGACATCGATCGGGGTGACGTCATGTCCCTTTTCGCGTAGAGCCTCGATCGCGGCCTTGCCGCTGATGAGACTGACAGGCCGCTCACTGGATGTTCCCCCCAACAGGACTGCGACCTTCATACCGTCTGTTCTCCTTCGGATTTGCGCCCGATACGTTTGATTTCCCAATGCAGGTCCACGCCGCTCTGTGCCAGCACTTTTTCGCGCACGGTTTCGCCTAGCGCTTCCAGATCCACGCTGCTGGCCTGTCCCAGATTGAGCAGGAAATTGCAGTGTTTTTCGCTGACCTGCGCATCTCCGATTTGAAGACCACGGCATCCGGCTTCGTCAATGAGTTGCCAGGCCTTGTGGCCTTCGGGGTTACGGAAGGTGGAGCCTCCAGTTCGTGCCCGCACGGGCTGCGAGGCCTCGCGCGAGGCCCGAATATCCGCGATACGGCTGCGGATGGCGTCTGCGTTGTCAGGTGTGCCGCGCAGGCTGGCGCGGATGACTACGCTGCCTTCGGGAAGCTCTGAATGACGATAGGCAAAGCCGAGGTCGTCATGGGACAGGCGCCGGAATTCGCCTTCAGCCGTCAGGATCTCCGCCCATTCGAGAATGGCGTTGATATCCGATCCGTAAGCACCAGCGTTCATGCGAACGGCGCCGCCGATCGATCCCGGAATGCCTGCCAGGAACTCCAGCCCTGCCAAACCGGCAGAGGCAGCATGTTCGGCCACGGTGATGTCGAGCGCGGCCGCACCCACGATCAGGCTGTTGTCCTGAACGGAGATGTCCGCAAAGCCGCGGGCCAGACGGATGACCGTGCCGGTAATGCCGCCATCGCGGATGATGACGTTCGAGCACGCACCCAGAACCGTAACCGGCATGGTGGCCGGTTTTTCGCGCAGGAAAAGGGTCAAGTCGTCCTGGTCTTCTGGAACAAACAGCCAGTCCGCCGGGCCGCCTACGCGGAACCATGCGCGGGGACCGAGCGGTGCGTTCGGGGTCAGTCTGCCGCGCAGGCCCGTGACGAGAAAATCGTTGCTGCCTGTCATGCCGCGCCTTCAGTTGCGGTCTGGCTGTTTAGGGCTTCGAGCTGGGCAGGGAGTGCCTGCGCCCACTGGGTGATGGTGCCGGCGCCGAGACAGACGACGTAATCGCCTGGTTTGGCGATAGCGTTGATCATTTCCGCCAGATGGGCCGGATCGGAGAGCGGTACAGCGGAGCGGTGGCCGCGGTCGCGCAGACCTTCAACGAGCGCATCGCGGCCCGCACCCTCTATCGGCGTCTCGCCCGCGGCATAGACGTCGGCCACGATGACCGTGTCTGCATCGTTCATGCAGGTGCAGAATTCGTTGAACAGGACCTTCAGGCGTGAATAGCGGTGTGGCTGCATGACGGCGATGACGTTGCGCGCACCGGCCTGACGGGCGGCCTTGAGCACGGCGGCGATTTCAACGGGGTGATGGCCATAATCGTCGATGATGGAAATACCGTTATATTCACCTGTGCGGGTAAAGCGACGCTTGACACCCTTGAAGGTCGTCAGCGCGGACGCGATCACGGAATCACTGATTTCCATTTCAAGCGCGACGGCGATGGCTGCGAGTGAATTCAGGACGTTGTGGTGTCCGAGCATCGGCAGGCGGAACGGCCCGGCACGGCGCGAGCGGTTGCGCTGGCGATTGGTAACCACGACCTCGAATGTCGCGCCGCGCTTGTCCATCACGACCTTTTCAGCGCGGATATCGGCCTGTGGGCTGAAGCCGTAGGTTATGACGCGATGATCGGACAGGCGGGGGATCATCTGCTGCACTTGCGGGTGATCCACGCACAGGACCGCGAAGCCGTAGAACGGGATGTTCGAGACGAACTGGTCGTAGCCAGCCTGCATGGCCTCTTCCGTGCCCCAGTGATCCAGATGCTCCGGATCCATGTTCGTCACCACAGCAATGACCGCTGGCAGGCGCAGGAAGGAGCCATCACTCTCATCGGCTTCCACGACCATCCAGTCGCCTGAGCCCATGCGCGTGTTGGTGCCGTAAGCTTCGATAATGCCGCCATTGATGACGGTCGGGTCCAGACGCGCATGTTCCAGAACGCAGGCCACGAGGCTGGTCGTGGTCGTCTTGCCGTGTGTGCCGCCAATGGCGACAGACCAGCGCAGGCGCATCAGTTCGGCCAGCATCTCCGCCCGCCGTACGACCGGGATGAGCTTGGCGCGGG
>NZ_BJMK01000014.1 GCF_006539125.1 Gluconobacter sphaericus NBRC 12467
GGCTTCGGCTTCGGCTTCGGCTTCGGCTTCGGCTTCGGCTTCGGCTTCGGCTTCGGCTTCGGCTTCGGCTTCGGCTTCGGCTTCGGGGATCCCATTTTCTGCCGTACTGTCAACCGTTTCCGTCAGCATGACCTCGTGGGCCATGGCAGGAACTTCTGGAAAAACAATATCGTCAACGCTGACCTCTGTCGGCGTCACCGGAATGTCTTCATTTTCGACAGGCTCGGCTACCGGCGGTGCGTCCACAACAGATGCAGAACTCGCTTCAGTCACCTCAACCGTGACAACCGGAACTTGAACCACTTCCGCAGATGCTGCCGAAACCTCTTGAACCGTTTCAGACACAGTCTCCGGAACAGCCTTCTGGGCGGCTGCACGCGTCTTCTCGGCACGGCGCTCCCTCAGAACCCGTAGAACCCCTTGCCCCTTGTATCCCTGCACATAAAGAAGATCCGAAATCAGTCGAAGTGTCTCGATATGCTCGGGGCTGTAATAACGACGGCCACTTTCCCCGCGAAAAGGCTTTACGCCTGGATAAATGGTTTCCCAGGATCGCAAACGGTGCTGGGGAATATGCAACTCTTCAGCGACTTCGCTGATAGTGCGGTATGCCTCAGGCGCCTTCCTGACCTTCTCCGGAGCGGAAGCAAGATCGTCGCTCGGTGAAACCATGACGGTCTGGGATATGAAATTATCTGTCATGGGAGGAAGCCTCGGCCGCTGCGCCATTCTCGGAACCGTTCATGCGATCCCTCAGCAGTTGGGAAGGTCTGAACACCAGCACTGCTCGCGGCAAGATGGGAACTTCCACACCCGTCTTGGGATTGCGGCCGATACGCTCGCCCTTCTGGCGGACAGAGAATGTTCCGAATCCGCTTAGTTTTACGGATTCGCCTGCTTCAAGACGGTCTGAGATCACACCCAGCAGGCTTTCAAGAATCATGGAGGAGTCATGCCGGGAAAGACCGACACGACTGTAGAGATGCTCGACAAGATTCGCGCGCGTGACTGTGCTCATGTCACTTGCGTATCATGACGTTCAGAACAGTCAAAGGAATCAATCATTAACCTGCGCACTGTCAGGCCACAGGCTTACATCCGGATAAGAGCAGATCCCCAGGTCAGACCGCCACCCAGCGCTTCCATCAGCACCAGATCGCCTTTCCTGACCCGTCCATCCCGCACGGCTTCGTTCAGAGCAAGCGGAATCGATGCCGCAGACGTATTGGCATGACGATCTACGGTCACGACCACCCGATCCGCCGGAAGCGCCAGTTTCTTAGCCATCCCGTCAATGATGCGCAGATTCGCCTGATGGGGGACCATCCACTGGATATCCTGCCCGGTCAGACCATTGACTTCGAGGGCCTCATCGACAGCCTGCGAAAGCTTAACGACAGCATGACGGAAAACTTCACGCCCCTGCATCCGCAGATGCTGCGATGTTGACGGGCAACCCGCAGCACCATCCACATACAGGATATCGCCGGTCCGGCCGTCCGAGTGCAGATGCGTGGACAGAACGCCCTCGCCTTCTCCAGCGCCGGTTTCCAGAAGAACCGCCCCTGCACCATCGCCAAACAGGACGCAGGTAGACCGATCGGTCCAGTCCAGCAGGCGCGAGAAAACTTCGCTGCCGATCACCAGGACCTTTTTGGCCTGTCCTGACTGCATTAGGGCCGTTGCCGTCGCGAGGGCATAGACAAAACCCGAGCAAGCCGCGCTGATGTCAAAGCCAAACCCGGCAGTCATGCCAAGACGAGCCTGCACCTGCACAGCCACGGCCGGAAAGACCTGATCCGGCGTCGCAGTGGCGACCAGAACGGCATCGACCTGTGACGCATCTACGTCAGCATATTCCAGCGCCTGACGCGCGGCCTCAGCCGCCATGCTGGACGTCGTCTCGTCATCGGAAGCGATATGCCTCTGGCCGATACCGGTTCGGGTTTTGATCCATTCGTCCGAAGTCTCGATACCGAATTTCCGGGCAAGATCGTCGTTGGTTACAACCTCACGCGGAAGATAACCCCCGACACCCGTCAGGCGGACACGAATGGGATCGGACATGTTTTTCAGCTCACAGGTTCAGGCGCGACCTTGGCAGCGACAGGAGCGACAGGCTCGGGAGCCCCCATTCCAAGCTGCTCCAGGCGATCGCGGATCTTGTCGTTCAAATGGTGTGTGACGGCATCCATGGCAACATCTACAGCCGCGGCAAAGCTCTCACCATCTGCACCGCCATGCGACTTCACGACAATACCGTTCAGGCCAACAAACAGGGCGCCGTTATAGCGACGCGGATCGATCCATTCCCGCATCCGCTCCAGACCTGGCTTGACCAGAAGATACCCCAGGCGGGTCAGAAGATTGGTCTGGAAGACGCGCCTCAGAAGGCTGAAGGCCAACTTGAGAGCCCCTTCACCGGTTTTCAGGGCAACATTTCCCGTAAAGCCATCCGTCACCACCACATCGGTCGTCCCAGCGGTGATGTCATGACCTTCCACAAAGCCGTGGAACTGGGGAGCCAGAGGACTGGCACGCAAGCGTTCAGACGCCTGACGCAGACGGTCATCACCCTTCAGCTCTTCCGAACCAACGTTGAGAAGACCAATCGTAGGAGACGGAAGACCTAGGGCGGCCTGCGCAAAGGCTTCACCCATGATAGCAAATTCGACCAGATTGCGAGCATCGCAGGCGATGTTCGCCCCGAGATCCAGCATCACGATATCACCGCGTGCGGAAGGCTCGACAGCAATCATGGCGGGACGGGAAATACCCGGCAGAGCTTTGACGATAATTTTGGCCAGAGCCAGCATGGCGCCGCTGTTACCCGCCGACACGACACCGCAGGCTTCTCCGGCAGCGACGGCTTCCATGGCCATGCGCATGGACGAGCCCCGCACACGAAGCGCCGCAGTCGGCTTCATGTCCATGGAAATACTTGCCGCAGCATGACGGATATCACACAGACGCGCAGCTTTAGGATATTTTGCCAGAGCCGGCCTGAGAAGGACCTCGTCTCCGATCAGGAGAATACGAGCCTTCGGGTGCCGGTCGGCGGCCAGTTCGAGGCCGGCAAGGACAATATCCGGGGCTCTGTCACCACCCATTGCATCGACGGCGAGGGCGTAAGGCCCGGAGGCCGCGGTGCCACGGTCAGGCGCTTTGGTCATTGAGACAGTTTCCCGGACAGCATCACAGATGCGGGCCGCGCTTTCTGGAAGCTACGGACCCGCAGGTAGGGATCAGGCGCGGACGGCGGTCTTCAGGCCCTTGCCGCTGTTTCCAGCGGCGACCACTTCGCGGCCGTCATAATGGCCACAGTGGCTGCAAACGTGATGCGGACGCTTCATCTCACCACAGTTCGAGCACTCTGCATGTGCCTCAACACCCAGGGCTTGGTGGCTGCGACGCATGCCACGACGGGACGGCGTAGTCTTTCTTTTAGGGACGGCCATGGCTTTTATGCCTCTTTCTGCTTCAGTGTCGGCACCCCTGCTCCGCTCCCCGCGGCATCCGGTGCCCTGGTTGTTCGTCGTCTCGTAATTACGTCGAGTTCAGGCGGGCGGCTCTAGCAGAGCTCGTAACATCCCGCAAGTCAGACGTGGGATTTTATTCTTTCCTGCCCCGGTTTTTCAGCGCCGAAAGCGCCGAAAACGGATTGGGACGACGCAGACCATCCGGCTCCTCGCCAGACAGATGTTCCCCTTCTTCCCCTTCTGCAGGCGCCACGTCAACTGCATTTTCCAAACCGGCACCAGGTTTGCGCGGATAGGGGTCCAGCATCAGGGCCAGCTGTTCAGCCGCTGCCTCACCGATATCGACGGCTTTTCCATCATGCGGAACTTCGTCCGGTCCATCCAGGTCGATGGAATCGATATCGAATTCGTCTTCCGGCATGTCGGATTCAGGAATGAACTTCAGAAAAAAAGTCTCAGCCAGAACATCTTCGAAAGGCTCGGACGTAATAACACAGATCTGCGTAATCTTCGCCGAAAGATGCCCTTCCGCCAGAACGCTCCGGCTCTCCGAAGGCATCAGGCGGAACCGGCAGACCAAGGTTTCGATCTCAGGGATTCCAAGCCGGGCGGCGAGAGCCCTGCGCTCGGCGGGCGAGGCCTCGATCGTCTCGTCCAGCCCCGATCCCAGCCGATTGAAGGGGATGCGTCGGGAAAATTCGGGTGAATGGGACATTCAGGCACTCCACCCCCGGAATATGGGGGAAATCGTTGACATGCAGGCGCCGTTCGGGCACGCGCTCATTTGAGCGGTTCTCTTGCACAGGATAGTTTCCGGATCCATGAATAACGCATCTTCCCCGACGCCCCAAAGCAGAACACGCCTCCTTCGCCGCTTCGCACAGGCCGGAGTGGCATGTGTTCCGCTGCTGCTCGGCGGATGCTCGTTCTTTTCCCCGATTCCCGAGCCGCGCGGCTCCCTGATCGAAAAGACCGACTACGCACAGCTTGTTCCCGGAACGAGCACACGCACCGATGTTCTGGATCTGCTAGGGTCACCGACCGCTCACGCAACCTTCGACGACAACACATGGATCTACGTGTCCATGATCACGTCCCCGACGCCGCTGACGTTCCCGAGCGTGAAGAAGCAGCAGGTCGTAGTCCTGAACTTCGATAACGGCGGCGTCCTACGCAAGATGGACACGCTGAACAAGAAGAACGCAATGTATGTCGGCATGGTAGGCGCAAAAACTCCGACACCGGGCACCAGTTCGTCCATCCTGCAGGAACTGCTGGGCAATGTCGGCCGCTACAACCCGATGAGCGGCATGAGCAGCCAGTTCGGTGGCAGCACCGGCCCGATGGGCGGTCAGGGCACCGGCAATGGCGGCGCTGGCAATACGCTGCCCTGAGCCTGACTATTTCGGGAGGCTGAGCACCACACCCAGCCCTCCCAGTGGGCTTTCCACCAAACGGATCGATCCGCCATGGGCATGAATGATGTCGCGCACGATCGTTAAACCCAGCCCGCTGCTGTTCCCATTTTGACTGGCCATCGTGCCATTAAGTTCTGAAATTACCGCCCGGCGACTGGCCGACAAACCAGGGCCGTTGTCCTCAACCGTAATTTCAACGTTCCGCTCTCCCTCACGCAGAGAAAAACGCATCGCCCCCCCGTGGCGGCGGGCGTTTTCCGCAAGGTTTGTCAGCACACGCCGCAAGGCATCGGGGCGCACCGTAGATTCCACGCCCTCACGCCCTTCCACACCCAGAACCTGTCCCCCAGCCCTTACGGTGGCCGCTGCGACATCAGCAAGCATACCCCTCAGATCAGTCAGAACAGGCTCTTCGGCGCCCTCTCCTCGGGCAAAGGACAGATAACTACCAATCAGGCGCTCCATATCTTCAATATCCGCAACCATATCCGCAAGATCCGGCTTCAAGGCCTCGGCACGGATAGGGCCACAAACCGGGATCATAGCGACGGTCAGACGCAGCCTGGTCAAAGGCGTCCGCAGATCATGCGACACCCCGGCGAGAACCGCCGTCCTCTGAGCCACGAAACGATTAACGCGCGCCTGCATACGGTTGAAAGCAATGGCAGCCTGACGGACTTCCCGCGCGCCCTGCGGGCGGATCGGTCCCTGGTCCCTTCCCATACCAAACAGTTCGGCCGCATGACCCAGCCTGCGAATGGCCCGAACCTGATTGCGCATAAACAGACCTGCGATCAGGAACAGTACGATCGAACTACTGACAGCCCAGACGACGAACAACCAGATCGGACCGATATTCAGGCGCTTCACCGGCACCATGACCACCATCACACCCTGCTGAAGCTGGATGGACGCCCGGACGGTCTGCGGAGACTCCGACCAGTCCACATCATAGGGCCGTCCAAGATTTTGCCGGATGGATCGCGCGAAATCATCATCCATCGGACCAAGGACATGATTGGTGCCATACCGGGAAAGCATTTCACCGGGCTGGAATGAAAATCCGAGCTGGGTCCGGGACGACGCGTCCTGAAGCACGAGTGTCCGCTCGGCGTCTGAAGAGGTGTGCTCGATCATAGCAATAACGAGCGAGACTTCACCCGTAACACCATCCGAAAGGCGCCTGGAGACCACATTCAGGTAGGTGCCATAAAACAGGCCCAGCGCAATGGCCTGCGTGACCAGCAGCGGAATGAGAACGATCAGCATGGATCGTCCCATCAGGGAGCGCGGCAGGATGCGCCTCAGCGGGCGGTCCAGCTTCTGCCAGGCGTCGTCTCGCTCCCCCACAGGGTCAGCGTCCCGGCTTGAGAACATAGCCTTTTCCTCGGACGGTATGAAGAAAACGCGGCTCCTTGGGGTCGACCTCAATCCGACGACGCAGGCGCGTGACCTGCACATCGACGGCCCGCTCACCGATCTCGTCCATTTCAAGGGCGCGGGCAATGGCTTCACGCGATAGCACTGTCCCGGGCTGACGGGTCAGCACCCCAAGAAGTGCAGACTCTCCGCCCGTCAGATGGACCGCTCCCTGTGGTCCACTGAGAAGACCTCGTTTGACGTCAAATTCCAGATCTCCCAAACGCAGGACATCCGGGACCTCATCTACAGCCTGCAGGGACGGCACCACCCTGCGCAGATGCGCGCGCAGACGGAGCAGAAGTTCACGCGGCTCGAAGGGCTTGCCCAAATAATCGTCCGCCCCCGCTTCCAGCCCATCAATCCGGTCCGCCGGCTCACCACGCGCCGTCAGCAGTAAGATCGGCAGCGACAGGCCGTCTCTGCGCAGACTGTTCGTCAGCGATAGCCCATCTTCGCCTGGCATCGTCACATCAAGGACAAGAGCATCCGGCTGAATGCGCTGCAAGACATCCCGTGCCGTCTGCGCATCAAGCGCCGTACTGACACGATAGCCGTTTTCCGACAGATAACGCTGAAGCAGACGCAGCAGACGCGGATCGTCATCGACCACAAGGATATGTTCATCACTCATCGCGCGCAACTTTCCGACGGAGCCTGAAGAGACGCCAGAACCCGCCGGAACCCCTCGACAGCTGTCATGCCGGCTTCTCGATACGCCCGGGTCATGACTTCGCGAATCATAAGAAAGAGTTCCCGCTCAAGTGCTTCTCCATTCGCCGTCAACCGTAGCGGCCGTTTGCGGCGGTCATGACGGTCTTCTTCCTGAATAAGCAGTTTACGCTCCCGCAGATCTCCCAAAGCACGCCCTAGAGACTGCTTGGTAATGCCCAGACTATTCAGAAGAACCCCGGGCGTAATCCCCGGATGAGCGGCCGTCAGGAACAGGATGCGATGATGCGCAGGCCCCAGCCCCTTTTCACGCAGAAGCGCCTCACAATCGGCATTCAAAGTCCGCCAGGCCAGCATCATGGCTTCGTAGGACTGACGGATACGATCTTCGCGCAGATAGAGATGCGCCGTGGCAGATGACGAAACGTCCATAAGACGGGAGCTCACCGGAGAATTTCTTCCACATATCCGAATCGTTCGAAATCGGTAATGCGCTGCGGATAGAGAATGCCGTTCAGATGGTCGTTCTCGTGTTGCAGAACATTGGCATGAAAACCGGTCGCCTCACCTTCGAGCAACTCACCATTCTCATCCAACCCGGAATACCGGACCCTCGCATGGCGTGGCACATCGGCCCGGAGGCCCGGAATCGACAGACACCCCTCGCTACAGATCATCATCTCATCACCGACAGGGTTGATTTCGGGGTTGATAAAAACGCGGGGCAGCAATGCCTCTTCGGGATTCGCCACGCGGTTCGTGGGAACGTGATAGACGAAAATCCGCAAGGGTTGATGAACCTGCGGCGCGGCCAATCCGGCACCCCGGGCATCGGCCATCGTTTCCAGCATATCTGCGATGAGCGACTGAATTTCCGGGGCTTTCGGGTCGGAAACGGCCTGTGCTACCTGATGCAGGACGGGGTTGCCCATACGGGCAATCTTAAGCAGGGCCATGAAAACGTCTGTCCTTTAAACGGGAGTAGCATCCGAGTGTCCCAGAGTGCGCGTTGGGAATAATCCATTCAAGCGTTCCTGAATGAATTGCGTTCCCCGCAAAAGATGTGTTAAGGGCACCATCCTTAGTTGGAATGCCATATCACGGGTGGCGCTTAAGAGCGGGCCCATAAGGAGTTGACGGCACCGTGCAGGTTCTCGTTCGTGACAACAATGTTGACCAGGCGCTTAAGGCGCTCAAGAAGAAGATGCAGCGCGAAGGCGTGTTTCGTGAGATGAAGCTGCGTCGCCACTTCGAAAAGCCCTCCGAGAAGCGTGCCCGCGAAGCAGCCGAAGCTGTTCGTCGCGCTCGCAAGATGGAGCGTAAGCGTCTGGAGCGTGAAGGCTTCTAAGCCTTCACGTCCTCCGAACGGAAAAGGAGCCGCGTCCTTCGGGACAGCGGCTTTTTTTGTGCCTAAAACCCTGCCTCTCCCCTACCCGTTCCTTTGAACGGACAGGGGCGCGGCGTGACTTATTGTACGTCCATCAGCTTGTGGCTGAGGTAAATCGCTTCAAGAGCCCGCTCATGCGCGATCTCAGCTGCATTGACCGTACCGGCATGACCACCTTCCACATCCTCATAATATAGGAAAGGCAGCTTTAGGCTTTCCAACCGGGCTGCAAACCGGCGTGCATGGATCGGACCAACGCGATCATCCCGCGTGGACGTGAAGATGAACGGCTCAGGATAGGACACTCCGGCCTTCAGGTTCTGCAGGGGCGACATCTTTTTCCAGAAGGTGCGCGGCCCCGGCTCGGAGATGCTCCCATACTCCGCAGCCCAAGACGCCCCAGCGGCCATCTGCTCGTAATTCATCATGTCCAGAAGCGGGACACCAATGATCGCCGCATTCCACAGGTCAGGATGCTGAGTGAACTCCACACCCGCCAGAAGACCGCCATTGGAGCGCCCCCGCAGCCCCAGATGCTTCGGCGACGTAATATGCCTGGCGATCAGATCGCGAGCCACAGCCGCAAAGTCGTCATAAGCCTTCTGCCGTCCTTCCCGCCGGGCGACATCATGCCAGGCCGGGCCGAATTCTCCGCCACCACGGATATTGGCCATGACATACACGCCACCACGGTCAAACCACGTAATCCCCAGATCCGGATGATAGACGGGCAGATACGAAAGTCCGAACCCGCCATAAGCCGTCATCAGGGTCGGACGGGCGTCATCCTTCTGCCAGTCTCGGGCATGAACGATGAAGTAGGGAATAGCCGTGTCATCCGTGCTGGTCGCCGACATCTGCTCCACGACCAGACCGGACGCATCGAACAGGTCCGGCTGACGATACAGCGGCTGCGCGGTCTGTGACGTCGTATTTAGGCTCCATAGCTGCGGCGGCTGAATGAACCCTTCAAGCTGAAGATAGGCCTGCGCAAGCTTCGGATCTGACGAGACGATTTCCGCCGCCATGTTTTTAGGCAGCGCAATGGAACGCGCGGTCCATGCACCATCCGCCTCATGGCGGAAAAGCTTCAGGACAGGCTGGACATCGTCATACACAACAACAACCAGACCATCCTTGGTCACCGCCACAGCGTCCCCCATACCATCCCCGATGGTCTGATGGGACGTCGGCGACAGAATAAGCCGGGGTTCAGACGGCTTTTCCGGATCCAGGGCAATAATACTGTCCGCACGGAATATCCGTCCGTGCAAGACCCAGTCCTGAAGCAGATGCAGGACCAGCTGACCATCCAGATAGGAGAGGCTGTCGTATTTCTCCGGAAGGGACAGCCGACTCAGTTGATGCGTGACAGGATTGAAAAGACTGACTTCCGTGTGAAAGAAATCCCGGTGACGGCTGATAAAGAAAAGCTGCCGCCCCTTCTCATCGCGCAGCCTCTCCGGCGAAACATCCATGTCCGTGGTCTGCCCACGATAGATTTCGACAGCCTGAGCCAGTGACTGACCGCGGTGGAGCAGCCGGACCGAATAAGGATAACCTGACTTGGTCAGCCCCGCATTGCCCGCTCCCCAGTCCCGCGAAACCAGAAGTGTATCGGCATCCACCCAGATGACGGTCTGTTTTCCGGACGGCAGAACGAAACCGTCTTTTACAAAACTACCCGTCTGCGTGTCGTATTCCCGGACCACATGCGCATCTTCCCCTGCCTGAGACAGGGACATGAGGCAGAAGCGATCCTGCGGCGCAAGACACTCAAGACCCTCCATGACCCAGTTGGCGTGTTCTGTGCGGGCCAGAGCATCAAGATCGAAGCGCGTTTTCCATTCCGGATGACCGGAATTAAAGGATGCGACCGAAGCACTGCGCCAGATCCCGCGGACATGAACATCGTCCTGCCAGAAGTTCCAGATTTCCCCACCCTGCTGCGTGGGAACGGCAAGACGGACCGGAGACTGCTGGGCTGTCAGGATTTTCTGATACAGGGGTTTGTAGCGTGGATCAGATGTGAGGACCGCCTCTGTATGGGCATTCTGTGCCCTCACCCAGTCCAGCGCCTTCGCACCGTCCGTCTGGCTCAGTTCGGCAGGCGACGGGAGAGAGGGCGAACCCGCATAAGCTGCCAGAGGCAGGATGGAGAGAGACAGGCACAGTGCTCTCGCAAGAACAGGAAACATGGAAAGCCTTTACGATACCAACAATATCGACATCGTAAAGACATCCGACCGATCAGGCCACAGCCGCTGCGCTGACCGCTTCTTCGACTTCCTGAAAGCTCGGCATCAAGTCGGAAGGGATGCTTTTACGCCCGATCTCAACACTGACCTGTGGCGCATTTCCCTGAAGATGAGCAACAATAACGGAGCGAACGAGATCAAGATAAGACGACTCTTCCTCAACCACGCCCCCAAGTCGGCTCGCGATCGGAGCCACAATTCCATAGGCCAAAAGAATACCCAAAAATGTTCCCACCAGCGCGCCCGCAATCATTTCGCCAAGAACGATCGGCGGCTTGCTGATGGACGCCATGGTCTTGATAACGCCCAGAACCGCCGCCACAATTCCCAGAGCAGGCAACGCGTCGGAGACAGACTGAAGTGCATGGGGAAGATGCATTTCCTCGCGCATGTTCTTCTTGAGTTCGTTCCCCATCACTTCATCCATCTGGTACGGATCAGTCGCATTCATGCCCGCCATGCGCAGATAGTCGCAGATGAACGAGCAGACATGGGGATTGTCCCGAATCTTCGGAAAGGCACCAAAAACCGTACTGCCCTGCGGATCCTCGATATGAGTTTCCAGCGCCATGAACCCCTTGGAAGACGCCAGTTTCGCAATGTGGAACAGCAAGCTCAGAAGATCGACGTAATCCGTCCGGCCGTACTGGGAGCCTTTCATGGCCTTCTTGATACCGGCAGGAAGATGTTTGACGGCGCCTAGGGAGTTAGCCATCAGAAAGGTTCCGACTGCGGCTCCCAGAATGGTCAGAAGCTCGAACGGCATTGACGAGACAAGCGGGCCGATAGCACCGCCGGATGCTACGAACGATCCGAAAACACAACCCAGAACAACGACCAGACCGATAATGATGAACATCCGAAAATTTCCTGACTAACTTGAATTTATTGAGAAATATCGGGCGACAGCACCAGGACGATGCGACGGTTCCCGGGATTGAGCGGCTGGGTGGGGTCAAAAAGATTGCGGTCGGCATATCCGCTGACGGATCTCAAACGCCGGTCCGGAAAGCCGCTCTGGACAACGAGATCCCGTACTGCGACCGCACGCGCACTCGACAGACTCCAGTTACTCAGCTGACCAGGGCGATAGGGAGCAGCGTCGGTGTATCCGGCAATGGAGAGCTTGCCGTGGAGCTTCTCAAGATACGGCACAATTGCCTTGATCAACTGGACGGCATGAGGATTGGGCGAGGACTGCCCCATAGCGAACATCGGCTGATGATCGGAATCCGCGATCTGGACATGCAGCCCGTCATCACCGACCGTGACCGAGACCTGGGAACGGACATCCGCCAGTTCGGGCGTATTGCTAATGAGCGCCTGGATCTTCTGGGCCGCGGCAGCCCTGGCCTCCTGCTCAGCCTTCTGGACAGAAGGCGTAACGGGGGGCTCACCGGGCTGGATCTGGCTGTCATGCAGAACGACGATCTGCGCTGTATGCACGCCCGGCGCGGTCTGGCCCTTCCCCTGCTGGGAGCCTCCGGCTTCTTGGGACACCTTGCCGTACTGGTCCTTTCCCGGCTTCAGGGCAACCGGTTTCGTCTCCAGAGACACTGGCTCCGGTGCCGCGGGCAGGACATTCTCCACCGGTGGCGGCACATCCTTCCAGACCGCCATCGGATTGAAGAAATTGGCGATACCCTTGCGCTGCTCTTCCGTCGTGGCATTGATGAGCCACATGACAAGGAAGAACGCCATCATGGCCGTTACGAAATCGGCATAGGCAATTTTCCACGCCCCGCCATGATGACCACCCTCGACCACATCAAAACGCTTGATGATGATTTTTCGAGCTTCTTTACCGTTCTGGTTGGACATCCCGCCTCCTGAGTGTTCCCAGTATGACGGGCGAGTTCTTAAGGAGAGGTTTAAGAACGCCCGGGAAGCTGCACACCTATCGTGAAACTTGGCGGGCTGACGGTGAAGCAGCGGATGGGTTGAGCGCGGACTTCCCGGCACAGTGTTGCGGATTTTTCTGGAACCGTGCCATGCCGCTGCTCCTCGACCATGACGGCTTTTGCGCTCATTGCTGGAGAAAGGCGGAAAAGCTGCCAGCGCGTATCCGTCCCGATCACGGGTAGGATATCCTGAGTGAACGCCAACCTTGAGGCGAGAGCGTAATCCTCAGCGGCAAGCGCGGTTGCGCCTTCGGCTTTGGCCTTCAGAGCGAGCTGTCGGGAAAAGGTTTCCCAGCCGCCGGTCAGACGCAAAACCGGATCCCGATGGGGCACAAGGTGCAGCGGCGAAAAAACCGCCTGAATACAGACAATGAGCGTCAGCGCCAGCCCGCTGATGACGGGCCAGCGGACGCGCCAGCCTGTTTCAAGAGCAGCCAGGGCAAAGACAGGATAGATCACTGCCGGCCAGTTTGGCTGGACCCGGTCCCCGAAGGCATGCGTGACGAACACGACCATCGGCACAAGAGCCAGCCAGGCCAGAAGGCGATTGCGTTTGAGACAGACCCAGAGCCCGACCGCGAACAGAACGAAAATGAGCGGCGTGGCGAGGCCAATCTGCCCCCCGATCAGCTCGCCCATGAACTGGACGGCACGAGCCGGATGCCAGTCTCCCGCCCTGCCTCCCTGTCTGATGAAGCTGGCCCAGTGGTGATACGCATTCCACAGGATGACAGGTGACATCGCCAAAAACAGGACCGGAATGGCCAACCACGGACCAAACTGACGGCGCAAGCGTCCCGTCGCAAGGACAGCGCCCCCCAGTCCGGCACAGATCAGGACGGCGGTGTATTTTGAATCAAAAGCCAGCCCCAGAAGAACAGCCGAACCGATCCACCACGGAAGAGTAGCACGCGGTTTCAACTCTGGATCGACAGCACGGCTGAGCGTGTAAAGAAATAGCGTGATGAAGAACAGAAGCGGGGTGTCTGGCGTCATGGTGACGGCGCCCAGACCCAGCATGAGCGTAGCATTGAGCAGCAGCACAGCCCCGAAGCCGGACTTTGGCCATGAGCAGGACGGCAGCAGACGCCGTGCTGCGTGATAAAGCGCCCAGCTTCCGGGCAGAACGGAGAGCGGACCCAGCAGACGGACACCCAGCGGTGTCTCCCCGGCGATCCATGTCCCGACACGGATCCAGAGGGCAACCATGAAGGGATGATCCAGATAGCCTGGCTGAAGATTGCGGGACCAGACCCAGTAGTAGGCCTCGTCGGGCGTCAACGGGACATTGGCCGCCAGACACAGCCGGATAACGGTCAGAAGGACAAGAAACGCCCAGAACAGCCGAAGTTGGCGCGGGGTATCACTCACAATGTCAGCGCCAGACAAGCGTGGAAGAGACCGCGTAGTTCCAGACAACGCCGACGACAGCTCCGGCAGCGGAGGAACGGTCCCAATGGCCATGGCCGGCGCTGTCCAGCATCATGCGGGCAATACCAATATTGGCGATCGCACCCAGCGAGCAAACGGCAATGAAAATGACCAGTCCGCGCCAGAGCTTCATCCCTTTCAGACGACGGTCATGATAGGTGAATCGGTTGTTGAGCATGAAATTCGTCAGGATGGCGACGGCTGTTCCGGCCAGCTGGGCCCAAGAAAAACTCAGACCGCAGGCGCCTGCCAGATTCAGGACGGCCACATTGACGGCCACGCCAATCAGCCCGACCAGCGCAAAAGCCATGAAACGCGTCGGCAGCCAGCCTCGAGCCAGCTTGTCGAGCAGCATGGTCGCAAACTGGATCAGGACCACGATATCGAGCTTGCTCTCGCCGGCCTGCCGCGGGCGGAATACAAAAGGCACCTCGACGATACGCACGGTCCGGGGTGCTGACATCACCAGATCGAGTAGAATCTTGAAGCCTGTTCCCGATAGTCGGTGTAGCAGGGTGTCAAAGAGATCGCGACGCATGGCGAAAAAACCGCTCATCGGATCACTGAGCGGATGCGGCATGATGGCCTGCGCGGCTCGGATGCCCGCATCTGAGAGCATGTGTCGCCAGTGCCCCGCCAGTCCGGCGCTATCTCCGCCTTCGACATGTCGACTCGCCACGACGATATCCGCGCCGGATTGCAGTTCGGCCAGCATGGTGCGCAGGACGGATTCATCATGCTGCAGATCACCGTCCATAACCGCGACCCACGGGGCACTTGATGAGAGAATTCCTTCAATCACGGCGGATGACAGGCCACGGCGCCCGACCCGGCACAGCACCCGGACCCGCGGGTCCAGACGTGCAATGCGGGACACCTCGGCCGCCGTGCCGTCCGGAGAGCTGTCATCGACGAAGATGACTTCCCATTTCCGGCCTTCAAGCGCGCTGTCCAACGCGGCGACCATGGGCCTCACATTGGCGACCTCGTTGTAACACGGGACGATGACACTCATTTCGGCCGGAAGCGGCAGCAGCCGCGAGGCGGTCATGGGATCAGCCGTCAGATCGGCACGCCGGCAAGATCACGGCTTGTATGGATGGTCTGGAGAGTTTGGACGCGGACGACATGCGGGCTGTCGGTCAACAGGCGCGTCAGGGCATTCTGGTGGGCGGCGTCGCGGGCAACAAGGCGCACGAGGAAATCGCCGCCACCACGAATCATATGGCATTCCCGCGTTTCGGGCCAGGCGCCGACCTGTGCCTCAAAGGCTTCCAACACGCTGCCTTTCTGGCTCTCGAGACCAATCAGGGCATAGAAATTCAGGGACCAGCCCAGCAGGGCCGCATCCACTTCTGCATGGTAGCCCTTGATGATCCCCATTTCTTCAAGCCGCCGGACACGTCGCAGACAGGGGGGCGCGGAAATGCCGGTCCGACGGGCGAGTTCCACGTTGGTCATGCGTCCATCGACCTGAAGTTCGGCAATGATCTGCCGGTCGATGGCGTCCAGTTCAATCGGTGCGGGGTGTGGCGGTACGTTCATTTCACTCTGACATATATGGCAGGTGACATGATCCGCAAAGATGGCAGATGCGTCGGAAGTCTTTATATGGGGGACCAGATACCCATTGAGGACCCATCATGCCTGAAATCCATCATACGGATCTGCTGGTCGTTGGCGCCGGCCCTGCTGGTTACACCGCTGCGATCTACGCGGCCCGCGCGAGCCTCAAGCCGATTCTCGTCACCGGGATGCAGCCCGGCGGTCAGCTCACCATCACGACTGATGTTGAAAACTATCCCGGCTTTGCGAATCCTGTGCAGGGCCCCTGGCTGATGGAGCAGATGCGCGCGCAGGCCGAGCACGTCGGGACGCAACTGGTTTATGACCTGATCGTAAAGGCCGACCTAAAGAACGGTCCGGGGCCGGACGGATATTTCCGGCTAGTCGGAGATTCTGGAGACGAATTCCGGGCACGCACAGTTGTGATCGCCACGGGAGCCCAGGCCAAGTGGCTCGGCCTCGAATCGGAAAAGCGCCTCCAACGTGGTGGCGTTTCAGCCTGCGCGACCTGCGACGGCTTCTTCTATCGCGGCAAGACGGTCGCCGTTATCGGCGGCGGCAATACGGCGGTCGAGGAAGCGCTGTACCTGACGCATCATGCGGACAAGGTGCATCTGATCCATCGCCGTGACAGCCTGCGGGCCGAGCGCATACTGCAGGAGCGCCTGTTCTCCAACCCAAAGGTCGAAGTTCACTGGAACCAAGCTGTCGAGGAAATCCTGGGCGCGGGTGACCCGGAAGTCGTCTGCGGCGTGGCCCTGAAGGACACGCAGACGGGCGCACTCTCTAAGCTGGACGTGGATGGCGTGTTCGTGGCCATCGGTCATACGCCCAATGCCGGTCCGTTCCGGCATGAAGTCGCTTGTGACAGCGATGGATATATCCTGACGGAAAACGATGGCACAGGCACGTCAGTCAAAGGAGTATTCGCAGCCGGTGATATCCAGGACCGGATTTTCCGGCAAGCCGTGACGGCAGCCGGAACGGGCTGCATGGCGGCGCTTGAGGCAGAACGATATCTTTCTGGCATACCTGCCATGACAAAAACTTGACCCTCGCCTGCGCTTCAGACAGTTTCGTCCATTCAACGACATATCTTGACGGATAACGCCGGGACGTATGGGTAAGAAGGACGAAGACCGTCGCATCGGCGAACGGGGAGAAAACCAGATGGACTGGGACAAGCTGCGGATTTTTCACGCCGTGGCAGAAGCCGGTTCCTTCACTCATGCCGGCGACCGGCTGGGACTGAGTCAGTCGGCAGTTTCGCGCCAGATTTCCGCGCTTGAAGATGTCCTGCGTGTGCCTCTGTTCCATCGGCATGCGCGTGGGCTGATCCTGACGGAACAGGGCGATGTCCTGAATCGTACCGTGCGGGAAGTCTTCTCGAAACTCGCCCTCACCCAGGCCTTCCTGAGCGAGAGCAAGGAACGGGCGGCTGGCAAGATCAAGATCACCACGACGACCGGCTTTGGCCTGTCCTGGCTTTCTCCGCGCCTGAACCGGTTTCTAGAGCTGCATCCCGATATCGAAGTCACGCTTCTGCTCGAAGATGCAGATCTGGATCTGGGCATGCGGGAGGCCGATGTTGCGATCAGGCTCCATCCGCCGACCCAGCCGGATCTGGTTCAACGTCATCTCGCGAATTTTCCCATGCCAATTTATGCCAGCGCCGAATATCTTGAGCGCAACGGCACACCACACTCTCTGGAAGACCTTGCCAATCACCAGATCATAAGCTTCGCAGGCTGGCATCTGCCACTTCCCAACGTGAACTGGTTGCTGGATCTGCTGCGGCAGGAAGGCGTTGCACGCCAAGGGAGCCGGCGACTAGCGATCAATAATATTTCTGCGGTTGCAAACGCCATTGCGGCTGGAACCGGGATCGGCTCACTGCCCCTTTATGCCGCCACGGGCTATCCCGGACTCGTCCGGATCCTGCCGAACCAGCAGGTCCCGCTGGTGGAGGCCTATTTCGTCTATCCAGAAGAATTGCGGACATCTAAACGGATCGCAGTGTTCCGGGATTTTCTTCTTTCAGAAATCAGCAACCTCAAGGGCCACGACTAGGGCAAATACGGGAGACGGTCCCGTCTCCCTATCCCCGGCGCCCGTGCGCCCCGGGACACGCATGAAGCCGGTTGCTGGAACGGAAGACCGCTTCCCCAACCGGGGCAAACCCGCTTCCACGTCCAAGACGTCGGCCGCTGTTGGGCATCTGCTCCAGCACAATAACGCCGGATGCTATTCGGTAACAGATTTTCGCCTGCGTCGAACGCGATCTGGCCGTGTGATGCAGCGATGTCCTGGCCGGAGTTTTCAATACTCCATGAGCTAGAGCGCCTGACGGAGCCAGAACAGATCCTCCCACCAGACACAGGCTGCCGACCCAGGCAGACACAACCAGAAAATGTGGGACAGGTTTCATGGCCTTACAATACTGCAGAACTGGCCCTTCGAACCAGCCCCAGGCCTGACGCAGGGTGTTCCTCGCACGCGCTTGATGCAACACGGACACAGCCCGTTCAGTCAGCGTTTTTGCGAGTAGACAGACGTTGGTTGACGCGTTCCCTAAGTTCCTTGCCCACCTTGAAGAAGGGAACGCTTTTTTCCTCGACCGGCACGACATCACCGGTCCGGGGATTACGCCCCGTCCTGGCTGCCCGTTCGCGGGGAAGAAAAGCTCCGAAGCCCCGCAGTTCGACCCGGTCTCCCCGCGCAAGCGCCGCCCCGATCTCGTCAAAGACCGCATGAACGATACGTTCGATATCGCGGGTAAGAAGATGTGGGTACGCGGCCGACAGTTCGGCGATAAGTTCGGATCGGGTCATGACAGCTGTTCCACCTGACTCCGCCTTCTGAAACGGGTCATCAGAGTTGCAAAATCGCAACGGCTCCGTCAAGGCCCTCGCGATCGATCACACTTGAGAAAGTTCCACCCAACAGGCCCTTCAGAAGTGCCTTTTTATCAGGCCATTGATACCAGTACCTTGAATGCTCGGGGATTAGTGGCACTACGGGATAAGATGCATTACCGATCTTCAGCTGTTTCCTGAGCCAGAGCCGGGCCACATCTTCATCTCCAAGCTCGTCCACCAGCCCCAGGGCAATCGCCTGGCGGCCCGTATAGGCCCGGCCGTCCGCAAGGGATCGGACCTTTTCCTCGGTCAGATGGCGACCTTCGGCGACCATCGAAACAAACTGGCCAAACAAGTCATTCACGAGTTCCTGAAGCATCTGCCGACCTTCGGGCGTCAGAGCACTGGTGGGATCGGTCTGATTCTTCATGGCGCCGGACGTGATGGCATCCATGCCGATACCGAGACGCTCCAACCCAGCCGAGACATCGGGGCGCTGTAAAAGAACGCCGATTGAACCGGTCAGCGTAGAGGGTAACGCCACGATATGCTGGGCGGGCACGGATAGCATATAAGCGGCAGAGGCGCCCATATCCCCCATGGAAACAGAGACGGGCTTGACGGCGGCAAAGCGCTTGACGGCTTCGTGCAGGCGCTCTCCTCCTGTCACACCACCGCCAGGGCTATCCACCACAAGCAGAAGTCCAGTCACATCGGACGAATTCCGCGCCTGTTTCAGTGCCCGCACAGTCTGGGAGACGTCATTTTTTATGATGCCGCTGATGACTAGCCGGACGATGTGCGGTCGCTGAATGGAGCTCGTACTGACGGCACCGCCATGACCGGCCATCGAAATGACCACGGCACCAACAAATGCAACAAGAGCCCCTACCCGCCAGAGCAACAATTGCCTGCGTTTGACCTGCCCCGCCAAAAAAGCACTCAGTTCAGCGTTAATGGAACCGCTCCTGTCCTTGTCGTCTCAAAAGAACCGGCTGGCGATACCACTCCTCTTTGGAAAAATCCCACCAGCCAGCCCTGACGATACTCAGTTCTCCTTCTTGGTACGACGTCCGCGGGCACCATCTTTCTTGCCTTCGCCGGTTGCGGCACTGATCTTGCGTCCAAGGCCGATCTCGCGCGCCAGAGCAGAACGACGCTGGGCATAGTTGGGAGCGACCAGCGGATAATCCGAGGGAAGACCCCACCGCTCACGATACTGTTCCGGTGTCATATCATAAGCGCTCTGAAGATGGCGCTTGAGCATTTTCAGCTTCTTGCCGTCTTCGAGACAGATGATATAGTCCGGAAAAACAGAGCGTTTGATGGGAACTGCCGGCTGCGGGCGCTCGGATTGCGGCTCTTCCTCGGGAGTTCCTGCCTTAGCGAGGGCGTCATATACTTGGCGGATCAGGGCGGGCAGTGTTTCTGCTTCAAGTGTTCCACGGGAGGCCTGAGCAGCAACGATCTTGGCAGTAAGTTCCAGGAGACCTGTACTGGAAGTGTTCTCGGACATAATATTTCACCCCTCTGCTCTAATGTTTTTTAGTTCCATAACGCCTATAACAGGCTAGGTAAATGCGGAATAGAAATATTTAGCGAACGCCTTTTCCGGATCAAAAATATCATCATATCAAAATAACCCGCAAACAAAAAAAGCAAGCACCTATCCCGTAGTATTCAATCTTGCAGACCATATCTGGAATGGTAACATGAACCACGAAACTGTTGTGCTCTCAAAGACAAACAATTTTTCCAGCTGACGCCCTCGTTCACGGAAATTTCGTCAATATAGAGTAGAAACCGAGTCTATTACAGTTCACCATAAAGGTTCTATCCGACCTTTACGTCCCTTCTACCACGCGTACTCTTCCTAGCACCCCTTTGACAACCAGCCCTTTCCGGTCTTTCGTGAAAATATTCCCGTCTGCTTTCGTATCAGAGGCGCCTCAGTGGTTTTAGTTACTTTGTTTTACACTTTAGACACTGCGTAATAACCTAACCGCCCCTAATGAACTTGTAGAACAGCTCAAAGAGCCTCGCAATCGAGAGCCGAAAACGTATGCTTGACCTACATTGCCAGATGCCGGGCGACCGCAGTCCTGACTGGCAGGTCATCCGTAACTGCCATGCTTCCACTCTTATCAACAGTCAGGCGGCCGCACTTGCAGACGCCCTGAGTCACGATGCCTCCAGAGCGGGCATTCTGCTAGGATAGTCAGAAATACCGTTTTGCCCCGGAACTGGAAGGAGGTATTGTCGATCCTGCCAAAGTCGTCTCGGATGCAGGCAATCTTGCATACAGCTGCCGGCAATGAGTGGTGGAACGGAATTGCTCCGGTGCGCTGCATCCTGACGCCGCCGATATTGACCCTCTCCTTCCTTGGCCAACCTGCGCGGAAAACGATCATCGACTACCAAAGCCCACTATCGGCATGCAACACGGAGCTTGTTGCAGGAGAAGACCCGACGCGGCAGAGATAACCGTCTACTCTCCGTGGCTGGCAACCGAGCGCGAGGCTCTAGCTTCCAAAGTGACAATGATGCTGGGCGTTACAGGTGCGAGTGCTATTTTGGTGCGTCAGGCAAAAGTGTCGCGTGAGCGTTCAAAACCTACTCCACTCGTAAATGGAAGTATCGGACGGGTAACCATACACCCGTCTTAACTGTTGTGCCTCCCCGATGAGGAGTCGAAGACACGCGAATATACAAAATTTATAACAGATATCAGAATGGAAATTTCCTCTCTCGCCGGATAATGTTGTTAGGGCTAAGACACTCACGCAATGAGTGGCAGCACTATATCCTCGGGGCAACCGACTCCGGATAATACGACCACACGGCCTGCACCTCTGCGGCCGCGCGCGCGTCCCTTTCTCTCGTGGCTGTATGCACCCAGCCCCTCTTCCGTCACCTTTGCCCTGCGCAACACCGTTGCAGCCTGTCTGGCCGTCGGAATCGCGTTCTGGATGGAGCTGGACGATCCGGCCTGGGCTGCCATGACCGTCTGGGCTGTTGCACAAACCAGCCGTGGCGAAAGCCAGTCCAAGGCAAAATGGCGTATCGTCGGCACCATCAGTGGCGCCATCGCCGCCATCACCATCATGGCAGCCGCCCCCCAGGCTCCATGGATGTTCTTTCCCATGGTCGCCTTATGGATCGGTCTGTGCAGCGGATTTGCAACATTCGTCAGTAACTTCCGCTCTTATGCCCTTGTTCTTGCGGGATATACCTGTTCGATCATCTGTATGGGTGCCGCGTCCAATCCGGACAATATCTTCATGGTCGCGATGTCGCGTGGCACATACATCGTGCTTGGTGTGCTGTGCGAAGCTTTCATGGGTCTCATTTTCGCGACGAGCCAAGAAAGACATGCCAGGGCACAGCTTCGACAGAAACTTGAATCCGCTCTAGTCCTCGTCACCACCACCTTATGCAGTCTTCTGGGCGAAGAGCGCGGCGCGCTGAATGCCGCACGGAGACAATTCGGGACGATTTTGACAATCAATGACCAGATCGAGTTCGCTGAAGTCGAGATGGGACCGCACGGCCATGAAGGCGATCACGCACGCGCGGCGCTCGCAGCGGTTTCAGCTCTTCTATCCCGCGGCTTCGGCATGGCCATGCGCCTTCAGGTGCTCAACCACAATCATCCGGCGTTCACGAAAACCGCTGACGAGATCCTCGCCTTCCTCAAGCAGTTCCCGCAGCGCCTGCCGGACCAGAATGCCGTTCCTGCCCTGCTTGCGGACCTTCAGCACTTTCGCGACATCTGCCGCCTTTATGCCGCGCCACATCGCGAAAGCGACATCCGCTCGAACCTTGAACCCATCCCCGGCCTCGAACCCTTTGACCAAACTGACGAAGGTCAGGAAATGCAGGAAGACAGGCTGGATGAACGTATCCTGTTCGTCTCCCTGGGCGAACTTCTGGGAGATCTGGAGCAGGCCATCAAGGAATACGAGGCCAGTACACATCGCATCAAAGGCGATCATTTCCATTTCCAGCTTGAAACCCATCGCGACACCCGTGAAGCGGTGCATAACGGTTTGCGCGGCGCGTGCGCTGTTCTGATAACGGCCTATATCTATGAAGTAACTGCTTGGCCGAACGGGCTTGGTTTTATTGCTATTACGACGCTGGTCTGTGGTCTGTTTGCGACCAAGGAAAACCCCGTCCTTGGCACAACCGAATTCCTCAAAGGAGCCGTCGCGGCTTATTTCATGGCATGGATTCTGGTTTTCGTACTCATGCCGAAAGTCACGACCTTCGAGACTCTCACGCTCTTTCTAGGGCCAGCAATGTTTCTGGGCGGCCTGGCGAAGGGTAATCCATCCACGGCTGGTGGCTCAGCGGCCTACGGGCTTCTGCTGCCAGCAATGCTGGGGCTTGAGAACCATCACGTCATGAACGAAATCGCCTTCTACAATGGGAATATGGCGACTGTTCTGGCGGTGGCTGTCAGTGTCATCGTGTTCCGGAGCGTCCTGCCGTTCAGCAGCGATGCCGAGCGCTTCCGTCTGCGTCGAATCATGCTCAGAGAACTGCAGCATCTGGCACATCCGGGCTTCACGCCACGCATCAGCGTCTGGATCGGTCGCAATACGGATCGCTTTGCCCGGCTGATCCGCCATGCTGGCCCCACCCCGGCCCCGCTGATCGAAGCGTGTATTCTGGGCACGCTGGCAACGTTGACGCTAGGCCTGAACGTCATCAGGCTCCGCGCACTTCTGGACCGTGAATACTTGCCCGAAAGCGCGCGACGTCCGATCCTTCTGGTTCTGCATTATGTGGAACAATCCACGAAGCGGCATGACAAGGCGGCCCGTATTGCGGAAGCGGCGGTTAGGCGCCTGCGTGTTCTGGACGCCCAGGAAACAGATCTGGTGACACGCCTCGAACTGACACGTGCCATCACCTATCTCGTCGTCATTGCCTACACGATGCGGACGAACGAGGATTTCCTCGATGCCAGCAAACCTTTCCGGGGCGAGAGAAACAGCCGCCTGCTCAATTCCGGTCAAGGCTGATCCGAGCATCTCAGGGACTTGCTACCGCCAGACTCTGGAACGGATGCTCTGCCGGAGTGACCTAAGGCGTTTCTGCGGTAGCTCCTCGCCATGGACTTAACCAGTCCAGACCTTCGGAGGTCGAAGCCCGCGGGTTGTATTCGCATCCAATCCAGCCCCGATAACCAAGACGATCCAGCAGAGCGAAGAGATAGGGGTAATTGATCTCTCCCTCATCTGGTTCGTGCCGCTCCGGGACGCTGGCTACCTGAATGTGACCGATTGATCCAAACAGAGTTTCCAGTCGAACCGCGAGGTCACCCTGCATGATCTGCGCATGATAAACATCGAACTGGATCTGGACGTTATCTGCCCTAACCAGATCACAGACCGCTTTTGTCTCCTCCTGATAATTCAGGAAATAACCCGGCATGTTGCGCGTGTTAATGGCCTCCAGAACAATGGTCAGTCCTATGGATTGCGCCTGAGACGCCGCGTATTCGATATTCCGAAGGTAAGTCTCCATCTGCTTCTCATGCGGGATTCCGACATCGCGCAAACCAGCCATGACATGCAGGCGACTGTTTCCGAGAGCCTGGGAATACTCCAGTGCGGCCCCGATCGTACGGCGGAACTCCTCCTCACGGCCAGGCAGCGCCGCCAGTCCACGCTCACCTCGATCCCAGTCTCCTGGTGGTGCGTTGAACAACGCGACATGCAGATCATTTCCCCTGACCCGGGCGCACAGATCCTGCCTGTCAAAAGCGTAAGGGAACAGAAATTCGACTCCCTTGAAACCGTCACGCGCGGCGGCATCGAAGCGCTCGAGGAACTCAAGTTCCGGGTAATTCATAGTCAGGTTTGCGGCAAAAGCAGGCATGACGAGAGACTTCCCTTGCAATGAACTACGAGACGAAAGGCCACAGCAGACAGGTGGCCAGAAACCCCAGGACACCGAGCGTGGTCGTCAGAACGGTCCAGGTCCGCAGGCCATCGGCAACGTCGATCCCCGACAGTTTCGTGAAGATCCAGAACCCTGCGTCGTTGACATGAGAAACCGACAGGCCCCCGCCCCCCATGGCGAGCGCAAGCAGGGCAAGCTGGTTGGGATTGGCATGCATCTCCGAGATCATGGGACCAAGAATCCCTGCGGTCGTCACAAGCGCCACCGTCGTCGATCCCTGCACTGCGCGCAGGATCATGCTCAGGATAAAAGCCAGGGCAAGCGCAGGCAGTCCGGTCGTACGGAGTATATCAGAGATGACGTGGCCGATGCCGCTTTCTACCAAAATGTTCCCAAACACGCCGCCACAGCCGGCGATCAGGATCACAAGGGCGACACCGGGGACCGCAGATCCGATGACCGTCGAGACCTGCTCAAAGCTCCATCCCCGTCGCAGTCCCAACGTATAGCCGGCAAGGAGAGTGTCGAGGAGCAGCGCCGTTACCGGCGAGCCGACAAGATGGGCAGCTCCGGCATAGGAAGAGGCGGCCGGCAGAAAGATCGACAGCGTGGTGCCAAGCATGATCAGGACGATCGGAAGCAGGATCAGCCCGACAATCAGCCAGAATCCGGGTGATTCGGCTGAAGGCAGCGCATGGGCGGATACTTCCGGCTGGGCATTGAACGTTCCGTCCTCACATCCATTAATTGCTGCCTGGATGTCTGACGCATATGTGAACTCGCGATGCGTCATGCGCTGTGCAATCAGCGCCCCGGCCCCACAGACCATAAGGGTGATCGGCACCCCGAACACCAGAATACGTCCCATATTTGCGCCGATCTGTGCCGCAGCGGCGGCCGGACCGGGATGCGGCGGCAGAAACGAGTGCACTGTCAACATGGCCGCACACATCGGGAGTGCGAAAATCATGAGAGAGCGCCGGGTCACGTTCGCCACACCGTAGAGCAACGGCATGACCATAATCACGCCGACCTCAAAAAAGACCGGAATGCCAATCAGAAAACCTGCAAGCATCAGGGCGAGCGGGACGCGCCGACCTCCGAAACGCGCGATAAGATCGCGCGCGAGAACCTGGGCGCCCCCTGAAACCTCCACAATCTTTCCGATCATTGCCCCAAGAGCGATGATGATGGCGATATGGCCCAGTGTCTTGCCCATCCCCGCCTCGATCGCAGGAACAATCTTGACCGCAGGCATTCCGGCGAAAAGCGCGACAAACATGCTGACAATAAGGAGCGTCAGGATCGGATGCAGCTTAAAACGGATGATCAGCACCAGCATCAGCACGATACCGGCAATGGCGCTGGCCAAAAGAACCATCGGGGTCATATCAGGACCTCTCCTGCTTTCGAAAAGGCCAAGTCAGTCCCATTTCACCCCGAACACAGCCGCAATTTCCGCAAGCGCGGCATCATCCAGCGGCGCGGGCCGTGGCGTGGTCATCAGCCACAGGCGCGCCGTTTCTTCGAGCTCCGCAAGCGCATCACTGGCACTTGTCACGCTACTGCCCCACACGACGGGTCCGAGCCGATCCAGCATGACGCCGTTGACAGAGGAAGCCAGTTCGGCCACACGGGCTGCCGCTTTCGGCGATCCCGGACGTTCATAAGGGATCAGCGGGACACGCCCGATTTTCATGACCTGATACGGCGTGATCGGCGGCAGAATGGCATCTTCGGCATCCACACCCGCTAAGGTCAGCGCAACAAGATGGGTGGAATGTGTGTGGATGATCCCGTTGCAGTCCGGTCTCTGCTCATAAATCCTGCGATGCAGAGTCACCGTTTTGGAGGCGCGTGGCCCGGAAACCTGATTGCCTTCAAAATCGGTTTTGGCGATTCCCTCAGGTGTGAGGCGCCCCAAACAAACATCCGTCGGCGTGATCAGCCAGCCGTCAGAAAGACGGGCGCTGATGTTTCCCGCGCTTCCGCTTGTATGCCCGCGCGCATACAGATCCTGCCCGATCGCGCAGATTTCTTCACGGCATGCTCTTTCATCAATCATGACTGATCTCCCGACAATGCCAGCAGCGCTTTTTCGAAGAAGTCAGCCTCACCGAAATTGCCTGATTTCAGGGCAAGTGCGAGCGGCTCGCTACCCGTTGATACGGTTGCAGGAACGCCCGGCGCAATCGGCGCGCCAATACGCAGACCTTTGACGTCAAGCGCCTGAACCACAGCGCCTGACGTTTCTCCGCCGGCAACGACGAAGCGCCTGACACCCCGGTTTTTCAACAAATGCGCGATACGACCCAGAGCATGCTCGACCATCTCCCCCGCCTTTTGGGCTCCTATCGCTGCCTGCACCTGTCTGAGTTCATCAGCCGGGCTGGTTGCGTAGATGAGCACGGTCTGGCCGGCGTGAGCGTCGAAGAAGGCAACCGCCTCTTCCGCAACCGGTTCACCGGCAGCCAGCTTCATGACATCAATCCGGTAAGCTGGCCGCTCAGCCTCGATCCAGCGTGCTACCTGAAGATTTGTCCTCAGCGAACCACTGCCGGCAAGGACAACATCCTTTCCGGCCACGGCAGGCAGAACTGCGGCATCCGCACCAGAGAGTTCGGTGCTCGCCCTAAAATTATCGGGTAGCCCCAGGGCAATTCCTGAACCTCCCGTGATCAGGACATGATCGCGGCAGGCCTGTCCGATCACTGTCAGATCAGCTTCGGAAATTGCGTCAACAATCAGAAGAGTGGCCCCCTCGGCCTTAGCCTTCCCGATCGCTGCTCTGATTTGCTCCGCCCCCTTGAAAACCGTCGAAAGGTCAATGAGCCCGACAGTTCCTGTGGACTGGGCCTGAAGCACGCGTACGAGATTGGCATCCTTCATTGGTGTCAGCGGATGGTTCTGCATCCCACTTTCATTGAGCAGCGCATGACCGACGAAGAGATGGCCATTATAGACCGTGCGCCCATTGGCCGGGAAAGAGGGTGCAGCAATCGTCACCTCTTGTCCCAGAGCCTTGGCCAGTGCCTCTGCAACGGGACCGATATTGCCCTTTTCAGTGGAATCGAAAGTGGAGCAATATTTGAAGACAATCTGTTGGCAGCCGGCAGACCGCAGGAAGTCCAGAGCGGCCAATGACTGAGCCACCGCCTCTTCCGCTGCAATAGTGCGTGACTTGAGGGCGACGACAATAGCTTCGGCATCGGCGATCATCGGATCATCCGCCTCAGGAATACCGATGGTCTGCACCGTTTTCATGCCTGCACGGACCAGCGTGCTGGCAATGTCGGTCGCGCCCGTGAAATCATCCGCGATACAGCCGATAAAAGCACCAGCTCTGGTCATGCTTCCTCTCCCTTGTCAGAAGATGGCAACGTAATCCCCGGGAAAATCTTGATGACTGCGGAATCATCTTCCCGACCATGTCCGGCCGCAGACGCGTTGAGGAACATCTGATGCGCGGTCGCCGCCAGAGGCAGGGGAAATTTCGTCCGACGGGCCGTATCAAGCGCCAGACCAAGATCCTTGACGAAAATATCCACCGCTGACAGCGGCGTATAATCTCCCGCAAGAATATGAGGCACCCGGTTTTCGAACATCCAGGAATTGCCAGCGCTGTTGGTGATGACTTCGAACAGGGTCGCCGGATCAGCACCTTCCCGTAATCCTAACGCCATAGCTTCGGCAGCTGCGGCGATATGAATGCCGGCCAGGTGCTGGTTAACGATTTTCACACGGGTGCCGACACCTACTTTAGCTCCGAGCCGATAGACCTTTCCGGCCACGGCAGGCAGAACCGCTTCCGCGCGGGCATAGGCTTCTTCGGGACCGGAGGTCATCAGCGTCATCTCGCCGGAAGCAGCCTTGGCGGCGCCCCCGGACATCGGCGCATCAAGCAGCCAAATGTCGCGCTTCCTCAGGCGTGTCTCAAGCCCTTCAATAAAGGCTGGTGCTACAGTTGCGCAGGAAATGACCAAAGAGCCAGGTTTCAGCGTGTCCACTGCCCCCTGTTCGCCGAAGAGGACCTGCTCTGTCTGCTCCGCATTCACCACCTGAATGATCAGGACATCACAGGATGCTGCGAGGGCAGCTGGTGACGTGTAAGCCTTGCCACCTTCAGTCTCGAACGCTGTCAGAACCTCTGCACGCACATCATAGGCGCCGACCGCAAAACCTGCACGCAACAATGATTTCGCAACACCAAGCCCCATCGCTCCAAGGCCGATCACACCGATCTGACCTGTCTGATCCTTACCCAGCATCGTCGTCCTCCATCTAAAGCGCTAAAGTTCTTTTTGCACCTGCCGCACAAGACAGAGGTGATTGAAGAGGAATAATTCACATATTTTATGATATGTCTAATGCACAAAGTGTTATGTTTCATCTTCCTCATGTTATGTTGAGCCCATGCAAGAGAAACAGCTGTTACCCCCCTCATGGTTCGTCGATATCCGGCTGAAGTTCCGGCATCTCCAGCTGTTGCAGGCTCTTTCACGCCACAACACGCTCCAGAGCGCTGCTGAAAGTCTCGGCCTGGCGCAGCCCGCCGCGTCACGGCTATTGGGAGATCTCGAAGATGTGATTGGTATCCCGCTCTTCCAGCGGGAAGGACGCCGTCTCGTCATCAACGCCTATGGCAGTGTTCTGACCCGGCATGCCAACAATCTGCTCGATGAACTTGATCGCACACGGGACGAGCTCAATGCGCTTCTCTCAGGTGGGGCGGGCACAGTATCAATCGGGGCCATCGACGGGCCCGTGGTTGATCTCTTGACGATGGCCGTCCTCAATATCCAGCGTGACAGCCCGGATATATCGCTCGAAATCCGTACCGGATCGAGTGTTGGCCTTTTTCATGACCTGGTAAATGGCGACATCGACATTATGATCGGTCGAGCGCCGGAAGATGCGCGAAACATGATGTGTCATTACACCCCGATCGGCGAGGAACCCATGGTCATCGCAGCGCGTCAGAACCACCCTCTGTTCAGGAAGGCATCTACTGTCCGACTTGAGGATATGGCGCCTTTCCCATGGGTCCTGCAACGGAAAGGAGGAAAGTCGCGCAGCAAACTCGAAAGCATATTCCAAGACAGGAACCTAGCTCTTCCGAAAGACATTATCGGAAGCGACTCCCTGCTAATGACACTTGCCTATCTAGAAAAAACGGACGCGCTGACAATTCTCTCTGCAGCAGTGGCCCATCAGCAGGCCAAATACAGGCAGATCCAGATTGTCTCATCCGATGTAAACATCGCGATCAGTTCGTACGGCATCCTAATGCTCAAATCCCGCAATCAGTCCCGCCCCACCATGAAGGTTCTCGACGAACTGGAAAAAACCCTACGACCGGTGACAAAACGTCAAGCCTAGCGCCCTGTGTCTCAAGCCTTGGGACGGAATACCGGGCGGCTGGCGAAACACCCGGTCGGCAGCCTGAAACGCATATTTGAACAGTGGAGTCCGTCAAATGTGGAGGGATCCATAAACCTTCAAAATCCCTCCAACCATTCAAAATACTTATTTCAGCTCATATTCATTGAATACCAAGTCTTCTGAACCTCCATTCGTAATTATATACGTCCCGGGATCAATAAGAAATGCATCCGCATCCTGCGTTTTAATTTGCGTAACAGTTGAATTTTTCTTGGTAGAAATAATCCTATTCCCTTTAAATACTACACGAACACCAGGTCCTTTTACCGTGTAAACACCTGTACTTTCCCCCGGTTTCAGCTCAACGTGCCAGCCATAGACAGTGGGTTTGTCCAAAACCAATTTGAATCCTTTAACATCAGATCGATCTCCTGCACCGAAGCCTTGGGGGCCGTTTTTCTTGATCTCAAAAGCAATCTGATGGTTGAGAGTTGTACCTGTATTGGTAATTCTATCCACTTCGGATTTGCCTTGATGAGGTCCGAAACGGATATGACCTGTTTCCATAACAGCATATTTCATCGGTTGACCAATATACTCAACTTTGACTGGACTGCCGCTAATGTGAGTATTCACGTAATCCAAATGCTGCTCATGCCACATTGTACGAACGCCTGGAAGCAACAGCACACGCATTACTCGAACGTCTTTGGTTTCATATATGACGTGATGTAATGGCTCATCTTTCGTTTCTACTACAGGCTCTCCATCTGGTCCTTTGGATGGAAAAGCATATCCATACCCCACAGATGAGAAATACAGTACCGAAAAAAGAATAAACGAATAACGACCATTAATATTCATGACGCGATTCCTTTTCATAGTTCGATTATATTTGTTTCGTCACTTACATAAGGGGCCACTTTTGTAGATACCCCCTATAAACTATACCTGATATCCATTTACAAAAACTATCCAACTATGGTATATTCAGAACTGAATACCTGTTTCAATCACCTGCAGGCCTCCTTTCATCCGTTGTTGCCTGCCGGATCTTCGCCACCTGTGGCGCCGTCATTGCCGCTCCGTGATTGCCCCAGCTCTGACCAAGAAAAGTGACAAGATCAGCAATCTGCTGATCATCCAGAACTTCCCGGTAGGAGCCCATCACCAGAGATGACGGCGCAGCCGAAACTCCGGGAAGCCGTCCGCCACTCAGAATGATATGAGCGGCGGAAGTTGCATCCGGTCCCTGAAGGACCGGGTTCCCGGCAAGAGGGGGAAATACGCCGGGATATCCCCGTCCGTCCGTCCGATGGCAGGCCGCGCAGCGATCAACATAAATCTTCGCCCCTTCCGATGGCATCTTTCCGGCGAATAACTGGCGTGACACCGCATCATCATAACGGAACGTCTCGACCGAAACGCCTGGCGGCGGACCAAGCGTCTTCAGAAAGGCCGCGATCGCCGCCAAGTCATGGTCATTCGTCAGAGAGGTCGAGTGCGCGATAACGCCGTTCATCGCACCGAATGTCGCGCCATACCTGTTACGCCCCGTTTTCAGGAAAGCCACGATATCCTCGGAGGTCCAGCCCACAAGTCCACCGACGTCATCACTCCGAAGACTAGGCGCAACCCAGTTGTCTACAATGAAGCCGCCGGACAGATATTTCGGCCCATCTGTTGCAGTCTGGGCCTTTTCGGCGAGTACGAGATTGCGCGGCGTATGGCAGCTTCCACAATGCCCGGGACCTTCCACAAGATAACGGCCACGCTCGACCAGCGCATCGGGCGTCTCATCATAAGAGGCAGATGGTAATGGAGGCGCAGGTGAAGGCGCAAAAAGCAGACGCCAGATCGCCAGAGGCCAGCGCGCTGACAATAACCATGGAATATCCGGCGCCCGGTTCTTCAGGCTGACCGGTGCAACACCTTGCGTGAGGTAGGCATAAAGGGCCTGCAGATCCTCATCCGTCATTTTCGAATAAGACGGATACGGCATCGCCGGATAAACGCTTGACCCGTCTTTTCTGATCCCCCGACGCATGAGACGCACGAAATCATCGTAGCTCCAGGTTCCTATCCCGGTGTTACGATCAGGCGTGATGTTGGTGGAGTAAATTGCCCCGAGCGGCGACTGAAGGGCCAGTCCACCTGCCAGATACTTGCCATCATGAGCGGTATGACATGCTTCACAGTCGCCCAGAACAGCGACATACGCTCCCCGTTTGATCAGATCCGCATTATCGGCATATGCCCCGGATGACTGCAGGACGCAGATCGCTCCCGCCAGTACCGGAAGAAGGCGCCGTTTCATTGTTTTACGCCTCTTCATGCCTGCACCATTGGTCCGGGAGACTTCAGATAACGCTCCCTGATTGCCTTTGCAGACCAGTAAGCCAGAGCGGCAACGGTACCCGTGGGATTATATCCGATGCCCTGCGGAAACGCTGATGATCCGATGACAAAAAGATTGGGCACTTCCCAATGCTGGAGATAGCGGTTGACCACACTATCCTTGGGGGACGTTCCCATGATCGCGCCACCCGCGATATGCGTCGTCTGATAATGGCGCAGGTCGAATTCTTCTCCGAACTCCTTCGTCTCGATCGACATCGATTCAGGCTTCATGGCCCGACCGATATCCGCCATCCGGTCTGTCACGTAGCGGATCATCTTCACATCGTTGTCATGCCAGTTAAACGTAATCCGCAGCAGCGGGCGCCCGGCAGTGTCACTGTATGTCGGATCAAGAGATAGGTAGCAGTCGCGAAATGCCATGTTGGTACCGTGGGCATGGATCGATATCGTATGCTGGAAGTTGTCCTTGACGGCTTTCTTCCAGTGCGCACCCCATTGCGGTGTCCCTTTGGGTACCGTGGCACTGCTGATCGGCTTGCTTCCGGCCTGATTGACCCAGATGGGCGCGCCACCAACAAACCCCAGCGGCCCATGATCAAAATTATCCGCATTGAAATCATCGATGGCAACACCGTTGCCACCGGCCCCGATGAACGGATTAGTGAATTTGTCCTGCCCGAAGAATAGCGTTACGCCGGATTCATTCTGATAGACGAAATTACGCCCAACAGTCCCCTCGCCCGTCTTGGGATCGTAAGGCTGTCCGATCCTAGACAAAAGAAGCAGATAGGGGTTGTTGTAGGCAAAACTGGCCAGAATGACGATATCGGCAGTCTGGCGAACTTCCTCCCCCTTGGACGTCCGATAGATCACGCCCGTTGCTTTCTTGCCCGATGAGTCCGTCTCGACCTTCAGGACGTCACACTCAGCACGCAACTCGAAACGACTTTCGCGCTCAAGTGCGGGAAAAATGTTCACATTCGGGGATGCCTTTGAGTAGTTGTAGCAGGCATAGCCGCTACAAAACCCACAGAACGTACAGGCTCCCATCTGGCATCCATAAGGATTGGTATAGGCCTGTGACGCATTGGCTGACGGTATGCGGAAGGGATGATACCCACATTCCGCCGCGGCCTTGCTGTAAAGTTCGGCGGAATAGGTGTTCTTCATGGCAGGTAACGGAAAAGGCGTTGAGCGGTCTGCGTCGAACGGGTTTCCATCTCCCACGATCTTGCCATTGACCTTGTAGGCCTGCCCCGAAGTTCCGAACACGCTTTCAGCAAAAGCAAAATGAGGCTCCAGTTCCTCATAAGACACACCCCAGTCCTGAATGGTCATGTCCTGAGGAATAAAGTCCTTTCCGTATCGTTCCTCGTAATGACTGCGCAGACGGAGCTCGGCCGGCGAGATACGCCAGTGGCATCCGGACCAGTGCAAACCAGCCCCACCGACCCCCGTGCCAGGAAGAAATGCGGCAAGCTGACGATAGGGCGCGGCCACGTCGCTTTCGCGGTGACGTACAGTCACCGTTGACTGCGAGGGCTGGAGAAAAAGGGCGTGCCGGGTGTTGTGCGTGAGTTCGTCGATTGACGACGGATAGGCGCCCTGGGGCCAAGTATCGCGACGTGGGCCGCGTTCGAGCGCCACCACGTTCAGCCCCGCCTGCGTCAGTTCCCGCGCCATAATGGCACCGACCCAGCCAAAACCCACAATCACCACATCCGTATGTTTCTCGCTACGGGAAACCATCATACGCCTCCCTGCACGGCGTGACCGCCAACCGAGACGGGCGGAAGGGGATAGCGCGCACCATAACGATCGACCCAGTCGGTAAAATCCGCACGCGCACCGGGAAACCCGATCATCTTCCAGGCTTCCATTTTGTAGTTCCCGCCATGTATCGGATCGGCGAAATAGCCTTCCTTACAGTTTTTCAGAATTTGCCCGAACAGCAGTTTCGACGATATCGGCGACAAAGTGAGCGTCCCCTTCTCCATCTGCCCGATGACCTGATCGCGCTCGCTGGCATCAAGCTGATGAAACAGCCTGCCATAACGTTGCATTATCGCACCATTTAACGCCGGAAGCCCCTGTTTGTAGATATCTCTTGGCGTGAAAAGGAGCTGGTAGCCCAGCGTCGCCGATGTTTTCATCAAAGGCGGTCGCAAATACCATTCGCTGCCATGGCCGTAAGGCGTATTCATCTGACGATCAATGAATTCCGGCACGTGCGCCTCAATCGCTCCAGGCCCTTCCGCATCGGCCGGAATCAACCTGTCTACGAAGCTACTCAGCGTTCGCCATTCATCACTGGAAAAAAACACGGGCCGATAGACATATTCCGCATCGGCAGCCTCTGATACGCTGGCTGCGGGAAAATGGAAGAAAGCTGTCGTAACAAGGCCCAGCGCTGTTCCCTGAAGCATGGCACGACGACCACAGACCAGGGATCCGCCGCTTCGCGATTTGTCGCTCATTCTCCAAACACCTTGTGAAATTCGACAACAGTGTCGTCCGAAAAATAACTGACAGAATGCCCATCGGGGCAAGTTCCCAAGGCACTGCCTCGCGCGCAGCTAAAATCATCCACAATGACGCCGATCAGCATCGTTTTCGGCACTCAGGCATGCAGCAGCGAGCGCATCCGCTGAACGGCTGCTTCCGGAGCAGCCAGCACCGGAACATCAACAACAGCTTCCACGGCTTTAAGCGCCTGGGACGTCGAGAAATGGGCGAGCATGATCACATCACAATGCTTCAGACGCGGCGCGTATTCAGCAACGAGCCGGTTGTGTGTTTCAACATCACCACCTCTCAACGCCTCGATGGCATCGGGCACAATGATCGTTTCCAGCGTGGCCTCTGACGAGGCCTGTGCGCGGAAAGTCTCAAATTCCTTTTCCATAGTCACCACAGAAGGGGCGAATGTCGCCAACATGCCAATATGCATCCCTTTCTCCAGCGCTGCGCGGAACATGGCCTCATTGGGACGAAGCAACGGGATGGTCAGTTCGTTTTCCAGCAAGTCGATCGCCGGGCCAAATGCCGAACAGGTAACCAGCAGACCCTGTGCCTGCATGGACGCCCCATATTTCCCGAGCGTGACAAATCTCTGGGAGAGTTCCGGCGACAGATCGACGCTCTTCTTGCGATCAATCGTCAATCCGTCATCAAGGAGATTGACAATCTCCGCCTCAGGCCAGAGGCGACGAAATGCGTCCTGAATAGGCACCATCGCCACCGGGGTCGCATGAAGAAGGACAATACGCTGGCTCATTCCGTCATTCCTTGAAAGGCTGTCACGACAATACGAAAGTCGACATTAATGTAAGCGTTTTCATATACTGGCGCTTTTGGGCTTGCAAACTCATACCGAGCTTCTCACGAGAACGTAACTTTCTGGAAAAGAGGAATTACTCTCACAGGAAGCAACGCCCCGTCCCTTAGCTAATCTGTGGCACACCCTGCGTCGCGAGCGTCAGGCGGTATATGGAGGTATGGCACGCCATGAAAAGCTGGTTCCGGTGAACACCGCCGAAACACACATTTGGACAACGTTCAGGCAAGTCGATATGCCCGATCTTCTTGGCTTGCGGGCTGAATATTGCCACCCCGTCCAGCCCCTCGCCCGAACCCCAGCCACACCAGAGATTTCCGTTGATATCTGCACGGAGACCGTCCGCCGCCCCCTCGGCACAATCCAGAAAAACGCGCCTGTTGGAGACTGTACCGTTCATGGCAACATCATACGCCCATATTTGCCGATGAGGGGTATGACGGGAGGCGATCAGATACAGGATCTTTTCATCGGGAGAGAAGCAAAGACCGTTCGGTCCCGGCACATCATCGAGCACAGCCTCTGTCTTCCGTGTCCGCGGATCAATACGATAGACACGCGCAATCTGAACCGGTGACAGATCCCCTTCGGAAAAATTCGGCCCGAAAGCCGGATCGGTAAACCAAATGGCCCCATCAGTGGTGCAGACGATATCATTGGGAGAATTGAAAGGCTTGCCGTCGAAGCCGTCCGCAAGAACTGTAATATGACCATCGGCTTCCGTACGGGTGATGCGCCGGGTCGCACATTCGCAGGTCAGAAGCCGTCCCTGACGGTCCACCGTATTGCCATTCGAAAAATTCGATGGAGCCCGGAATACGGACGTTTCTCCCGTCGCCTCATCCCATTTCATGATACGATTACCCCTGATATCGCTGAACAGAAGAAGATTGGCTTCTCCCAGCCAAACCGGCCCTTCTGTCCACTCAAATCCGGTAGCGACCCGCTCTACAACAGACAGGTTGTTAACGCAGGCTTTGAACGCGGGGTCGAGGATCCTGATCGCGGGATCCGGCAAACGCAGAGATGGCTGCCACATGCTCGCATGAGCGGCATGCCACGATGAAAGATACGTAGCTGCTGCCGCCAAGGACGCAGAACCAAGAAACGATCGACGCTTCAATGTGATGCTCATCTCACCCCCGCAGAGTGTCTTTCAACATGAGTTGAAAGCGTTTACATAGACAACCCCTGTATGCCACTATTCATTTTGTTATTTTCTTATCACTTTGTTGTTATTTATGGATAATAAATCACAATGATATACTTCTCCTGCCAACACGCCAAACAGTCCCGAAAGCAGAAAACCCGATGCCTGACGTCTGCCGCAGGAGCTATTTTGGGCGTATTTCTCGCGCATGGTGTTCATGCAGCAGACCACTGGGCTATTTCGGCAAATGACGGCCATACAACGACCAGTGCGACCGGAAAAATGGTCACTGCCGCGACGATAATTCCGGATAGCCTTTCCCTGATCCGGTTCGAACATGGCATGCCAGTGCTGGGAAAAACTCTCGTCCTGCCCACCTCAGTTGAGGGCCCACCGACAACAGCCTGGATCGCCCCGACTTCAAACTGGGCCATCGTCACAGCCGGCTCACACGCAGGGTCGCATGCGGGAGATCCCGTCATTGAGGACGATATCGTATCGGTGGTAAGCATCGAGCATGCCGTCCCCCGCCTCGTCCAGACAATTCATGCAGGCTTGGGCGCCAGTCAGGTCAGCGTGTCACCCGACCAGAAATGGGTGCTCATCGGGAACCGCAAAAGCGGAACAGTCTCAGTCTTTGCGGTCGCGAACAGACAGCTACACCCTGTCCAGACCTTGAACACGGGCGCGGACAGCAACCCCGCCTCAGTCCTCTTCTTGCCGGATGGGCAGCATGCGGTCGTCGTGCTGCGCGGCTTTCATCAACTTGCCCTCCTCCACAGGGTCGGGGACAGTTTCACAATAGAAGAAAAACGCCTCGACCTGGGCCGTTCCCCCAATACAATGGACATCACCAAAGCGGGCCTCCTCGCCATAGGAGATCAGGACCCTGCACGTCCTGCGGTGCATCTGGTGCGATTGGAAAACGGAATACTGAACCTGCTCGGTACGATACCGGTCGCACCAGGCCCTGAACCTCTCCGGTTTTCTCCAGACGGACGCTACCTCGCGGTGGGAGCGGTCAATAACTCCAACAAAGATGCTGCGAGACACGGGTCTCTCACACTCTATCGTGTTGACGGAAGCGACCTGACGCCTGTTGCACATGAAAACGTTGGACGCTGGCCACAGGGCATCATATTTTCTCCGGATGGTCGTACGCTTCTCGTACAAAACACGACCGACAAGACAATGACTGTTCTGAAATGGGACGGTATAAGACTGCATCCGACCGACACTCTTGCCATGACATCCGGACCGGCAGCGGCCGCAACGTCATGGTAGAGCCCTCTGGTCCGGCGACGGAAACATAAACGTTGAGCAGCATGAACCCGGACCAGCCTTTGCCCAGAAAAAGCAGGAGTTCCAACATCGATCGCCGTACGCGTCTTCCGGTCGCACAGGATGTCGCCCGGCTCGCCGGCGTTTCCATCGCCACCGTATCGCGTGCCCTGAACGAGCCTGAAAAAGTGCGACCGGCCACACGTGAAGCCGTCATGAAAGCAGCTGCAGAACTCGGATTCGTACTAAACAGCGCTGCCCGCGCGCTCAGCACGCGACGCTCCTCGACAGTTGGCGTGATAGTCCCAAGCTATGGGAACGAGGTATTCGTACGAGCGCTCTCAAGTTTTCAACGGACGATGCGCGCCGCGAACTATCAGGTTCTGGCGGCCAGTTCGGAATACGATCTCGCGACAGAAATGCAGGAGGTTTCCTTTCTCTTGCAGCGCAGCGTTGATGGGCTGATGCTGGTCGGCGGCATTCATGACCCTGACCTCTATACACGTGCGGAACGCAGTCAGGTGCCAATCATCCAGAGCTTCAGCCTCTCGGATCGTCACTACTGTGTCGGCTTCGATAACAGAGAAGCCACGTTCCGCGCTGCAAACTACCTGCTTGACCTCGGACACAAGCGGGTTGCAGTCGTCACTGGCACCCGTGAGAACAACGACCGTGCCGGACCACGTGCCGAAGGCGTTCGTCTGGCCATGGCAGAGCGCGGACTGGAGCTGATCCCGGCGCACGACCTGACTGTCTCGTCAGGGATTGTGGCAGGGCGGGATGCATTCGGTCAGCTGATGGGCGGTCCGGAAGAGCAGCGCCCAACAGCTATCATCTGCGGCACGGACGAGATTGCACTCGGCATCATGAGCGAGGCATCAGAGAGAGGCGTCGATATACCCCGATCCCTTTCCGTGATCGGCTTCAACGATTCAAGCTTCTCCGCTGTTCTCTCCCCCCCTCTGACGACCATTCGCGTCGACGCTGACGAGATCGGAAAAATATCGGCCCTCGCCCTGCTCAATCTCATGAATGACAGAACAATGGTACAAATGACGCGGATTACACCAGAGCTCGTCCTGCGGGGCACCGTGGCGCCCCCGGCCAAGCTCTGAAAAACTGACTCAACGCAGATCCCATTCAGACCATGATGGCCCCTGCCCTCCTGACGAAGCTTTCGTCCAACTCTTCGACTGAATTGACGCCCAGCATCGCCATGTCGCGCAGGATTTCATCGCGCATGATCGTGTAAGCATGTTCTACGCCCCGCTGACCGTCATAGGCTGCTGCGAAAAGAAAAGGCCGCCCCATCAGCGTAAAATCAGCTCCCAACGCCAAAGCCTTCAGGACGTCAGAGCCGCGGCGAATACCGCCATCGATGATAACTTTCATCTCTCCCTTTCTCGATGCGACCTCTGGCAGAACACGCAGAGGGGCCATCGCGTGATCGAGCTGACGACCACCGTGGTTGGAAAGAATAATGCCATCCGCACCATGATCCCGCGCCATAAAAGCATCATGCGGCGAGATGATGCCCTTGATGACCAGCGGCCCTTTCCAGCGCTTGCGAATAAACGCGATATGCTCCCAGGTCAGCTTGTCCCGGGCAACGGTGTTACGCACTTTGCGTGACATCATCGGCGGACCACGATCCGCCTCCGTATTTTCAAAATGCGGCGCGCCATGTTTCAGGAACGTTCTGGCTACAGTCCCTAGAAGCCAACGTGGGTGGGTTGCGCTCTGCACCATCACCCTGGGTGTAATCCGGATCGGCATCGAGAACCCCGACCGGATATTATGTTCGCGATTACCGAGTATCGGCGTATCGACCGTAACGACGAGATTTCTGTAACCAGCGGCTTCAACCCGATCGAGCATACGCGCAATACGGTCGAAATCCCCCGCCAGATATCCCTGAAACCATGCGTCAGGATTGACGGCGATGACGTCCTCCAACCGGATCAATGAAGATGCGCTCAGAATCATAGGGATGTTGCATGACCGTGCCGCAGCCGCCAGAGCAAGATCCGCGCGATAGGCCACGAACGCCGCTCCGCCCAGCGGACCAATCGAAAATGGCGCAGAGTACGTTTTTCCGAACAGATTCGTCTGCGTCGAGCGAGCAGATGTATCGACCAGTGCACGCGGTGTAAAACCATAATCCTGATAGGCTTGGCGACCATTACGCATGGCACTTTCTGTTTCCACGCCGCCAGCCACATACTGATAAATCATACGCGGCAGGAACGGCTTGCAGTGCCGCTCAAAGTCATCCAGCGCCAAAATGTCCCGCAAACGAGCAGGCAAAACCCGAGAAGTTGCCTTGAACGCAGTAGGAAGAGAGGGAGCAATAGCCTGTGGAAGGCCATCAGTCGTCTTCATAATGTCACCCATTTACAGACATGCTCCTGCATTCAAAATAATTATGTAAACCCTTACATTGATCTTACGTCTCCCTCTTACCCACTTGCAAGAGAGGCGGAGCTTGTCCACGGATTGGCACCTGACCGCAGATACGGCATTCCCACCCCAAAGATATGGCATTAAACTATTGTTTTTGCATATTTTTTTATAATTATTCTTATTTTAAAGCGTAACTGTTCGCGTAGAATCACTCTTCAAGCATTCCAGAATCACGCAAAAATGAGCAATGTTTTACAGAGCAGCATTAGCGATCCCGAAAAATGCATGTAATCGTTTCCAAAATCTGTCACGGACTTCCATTTATCGCACGACAGGAGAGCCTATGCCTTCCGGATTTCTAGCCTATGTTGGCTGCTACACGACGGCGGAGCGACACGCGCATGGCGACGGCATCAACGTCTATCATGTGGACGAGACACTAACGACGTGGCGGCATCTTCAGAATATGCCGACACACGATAATCCCTCGTTTCTGTCACTTGATCGGAGCGGGCACTATCTCTGCGCCGTTCATGGAGATCGCAACCATATCTCGTCTTATGCCATTGATCCCCGTACCGGTCTGATCGAACACAGATCTGGCGTCGAATGCGGCGGACAGAATCCCGTACACCTCGCCTTCGATACCGCCAACCGCTTCATCGTCATCCCGAACTATGCAGATGGCACTCTCACATCCGTGTCTTTCGATGCAGCGACCGGCATACTCAGCACAGTCACCTCTTCCGAAACACTCCCCGGCGAGCGCGGCCCCCACCGACTTGAACAGCATTGCTCCCATCCTCATGGTGTAACGTTCGATCCGGCAGAACGCTTTGTGTACGTCCCGGATAAAGGTCTGGACCGTATTTTCGTGTTCAGGTTCCACGAAGGTCATTTGCAATGTGTTAGCAACGTGCCGACACGCGAAGGAGCAGGCCCCAGGCATATCGCCTTTCATCCCGCCAAGCCCTACGCCTATGTCATCAACGAACTTGACTGTACGGTAACGTACTATCGCCATAACCGGGAAACGGGTGAGCTAACCCCCCAACAGACTGTTCTGGCCCTTCCGGAGCACTACACCGGAAACGGCAGAGGAGCAGAAATCGCACTTTCTCCGGACGAAACCTCCGTCCTCGTTTCCCTTAGGGGTGCTGATATACTGAGTGTCCTTTCCATCGACGACGATACTGGAACGCTCTTGCTTACCCAATCGATCGACAGCGGAGGCAAAACGCCGCGTTTCTTTTCTGTTGTCGCATCCGCATCAACGATTCTGGTCGCACACGAAACCTCGGACACAATAGGGCGCGTCGCCCTGACGGCGCAGGGGCTGGACATCGCGGGTATTCAGCACTGCGTAAAAGTTGCCAGCCCGAGCTGCATTGTGCTCAAGCCAGCGCCGGACGAACCAGACCGCAACATCTGAAAACTGTTGCCTGCCACAGGCAAACAACACCCTTACCTAGAAAATCTGGACTGTCGATTTGAAGCCCAAAACATGTGCAGTCCGCAGGTTTTTTTGTCCGTTCGGGTTGAAGAAGATCTGGTAATCCGGGGCGATAGCGACGCCGCGGGTCACCTGAATCTGATAATTAACTTCGAAAACAGCGGCATTTTTCTGTACACCCGTTGCATGATTAGGCAGCAGCCGGGCGGCACCCTCATCAAGATAATTCGCCTCCGTAGCGCTCACGCCACCAGCAATTTTTTCGTACATACCGATGAAATTCAGAGCATCATGAGGACGCGAGCGGATAAACCCACGATTGATAAAACCGAAATAAGTCTCCCAGCGCCGCAGGGCGACACGTGGATCATTGAGAATAAATCCGCCAATCAGCGTGGTGCCCGAAGAAGCGGGCGCTCCCTGCGGTTGCCATATTTTCTGATCCGTTTCAAACCACGCGCTCCAGCTCCGGCTATGCTGCATGGCCTTTTTGCGCGTCACGCTCAGGGGTAGACCGTTGATATCGTAATAGTTGTCCGAGAGCGGAACAGTCAGGAGACGCGCACCAATCTTATAGTGCCCAGCAAGCTTGTGCTTTGCACCAAACTCGGGCTCCCACCCCAGTTCGATCGGTATGGACTGCCCCATGATGGCCGACCCACCACTGAATTTGAAGCCGCTCCGGTTATAGGCATTGGCGAACATGCTTTTCTCGGGGAAATAGACAGCCGCCTGAATGTAGGTGTAGCGCGAGGGGCGACCACGAACGCGGGTTCCCCAGACACCAGCAGGATAGCGACCAATATAGTCATTATCACTCACCGCACGGGGACGGCCGCACAGGCTGTTGTTGATGAAATTGCAGAACAAGGGCGAGTTGGAAAAATCTGACATTTCAGTCATACGGCCGCCCGCAATCGCCAACCGGCCACCAAAGAGATTTTCCTCGCCATAAGCCATGACCAGGTGAACAACGACATTGCCACCACCGCCATAGATTTCCGATGCGTGCCCCAACCAGTCACCGAACATCCGGTTAGCAGTCGTACCATACCGGCTCGTAAAAACCGCATGTGTCGCAAAACCCCGCAAGCCGATCAGCTTATCCCAGTTCATATGCAAAACCGTACTGATCTGCCCGGCATTGCTTGCTCCCTGGCGATAGTTTCTGAAGCCTGGCGTGGGCCTGGTGACGGCTCCCGTAAATTCATTGGTGTTGGATACCAGCAATGCAATGCCGTGCGCCCGCAGCCATGCCCGCACACCGAAAAAATCGGGCACAAACGCGGGAGGATTTTCAAACGGCGGCACCACCGGCCCGCTCAGCGGGGTCGCGGGAAGAGGCTTTGCGACCCGAACGCTGGCATCATAGGTCGGCTCGGCCTCCTGAATCGTCTGTGCATACGCGGAACCACAGGATAGGGCAGCAATACCGATCAGCAACGCTGCCGGACGCCTCACCAAACCAGAAGTCATGATTCTTGCTTCCCACGTTTCACTGGGGCTCAAGACCGGATTTCCTGAATCGCTCCGTGGACTTTGGCTGCCGCAGGAATGAGAGAAATGCCTCGACCTTTTCCCTCTGCGGACTGTCAACCAGAGGTGCTCCCGAGAAAAGCGTGACCTTCTGAATTTCTTCAGGGAACGTCCCTACAATCTCGGTCCCTTCTATCGCCAGGAGTTCACTGACCTGCTGCACCGCGATATCCGCCTCACCCGTTCGCAGCTTCTCCGCGGAAAATCCGCTAGGAATACGCGTCGCCCGGGCATTGACCGCTTCTGCAATGCCGAGCCGTTCAAGCAGGGGAGCAAAGTACACACCGCTCTGGCCGCCCAAGGAATAGGCAACAGAGCGGGCGTTCAGCAACGTGTTCTTGAAAGCCTTGACCGTTGCTATATCCGGATGCTCAGCTCCACTGGAAACACCGATACCGATTTTTGAGGCCACGAGCGGTATCAAAGCGTCAGACGCAACGATCCCCTCCCTCACGAGTCCTGCCAACGCATCATCTGTAACGATGACACCATCAGGCCTACTTCCCTTTTCGAGGGAGGCAAGAATAACTGTTGTAGGCGCCCATTCGATAACCGGCTCAAAGCCTGTTTTTTCCATAAAATCATGGAGAATTCCGTCATCGAACGCCCCTTTAACAACCAGGGCGACACTCAGCGAAAACTGTTCCCGTGACATAAGCGTTTATCTCCTGTGCGCAGATGAAAAATGTGAATCACGTCGGCCTTTTGAAAATTCCAGGCTGCTCGCCACTCAATGAAAACGCTTACACCCACTATTTTCTTTTGCGGTAAACACGTGTATGTTACGTTTATAACAATAAAATGGAATTTCCAGCTAAATATCTAAAATATGGTGCTATTTTTGTTTCCAGCGATCGCAGAAATCCTCTCATGCCTACATCCCTTCCCCTGATTCACGCTTTTGCGATTGTTAGAACAGCATTCATGTGATGTAAGCGCTTTCTAATATGGCGTTATGTGTTTTGGATTTCGACGCGAAACAGGCTGCTAAAATCAATGCCAGCCACTGAGGTGTATAGTGACAAAAGGCCGCTACAGACTTGTAATTGCCGCTCTACTTTTTGCTCTGGGAATGATCAATTATACTGATCGTGCCGCTGTCGGAATTCTAGCACCTCAAATACAGCGCGATCTACACATTACACCCTCACAGCTTGGTTGGGTGTTTAGTGCTTTCTTCTTCAGCTACGCGATATTCTCGTTTCTAGGTGGATACCTGTCTGACAAATTCGGACCAAAACGCACCTTTGGTGTTGCCGTCGTAAGTTGGTCGATTTTCTGCTCGCTGACAGGGGCCGTCGCAACCCTCGCCCCCCTCATCCTCGTACGTCTGTTCTTTGGTGCTTCTGAGGGGCCTATGAATTCCACCACGAACCGAACGGTCACGAACTGGTTTCCCAGAAAGGAAACGGCTCGCGCCCTAGGTTTCACGCTCTCGGGGCAGAATCTCGGAAGTGCGGTGGCTGCGCCACTGGTGATTTCTCTGGGTTATTTCTTTGGTTGGCGCCTGGCATTCGTCGCTCTCGGCGCCATCGGTGTTCTTTGGTGCGTTCTGTGGCTCAGATTTGCATCCGATCGCCCGGCGGAAAGCCGACATGTTACCCCCGAAGAACTGGCGCATATCACGTCTGACCGCTCGGAAGCCGTCCTCCCCAAAGGCAGTGCGCCCCTGAAGAATTATATTTTGCGGAGATCCACCTGGGGTCTGGCTCTGGGGCTGTTTGCCCTTCTTTACCCCCTCTATATTTTTGTCTCGTGGATGCCCAGTTACTTCACAAATGTCATGCACGTCACACCGACAGGCCTTTCCGTTGCAGCTGGCGTTCCATGGGTTGGTGGGTTTCTGGGATATTTTCTTGGTGGATTCATTTCTGACCTATTTTTCAAACGTAGCGAAAATGGTCTGAAAGCGCGCAAAACAACCACAATCGCGCCTCTTCTTCTGGCCACGGTCACACTCTCCGCCATCCCGAGCATTCAGTCTGTTAGTGCAGCAGTGATACTTTTCACCTTATCGCTCTTCGCACTGTCGATGGCGACCCAGTCGCTCTGGGCGATGATCCATGAAGTAACGCCGGTCATCTATATGGGGACCGTCGGCGGCTTCATCCATTTCCTGGCCAACATGTCCGGTGTCGTTGCTCCTGCACTGACCGGCTACGTCATCGAACATGCAGCCAGCGGATATGCATCCGCTTTCTGGATTGCTGCTGGCATCGGAGTTTGTGGGGCGCTGAGCATGCTGCTGCTGGTGCAGAACAAGAGAATTCCATCGCATGAGCACACCTCGTCCACCGCTCCTCTGACGACGGGACATCCATGATGCGAAAGACATCCTTCCCCCGCTCTACCAGAGCCACCCTCTACCTTGTGGCATACTCAGGTGTTGCCGCACTGATGGCCACTCTGCCCGATGCACGAGCGGAAGATGCAGGGCTGGTTGAAAAAGGGCGCTACATCGCGACCGCCGCTGACTGCTTTGCCTGCCATACTTCGCCTGGAGGCAAACCCTTTGCAGGCGGTTATCCGATCACGACACCGGTTGGGACAATCTATTCGACCAATATCACCCCTGCCCCCAGAACAGGCATTGGCAACTACACGAAGGCAGAGTTCTTCGATGCTGTGCGCCGAGGTGTCGGGCACGGCAACAAGCGCCTCTACCCGGCCATGCCCTATACATCCTACGCAGGCGTGACGGATAGCGACATGGAGGCACTTTACGCTTTCTTTAATTCGGCGGTTGCACCTGTCGAACAAGAAAACAAGCCCGATACCGTACGGTTCCCATTCAACATCCGCTCGGGGCTTGTGCTATGGAACTGGCTTTATCTTGATACACGTCCGTTCCAGGCGCAGCCGCGGGAAACGCCACAGATTACGCACGGCCGTTATCTGGTCAATCACCTCGAACATTGCGGCACATGCCACACACCGCGCACCATATTCATGGGACCGGCGAGTATGCGTTATCTGGCAGGCTCGTCTGTGGGCGCATGGTATGCCCCCAATATCACCACAGACAAGGTCGCCGGCATCGCCGATTGGACGGACGACGATCTCAGGAATTATCTAAAGACCGGCCATGCGCTGAACAAAGGTCAAGCGGCTGGCCCCATGGCGGAAGTCGTCACGAACAGCACCCAGTTTCTTACTTCCAATGACGTTAATGCCATGATTGCCTATCTGCGAGAGGTTCCAGCGGTCGCAAGCGACGAAAAACGTTCACGGACGTCTTACGGCACTGCAGATCGACCGGAAGACGCGGCACGCGGGCAGGCCAGTCCTGAAGACAGGGGCTGGAAAATTTTCAGCGGCTCCTGCGCATCCTGTCATCAGGCGGAAGGACAGGGCATCAACGCCTACCCCTCCCTGACGCACAACTCCACCACTGGAAGCCCCAATGCACGTAACCTCGTGGCAACCATCCTGACGGGCGTCGAACGGCGGAGCGGTGACAATTCGGTCTTCATGCCTGCCTTCGGATCCGGCGCACTTTGGGTCAATCGTCTTTCGGATCAGGATATCGCGGATCTCAGCAATTTCATTCTGAAGACCTTCGGCAACCCATCGGTCCAGGTCGACGCCAGTTATGTCGCGAAACAACGCGCGGCACTTACGCCATGATTCCATGCTCTTGCCCCCATGTGGAGCACTAAACCATGATCCCACACTCCATCGTTCCCACAGCTCTAAGTCAGGTGTCCAGACGCAGGTTTCTGCTTGGCGGCCTTGCGTTCGGAAGTATGGGTGCTCTTGCATCCCACGGGCTAACCAACACGCCCAAAGCCTCTGACGTAACGGACTTTCTCATACTTTCCGAGTTTCTAACGGGCAGGAAAAACCTGAACTTCACTCTGGCGCGGCGATATTATCTGGGCTTGCGTGATCAATTCCCTGACCTGCCGGACAGAATCACCAATCTGTCCAACGACATTCATGCCTCAGGGACCCAGACCATGGACGATTATCTGAGCCATGGGCCCACACCCGACGCCCGCAGTACCGCAACAACAATCGTCTCCGCATGGTATCTCGGCGTGGTCGGCGAGGATCCGAAAAAGAAGATGATCGCGTATTCCGACGCACTGATGTTCCAGGCTGTCGCAGGAGCTCTGGTCGTTCCCTCTTACGGCGCTGGCCCCCTCGCATGGGGCAGCCGCCCCGAACCCTACATGACGTTCAAGGAAGCGCCCGATGAGCACTGAAAATTTGCATGCAGACGTTGTGATTGTCGGTTCCGGTGTCTGCGGTGCCCTGATTGGTGCCCAACTGGCAAAAGCAGGCAAATCCGTCCTCATTCTCGAGGCCGGGCCGCGGGTAAAGCGTCGCGACATCGTCGAAACCTACCGTGACGCACCCGTCAAACTGTCTCTGGCAAACATGAAGCTGCAGGGCGCCGGATCACCGTTTCCGAGCCTTCCTCATGCGCCCTCCACCTATGGCGACTATCTGGAGCAGAAAGGACCGGTCAAATACAATACGAGCTATCTCCGCGTCGTCGGCGGTACGACATGGCATTTCGGCTCGGCCCTCTGGCGCCTCCTACCCAGCGAATTCAAGCTTAACTCGCTATATGGTCGCGGTCGAGACTGGCCGATCGGCTATGACGATCTCGAAAAATACTACGGCCTGGCTGAGATGGAGCTTGGCGTCAGCGGGACGGACGATCAAGACGAAAGCGGGGCCGGCGGCAGCCCCTCGCCTGCACGCGCGGCTCCTTACCCGATGAAACAGGTTCCTCTGACTTACATGTTCAGGACGCTGGCCGAAAAGCTGTCCGCGGGGGGATACAATCCCGTCTGGGAACCCCACGGACGGGCAACACGCCCCTATAATCAGAGGCCGGTCTGCGCGGGGAACAACAATTGCAACCCGGTCTGCCCTATTGGTGCCAAATATGATGGTTCTATGCATTGCGACATCGCCGAGAACCGAGGCGCCGTCATCATGCCAAACGCTGTCGTCTATAAACTTGAAGACGATGATACCGGACGCATTCAGGCCTTGTGGTTCAAACGTCCTGACGGTTCAGAACACAAGGTTACGGCCAAGGTTTTCGTTGTGGCCGCACATACGATTGAAACACCCAAGCTCCTTCTAATGTCCAAAACCCGACATTCTCCTAACGGAATTGCAAACAGTTCGGACATGGTCGGGCGAAACCTCATGGATACCACCGGTATCAGCGTTACGATGAAAACGCGCGACCCCGTATGGCCCGGCCAGGGACCGACAGAACTGCTGGTCTTCAATAAGCGCGAAGGCGATTTTCGCCGTAACGCTGCCCAGTACAAGATCAAGGTCCGCAATACGACACCGGTCTCGCAATATGCGGCCACCCTGCTGGAACAGGGCGTTCTCGGCACGGAACTCGACCGACGAATACAGGAGCTTTCCGCTCACACCCTTGCGTGGGCCGTAGACTTTGAAGTCCTCCCCGATCCCGCCAATCGTGTGACACTGAGCAAGACTAAATTCGATGCCCTTGGTCTGCCCGTCCCCTCACTCTATTACGATCTTAATGATTACTGGCATGCAGGCACTGAACTCGCCATGCAGGATCTCAACAGATTCTCGCAGCTTCTCGATGCGGAAATCACCAAAAAAAACATGAAATTCGAAAATCGCCAACATCCGTCGGGCACGACAATCATGGGCGACAATCCCAGGGATTCCGTCGTAAACCGCGACTGTCGCGCCCACGATCATCCCAATCTGTATATCGCGGGCACAAGCGTCATGTCCGCAAGCACCTGCATGAACCCAACCCTCACCGCTGCGGCGCTGTCCATACGGATTGCAGAAAGAATACAACGCGAAATCTAGGTCTCGTGGGCAAGGTGTATCCATTGGACTGATGAGACGAGATTGACAAAGCCAGGACATAATTCCTTGCCTTTGTCATATCGGGTAGAGATACGTCACCAATTCCTAATTTTATGAAAATTATCTCAACAATATTACACAGCCGATATTTTAACCCATGTCTTTAGTACTTTAATTTGATGGTTTGGATTGGTGATGAATTTTTCTGGCTCTGAAGTCCAGATTTTGTAGACGTATTCGTAAGGAGTGAGGCCGTTCAGGGTCTTGAGTCTTCGCCCGAAGTTATAGGCTGCCATGAAGTCATTGAAGCGTGTCCTTAACTACTCATGACTGTCGTAATGGAAGCGCTTGACGGTTGCTTCCCTGATCGTCCGGTTCATCCGTTCAACCTGGCCATTGCTCTAGAGATGGTTGGGTTTCGTCAGACGATGTTCG